>JAOGAX010000001.1 GCA_028144365.1 Aquiluna sp.
GCTGGGGCGAAGGTTTACCCTCATCGATAGCTCAAAGGACGCCATAAACACGATCACAAAAAGACTTAGTGCTCACGGTCTGGAGTTTGAGACTCTCGAGAAATAAGCAGCACAACCACCAGCGCTAATAGAACAAAGAGCATCGCCGCAGTCATCGCCATTCCTAGGTTCTCTTCTCCAGGTCTTGAGGCCAACCTAAAAATAACCAGCGGCAGGGTGGCGCCGGACCCGGTTGCCAAGAAACTTGCCGCACCGAATTCACCAAGCGATGCCAGCGAAACAAATGCAGTTGCAGCTGCAAGGGGTCTTGCCAAAATAGGGCCCTCGATGCTGCCAAACACCCTCAACTTCGTTGCACCATCCATTTGGGCAGCCTCTAGGATTTCGCGGCTCATACCTAGCCGGGCTGGCCTAATGATTTGGTAGGCGAGCGGGAACAAGAAGATCGACTGCACCAGTGGAACAAGCCACCAGCCACTTAGTTCCCTGGGAAGGTACCCACTGAGGATAAGAAACCCCAGTCCCAGCACCACCGGAGATATCCCAATCGGTAGAACGTAGAGCAGTGATGACCTTGGTCTCCCGGCAGCAATCCAAGCAAGAGGCAAGACAATGAGACTTGCGACAACCATGTTTCTCAGTGAGTTCGCACCCGCCTCCAAAACTGTCAGGTTGAGTATCTCTCTTGCACCCTTGGTTCCAAGGCTTGCAAGGTTCTCAAACAGTCCGCCGTTTAGGCTCAGCGCCCGACCGGCGATGTTCCAGATAATCAAGCCAATCGCCAAGACAAACAGCAAAGCCAGCACAGCTCCCAATCTGCTGGGGAGGCTGGAGGGCACCTCACCAAATACAGGGGTTGGCTTAGCACCCGCTCGTTGGGCGAAGACAAACAAAGTCAGCGTGAGCAGGGTCTGCAGCAAAGCTAGAACGAAGGAGCGGCTTAGGTCTAGGTCCCTAAGCGAAGAGATTGCTATCTCGGTCTCGAGGGTGGCGACGACGCCCTGGCCAAGCGAGATGACAAGGCCATAACTCGTTGCGCTATAGAGGGCGATCAATAAACCAGCAGCAGCTAGAGCCGCTCTTTGCTGAGGTAGAGAGACACGAAGCCGAATTAGAAAGTTGCTCGCACCATCTAACCGGGCGGCCTCAACCTGCTCCAGCGGCAACTGAGATGAGGCCACGATGCGCGCAACGAAGCCAACATTCATGACCACGTGCGCGGAAATGATAAGAAGTATTCCCAAATTGGAATCTAAGTCGTCACCTCGAAGTGGGAGAAGGGTTATGCCAATAAGAAATGGAGGCAATAGAAAGGGGAGCACCAAGAGGGCTCCCAGGAACCCTCTTGATTTAGCTCCCAGCGTCGCTAAGAAATTGCCGACGGGATAGCCAAGAATCAAAGAGATGGCAGAGCTCACAACCGCAATGAATGCGGTTGTGGCAAGCAGCTCAAGGCTAGTTGTCAAATACGTCTGACCAATCCTTCAGCCAACGCTCCCGATTAGCAGCAAAGTCCAAGTCTTCACCAAGGACGCTAGTGGCTGGCTGGGCATGCTCTGCCCAGGCTTGGGGCACCTCAATACCTGTCACAGCTGGGTAGACGTACATTGCCTCGGCAACCGATGCCTGGAACGGCACCGATGTCAGGAAGTCGACAAACTGCTTGGCTCCCTCAGGGTTTGGTGAGTTTGTCAGGACAGCCGCATACTCCGTCTGTCGGAAGCATTCGCTTCGCAGTGCGGCGGTCTGGGCCTCACCATCGACCACCTCTGCCGCCGGCGAGCTCGCATAGCTCAGCACGATTGGCTTCTCACCGCCGTAGCGGGTGAAGTCCACGAAGTAGGCATCTTCCCAACTGCCTGCAACTTTTACCTTGTTGTCTCTTAGGCCGCGCCAGTATTCGAAAACCTCAGCGTTGGTCTCGAAGCCTGCGAAGGTGGTGGCTAAAAAGGCGAGGCCTGGCGAGGAGAGTCGTGGGTTCGTGACCACCGTTAGGGACTCATACTCCTGCTTTGTCAGTTCGCGCCAAGTCGCAGGCGGGGCAATCCCTGCCTCTTCGAAGAAAGCGATGTCGTAGTTGAAGCAGACGTCCGAGTAGTCAATTGCCACCCATTCCCCCTGAGCGATGCCGTTCTCTATGGCAAGCGATTGGAAGGTGTTGTCAATTCCGAAGACGACGTCGGCGATTGGGGCATTCTTCGTTAGGGATAGTTGATTGGTGAGCGATCCGGTGTCGCCCAGTCGGACTATCTCGAGCTCAAAGCCACTTTGCTCTTCAAAGCTTTGGATGAGCTCATCGGAGATTGCGAATGAGTCGTGGGCTGCGAGCCTTACCGTGTCTGGGGTTTGGGCGCAGCCGCTAAGTGCCATTACTGCTGTCGCTAGAAGTGCGATTTTCTTTTTCATGTCGTGCCTTTCGTTTGTAGGCACGGGATTGAGGTCTCCCTGCGCTGGCATTACCCAGATCAGGTTTGACGGTCGAAGACTTACAGTCTTCCTCTCAGACCGGTACTACCGGACTCCCGTGGTTTATTTGATTATAGGGATTCCGCTTGCCTCTTTAGAGCGGCCTCGTCGGCCGCTTCCTCAGATGCACTTTTGTTCCTAAGTGGAATCTCCTTGATAAACCAACTAATGACAAATCCAATTCCGATGATGATGCCCGCGGTCAGGAAGACATTGAGTGATGACTCGACAAAGCCAATACGGAACGGGAGGGTCAGGCGCTCGTCAGCCCCAATCAGGAAGCTGGAGTCGTTGGTGACGTCGGCTGCGGCAGAGCCGCCACTCTGAAGGATCCCAAGTATCTCCGAGTTCACGGGGTTAGCAGAAACAGAGGCATCACCCAGCGCTTCCGCGATTCCAGTTGCCACCTCCGGACGCCGGAAGGCATCGACTATTTTCTCGGTGACTTGAGAGAAGAGCATGGACATGAAGATGGCAACACCTAGCGTTCCACCCATCTGCCTGAAGAAGGTGGCGGTCGACGTTGCGACACCAATATTTCTTGCCTCTACCGCGTTCTGAGAAGCAACCATTGTGGTCTGCATCAGCTGACCAAGGCCAAGACCGACCATGATCATTCCGATGGCTACCACCCACAGTGGGGTGTCGGCCTTGAGCATGAGCACCATATAGAGGTATCCAAAGAACAGCGTGGCGGTTCCGGTGTTGAAGAAGAAGCGATACTTACCCGTCTTGGCCGTGACTCTTCCTGCGGTGATTGTGGCGGTCATCATGCCAAGAACCATTGGCAACATCATCAGTCCGGTCATTGTTGGGCTCACCCCGTAGACCACCTGAATGATCAGGGGGATGATGATCATTCCGCCAAACATTCCCATGCCGATGATGAAACCTAGGACCTGAGTCCGTGCAAAGGTCTTGTTTTTGAAGATGTGCAGCGGGATAAGAGCAGACTCTCCCATTTTCCTCTCAATGAGGATGAAGGAGATGATGCCGGTCACTCCTGCCACATACATCGCAATCGCTAGTGGTGAGTCCCAGCCCCACTCCCTGCCCTGTTCGGCAACGAGCAGCAATGGGACTGTGGCGAGGATGATTGCTGCCGCGCCCCACCAGTCAATCCTTTGTTTCCTTGGAGTGTGTGGCACGTGAAGGAAGGTGATCACCATGAACATAGATGCCGCACCAATAGGCAGGTTCATCAAGAAGATCCAGCGCCAGCCCTCTACGAACAGAAATTCATCGATACCGGCGAGGGTCCCACCAATTACAGGCCCCAAAAGCGAGGAAGAGCCGAAGACCGCTAGGAACATGCCCTGATAGCGAGCGCGCTCCCTTGGTGGCACGATGTCGGCAACGATTGTCAGTGCCAAAGAGAAAAGTCCGCCAGCCCCAATGCCCTGGAGGGCTCGGTAACCCGCAAGCTCCACCATCGTGTTGGCAAAGCCGGTTGTGAATGAACCCAAGATGAAAATTGCGATGGCGACCATAAAGACTGGCCTGCGTCCAAAGATGTCACCGAGCTTTCCGTAGATGGGGGTGGAGACAGTTGAGGTGATTAGGTAGGCGGTGGTCGCCCACGCCTGCAGGGACAAACCGCCAAGGTCATCGGCAATCGTTCTCATCGCCGCGGAGACAACCGATTGGTCAAGTGCTGCGAGGAACATTCCGGACATTAGGCCAATCAGCACCAGCACGATCTGGCGGTGATTCATCTGTCCGGACTGTGCTGCCAGTTTCGCGGCTTCCCGTCGGGATTTGGCAGTCAAAAGAACTCCAAGAAATAGGGTTTAGGTGTGCCCAATCCTACTCCCGTGCGTCGCAGGGCCAGCTTTGTCTTTCTGCCGCCTGTCGTTGCCGCAACAGTAGGAATATCCCTTTTGGTCCAGGGAGCTTTTGGGCAGCCCAACTTTGAACTTCTAGAGGAGCGAGCCGAGCAGCGAGAGCTTGCCGGCTGGGTTGTGCCAACCCTTGAACTAACTGACTACCTCTACCCAAGACTCGCAACCGGTTTTGCCGGAAGCGAGTGGGTTGTGGTGAACAAACTTCGTCCGCTCTCACCGCTGGACTTCGAACCACAGGTTCGAGAGATCCGCTCCTCAGAATCGCTTGATAACTCAAGGGGTCTTGAGCTGCGCGATGTTGCCGCCACCGCACTCGAGGCGATGGCCAGCGAGATGCTGTTCCAGGGCGCAGGCCAAATGTTTGTGAACTCGGCCTACCGCTCCTATGAATACCAGCGTGAGTTGTTTGTCGACAAAGTTGACCAATACGGGGAGGCTGAGGCTCTGGTTAGGAGTGCAAAGGCAGGGCATTCAGAGCACCAGACCGGGCTTGCGGTCGATGTTTCGGTTCCAGCCCAAGGCTGCGCAATTATGCAGTGCTTCGGAGACACTGTTGCCGGAAAGTGGATAGCCGAGAACTCATGGAAGTTTGGCTACATCGTTAGGTACGAACGCGATACGACATCCATCACCGGCTATACCTATGAACCATGGCACCTGCGCTACGTAGGAAAAGAGATTGCAAAAATGTATGCCAATAATGGAATACATACCCTTGAGGACTTCTGGGGCTTCCCTGCAGCAGAAAATTATTCAGAGATTGCTGAGTCGACAATCGACTGAGCCTGCTCAAGAACCTGCTCGAGGTGCTCGGAGCCGGTGAAGGACTCCGCGTATATTTTGTAGACGTTCTCGGTTCCCGAGGGCCTTGCCGCAAACCAGGACTTCTCGGTCGATACCTTTACTCCACCAAGTGCACCACCCGAACTTGCCTTTGTCTCGATGTTTGTGATGGCATCACCTGCAAGCTCTGACGCTGAGACGTCTTTCTCCGAAAGTTTCGAAAGCTTTGCCTTTTTCTCAAGATCGGCTGGAGCGTCCACACGTTTGTAGTGAGGTTCGCCGTGGCGCTTGGTGAGTTCCGCATAGCGCTCTGACGGGCTCAGTCCAGTTACGGCCTCCATCTCGGCTGCAAGCAGACACATGATCAAGCCGTCTTTATCCGTTGACCAGGGCTGACCGTCCTTTCTTAGGAAGGATGCTCCAGCACTCTCCTCGCCACCGAAGGCCACTTCGCCTGAGACAAGTCCTGGAACAAACCACTTGAAGCCAACCGGAACCTCGATCAACTTTCGTCCAAGGTCCTCTGCCACGAGATTGATCATGGAGGAGGACACCATCGTTTTGCCGATGCCAGAGTGCTCGTCCCAGCCATCTCTGCGGTGGAAGAGGTATTCGATTGAGACGCTGAGGAAATGGTTGGGGTTCATAAGGCCAGAGTCAGCGGTGACAATGCCGTGCCTGTCCGCATCCGCGTCATTGCCAGTGGAGATGTCGTAGTCATGCCTCGATGCGATCAGGGATGCCATTGCATACTCGGAGGAGCAGTCCATTCGAATCTTGCCGTCCCAGTCCAGGCTCATAAAACCAAACTGGGGGTCGACCTTGTCGTTCACGACTACTAGGTCAAGGCCAAAGTGATCCGCGATTTCTCCCCAGTACTCGGCCGATGCTCCGCCCATCGGGTCGGCACCGATGCGAACTGATGCCTCGCGAATTGGGTCAAGGTTCAATACCTGGTCCAGCTGACCTATGTAGTTAGCTCGATAGTCAAAACCTGTGGCGTCTGGTTTTGCTCTCTTGACCCCCTTGAGACCTGAGGCGATTAGCTCGTTGGCTCTGTTTGCGATCCAGGAGGTTGCGTCGGAGTCGCTGGGTCCGCCGTGGGGCGGGTTGTATTTGATTCCACCGTCTTGCGGTGGGTTGTGGCTGGGGGTAATGATGATGCCGTCAGCAAGGGCGTTACTGCTCCTTGGCAGCTGCATGTTGTGATCGAGGATTGCGACGGAGACGGCAGGTGTTGGAGTGAAGTCGCCCGTTGCGATGAATGCGGGGACCTTGTTGCCCGCTAATACCTCGAGCACCGACTGCTCGGCGGGAGCGCTCAACGCATGGGAGTCCTTACCAACATAGATAGGTCCCTGAATATCTTGGGTTATTCGGTAGTCGACGATGGCCTGAGTGATAGCGAGGATGTGCCATTCATTGAATGAGGCGCTTAGGGCGCTGCCGCGGTGGCCACTGGTTCCAAAGGCAACTCTCTGCTCGGCTGCTGCGAGATCGGGGATCAGCTCAAAATAGCTCTGCTCCAGCTTGGCTAGGTCCACTAGGTCCTCGGCGCTCGCAACCTGACCTGCTCTTTGGTGAACCACTAGGCCTCCGGATTACGCTGCAGCAGAAAAACTGTGTAGGCGGCAGAGAAGCCAAAGCCGACAAGCGCGTAGAGAATCACAAACCAGTTGACACCTGTCGGAACAAGCAGGGTTAGTACTCCCAGTCCAAAGGCGCTGACCTGCATCACGCGGGCTGCCCAGAGCACTCCATTGTCACTGCCTGCAATTGACACAACGAACATGTTTCCGGTGAGTGCTACCAGCGTGATGCCTATCATCTGCATTGACCAATCCAGGTCGCCGCTTCCAGTAAGCCCGAGAAGATCGGTGAAGATTCTGGGAACAGCGAACAGCGCTGCGGCGCTTAGCGCGAATACCAGGGCACCAAGCCTGAGAACCCCGCGGAGCCTTGAGACATTGCCTCTTTTATGCATGAAAGCATCGTATTGCCATCTTTGAATTAGTGCCTGCCCTAATCTTGTTCCATGGCTCAGCTCAAGATCGCTTACCTCGGCCCTGCCGGCACATTCACCGAGATGGCTGCAGGTCAGGTTGCAAGCGCTGCGGAGCTGTTGCCCGTTGCCTCTGTGACCGCGGCAATTGATGCCGTTTTGGAGGGCAGAGCAGACCGCGCGGTCGTGCCGATTGAGAACTCGATCGAGGGCGGCGTCTCGGCAACCTCCGACGCACTAGCGGTCATCGGCGGCGTGCAGATTTATGGCGAGTATTTGGTTCCGGTTCGCTTTGACCTCATGGCAAAGCCGGGTACGAAGCTAGAGACAATTTCTTCAGTTCTTACTCATCCGGTTGCCTATGCCCAAAGCAGAAAGTGGCTTGAGGCAAAGCTGTCTGGCCACACCCACATCCCCGCAGCCTCAACGGCAGCGGCTGCGAAGGCGATGGCGGATGGAGCAGACTGCGATGCAGTGATTGCTGCAACCGGTGCTGCCGAGATCTATGGCCTAGAGATACTGGCCAGCGACATTGGTGAAAACAAAGAGGCGCAGACAAGGTTTATCGAGATTGGGCGAAGTGGTAAGCCACAGCCCAAAACCGGCCACGACAAGACCAGCGTGATCGTTGAGCTTCCAGATGACAGGCCCGGAGGGCTTTTGGAGATGCTTGAACAGTTCGCCGCTCGAGGGGTGAACCTAAGCCGACTTGAATCCAGGCCGATAGGTGATCGCTTTGGTCGTTACCGCTTTAACATCGACGCCGAGGGACACCTCGATGATGAGGCCATTGCCGAAACGCTCATGGGTCTTCACAGATTCTCGCCAAAGCTGATCTTCCTCGGCTCTTACGCCAGGGCCGACAAGGCCGAATCAAACCACCAGGGCAATAACGCCGATGGCGCCTATCAGTCGGCCAAGAAGTGGCTAAACGATCTACGGAGCTAGATCAGCACCTTCAGTGCTTTGTTTTTGAGTGAGAAGTCGACCTCAATCACCTCTCCAACCGGATCTCCGTCGAGCTGCATGGCTGCGGGGTTGTGAGGCTTGATTCGAATTCTTGGGCTTGAGAGGTTCTCGAGAGTTTTTACGTTTGCTTTTTCGTCCATCCAGCGTCTGCCCAGCGCGAGCGGGCGAACCACTAGGTTTTGCCAGGTGATTCTCGAGAAGAAGTCAACCCAGTTCAAGATCTTCCTCGGCCCAATTGCCGCAATGTCGAGTTTGCCATCGTCCATCTGGGCATCGGGCATCATCGATATCAGCCCTGGAAGCCAGCCCACGTTGCCAACCAGCAGCGAGTAGCTCTTTAGGGTTCTTACCTGGTTGTCGATCTGGACATCGAAGCGCTCAAACTTCAGCGGCAGTGACCGGATGCCGCCTTCGATATACGCAATCCAACCAACCCTGCGCTTGAGCTTGGGCTGGGTGTTTTCCATTAGTTTTGCGTCCATGCCAACGCCGGCAATACCGGTGAAGACGAACTCTCTCAGCGAGCCATCCGCGAAGACGGCCTTTGCAACACCGAGGTCGATTTCGTAGGCGTGACCCTTGAGCGCCTTCTTGATTGCGGCGTCGAGGTTGCCAATTGGTATCTTTAGGTTTCTAGCGAGGATATTTCCGGTTCCAAGCGGCAGGATTCCAATTGCGACTTCTTCGCCGGCTGTTCCCTGCACCACGTTGCGCAGGGTGCCATCGCCACCGGCAACAAAGATAATGCTCAGCCCTAGGGCTAGAGCCTGGCGGGCTTGGCCTGCGCCGTTGGAGCTTGAGTCTGTCGCAAGAAAAGTGGGAGTCGCACCGGGGTGCTTCGCAAACGCCTTTTCAAGCCGGCTAAGAGCAATCTTTTCCGGGTTATAGATGACTGCAAGCTCACTCACCACACAAGCCTAACTGGCGGTAGCGGATAGGCTTAGGGGGTGATTGACCTGTCCTTGCTTCGCGAAAACCCAGATGCAATTCGCCTTTCACAGCGCGCTCGTGAAGCTGATGAATCACTTGTGGACCAGGCCTTAGAGCTGGACAAGACAAATAAGGCCGCGTTGCAGCTTTTTGAGAAGCTCAGGTCGGAGCAAAATGCCCACGGCAAGCTAGTAGCCGCAGCGCCAAAAGAGGAAAAAGCTTCTCTGGTTGCCCAGGCGCAATCCATGGCTCAGCAGGTAAAAGATGCCGAGGCCAAGGCGAATCAGGCTGGAGAGGCACTCAATGCCGTCCTCTACAAAATTGACAATGTAGTCCTGGCGGGTGTTCCTGCCGGTGGCGAAGAGGACTTCGTGGTACTTCGCGAGGAGGGTACAAAACCAAAGTTTGACTTCAAGCCCCTTGACCACGCGGAGCTTGGCGAGAGCCTCGATGTTATTGATATTGAGCGCGGGGTAAAAATCTCCGGTTCTAGGTTCTATTTCTTGAAGGGTTGGGGCGCCAGGCTAGAGCTTGCAATGATGCAGCTGGCCTTGGACCAGGCACATGCAGCGGGCTTTACTCCGCTGATTACCCCAACGCTTGTAAGGCCTGAGGTGATGCAGGGCACCGGGTTTTTGGGAGAGCACTCCTCTGAGATCTACTACCTTGAGGCTGATGATCTCTACCTCACCGGCACCAGCGAGGTTGCCCTTGCCGGCTATCACTCAGGCGAGATTATCGATGACTTTTCAGAGCCGCTTCGTTATGCCGGCTGGTCGACCTGCTATCGCAGGGAGGCGGGAAGCCACGGCAAGGACATCAAGGGCATCCTGAGGGTCCACCAATTCAACAAGCTGGAAATGTTCTCCTACTGCAAGCCTGAGGACGCCGAGGCAGAGCACGAGCGCATGCTTGGCTGGCAGGAGGAGATGCTCAAAAAGTGTGAGCTTCCATACCGTGTGATTGATGTTGCTGCCGGTGATCTTGGCTCGTCGGCTGCCAAGAAGTATGACGTCGAGGCATGGGTGCCCTCTCAAGAGAAGTATCGGGAGCTAACCTCAACCTCTAATTGCACCACCTTCCAGGCCAGGCGACTCAACACTCGTTACCGCGATGAAAACGGCAAGACCCAGATGCTTGCAACGTTGAACGGAACACTCGCCACAACCCGTTGGTTGGTGGCCATCTTGGAAAACCACCAGCAGTCTGACGGCTCAGTCTCGGTTCCTGAAGCCTTGAGGCCATATCTGGGCGGGCTTGAGAAAATTAGCCCCAAAGCCTAGGAATGAAAGAAGACGGCTGGCTAATTGCCCTCGACATCGATGGCACCCTGGTTCATGACGACGGCTTCCTATCCCCTCGGGTGAAAGAGCAGGTGAACCGGGTTCGCTCGCTAGGCCACCATGTGTTTGTCTCAACCGGGCGAGCTGCGGCAAACGCCTTCCCTGTAATTCGAGAGCTTGGCATTGAATCCGGCCATGCGGTCTGTTCCAACGGGGCGGTGACGATTCGTCTCGATGAGCAGCACCCGAAGGGCTTTGAGCCTCACAGCGTTGAGACTTTTGATCCGGCTGAGGTGCTGACGCAGCTAATTGACAAGCTGCCGAATGCCCACTTTGCAGTCGAGGATGTCGATGGCAGCTATCGCTTCCACAAGCCATTTCCCACCTATGCGCTTGGGGAGCAAAACTTTGAGACGCCGTTGGATGAGCTCTTGCACCACCCCGTGAGCCGGGTGGTGGTGCTTTCGCCCGATCATGATGTTAATCAGTTCATACAGCTGATGGACAACGTCGGTCTGCAGTCTGTTTCATACGCAATTGGCTACACCGCTTGGCTTGACATTGCCCCCAGGGGCATTGACAAGGGCCACGGCCTTGCCAAGCTCCGTGAGGAGTATGGCCACGCCTCAAGTCGAGTGCTGGTTATGGGAGATGGCAGAAACGACATCGAGATGTTTCAGTGGGCAAAGTCTTTGGGCGGTTATGCGTTTGCCATGGGGCAGGCACCTGATGAGGTGAAGCTTGCAGCCACCGCAACCACCGGTGCGGTTGCCGATGACGGTGTTGCCCAGGTCCTTGCCTCACTCGAGGGACTTGAGTTTTTGAGCTAGGCACTAAACTCCTATGCGGAGGTCTGTCCGAGCGGCCGAAGGAGCTGGTCTTGAAAACCAGTGGGCAGAAATGTCTCGTGGGTTCGAATCCCACGGCCTCCGCCATCATTTTTGCCTGATTGTAAAAACTGTAAGTTCTTTTCAGCGGTCATCTATACCCAATTGTTATTCGAATGTAACCGCTTACAGTTTCTTTACAGTTCGGATGTTATTTATTCTTAGTTCACGCCTTACTTCGTGAGGTGCGGGCTTTATTGCCTAAATCATCGAAAGGACACAAATGTCAACACTACGTCGTCGCTTGGTTGCAGTAGGTGCAACCGCGATCGCGTCAACTCTCGTGATTGCTGGTTGTGCAGCAACCGAGGAGGAGACCACAAGTGGCTCAACCGGAGGAGACTCTGGCAGCACTGAAGAGACCATGGAAGGCTGCGACTTCTACGCGGACTACATGGGCAACGAGGGCACTGAGGTGGAGATCTACACCACAATCATTGACCCAGAGGCCTCACTCTTTATCGACTCATTCGGTGAGTTCGAGGAGTGCACCGGCATCACCATCAACTGGAACGGATCTCAGGACTTCGAGACTCAGATTCAGGTTCGTGCCGAGGGTGGCACCGCTCCTGAGCTAGCCATCTTCCCTCAGCCAGGTCTGCTTGCTGACATGGCGAGGACCGGCTACATGGTCGCAGCTCCTCAGCAGGTTGCTGACTCAGTAGACGCTAACTACACCGCTGACTGGAAGGTCTACGGAACCGTTGATGGTGTCTTCTACGCTGCGCCACTTGGTGCAAACGTGAAGTCCTTCGTCTGGTACTCACCAAAGACTTTTGCTGACAACGGCTGGACCATTCCAACCACCTGGGACGAGCTGCTAGCTCTTTCCGACACCATCGCAGCATCTGGCGCTAGCCAGCCATGGTGTGTAGGTGTTGAGTCTGGTGTTGCAACCGGTTGGGCAGCTACCGACTGGATGGAAGACCTCATGCTCCGCTTCCAGGACGCTGAGACCTACGACCGTTGGGTATCAAACGACCTAGCCTTCAACTCACCTGAGGTTCTTGAGGTAATCAACGAGGCAGACAAGATTCTGCGTAACCCAGATTACGTTGGAAACGTTCAGGCGATTGCCGCGACTTCCTTCGCTACCGCTGGTGGTGGCCTAGTTGACGGCAGCTGTGCAATGCACCGTCAGGCATCGTTCATCGGTGGAATCTTGGCCGCTGACTTCGGCGCTCAGATTGTTACCCCAGAGGACACCGACGTCGAGGGTGGAATTACCACCTTCTACTTCCCAGGTGTTTCCGCTGACAACCGCCCTGCCCTCGGTGGTGGCGAGTTCGTTGGTGCCTTCTCTGACCGCCCAGAGGTTCAGGCAGTACAGCACTACCTGACCACCGCTGAGTGGAACAACAAGAAGGCTGCAGACGGTGGATCATGGTTCTCCGCTCACCTAGGCCTAAAGCAGGAGAGCGTTGCTGACCCAGTAAACAAGGTCGCAGTTGACATCCTTCAGAACGCCTCAACCTTCCGCTTCGACGCATCTGACCTGATGCCAGGAGCTGTTGGTGCAGGTACCTTCTGGACCGAGATGACCGCTTGGTTCGCAGAGGGCAAGGACAGCCAGGCAGTGCTAGACGCTATTCAGGCGTCCTGGCCAGCCGACTAGTCTGTTCTAGTAGACAGAGCAACTCGAGGGGCTCGGCAACGGGCCCCTCGAGTTCTTCCTAAGTAAAGAATGGGATGGGGATCTTGACGTTTGGCATTTTGACTGCCAGAGAGACTGGCTGGGACGTAATTGCTCCTAATCTCACAATCACCATTTTTGGCCTACTTACTTTTGCGGCAGTAATTTTCTTACTCTTCGTAATCGGAGAGCGCTCGAGCGTCAAAGCTCAAGAGTGGGTCAAGTACCTGGTATTTCTGGTACCAGCTCTTTTTCTTCTCACAATCGGCCTGATCTATCCGGCCATTAGAACCCTGTTTCTGTCTTTCATGGACGCCAGGGGCGAGAACTTCATAGGTTTTGAAAACTACATCTGGGCGTTTACGAAGCCCGAGATTTTGGTAGTACTTAGAAACACAATTATTTGGACACTTGCGGTCCCTATCTTTTCCACAACCATTGGCCTTGGAATCGCCTACTTCACCGACAGAATGAAGCGCGGTGCCTGGGTCAAGTCGCTGATTTTTATGCCCATGGCTATCTCGTTCGTGGGTGCTTCGGTTATTTGGCGGTTTGTCTACACATACGAGCCAAACCTAAACAAGCCTGACATTGGTCTCATGAGCGCATTGGCGAAAGCCATCGGTATTGCGGATCCGCCAATTTGGCTTATCGAAGCTCCAATGAACACATTCCTGCTCATTGCCGTAATGGTCTGGATTCAGACTGGTTTTGCGATGGTCGTGCTTGGGGCTGCAATGAAGAACATTCCCGACGAAATCGTCGAGGCATCGATGCTGGATGGGGCTAGCCAGTGGCGCAGATTCAGCCAAATAACGGTCCCCATGATTCGTTCGACGATTGTCGTCGTTGTCACCACCGTTTTGATTGGAACGCTCAAGGTATTCGATATCGTTCGCACCATGACGGGCGGTAACTTCGAGACCAACGTCGTGGCCAATGAAATGTTTAACCAGGCTTTCCAGCAAAGAAACTATGGAACCGGTAGCGCCCTGGCCATACTCCTATTCCTTGGAGTGATCCCGATTGTCGCTTACAACATCAGACAACTTCGCCGCGAAAGGACGGAACGCTAATGACTCAATTGGCACCCAAACCAAGCGGTTTGAAGCTAACCAAGGGCCGCCGCAAGGTAAAAGACGCCTTCAGCTCACCATGGGCCTCATTCTTCGCGATTGTCATCGCACTGCTCTGGACGATTCCGACCTTTGGTCTACTGGTTACCTCATTCAGGCCCAAGGTTGACATCGTCACCACGGGTTGGTGGACATTCTTCAGCAATCCAAATGTGACTCTCGAGAACTACCAGAGCGTCTTCCTGCAGGGAAACAACGTGACGCCACCGCTGAGCCAATACATCTTCAATAGCTTCGCAATCACGATTCCAGCGGCCGTCTTCCCTCTGACAATTGCGGTGTTTGCCGCCTATGCTCTGGCCTGGTTTGAATTCAAGGGCCGGGACTTCATCTTCTTCTCGATCTTCGCCCTGCAGGTGATTCCTCTGCAGCTGACACTGATCCCGCTGCTTCAGCTTTTTGCACGCGGTCAGATTGCTGGCGTTCAGGTCCTGCCCGATATGGAGATAACTGGCAGCTACATACCCATCTGGATAGCCCACACCATCTTTGGTCTGCCATTGGCTATCTTCTTGCTGCACAACTTCTTGCGTCAGATACCGAGGGAGCTCGTGGAGGCGGCAAGAGTGGACGGTGCCGGCTGGTTCATGCTTTTCAGAAAGATCATCTTCCCGCTGTCTATCCCTGCGATTGCCTCGTTCGCGATCTTCCAGTTCCTCTGGGTTTGGAACGACCTTCTGGTCGGATTGACCTTTGGAGGTGGTGTTCGAGAGATTGCTCCGCTCACCGTGAGGCTGGCCGAGATGGTCGGTACTAGGGGCTCGGGTTGGGAAGTTCTCACGGCAGGAGCATTTATCTCAATGATTGTGCCGCTGATTGTCTTCTTTACTCTCCAGCGCTACTTCATACGAGGTTTGCTGGCCGGATCGGTTAAGGGCTAGCCCCTAGCTTCAACCATCGCCTTAATCAGCTTCGCGCTGTCCTTTGGCGTCCTCACTTGAGTCACGTGGTCAACGTAGATGATTCCAAAGCGCTTGGCTAGTCCCTCGGCCCACTCGATGTTGTCAAGTAGCGACCAGGCGAAGTAGCCCCTGAGGTCAACACCTTGGTCTTTGGCATCCAAAGCTGCCGAGATGTGGTCGAGGAAGTAGCTCACTCTGCCTTCGTCATGAACCTCGCCGTCTACAAGCTTGTCATCGAAAGCGCCGCCGTTTTCGGTTATGTATAGCGGGACACCTGGCAGGCGGTCCGCAGTTTGTTTCAGCGTGCTGGTAATCGAGGGGGCGTGAATCTCCCAACCCATCTCGGTCCTTGGCTCGAGTGGGTTCATTGCTGCCCCAGCCGGTGTTCCGGGGAAAAGCGAGAAGTCCTGGCCAACCGCCTTCTTGGATTGTTCGCTAGCTGCAATCAGTCGAAACGGGGTGTAGTAGTTGATGCCAAGCCAATCTATTGGCGCGGCAATCTTCTTTAGCTGCTCCTGATCCACAAAAGCCCAGTCGGTAATGTCTTTGGTCCGCTCGATCAGCTGGCCATCCATCGGTCGTCCAGCAAGTAGGTCTAGCCAGAAGCGATTTTGGAGTAGGTCGACGTAGTCAGCTACCGGCTCAACCTCGGCATCGTCGGCGATGACGGTTGTGAGGTTCAGGACGGTTCCGAGGTTGCTCAGTCCGTGTGAACGGAGAACTTCTAGGCCCGAGGCATGTGCCGTCATGAGCCGGTAGGCAGCCTCAAGACCTTTGGCAGGATCTCCGTGCCCTGGGGCGTGAATCTTTGTGGCATAGCCCAAGAAGGCCGAAACCCAGGGCTCATTCAGTGTTGCCCACATCGAAACTCGGTCACCAAGACGTTTAGCCACCAGGTCTGTGTAGTCGGCGAAGTGTTTGTGAATATCGCTGTTGTTCCAACCGCCAATGGCCTCGAGCTCACTTGGGAGATCCCAGTGATAGAGGGTTAGCACCGGCTTTATGTTCCTCTTAATCAGTCCGTCTACTAGGCGCTCATAAAAACCCAGGCCTTGCTCGCTTGCACCTTTTGCCTGCGGCATCACCCTGGGCCAGGAAACCGAGAATCTATAGGCATCGACCCCCAGCCAGGCTAGGTGGTCGAGGTCCTCTTCCAACCTATTTACATGGTCACAGGCAGGGTCTGCGACTGTGCCATCGGCAATGTTTCCGGGAACGGCAGCAAAGTCGTCCCAGATGCTGCGACCTCGCCCTGCGCTATCGCCCTCGACCTGCCAAGAGGCGGTCGCAGCGCCAACAATGAAATCGCTGGGAATTCTTTGGGAAAGGTTGTTTATTGCCGTAGTGTCTAACATAACCAAAGTCTAGTTTTCATAGGCAGACGATTGAGCCAATCAGAGTTCCAATTTATTGAACCAGAGCGCCCCAAGCGGAGGCGCTGGATTCGCTATTTACTCCTTGTCATTGCTGCAACGGTGACAGTTGCAATGGTGACCCTTGGAGGTGGCGTCGTTTATGTTTCGACACAACTCAGAGCTGCTGGCATTGAGGTGTTTTCAACAGACGGCGAAACGTTTGACCTTCCAACCGCCGAGGAAATCAACGGCCCAATCAACCTTCTACTTATAGGTTCAGATACCCGCGAGGGCCAGGGCTCAACTGCCTATGGACCGGTTGGTGCAGAGCTTGCGGACGTGATTATTCTCCTTCACATCAACGAGGAGCGCTCCAACGCGGTAGCGATGAGCTTTCCAAGAGACCTGATGATTGCAGTTCCCGAGTGTCCCAACCCCGAGGGTGGTGCGCCATACCCGGCTAAAGAGTTTGCACAGATTAACGCAACCATGAACTACGGGGGCCCTGCCTGCACGCTCCTTGCCGTGCAATCGCTCACGGGCATAGAGATCCCCTATCTAGCCATGATTGATTTCAAGGGTGTTATTGCAATGAGCGAAGCGGTTGGTGGTGTTGATGTCTGTGTGGCAGAGCCAATCAACGACGACTACACACAGCTTTATCTAGATGCCGGAGAGCACACCCTCATCGGTGAGGAGGCACTTGCCTTCTTGCGAACCCGACATGGAGTTGGCGATGGCTCTGACCTGTCTCGAATATCAAACCAACAGGTCTTCCTGACTTCGCTGGTGAGAAAGCTAAAAGACGAGGGTGCTCTGACAAACCCCTTCACCATGTTCCGCCTCGGCACCGCAGCTCTCAACAACATGACGCTTTCAAGAAGCCTTACCGACCTGGGCGTTATTTATGGCATGGCAAGAGAGGTTAACGACGTTGATCTCGACAAAATTACATTCCTAAAACTTCCTGTCTACGACCTGGAGGGAGACTTTGCTGGTCGAGTTGGGGTCTCTACCGAGCGAGCAACTCTCCTGTTTGAAAAACTCGCAAACGATGAGCCCTTAGTTCTGGCGGAGCCAAACATCGGGCCCGGTGCGGTGGTGGCCGAAGACAGTGTCCCGGTTGAAGATGCTGCCGAGGCAGATGTTGACGTCGAGCAATCGACAGAGGCAGCCAGTGAATCTGAGGATGTGCTACCCGACTGGGTTCAGGGCACCAACGCCTCGGTCAAGAGCTGCTCAAGCTAGTTTCTAAAGCAAAGCGTTTTCTTATAGGCTTTCAGGGCACTGGAGACGTCGCATAGCCTGGTCGAGTGCGCCCGCCTGCTAAGTGGGTAGGGGCCCAAAAGCCCCTCGAGGGTTCAAATCCCTCCGTCTCCGCCAAGATTCCTTCCTTTAATCCGAGCTCTTAGTCCTCTGGTTTAGGGGGTTATCTTCACCGGCTGAGTCCGTTAGACTCGGCTTCTGCACCAGGCGCCTGTAGCTCAATGGATAGAGCATCTGACTACGGATCAGAAGGTTGGGGGTTCGAGTCCCTCCAGGCGTGCTGAAACCCATCAAGAATTTCACGACTTGATGGGTTTCTTACTTTTATTGCTATCTGGCCTTTGAGCAGGAAGCACAGAACCAAGAACAGCAGCTAGATAAAAACCCAAAAGCTAACTTTTTAGAGGATGTCTGCCAAATTGTCAACCAAGTTATCAACAGACTAGAGCGCGAAACGAGCTCTGCGCGTTGTTCGGTTAATCTCCAGCGGGTCGTTTTTCCACGACGTAACTCACTAAGTACTAACTACTAACCCAAGGTCTAGGCCGGGGGGGTTAGTCATAAACCATAGGATTGGCTCCGGAACAAGAAGTCGATTTGTTATGGTCGGACCATCGGTGATTTGAAGGGTTATACATGCGGAGTGTTCTTGTAACTGGCGGGTCTGGAAAACTGGGAAAGTTTGTAGTTCGACACCTTATGGAGTCGGGCTGGAACGTTACGAGCATTGACCGAGTTCCGCATCCAGACTCCAGAGTGTGGAGCACCATCGTTGACCTTCTTGATAGCGGTTCTGTAATGGATTTGATGACGGGTGCCAATGAACGCCATAGCAAACTCGATGCCGTTGTCCATTTAGCCGCTATTCCAGCTCCTGGCCTTCAATCCGATAAGGCGACTATAAACAACAACTTAAACTCCACTCTCAATGTCTTTATGGCTGCGAGGAATGCCGGAATCAAAAAGGTCGTATTCGCTTCCAGTGAGACAGTTCTGGGGCTTCCTTTTGACACACCACCACCCTATGTCCCCGTTGACGAGGAGTATGAGCCGCGGCCAGAATCCTTCTATTCGCTCTCAAAAGTTCTTGAGGAGCGTCTCGCCAAAGAGCTTTGCCGGTGGGATCATGAGCTTTCGATGGTTGGACTGCGGTTTTCGAATGTAATTGATCCGATTGAATACCCAAGCTTTGAAGACTTCCAAGACGATGCAATCAAACGGAAGTGGAACCTTTGGGGATACATAGATGCCCGTGATGGTGCTCTAGCAGTTGAGAAGGCCCTCGACTACGAGACTCCTGGCTTCGAACCATTCATCATTGCCAGCCCTGACTCAGTTATGCGCATGACGAATACCCAGCTCCTCCAAGAGGTGTTTCCAGAAGTTGCCTTGAGGCGACAGGTTTCGGAGCACGAAACCCTTCTGGGTATTGAAAAGGCGAAGAGGCTTCTAGGGTTTAACCCAAGTAACTCTTGGCGGGATCTATAGCCTCGAGGCTTGACAACCGCCCCCATTAGTCAAAGCTCGAAGTCGAACTCGGATGGCTTTTCAACACCCGCGCAATCTTCCTCGCTCTACCATGATTCGAGATGACCACGTGGAATGGCTACGGTCTTAGTTCATCACCAAAGTACTTTGACGGAGGGACCCCGTAGGCGGCTGCGAATACCCGCGAAAAGTAAAGAGGATCTTGAAAGCCAAGTTCCAAAGCAACCTCATTCACCCTCATGCTCGTTGTTCTGAGAAGGTCTGCAGCTGCAAGCAGCCTCTGCTGATTTGCCCACGCCGCCAAGGATTGGCCCGTGTGACGGGAAAAGAGTCTCGCTGCGGTCGAAGGGCTGCAGTTCCCAGCTCGGGAGACTTCAGCGACACTCCAGTGCTCGCTAAGTTCAGAATTTATGAAGTCCATCATTAGTTGAAGAGTAACCGGAATTCCTTTTGACTTTGAAGGAACTGACTCCGCCTCCAGCGCCTCTTGGATAAACAAGTCCCCAAGTGCCCGCATTTTGGACTCAGTTGGAGCTTGATACAGAAATGAATTCACCGCGAAGGTTCCAAGCTGAATAAAGTTGCGACCTTTGTCGGAGCGTGCCGAAGTAAGTATGACCTCCTTGCTCGAGTCACCGGGACCCCTCCAATTAACTCCCACCAAAGGGTCACCCTTCAGGACGCCAACCCTTGCTTCGACGGGTGCCGAAAGGCTGTGCCAAGGAATTATGTGGACCGTCCCCACATGAAAAGGACTCACATCACTTGGGCAATAAGAAATTTCATGGCCCCAGGGCAACCGCAGAATTTGGCTTGAGTCGAGAATTATCTCTTGACTGTTAGCGACAATTTTTCCCGAGCCTCGGACTACCCAGATAAAGCAGACTGTCTCAACACGCTTGTGGTGAACAACCTCGCCCACTCGGAATCTGTACCAATTGGCCCCCACCGCCGCTGGGCCGCCAATCGAGCTCTCCTCAAGGTTTCGTGCTTTATCCATAGCACATTCCTATAAACACCCGCATCTCCATGTAATTTTGCCCAATATTGGTCAGATTATCCATAAATTGCAATTTTGCGACATGGCGTTGATTTCCATGGAATCTGTAGATTGGGCTCGAAAGAGAAAAGAGAATCGATGAAGATTTCTGTTACTCAGGATGCATGCGTTGGAGCGGGCCAGTGTGCGTTAGTTGCACCGGAGCTCTTTGATCAAGATGACGAGGGAATTGTTATAGCCTTGCGGCCTGAGGTCCCGGAGGCTCAAGAGGACCTTGCACGAAAGGCAGCCTCACTTTGCCCGGCCAGGGCGATTCAGCTGATTGAGAGCTAGTGAGCAAGGGCGTCCTAATTGTTGGAGGCTCTGTGGCCGGCCTTACAGCCGCAGAAACCCTCAGAGAGCAGGGGTACAAGGGCTCGGTCACCATTATTGGAAGTGAGTCCGAGCTTCCCTACCAGCGACCTCCTTTGTCAAAGCAATTTCTCTCAGGACAGTGGGGAGAAGAAAGAGTTCAGCTGACCTCGAAAAAACGTCTAGAGGACCTAGGAATCTCTTTTCACATGGGCGTGACGGCAGAGCGACTCGACCCCTCAGAGGCTCAGGTCTTTACATCGGCGGGCACATTTGATTACGAACATCTATTGATAGCAACGGGGGCTAAAGCTAGAACCTTGACGGGCATTAGCTCTGAAGTTCAAGTTTCATACCTAAGGCAACTTGATGATGCCAAAAACCTCAAATCTGCAATCAAAGCCGACGGGCAGATTCTCATTATTGGTGCAGGTGTGCTTGGGTCTGAAATGGCAGCAACTTTGGCTCAGCTAGGGCACCGAGTCACTTTAGTGGGCAATTTCCCCCATCCGAGACTAGGTGCTGATTTAGAAATACTCTCCAAAGCCGCAACGAGGATTCTTCTTGATCTAGGCGTAGAGCTTCAGATGGATTGCACGGTTGAAGAGCTCTCGGGAAGTCCTTTGGGCACTTTGGCAGTTCTGAGCAATGGATTCGAGGTTGTGGCTGACTTGGTGATCGGTGCGGTCGGCAGTGTTCCTAATGTCAGCTGGCTACATGGAAGCGGCCTGGATACTTCGAATGGCATTCTCTGCGATGCAACTGGCCGAGCAGCCTCAGGCATTTACGCGGTAGGCGATGTGGCTTGCTGGAACAGTAGCCCCAAAGAGGCTAGCCGTATTGAGCACCAAATGATGGCAATTGGACAAGCGGCGTCAGTAGGGACTCTAATCGTAACGGGTAAACCAAGTGAACTCCCAGTGCCTTATTTCTGGTCAGAGCTAGCCGACCACAGGGCGCTTATTCTGGGCGAGGTTGGCGCAGACTCAGAAGTTGAGGTTATAGCTGGGAGTGAGGACTCGCTGAAGTTTGTTGCTGTAGCAAAGTCTAAAGGTCAATTGAAAGGCCTTGTTGGATTGAACATGCCAAAAGAATTTCGCTCCATGCGTCCAGTCGTTGAGAAAGCCATCAGGGCGAACCAGGGAGAGAGAAGATATTGAACGAAGACCTAAACACAGAATCTACAGAAACTAGAAAGTGTCCAGTCTCCCATCAAAGAGTTCTTCCCACTGACGGCACTCCTCTGAAACCCTCTCCGACACTGGCTGAGTGGGCAAAGGAAGGGAAGGCAAGCCCGTTGAGCTTCACAGACGGCCACCAAGGGTGGATCGTTACTGATCACGCCTTAGCTCGAGATCTGCTTGTGGATTCGCGATTTAGTCAACTTCCTCAAAGAATTCCAGGTGCTCTGACTCAGGTTGCGTTTGGCGACCAGGAGCCAGATGAGCGGGCAGAAGAAGCTTCTCGACTAGCTGGACTTCTAGCTATTGATGGTCCGGAACACGCAAGGATTCGCCGCACAATCTTAGGTAAGTTCTCGGTTCGTGCCGCGAAAGGGCACGAACCAAAGGTTCGTGAAATCGTGAACAAGCAGATATCTCACTTAAGCGCTATTGGACCCGGCGTGGATCTCGAGCATGAGTATTCCAATCCAATTTCTACCGCTGTGCACGGACATGTCTTGGGCATACCTGAACACCTTCAAGACAAGTACTACAGGCTATTTGCGGGAGATTCTTCACAGGCCGAGAAGGTCTACTTTGTTCGAGAGGTGCTTGAAATCAAGCGACTCAACCCAGACGACTCTGTCCTAGGAGAAATGATCAAGTCTGACCTGAGTGAAGTGGAGGAGGAGGGTCTCGCCTTTGTCTTATTTGTATCCGGGCGCGACTCCGTGGCCTACATGATCACTACCACAACGGTAGCTCTGCTTCAGAATCCCTCTGAGCTGGAGAAACTGCGAAATGATTCCAGCCTCATTCCT
Source organism: Aquiluna sp. (assembly GCA_028144365.1). Taxonomy (GTDB): domain Bacteria; phylum Actinomycetota; class Actinomycetes; order Actinomycetales; family Microbacteriaceae; genus Aquiluna. The sequence continues at coordinate 22,280 of JAOGAX010000001.1, forward strand.
GCTGCGATCGAAGAATTCATGCGGTATGGAGCGATGTTCCTGACCCTATTTTCAAGGACTGCCACAGAGGATGTCGAGTTACAGGGCTTTCGCTTTAGCAAGGGGGATTCTGTAGCCGTATCACCTGTCGCGGCAAACCGTAATGCTCAGGTGTTCCCTGATCCCAATCAATTTGATGTCACAAGGGACGCTTTCGGTCACCTTGGCTTCGGACATGGAATTCATGGTTGCGTTGGCCAGCAACTCGCGCGAGTGGAACTTCGTGTGGCGATCGAAAGCCTGATTAGCAAATTTCCAAAATTGAGATTGCTCGAGGCCGAACAAAGCCGGCCAATGGATTTTGCTCACCCTGTTGCCACATACAAGGCAGGTAGGGCAACTGTTTCGTGGTAGTCCTCGGTGCCTATGACTTGTGATCAGTGCGGCGCCCGAAGAGCATGCGGCCATCCGTGTCCTGAATAATTGCTGCGACCAACAGGATTGTTTGCAAAGGCAAGCTGCTACCGCGCACTTGGGCCGGTAGTGCTTTCGCGCACCACCAGTGCGGGCTGAAACGTGATCTGGCGATGCCGGTGGCCCGAGGGGTCTTCAATCTCTTCGATTAGCATCTCGACGCCGGTCTTGCCCAGTAGCCTGGCGGGTTGCTTGATTGAGGTCAGCGGCACAATCGCCGATTCTGCGAACGCGATGTCGTCATAGCCCACAAGGCCTATCTCCTCGGGGACCTTTATCGAGGCGTTAAAGACGAATGCCTGCAGCACGCCAACCGCGAGCAAGTCATTGGCGGCAAATACAGCATCGGGACGTTCAATCGGCGGCATGGCCACAATTTGGCTTCCCACCTCGCGACCATCAAGGACATCCAGATTTTTCGTAGTAATTACTCGCAGCTGGGCGCCGCCGCGCGATTGCCTAATGGCTTCGCGAGCGCCGCTGAGGCGGTCGGCCACCTGCTGAATTTCAAGTGGGCCAGCTACAAAAATAATATTTCGATAACCCTGATCAATTAGGTGCTGTAGCGCCATTCGACCGCCGGCGATGTCGTCAACAGACACTGAACAGCAAATTGACGGATCGGCCTTTCGGTCTACCAATACCGTTTGTGTGCCTTGGCTTCGCATCGACTCTATTTCCTCTCTCACGTCTTCAATTGGCGAAACCAAGACCCCACTGATTCGCTGTTCTTGAAACAGGTAGAAATATTTCGACTCGCGCTCCACATCCTGGCCACTGTTGCCCATCAGCAGCGAATAATCGGCTTCCTGGGCTTCGATTTCACTTCCGCGGGCGACTTCGGCGAAAAATGGGTTTGAGGCGTCTGGAACAATTAGCCCCAAGGTTTTGCTCGTGCCAGCCTTCAATTGACGAGCCACATCGTTCCTTATGAACCCAAGTTGGTCGATTGCCTCTTGAACTCGCTTCCGAGTCGCGGGTGTCACGCGTGTCGGGTGATTCAGCACGTTCGAAACGGTGCCAACTGCGACCCCTGCAATCCGCGCAACATCTTGAACTCTCGGTCTGGCTGGTTGAGAATTGATGGCTGACCCTCTAACTCAATTTTGAACATTTCAATTCTAGGGATGCGCTCCTCGGTGACAAGTAACGCCCCACCAGCCCCCATATTAGGGTGGCAACGATTTGGTAACCCTAGAATAACCAGGTTGCTAAGATAGCCGCTAAATGCCAGAATCATTGAAACGATTCAAAGAGTATCGAGGTCAATAACATTGCCAACTGAAGCCACCAGACAATGCTTCTGGATGCAGGTAAATCCTGAGAAGCCTGGGCAGTTTTTGGCTTACCACGAGCAAGTTTGGTCCGAAATGCCCAGGGCGCTTGAAAGCACCGGCTGGGCAAACTACTCAATTTTTGAGGACACCTGTGGGCTCTTGGTGGGTTGTTTCGTGACCGAGGCCGGGGTTGACCCGACAGCAGGCATGTCAACCATTGCGTTGAAAGATCGATGGCAGCGCGAAACAGATAAATTTTTTGATGCTTCGGATACGACAAAAACCGAGGGATTAACCCTGCTGACTGAAACCTTCAACTTAGAGTCCCAGCTTGGCGGCCTTGCGGCGGATAACACGGAAAGATAGGGGAATATGAGCGTTAATGAGGCGGCACTCGCCAATCTTGAGCAGCTTGAAATCGAGGTGCCCTCCTGGGCATACGGAAACACCGGGACCCGATTTAAGGTCTTCCCGCAGCCTGGTGTGCCCAGAAACCCATTCGAGAAAATTGAAGATGCTGCCCAGGTGCATAAGTACACCGGTTTGGCGCCGCGAGTCGCTCTGCACATCCCCTGGGATAAAGTCGATGATTACTCCCAGCTTTCAAGCTTCGCTGCCGACCACGGCCTTGAGCTGGGCACCATCAATTCGAATACGTTTCAAGACGAGCTTTATAAGCTCGGCAGCCTGACCCACTCTGATTCCAAGGTGCGCAAGCGCGCCATCGATCACCACCTCGAGTGCATCGAAATTATGGGCAAGACCGGCTCGCGCGACCTAAAAATTTGGCTGGCCGATGGCACAAATTACCCCGGTCAGGATGACATGCGGGATCGTCAAGACAGATTGGCCGATTCACTTGGCAAGATTTACGAGCAAATTGGGCCGAGCCAGCGCCTAGTACTTGAGTATAAGTTTTTTGAGCCGGCTTTCTATCACACCGATGTTCCTGACTGGGGAACCGCCTACGCACAGGTTATGGCGCTGGGTGAAAGAGCGGTGGTATGTCTTGACACCGGGCACCATGCCCCCGGTACCAATATCGAGTTCATCGTGATGCAGCTATTACGCCTGGGAAAACTCGGGTCATTTGACTTCAACTCGCGTTTCTATGCCGATGATGACCTGATTGTCGGTGCGGCTGATCCGTTTCAACTGTTCCGGATCATGTTTGAGGTAATTCGTGGCGGTAGCTTTGACAAGAAATCCAATGTCACCTTCATGCTCGATGAGGGGCACAACATCGAAGCCAAAATCCCGGGCCAGATTCGCTCAGTGCTCAACGTAGTTGAGATGGCTGCCAGGGCACTGATGATTGACCTCGGTGCACTAGAGCGCGCTCAGGAGGCTGGAGATGTAATGGGAGCAAACGACATTTTCATGGATGCCTTCTACCTAGATGTTCGCCCCGCGCTCGCCCAGTGGCGTGCTGGCCGTGGGTTGGCAGCAGACCCCATGGCAGAATTTCTAGCAAGCGGCTATCTCGCTCAAATTGGGGAGACTCGCGTTGGTGGAAACCAGGCTGGCTGGGGAGCATAAATTTCAATGTCACAGCCAGAAACCATTGCCAAGCTGATTGAAAGATCGAACCGATTAGGCAGTGACCCTAAAAATACCAACTATGCCGGGGGCAACACTTCGGCCAAGGGTCAAGCCCTAGACCCGGCGTCGGGTGAAACCATTGAATTGATGTGGGTCAAGGGCTCGGGCGGTGACCTCGGAACTCTTACCGAGGCAGGATTGGCGGTTCTGCGCCTAGACCGAATCCGTGGCCTGAAAAAGGTTTATCGCGGCGTAAGGCACGAAGATGAGATGGTGGCTGCCCTCGATTTCTGCCTGCACGGTAATTCAGGGGCTGCGCCCAGCATCGATACCGCGATGCACGCTCTGGTTGATAAGGCTCACATTGACCACCTGCACCCCGACTCCGGCATTGCCATTGCAACCAGCAAAGACGGGGAAGGCTTAACAAAGAAAATTTTTGGAGACCGTGTGGTTTGGGTTCCCTGGCGCAGGCCCGGATTTCAACTGGGTCTCGACATCGAGAAGATTCAGACTCAGAACCCGCAGGCCATCGGCTGTATTCTGGGCGGTCACGGAATGACTGCCTGGGGCGACACCAGCTCTCAAACAGAAAAACACTCGCTTGAAATAATCAAGTCTGCCGAAAGATACATCAGGCAGCACGGCAAGAAAGAGCCTTTTGGTAGGCCAGTTGCCGGTTTTCAAGCGCTCAAGCCAGCTAGTCGCAGTGAGCGCGCCTCGGCAATTGCGCCACTGCTGCGTGGCTTGGCTTCAACTGATAAGCCGATGGTCGGGCACTTCACCGATGCCCCCGAAGTACTTGAATTCATGGCCAGCACGAAATACAAGAAGCTAGCCGCACTTGGCACCAGCTGCCCTGACCACTTTTTGCGCACCAAGGTTCGCCCGCTGGCGGTTGACCTGCCCGGTGACACTGATATTGAAAAACTGAAAGCCCGCATTCTAAAACTTCACCAGCAGTTTCGAGCTGACTACGAGCGCTATTACCGCAGTTTCGCTAAGAAAGACTCACCAGCGATGCGTGGCGCGGACCCGGCGATTGTGCTGATTCCAGGTGTGGGCATGTTTTCCTTCGGAGTCAATAAGCAGACGGCGCGAGTGGCGGGTGAGTTTTACATCAATGCGATAAACGTGATGCGGGGCGCGGAAGCTATCTCGAGCTACGAACCTATAGCTGAGGCTGAAAAGTTTGCCATCGAATACTGGTTGCTCGAGGAAGCAAAACTGCTGCGGATGCCTAAGCCCAAGCGTCTGTCAACTCGGGTGGCATTCATAACCGGCAGTGCCTCGGGCATAGGAAAGGCCATTGCAGAACGCGTGGTTGCTGAGGGGGGGTGCGTCGTGGTCGCTGACCTAAACTTCGAAGCCGCGCAGCAGGTTGCCGAAAACCTCGGTCGCGATGCAGCGCTCGCCGTTTCGGTTGACGTCACAAGTGAAGAGTCAATTAAGGCGGCGCTCGCCGATGCGGTTAGGCACTTTGGTGGTGTTGACCTGATTGTGAATAATGCCGGACTCTCGTTATCGAAGCCATTGCTTGAGACCACTGAGCGCGACTGGGATCTTCAGCACGACGTGATGGCCAAGGGGTCATTTTTGGTTTCACGCGAGGCTGCAAGAATTTTGATTGAGCAGGGTATGGGCGGAGACATAATCTACATCTCCAGCAAGAACAGCGTATTTGCTGGACCCTATAACATCGCCTACTCGGCTACCAAGGCAGACCAGGCCCATCAGGTGCGGCTGCTGGCTGCAGAGTTGGGCGCACACAGTATCCGCGTGAACGGCATAAATCCAGACGGGGTAGTTCGTGGCTCGGGTATTTTTGCAGATGGATGGGGCGCGGCCCGAGCCAAGGTTTACGGTGTGAAAGAGGCGGAGTTGGGTAACTACTACGCTCAGCGCACGCTGCTGAAGCGCGAGGTGCTGCCCGAGACCGTGGCCAACGCAGTGGTTGCCCTCACTACTGGCGACCTCTCGCACACGACCGGGCTCCACATTCCGGTAGACGCTGGGGTTGCCGCAGCGTTCTTGCGATAATCGTGGGCGGTCAACCCGAATTGGCTTCCCAATCAGCTCTGTTCGGTGCCATCGACATCGGGGCGTCTTCGGGGCGAGTAATAGCTGGCCTGGTTAGTAGCGGCAGGCTGACCGTTCGCGAGGTCCACCGATTCAGCAACGGACCAATTCAGCGTGCAGATCTCTTAGTTTGGAACTTCACTGAGCTGTTTTCTCAGGTTCGAACCGGTTTGCGCGAACTCGGGGCCTATGGAGAGCGAATGGGGCGCGACGTGGTGAGTGTTGGCATTGACACCTGGGCGGTGGACTACGGCCTGGTCGCAGGAGGAGAGCTACTTGACCAACCGGCCTGTTACCGTGACCCGCAAAACCAAATTGGGGTAGACCAAGTTCACTCGCAAATTGATTTTGCCCAGCTGTACGGCTTTACCGGCATGCAGTTCTTGCCCTTCAATTCGCTCTATCAAATTGCCAGACAGCAGGCACTTCAGCCCGAGCTCTGGGCTCAGGCCGAGCAGCTGCAGCTGCTGCCCGACTTGATTGGTTATCTGCTCACCGGGCTGTCAAAAACCGAACGGACCAACGCCTCTTCAACTGGGTTGCTCGATGCGCGCACCCGGGAGTTCAGCGCCGAGTTGCTGCAGCGACTCAAGATAGACCCGTCAAAGTTCGCCCCGCTGGCAGACGCCGGTGAAGAGCTGGGCAAAATAAAACACGAGTTCGGCAGACGCATGAGCCAGACTCGCGTGGTGCTGGTTGGTTCGCACGACACCGCATCTGCGGTGGTCGGCAACCCGGCTGCCAAGCCCAACTTCGCTTTTTTGTCCAGCGGCACCTGGTCACTGCTGGGTGCCGAAATAGCCGACCCCATCTTGAGTGAAGCCTCGCGTCAGGCAAATTTCAGTAATGAGCTGGGTGTTGACGGCCGAGTTCGCTACCTCAAGAACCTTAGTGGGCTGTGGCTACTTTCAGAGAGCCTGCGTTACTGGCAAGAGCAAGGCGAATCGCAAAACCTACACCAGCTGCTTGACCAAGCCGCCGAGCTGCCACCAGTGGCAATCATCGACGTAGCCGACCCAAGATTTGTGGCTCCCGGGCCGATGCCCGAGCTGATCGCCGAGCAACTCATCGAGACCAACAAACCCGGGCCCACCAGTCCCGCCGAGGTTGCATCCGTTATTTTGCACTCGCTGGCAAAAAGCTATTCGGTTGCTCTCGCTCAGCTTAGCGAGCTTACGGGCCTGAGTTTTGATCGGTTGCACGTCACCGGTGGCGGCAGCCAAAACCAGCTGTTGTGTCAGCTCACGGCGGACTACTGCCAGGTTGAGGTGATTGCGGGACCGGTTGAGGCTACCGCCATAGGCAATTTGCTGATTCAGGCACGGGCCCACGGTCTCACCGGCAAAACCCTTGAAGACGTGCGCGCCATAATTCGCAACTCTGACTTCGAATTGTCAAGTTACCTGCCAAGGGACTAGCTCGGCAGGAACGTTTCGGTTGTTGCTTAGCCCTTGACCGCGCCGGCGGTCATCCCCTCGACAATCCGCTTGTTGAAGAACAGGAACAGCACCAACATCGGAATTGTGATGATCAGGATGTTCATGAACAGCAGGTTGAACGCTGTCAGGAACTGACTCTGAAAATTGAATAGGGTCAGCTGAACGGTGGCGTTTTGATCCCCCGGCAGGAAGTAAAGCGGGTTTTGGAAGTCGTTGAAAACAAAAATCGACTGCAGTATCACGACCGTGAAAATAACTGACCTCAACAGCGGGAAAATCACCTGGAAAAATAGGCGGATCGGCCCTGCACCGTCGATTACCGCGGCTTCATCCAACTCGCGCGGAATTGTGGCTATGAAAGCCCGGAACAGCAAAATACAGAAGGCTATGCCGAATGCGACCTCAATGAAAATCAGCCCGTGGAGCGTCTTGAAAAGTCCAAGGCCTTGCATCACCCAAATGGTTGGGACCACAGCGGGCGGAATAATTAGCCCGGCCAAGACCAGCGCATTAATCAACCCGGTCCATCTAGATTTACGCCGCTGTAGAACAAAGGCAATCATCGCTCCGGCAATAACCATGAGCGCTACCGATGCCGCCGTGAGCACGGTTGAATTCCAGAATGCGCGCACCAGCATAAACTCCCGCGCTTCAATTACCTGGGTAAGGTTCTCCATAAAAAAGTAACCTTCGCGCGGCAGCGAGAACTCAAGCAGGCCCGCCTCGGCCCGACTCTTCACCGCGGTCAGGGCTATAAAAATAAAAGGAACCACGAAGAGCCCGAACGTGACCACAATACCGACGACACCCGAAACTACCTTCAGGATTCTTTGAGCGCGCATCTAGAGCTCAACCGTCTTCTTGTTCAGATACCGCGACAGCGGATAAATAATGACCGCAACCAAAACGAATAGCACCACGTTGCCCGCAGTGGAAAGGCCGTAAAAACCAGCCTGGTACTGCTTGAAAATCATCGAGGCCATCACGTCTGAGGCAAACCCCGGGCCACCCTTGGTCATCGCCCAAATCAGGTCGAAGCTCCTCAGGCCACCAATTAGCGAGAGAATTATTACTGTTGAGGTCGCCGGCATCAGCAGTGGAAAGGTGATCTCTTTGAAGCGCCTGAAGCCCGATGCGCCATCAACGGTTGCCGCCTCGTTGTACTCCTGCGGAATCGCAGAGAGGCCCGCAATGTAAATTACGGTTGCTATGCCGACGCCCTTCCAAAGGTCTACCAGTGCAATTGACAGAAGCGCCGTGTCTGGGTCAGCGAGCCACAACGGCCCTTCGACCCCGAAGACCGTGAGCGAGCCGTTGATAAGGCCGTCAAAGGGATCCATCAGCACCTTGAAGGTGATTCCCACACCGATGGTGCTGACCAGCACCGGGAAGAAAATGACTGCCCGCAGATAGCCCTGACCAAAGACGCGGCCGGTTAGCCATAGCGCCAAGAGCATTCCGAGAACTACCTTCGTGCCGGAGGTGAAGAAAGCGTAAAAGACCGTGTTGTAAAGTCCTTGAACCAAAAATCGCTCAGAGAAGAATTGGGTGTAATTGTCTAGACCAATGAATTGCGCGTCAAAGAGAGTCCATCGGGTGAGGCTGAAGAATAGCGAGGCGATGGTTGGAAAGATAAATAGAACAAGGTAAATGACCGCACCCGGAATTAGAAACCACATCGGGTAGGGGTTGAAGCGGCGCTTCCTCCGCACCGTTGTTTTTTCTTTTAATGCTTTTGATTGCTTGTGCGTAACTGATGTCATGCTCACCACATCTTTGTAGAGTGAGGCCCGGCACGATCAAGTGCCGGGCCTCCAACTAGCTTAGGTTACTTGCTTGTTTACCAGCCGGGTAGACCCAGCTGCTGAGCTTGCTTCACTACGTCTTCGTCGTAGATCTGAGCACCCTCTGCGGCTGTGTACTGGCCGGTGCCAACGGCAACGGTAATCTGCTCCAGAGCCGGTCCCTTGATTGGTGATAGGAACTCAAGCGCTGGAGTGGTTCCTCCGGCACGCTCGAAGTAAGGGAGCATGTCGGTGACCACGGGAACGAGATCATCGGGCAGCTCGCAGCCGACAATGAAGTAGGGTCCGGTCGCACCTATCGCAGCGGTCTGCACATCGCAAGCCTCTGGGGTGGCAACGAACGCAAGGAACTTCTTAGCGGCATCGATGTTTGGCGAGGTTGCAGAGATGTATAGACCAGCGCTAGTCCAGACGGTTAGACCGTTGGTGTCAGCGCTTGGGCCTGGCTGCGCGAAGAAGCCGATGTCGTTCACTGCGTCAGGCACAAGCTCTTGGACCGATGCAATTGCGAAGGACAACATTGGGTAGTGAGCACCGGTGCCGTTGGCAAGCTGAACCAGTCCATCGTTAAAGGTGGCGGTTGTGTAGTCACGGTTGTAGTAGCCCAGTTCGTGCAGCTGCTGCAAGTATTCAAAACCACGAGCCGCGGCAGGAGTGTCTGCATACTTCGCCTCGTTGTTGGTGTAGCGCTCCCAGAATCCAGGCTCCGCAGCCTCGACATTGTGGTAGTCGCCAAGCACGAACAGCTGTGAGGTCCAGGTTTCGCCGTATGTTTGAATCACGGGGTCTATACCGGCAGCCTTGATGGCGGCGTTGTTGGCCATAAATTCATCCCAGGTGACCGGCACGGTGAGGCCCAAGTCCGCATAGACCTTCTTGTTGTAGAGAATTCCGCCACCCATTGCGGTGCCGATTGGCACGCCGAAGACGTCTCCGCCCGCGGTAACGGTGGGTTCGAAGGATTCATTGATTGCGCCAGCGAAGCTCTCGTTGGTGATCGGAACTAGGGTCTCGCTTGGATTAATCGCCTGGAACAAGGATCCGGTGTTGTAAAGCAGCAGGTCATTCATTTCTCCGGTTGCAAGGCGCGTCTTTACCAGGTTGTCGCCGGGGGCGCCACCTTCCCTAGTCTCAATCGTGATGGTGATGTTTGGCTCAATCTCCTTGAAGGCATCGACCAACGCGTTCGCCATCACCACAGTAGCTTCGCCATTGTCGACTAGCCACGAAAGGTCTACTGGCTCGGTGATTTCTGACTCACCAGAGCCGTCAGAACCGTTGCCGGTGCTTGAACCGTCCGAGCTTGCGTCGCCGGTGGCACAGCCCGCGAGGACCAGTGCAGCTGCAGCTAATCCGGCAGCTAATACCAGGACCCTGCGTTTTGAGTTACGAAAAAGCAAATCACTACCTCCATTACGAAAATTTGGCCAGCTTTGTTTGACTGACCGCCATACATTGAATCGTTTCAATGTCCAAATAGATTAATTGGGAATCTGTAATATCGTCAACCCAAATCAATAACAATCAAGTAACGCCCGCAATCTGGGTGCATCATCCGGCACCGGGTAAATCGCCAGCTTGCCCAACATCTGCGTGACTTGGGGTACCGCGATGCCTCCTACTATCAAAAATAGGATTTGTGCTTGAAACGATTCAATGTAGGCTGGTGGCACATTTTCCGTGTAGCAAATTTCAAAGTTGAAAGGTCACCAATGTCAAAGCCCGCAAACTCTGGCGCCACCGATGCGCAAACTCAAGTTGTGTCGCTACGTTCACAGCACCCGGCTGACCTGATTGGCTTACCCGGCGACAACCCGCTGCTGAGTTGGCAGGTGAGCTCGGTCGCGGCAGAATTGGAGCAGCTTGGTTACGAGGTGCAGGTTAGTTCGGACCCAAATTTTGCAGAGTTAATTGCCGCAGTTGAGGTGGAGTCGTCTGAACAGCATGAAGTCTTGGCGCCAGCTGGCGAACTCAGAAGTCGCGAAGTTCGCTACTACCGAGTAAGAGTGAAGACTCAGTTGGGCTGGACAAGCTTTGGCCCGACCCTTCGCCTGGAAGCCGGCCTCCTATCTGGCGAAGAGTTTTTGGGTCAGGCAATCGGAGACGGCAGTGGCGCCAGCGACCCCGCCACTTTGCTGCGCAAGGTATTCAGTACTTCGAGCCGCCCGGTCTCGGCGCGACTCTACGTCTCTGCCCAGGGTCTATACGAGGTTTCAATCAATGGCGCCAAGGTGGGCGACGAGTTCTTGAGCCCGGGCTGGACCGCCTATGACTTCAGGTTGAACGTTGCTACCTATGACGTGACCAACCTCATTGCCGCAGGAGATAACGCTCTAGGCGTGATGGTTGGTGACGGATGGCACCGCGGCAAGTTTGGTTTCATGGATCAGTACAACAACTATGGCGAGAAGACCTCGGTGATTCTGCAGCTCGAAATTCTTCACGCCGACGGTTCGCGCGATTTGGTGGTCAGCGATGGCAGCTGGAGGGCGTCAACCGGTGAAGTCCGTTTTGGTGACATCTATGACGGCTCGACGATTGATTTCAACCTGACTCAGGTTGGCTGGAACAAACCCGGTTTCAACGACTCTGCCTGGCCTCCTGTAACTGTGCGAAAACTCGACAAGGCGGTGCTGCAACCCCGAAACACCTCGCCAATTCGAGTCGTTGAGCGTTTCCCAATGAAACTAACCCCGCAGAGTGACCGCACTCTGCTTGACGCGAGGCAAAACATTTCGGGCTGGGTCGAGCTCACGGTTGAGGGCAAAAAAGGCCAAACCGTTGTCATTCGTCACGCTGAGGTGCTCGAAGCGGGCGACAAGCTCCACACCAAGGCGCTTCGCAGTGCGAAGGCCACGGACCACTACACCCTCGATCGCGACGGACGCCACATCCTAACCCCGGTGTTCACCTTCCACGGCTTCAGGTTTGCTGATGTAGTGACCGACGCCGAGGTCATCTCGGGTGTTGGCATCGCAATCAGCTCTGACACCAGCAAGCGCGGTCACTTTGTCTCATCAGACACCCGCCTAAACCGACTTCACGAAAACGTGGTCTGGTCACAACGCGACAACTTTGTGGGTGTGCCGACTGACTGCCCTCAGCGCGATGAGCGCCTCGGCTGGACCGGCGACGCCCAGGCTTTCGCCTACGCAGCCAACACACTGTTTGATACCGAGAGTTTCTGGCGCTCTTGGTTGACCGACCTCGCGCTTGATCAGGATGACAACGGAGACGTTGGTGCGGTGATACCTGACCTTCTAAAACGGATGCCTCGCATTGGCGACTGGGAGGTTCAGGGCCGTGCCGGCTGGGCTGATGCCGCTACCATTGTGCCCTGGGCGAGCTACGAGTGTTTTGGTGGCCTCGAGGTGCTGCGTAATCAGCTGACCTCGATGCGGCGCTGGGTGAACGCACTTCATACCAGGCGCAAGGGCGAAAAGTTTCTGCCGACCGAGTTTCAGTTTGGCGACTGGTGCGACCCTGATGCTCCCAGTGCAGAGCCCTGGAAAGCAAAGGTGTCTGCCGACTTCGTGGCCAACGCATTTTTCGTCCGATCGGCCGACATAACCGCGTGGGTTGAGTCGCTGGTGGGCACCAACGACGGTGCGAAGCACCACCAAGAGCTTGCAAACGAGCTCAGGCGCGACCTCTGGGCTGAGATGGGTAATCACGCCAAGAGCACGACCGCCGGCAGCGCAATCGCTCTAGAGTTTGACCTTGTGCCAGCTGCTGAGCGTGCTGAAACTGCCAAGAACCTCGCTGCAATGGTGCGTCGCGATAACGGCGCGATTTCAACCGGATTCCTTGGTACGCCGCTAATCCTGCACGCACTATCGAAAAACGGGTACTTCCCCGAGGCATACTTGATGCTCATGCGTCGTGAGATTCGTTCTTGGCTTTATCAGGTAGACAAAGACGCGACCACTATCTGGGAGCGCTGGGACGCTATCCGCGAGGACGGCTCAATCCACTCAGGTGAAATGAATACCGCCAACGAGGGTCAAGATGACCCCTCGATGATCTCCTTCAACCACTACGCCTACGGAGCCGTTGTGGATTGGATTTACCGTAACGTTGCCGGAATCGCACCCAGTTTCGACTCACCTGGATATCGCAAAACAATTGTGGCTCCAAGACCTGCAGTTGGGTTCAAGTACGCTGAGGCTGACATCGCAACATCTTACGGAAGACTAGCTATTCACTGGGAAATCAATAACAGTGGTGACCTGGTTACAAATCTGGAAATTCCATTTGGGGTGAGAGCGACTCTCGAAATGCCGACCTCGGAAAATTCAGAGATCTCTGTAAATGGTTCGCCATGTTCAAACGGGGATGCCCTGAGTTTCGGAACGCACGTCGTCGTAACTACTGATCCAAAAATAGTCAGGTACCAGTAATAAATATGTCGAAAATTAAAATCAGGCGCAGGTTCCCCAATCCCAAGGACATTCTCCAGCTTCTGAAGTTCAAGCCTTTGGTTTTGAACGGTAGAAGGCGGAGGTTGAGCGGGGCGCACACGATCTACGACCTTAGGAGTATTGCCAAGCGGCGAACACCCCAGGCCCCATTTGACTACACAGACGGCTCAGCGGATATGGAAATTTCTATCAGCCGAGCCAGAAAGGCCTTTGAGGGAATTGAGTTCCAGCCAAGCATTCTCAAAGACGTTAGGGACGTAGACCTCAGCCTAGAAGTTCTCGGAAAGAGAGTTTCGATGCCTCTAGGCATTGCTCCAACGGGATTTACTCGAATGATGCACACGGAGGGCGAGTTTGCGGGCGCCACAGCTGCAGAAGAGTTTGGAATACCTTTTGCCCTTTCGACCATGGGTACTCGATCAATCGAGGAGGTTGCCGGGGTTGCACCGGAAGGCATCAACTGGTTTCAGCTTTACATGTGGAAAGATCGCGACCGCTCGATGGCGTTAGTGGAGCGGGCAAAGGCTGCCGGATTTGACGCCCTAATGTTGACAGTGGATGTCCCAGTTGCCGGCGATCGCCTCCGAGACAAGTACAACGGCATGACGATACCCCCAGCTTTGACCCTAAAGACCATCACCAATGCTTTGCCAAGGCCGGAATGGTGGATCAATTTTTTGACAACTGATGCATTGAAGTTTGCCTCTTTGGATTCATGGAACGGGACCGTCGGCGAGTTGCTTGACACAATGTTCGATCCAACAGTTGATTTCGAGGACTTGCAATGGATCAAGGAGCAGTGGGGCGGAAAGGTAATTGTCAAAGGTGTTCAGAATGTTAGTGATGCAAAGAAGCTCGCCTCCCTAGGGGTTGACGCCGTAGTTTTGTCAAATCACGGCGGTCGTCAGCTGGATCGAGCCCCAGTCCCTTTCTATCTTCTTCCAGAGGTGCGTCGCGAGCTAAAGAACGATTTAGAGGTCATGATCGACACCGGCATCATGCATGGTGCTGATGTTATTGCTGCGATGGCACAAGGTGCGAGCTTCACTCTCGTCGGAAGGGCTTACTTATATGGTCTTATGGCCGGAGGGCGAGAAGGGGTAGACAGGGCTCTGACAATTCTGCAAGGCCAAATGTTGCGAACTATGAAGTTGCTCGGTGTCCGCTCTTTAGCCGAACTTGAACCGAGTCACGTCAAGTTAGTTTATGAGCAGAGAAGGTGAGACAATCCTGGAGCGAGTAGGTTTTCGCCTTCAACTGAAGCTGGCAACAATAGAAGAGTACGTTCTGGTGCACGAGAATGTGTGGCCGGAAATGACTGCTGCTTTGAGCCAGGCAGGCTGGCGAAACTACTCCTTATTCCTGGATCGTACTGATGGCTCGCTATTTGGCTATTTTGAGTCCAGCGACGCACAGGCGTCCATCGAGGCAATGAAAGGCCTCGAGGTAAATGTGAGATGGCAGCGTGAGATGGCACACTTCTTTGATGGTCTCAATGGTCGCAACCCAGACGACGGATTTCTCACCCTTGAGAATGTCTTCTTCTTGGCTTAGATCGTTGGCCTGCCAGAAAACCCAAAAGCGTATTCGACAGTCCGTGTCCAGAGGAAAAGGGGTCTGAGCCCATGAGCGTCGAAATTCATGTTGATAGAAATCTCGCGATGGAGCTGGTTCGTGCAACCGAGGCAGCAGCTATCAGGGCATACCCATTCATTGGCAAGGGTGACAAAAACGCTGCAGATGGCGCAGCAGTCGACGCTATGCGAGCTTTTCTGGGAACTGTGGAATTTGACGGGGTTGTTGTCATTGGAGAGGGCGAAAAAGACAAAGCTCCGATGCTTTTTAATGGTGAACACGTTGGGACTGGAGATGGCCCCACGGTTGACATTGCCGTCGATCCCATTGATGGCACATCACTCACAGCCACTGGAAGACAAAATGCAATTTCCGTGATTGCTGCCTCGGAACGGGGCGCCATGCTGGACGCATCGACTGTATTTAAGATGCACAAGTTCGTGGTGGGCAAGCCAGGGATCGGGGTTTGCAATATCCGAATGAGTGTCAAAGAGAATCTCAAAGAGTATTCAAGAGCAACAGGGAAGCCGGTGGAGGAGATTCTCGTCGCAGTTCTGGATCGTGAATACAACGAGGACCTTGTTGAACAGGTCAGAAGCGCAGGCGCATCTACCAGGCTTCTCCGCGATGGTGATGTTGCTGGCGGCATTCAGGCCGCGAGGTCAGAGAGTCGAATTGACATGTGTCTTGGACAAGGGGGTTCGCCAGAGGGGATTATCACTGCCTGTGGCGTGAAAGCATTGGGTGGTCAAATTCAGGGCATCCTTGCTCCGCGCGACGACTTTGAAATTGCGGGAGGAAAGCAGGCCGGGCTTTTATTCGATCACGTTTATGAAATGGACGAAATGGTTAGAACTGAGAACACCTTCTTCGTTGCCACGGGCGTTACAGATGGACCACTGGTCTCGGGGGTGCGCAAGCGGGGAGATGTCATTTTTGCTGAGTCAATTGTGATTCGAGGTAAAAGTGGCACAGTAAGGAAAGTATTCGCTGAGTACCAGGCATCGAGATGGCTCTAGGTTTATGTGGGCATCAGAAGGTTGGGGGTTCGAGTCCCTCCAAGCGCGCTGAAACCCATCAAGAATTTCACGACTTGATGGGTTTCT
Organism: Aquiluna sp.; assembly: GCA_028144365.1. GTDB lineage: Bacteria > Actinomycetota > Actinomycetes > Actinomycetales > Microbacteriaceae > Aquiluna. The sequence goes on from JAOGAX010000001.1 coordinate 37,977, forward strand.
TATTTGATTGTCTTTAGGTACCGGGCCAGGTATCCAGAGAGAACTAAAGCCCCTGCCGGGTACATCAACGCAGTTGGCAGAGTGGTCAGCTCCGAAATGAAACCTGTAATCGTGGGGCCGATGAAGTATCCAGCGATGGAGATGACTCCGATTCTGGCGATGCCCAGTGAAGGGGGGACTCCCGGGATCTCGGCGCTCGCGAGAATGTAGGCGGGGAAGATAGGTCCGATGCCCAGACCAGCAGCGAAGAAGCCTGCGTTTATCAAGATCATGGCTGCAATGGGGTTGCTTGCTGAAAGCGGCACCGCCGTGAGGATGCTGATAGCCCAAAAGCCACCTCCAAAGATGCCAGCGAACAAAACGGTTTTGTAGCTTCCGTGTTTTTCCATGATGCGGTCCGATGTGAAGCGAGAGATGATCATCGCTAGTGAAAATGTGGCAAAAACTGAAGCTGTTAATCCGGGCCCTACACCCATGTGTTCCGCAAGAAGAATTCCCCCCCAGTCCATAGCCGCACCCTCGGCAACAAAGCTCCCGAGAGAACCAATGGCAAACGCCCACAGCAGAATATATTTGCCACCGAACCAAGGCATTTGGGAGCTCGAGCCCTCGGCACCCTTGTGCTCGTCTTGACCGCTTGCAAGCATTTGCTCCGTCAGCGGGATGAAGATGAATATGGCGGTGACACCAAGGATCAGTAGGTTCTCGCCTGGTGTGAGCAGGCTCACCACAGCACCTCCAAAGACCGCGGTTAAGAAGGTTCCAATCGACCATGCTCCGTGCAGCGAGGCAAGGAACCGTCTTTTTGTGATTTTCTCAACAATCACAGCCTGAGAGTTGGCGGCGATGTCCATAGCGGAGTATCCAAGACCCAAGATGAAAAGCCCGGTCATGATCCCAGGGACCGTCATCGTCAGGCCCATTGTTATGACACCGGCAGGCATGACAAATTGCGAGATTCTAAGGGTGTTCTTTGACCCCAGCAGATGGACAAGCCTGCCCGAGTACTGGGCTCCCAACACGGCACCGACACTACTTGCGGCCAGCATTATGCCAAATTGTGCGTCGTTTAGTCCCAAGTCGCTCTTGATCTCGGGAATTCGCGGAACCCAAGCCATTGAGCTGATGCCCATGACCAAGAACAACACTGCCAGTGACCAGCGCGCGCGAACTGCTCGGGTTGTGATTTGCATGGGGCCTCTCCTCGCCCAATCCTATGTTCACAACCTTGGCAATCGATTGGTTCTCGGCACCTTGAACTAGGCTTTTGCCGGTATGAAAAAGCTTCTATTGGCAACCCTTTTATTGCCACTACTTGCCGGCTGTGCAGATGGTGAAGCGTTGCCAGCGGCTGATCAACTACCTGCAGTGAAGAACTTCATCGCCACCGCCGCTCCAGAGGAGCCCGAGGAGGTTGTCAGCTACGCAGATGTAATCCGCGATAGTTACCAGTTGTTTTTAGAAAACGGCATGACCGAGGAAGTTACCTCGGCGGGAGATCGCTACATACTTACTTATGAACCCGGAGACGAGTTTGTAGCTGCTCTTTACAACCTTGAATTTGATGACATCGTCGGGGTCCAACAAAAAGAACTCTTTACCGTTTACTCAGCCTGGGCAATGCTCAGCGAAGAAGCCACGGTAATTGAGCAGACGGAGCAGGGCTATTCGCTAGCCCACCCTGACTACGGAAGCTTTTTTGTAGTCATCGAAAACGGCTTGATTGTTGGGGGATCAGGCATTGACGCAGGCTGGAGTGGAGAATTCCGTTACGAGCCTGACCTCGAGGTCTTGGGGAGACTAGACTCACAATCGGAGGGCGAATAGCGCCTATCCCCAAGGAGACGCAGGAAATTAGACGAATTTTCAGGCGATGGTTTTCGGTAAACCGAACAAACAGCGAGGCCCCAAAAGTGGACTTCGCTGCTCCTAGCGAGAGTGATTTTGAAGAGCAAATACGCTCTTGGAAAGGCTCACTTGGAGAGGCTGAAGATAGCCAGTTCAATCCTGAGACATCAAAATACTTTTCTTCCAATGCGCTCTCTGACTCTAGAAGAGCCAGGCTAGATCGAAAAAAAGCAGAGCGTGAAGCAAAAGCAAAATCCTCCAAGCCCAAGCCGAAGGCTAGTAAATAGCCCTGGATTGGGCTACCCTTTTCACCTATGAGCGAGCCAACAAAGAAGGTCTTCGGCACGTCCGTTGGTGGCTATAACCGCGGCGAAGTGGACCAGTACATTGCCTGGCTGCAGAAGACGCTTTCCGATCTAGAGAGCTACAACTCTCTAGCCGTGCGCGAGCAGCAGAATCTTCGCGAGAGGCTCGTTGAGGTCGAGGAGCAGCTCAAGGCCGCCAAGTCCCCCGGCTATGCACAGCTTGGCGCAAAGTTTGAAGAGACCCTCCGGCTCGCGGAAAGCGAAGCGGCTAAGCTCATAAACGATGCGGGCAAAGACGCGCTCAAGACTCGGGAAACCGCCAAAGCAGAGGCCGAAAGAATTCGCTTCGAAGCCGAGGATGAAGTTTCGAAGCTCAGTGCAAAATCACAGCGTGAGGCCAAGACGTTGCTTTCTCAGGCAAAGGCCGATGCAAACCAGATTAAGGAAGAAGCAGAAGACGAGTTGCAGCGCGTTCAGGCCGAACGCGCACAACTGGACAAGGAAGCTGCAGTCGTCAGGTCCGATGCAGACAATTACGTAGCCAGGATCAAGGCCGAGCTTCAGTCTGAGGTCGAGAAAATCCAGACTGAGAACGCCCGGCTGCTAAAGCGCAATGCCGAGATTGAATCTGAGATTCGAGAGAAGATTGACCAGGGTGAGAAGCAGGCGCTGGACATCTTCCGAAGGGTCCAAAAAGAGGCAGAGGACATGCGCAGTGAGGCTGAGCGTGAGCTTCGTGCCGCCACCGCCGAGGCCAGTTCGCTAATCGAAAATGCAGAACAAACTCTAGAAAGTGCCAGAACTGAGGCTGACAGATTGGCAGCAGAGTCAGAGTCCATGGCGCTAAACATCATTGCCGATGCAAGGTCTCGAGCCGAGAAACTGTCAATGCGTTCCCTCGAGATAACTCAGGCGGCAATTCAAGAGGCAGAAGCTCGACTCCGCATGCTCCCGTCTCAGCAGAATGCCATCGAAGAATTCATTGCAGAAACCAAGTCTCTTCTCACTCCAGAGCAGGAAATGGCTATCAGTCGACGCAAGACAATCGAAGAAAGCCGAAAGCCGATAGAACCAGAGGTCGTCGCTGAAGAGGCTGAAGAGGTCGTTGTCGAGGCTGAGACCGACGAGAAAAACTAAATCAAACTCGAAATCGAGTTCATAGCTCCACCCATCACCGCAGGTATTCCCCCTCCAGGGTGAACGGATGCACCAACCCGATAGAGCCAAGGTCGTCTGAGGCTTCGGTAGCTCGGGTTGTGAAATGGCCCGGACTGCCAAAGTGGATTCTTTGCTCCGTAGAGAGCACCGCCCAGTGCTCCAAAACTCTCGAAGTAGTTTGCGTTGAGGATTTTGTAGTCTTCAAATAACTGGTCGATAGGACGATCGAGGCCAATCAGATTAGAGACCCGATCAATTTCGTCCCTTACCCAAGTGGTCTCAAGGTCATAGTCGGCGCTATCGGCAGGCGCGGTCAACAACACCGCAACTGTTGCCTTGCTGTTTGCATAGACAGACCCTGGCTCGTAGTAGTTGACAAAGCTCATGGTTTGCTCAGGTGCCGAGTTTGACTTGAGAGCGCGATAGAGGTCGCCCGGATCATCTGGCATCACGACCGAGTGGGTTACCGTGCCCTCTGGCAGGGGCTGCTTTAGTGCTGCGTATATGGCCACTCCTGAGCAGGATCTGTTTGAAGCAACCTTCGGCTTCTTCCCCGTCAAAAGAGCATTGGTGAGTGAGGCGTCTAGCGAAGAAACCACTATGTCTGCGCTAAAGCTTTGGGCGGAGGTCTTGACCCCATTCTTGGAGATCGCACTCACCCGCTGGCCCGTGAGAATCTCTGCACCTGAGTCTTGAGCCAGCTTCGCCAGCATTCTGGGAACCTCGTTCATTCCCCCTCTTGGAACTGAGATTCCCTGCTCGCTCATGATGGCGGTCATCGAGGCGTAGATGGGGAGTGTTTGGTCTGGAGAGACCCCTGCATTGAGGGTGTGGATGGCGATCAGTTCTTTGAGCCCATCGGGCATCCAATCAAGCGACCTTAGATAGTTGTTTGTGGAAAGCCTGGAGCCGTAGACACCTAGAAGCTTTCCGAGAGCGGGAAGCGACTTTAGATCCATTGGAGCCGAGGTCAAGAGTGTGTTTATGGGTCCTGCGAGGTCTTTATGCTCGTCAACAAACCTTTGCCAAGGCGCGTGCCACTGATGTTCTTGGGGGATTGGAATATCAATCTGGTCGCCGCGGAAAAAGTACCTACCCACCTCGGCCAGCCGAATGAACTCAAGCTCCTCGGGGAGTTTGCCGCCAAGGGCTTGGTACTTTGCGAGGAAGGTTTCCCAGACACCCGGGAAGGTGAAGAGCGAGGGGCCTGTGTCAATTACCTGCCCGGCAACCTCTATTCTTCGGCTCTTGCCACCGATCCAGTCGCCCTGCTCCAATACGGTGACTTTGTGTCCAGCCTGAGCGAGCAGGGCAGCTGAGGTTAGACCTCCGAGCCCGGCTCCGATGACGACGATAGTTTTTGCCATTTATGGATACATCCCGAAGGTGATTCCAACCACCAGTTGGACACCCGCCACAGCACCTGCGACGTAGGGGAAGGCTATCGAGTATTTATAGACGTCATGGGCTTGCTCAGGAGTTGGCTTTCTCCACACGGAGAGGACGAGGTAACCGGCAATCAGGGCGTTTGCAGCAGCCAGCGGGAGATTCACAAGGCCAAAGAAGATTGTTGAAACCAGCCACCAAACTCCAGACCAAACAAGCGTCCCCCGCACACCTAGATGAACCGCGGTGGTGGTGATGCCGGCGTCACTGTCTTGGGGAATGTCCTGGATTGCGTCATAGGCATGCTTGGCAATTGACCAAGCCATCAGTCCAATTACTCCGAGCCACAGCGGTTCGTGGCCCAAAGCCAGTGGAACAAATGCCAACGGAAAGGCGTAGTCGGTGTTTGAGAAGCTGTCGAGATATGGCCTTGCCTTAAACCTCAAAGGAGGCGCTGAGTAGAAGGTGAAGAAGAGGCTGTAAGCGAGCATCCAGGCAACTGCCTGCCATGGCAGCGTCAGGGCAAAGTAAATAAGAAATGGAACGTTGGTGACTATGACGCCAATCCAGATTGGCTTTACCTCGTTGGGGTAGATATGGGCACCCTCATAGGAGCCCTTGCGAGCGTTTATGTTGTCGGTTTCCTGGTCGAAGATGTCGTTGATTCCATAGATTAGGAGGTTAAAGGGGAAGGTCACCCAGATAAGGATTGGCAGGATCTCCCAGTTCCAGATGTAGCCGGCGAGCCACATGCCCATGACGGTTGTACCAATGGTGTTGACCCAGAGAACGGGCCTAGAAATTTGAATTAGTCGCCAGAGCACCCATTCAGCCTAAGCCCTCGCAACCAAATGCACTTTTTGCACGAATGTGCAATTGACGCGGCCCACTCGTACAAGTTAGTAGGCGAAGAACAGACCAATGAACCGGCTTGAAGTTCTGTCTAGACCCCCTAGACTATTTGCATGACTGAAATTCACTTTGGACTAGATACCTTCGGGGACATTTCACTAGACGACACTGGGCAGCTAAAGAGTGCCGGTCAGGTGATCAGGGATGTGGTCGCCGAGGCCGTCCACGCTGAGCAGCTTGGCTTTGACAGCTTCAACGTCGGTGAGCATCACAGGGATGATTACGCAGTCAGCGCCCCTGACACAGTGCTAGCCGGAATCGCAACCGTCACCAATCGCATCAAGATAGGCACGGGCGTCACAGTTTTGTCGTCCGAGGATCCAGTAAGGGTCTACCAGCGCTTCGCCACCATCGATGCCCTATCAAACGGCCGGGCTGAGATCACGGCCGGTCGGGGATCGTTCACCGAATCTTTTCCACTTTTTGGCTTCAACCTCAGCGAGTACCACGTTCTTTTCGAGGAGAAGCTAGAGCTTTTGGTTGAGCTGCTAAAGGAGAATGCCGTCACTTGGCAGGGGACAAAGAGAGCTGGGCTTTCAAACCAGGAGGTTTACCCAAAGACTGAGCGTGGCGCTATTCCGCTGAGGGTTGGTGTCGGTGGATCGCCTGAGTCGGTGTTGAGGGCTGCGAGGCTCGGAATACCAATGGCCCTCGCAATCATCGGCGGGGATCCAGCAAGATTTGCCCCTTTTGCGAATCTATACAGAGAGTCGTTAGCAAAGCTCGGACAAGAGCAGTTGCCGATTTCAATTCACTCGCCCGGCCACATAGCAGAGACCGATGAGCAGGCCATCGAAGAGCAGTGGCCACACTACGAGACTGCTTTCGGGCGAATTGGCAGAGAGAGAGGCTGGGGACCAACGACGAAGATGCACTTTATCTCCGAGGTCAACGGCGGTTCGCTCTACGTTGGATCACCCGAGACGGTGGCCAGAAAAATTGCTTACGCGGTGACCGCATTGGGGGCGACGAGGTTTGATTTCAAGTATGCCAATGGTCCAATGCCACACAGCAAACTCATGAAGTCTCTGGAGCTCTATGCAACCCAGGTAATTCCTCGAGTTAGGGACCTTGTAGCCCAGGAGAAAGCGGCCGTTTAGGTCCCAGATTTTTTGATTGGAACTATTCCGAAATGTTCGGGCTTGTTCTTTATTGTTCGTTTGTGATTATTTTGTTATGAAATCAGCGACCTGACCCCTGATTGTGGGATTAGTCTTTTCCCAAGAGTCCAATTAGGAGGTTCAATGCTGAACAAAATTAGCGGTCATGAAGTTGACCGCCGTTTACTACTCAAGGGTGCCGCTGCCGGAGGTCTAGGAATTGCTGGCGCTACCATGCTGGCCGGGTGTGCGTCGGATTCAGGTCCTGTCACTTTTGGTGTTAGAACTGTTGACGAGTCACCGATGGCTCAGGCCCAGGCAATTGTCGATGCGTACACCGCGAAGACCGGTATCGAGGTCACGGCTAACTTTACAGAGTCGAACGCCTTCCAAAACAATCTTTCCCAGTACCTGCAGGGAACTCCTGACGATGCTTTCCAGTGGATGGCCGGCTACCGCATGCAGTTCTTTGCTGACCAGGGTCTGCTCGTAGACATCTCGGATGTTTGGGACGAGATCGGAGATCAGTTCTCTGATAGCTACAAGATTGCTTCGACTGGGTCCGATGGAAACCAGTATTTCTTGCCCCAAAGCTGGTACCCGTGGGGCCTTCACTTCCGCAAGTCCATGATGGCTGAAATCGGACTCAACCCAGAGGACATCTACAACTGGGACGACATGATGGCAGCCCTTGAGGAGCTCAAGGGCCAGGGCCTTATTGGGCTCGCATCCGCCGACAAGGGTGGCTGGGAGGCCATGGGAACCTTCGACATTCTGAATGCTCGTATCAACGGGTATCAGTTCCACGTGGATCTGCTAGCCGGTCGCGAGAAGTGGACGGACGACAAGGTTAAGGAAGTTTTCCGACACTGGGAGATGTTGCTGCCTTACATGAATACCAATGTCCTTGACCTCGAGTGGGACGGCGCAATGCAGCTACTCCTCCAGCGTCAAGCGGGACTCTTCATGAACGGTTCGTGGTTTGGGGCTAACTTCCTTGAGCAGAGCCAGGAAGACTACGATGACCTATGGATTGTTCCATTCCCTGAGATCAACCCTGACCACGGACGCGATACCATTGACGCTCCGCTGGACGGAATTGCAGTCGCAGCGAACGGTTCCAATGATGCCGGTGCTAAAGAGTTCGTGAAGTTTGCAGCATCGATCGAGGGAGTCGAAGCTCAGCTTTCGACAGGGATTCCTCTGACGAGCGCGAATAACCTGCAGGACACCAGCGCTTACGACCCATTCCAGAAGCAGCAGCTTGCTGTCATGGGAGAGGCAAAGTACATCACTCAGTTCCTAGACCGCGACACCCGCCCTGACTTCGCTGGCCCAGTTGTTGGACCTTCGTTCCAGGAGTGGTTCCGTGACCCATCAAGCGTTGACTCAATTCTTGAGTCCATGCAGTCACAGTGGGACGCACTACCTCCGCTATAAGCAGAGGATAGCTAGCAACAGAGAGTATGTCAGTAGAGACGGCGGCGCCGCGCGGGGAACAAGTTGCTCGGCGCCGCCGCTTCTTTACGCGGCAGGACAAAATAACACTCGGGTTCTTCATCGGAATCCCAACATTTCTTCACGTAGCGCTCGTATGGTTTCCAGCCATCGCCACCATCGGTCTCTCTTTTACCTACTGGACAGGTATCAAGATTGAGGACATTACCTGGGCCGGCCTCGCGAACTACGAAAACATTTTCTTCAACACCCCAATCTTTTGGGACGCGGTCCGCAACAACACAATTTGGATTCTCTGGTTCTTTTTCATAGCTACGCCATTGGGAGTTTTGCTCGCTTACCAAATCGATCGCGAGATTCGCGGACACAAGCTCTATCAGTCTGCCTACTTCTTACCGGTGGTGCTTTCGCTCGCGGTGACAGGAATTATCTGGAACTTCTTGCTTCGTCCAGACGGATTCGTAAATGGTCTACTAGGCCTCCCAATCTCAGAGGCAATCTCCTTCTTTGGAGATGAGCGCTACAACATCTGGGTAATAATGATCATGGCCTCATGGCGCCACATTGGCTACATAATGTTGCTCTATTTAGCTGGACTGAAGGCTGTAGACGGAGCTCTCAGAGAGGCCGCAACGATCGACGGCGCTACCGAGTGGCAGACTTTCCGCAAGGTTGTCTTCCCGGCAATGAAGCCTGTAAACATCATCGTCATCGTGATCACCATCATCGAATCCCTGAGGGCCTTCGACATGGTTTACATCATTTACGGTTCCTCGGGCGGACTCCCAATTTTAGGTGTCTTGGTATTCAATAACATCGCCGGTGAGGGAGCATCCATGAAGGGTGCGGCCTATGCCGTAATTCTTTTCTTGCTCTCGATTGTGCCGATTATCACCTATCTGCAGCAGCAGTTTAAGGATGATGTCCGATGACGACCACTGTTAAGGTTCCGGAGCTACCTAAGCGTACGAAGAAGCTTTACGCCCAGGACATCAAAGACCGCTTTATTTCGATTTTCATCGGCATTTTTGCTGTGGTCTGGGTCTTCCCAATTGTTTGGACACTTTGGTCAAGCTTGAGGCCATACTCCGAAATACGTGCGGGAGGCGTGTTTTCTCCGCCACAAGAGCTTGGGGTGTTTAACTATGCCAGCGCTATCGACCGTATGGAGCTTCCGACGTACTTCACCAATACGGTGTTAATTACTTTGCCAGCCGTATTTCTTATTCTCTTGCTGGGCTCGCTGATTGCCTTTGTCGTCACAAGGTATTCATTCAAGTTCAATGTCGCAATGCTCTTGCTGTTCACTGCGGGAAACCTGTTGCCTCCCCAGTTGGTCTTCATTCCCGTTTTCAAGCTTTACCTGCTCCTTGGAGATCTGGTTGGTGACAGGCGCTTCCTCTATGACAATCACTGGGGAGTGATCCTTATTCACGTCGCTTTCCAAATGGGGTTTGCGACGTTCGTGCTCTCTTCCTACATGAAGACCATTCCCAAGGAGATCTCAGAGTCTGCAATGGTCGATGGTGCGAGCGTCTTCACTCACTATTTCAGGGTTATGCTGCCCCTTCTTAGGCCTCCGCTAGCAAGCCTTGGTGTGCTCATGATTACCTGGATCTACAACGACTTCTTCTGGGCGCTGGTCTTGATGTCTACTGACAATAAGAGGCCAATTACATCCGCACTCGGAAGGCTTACCGGTGAATTCGTGACGGACTATAACCTTCTTGCCGCCGGCGCGATGATTGCTGCCCTGCCAACGCTGATCGTATTCTTCGTGCTGCGAAAGCAATTTGTTGGTGGTCTAACTCTCGGCTCTACAAAGGGCTAGTCGGGACATCTGTCTTAGAAATCGAATTTCCTCGCTTATGGTTGGGTAGGTAAGCAACCGAGGAGGCAGATTATGGACTTTCAAACAGCGCTCAGGTCCTTCTGGAAGCGTTATCGAGACTTTAGGGGCCGCTCTAGGCGATCAGAGTATTGGTTCATCCAGCTGTTCTTGGTTGTCACTAACTTTTCCGTCGCAATTATTGACCTGGCACTTATGGGTTGGGATGTCGACCGCTTCATAGCTAACGGTGGTGGCGGGATCGTTGGACTTGTCTGGATTCTTGTGACAATCGTGCCAGCACTTGCTGTGTTGGTTAGAAGGCTGCACGACACCGGAAAGAGCGGCTGGTGGGCTCTGGTTGGCTTACTGCCACTGGTTGGCGCTATCGTGCTGCTCGTATTTACTGTGACTGACTCGTCGCCAGGGGAGAATAAGTTCGGCCTTTCCCCTAAGGAAAGCTCGGACGCTTAGCCTACGGCTACCGGCACGCTCTCATAACCGCGGAGAACGAAGGTAGGTCTGCGGCTAGGTTCGGCTGAAAGTCGAAGGCCAGGGAACGTTTCGAGAAGCATAGGCAGCGAAGTTGTCATCTCCATGCGCGCTAGAGGTGCACCAATGCAAAAGTGAATGCCTGCTCCGAAGCCAATGTGGGGGTTTGGGGAGCGGCTTAGATTTAGTTCGTCAGCGTGCTCAAAAACGGTTTCGTCTCGATTTGCACTTCCCAAGAGAGCCGCTATCTTCGCACCTTCAGGAACTATCACTCCGCCCACCTCGGTGTCCTCAGTGGCCGTTCGCTCAAAAAGATGAAGCGGAGCGTCAAACCTTAGGAACTCATCAACCGCAGTTTCGGCCATGGCCCTGGGATTAGCTACTAAGTCTTGCCACTGACTAGGGGCCTTCATGGCTGCCACCATGCCATTGCCAAACCCATTTACACTCGCCTCGTGACCTGCATTTAGCAGCAGCACGCAGGTGGCGATTAGCTCTCGTGCAGAGAGCTTCTCGCCTTCCTCTTCTACAAGTGCAAGCTCAGATATCAGATCGCTACCCGGGCTCTTCTTTCTATCTACCATCAGGCCATGCACATAAGCGGCAAACTCATCGCTGGCTCGTCTGGCCTCTGCCCTCTCCTGGTCGCTTGGGGATGGCTCATACATCTTTACAATCGCCTGTGACCAGGGCCTTAGCAGGTGCTCATCGCTCTCGGGAAAGCCCAGCAGTTCTGCTATCACCATCACAGGTAGGGGTTCTGCGAAGTCCGCGATTAGATCAAACTGACCTGTGTCACCAAGGTTTTCTTGAATGCGATCGAGGAGTCGTTTTGTGATGCGCTCGACATCTGGTCTTAGCTCCTCAATCCGCTTTGGGTTGAATGCCTTCATAACCAGTGAGCGAAGTCTGGCGTGTTTTGGAGGCTCTGAATCGAGGATTGAGTCTGCGTGAAGATAGTTGAAGGTCTCCCAGTCACTCTCTGGTTCCTTGGGACTAAAGATGCGCCCGAGCGTTCTGGTTCGCAGTACCTTGCTGGCGTCCTTGTATTTTGAGGCTAGAAATAGCTGGCTTTCTTCGTGCCAGACAGGACCCTCTTGCTTGCGCAGCTCCGCTAGCTGTGGGTAGGGATTCGCTACAAATTCGGGGTCGGTGAAACTAAACATCTTTGAGCTTGATGTCCTGAATTGGCAGCCGCTCTGCCTCGAAAGAGTTCACCTTGTGATCTGACGGGTAGCCAACTGCTATACCGCAGAGGAGTTTGTAGCCCTTTGGAATCTGGAACTGCTTTCTGATTGGGTCCGCCCAAAGGGCAACCGCTCCCTGCGCACAGGTTCCGAGTCCCCTGGCATGGGCACCAAGCATTAGGTTTTGCATAAACAGCCCGGCATCAGAGACCGAGTACTCACCGAGGCCTTTGTGGGTGAAGATGAAAAGTTCAACCGGAGCACCAAAGAACTCATAGTTTCTTGCCCATTGAGCTTGCCTAGCGACGTGGTCATCACGCTTTATGCCAAGTAACCCGTAGAGCTCTGAGCCAACTCGCTGTTGTCTTGGGACAAGTTCTTTCGGGTAGGGACGGAAGACGCGGTAGTCGCTTTTGGGGAGTCCGAAGCGAGTGAAGAAGAGTTTGATTTTGCCCCAGGTGCCACCTCTCAGGGCCTTAGCTGCTGCCTCCCACCTGGCCAGAAGGTCTCTGCTTATCTGGTCACGCTTTTCACCGGTGGCAATCCCTACGAGATAGGGGCGGGTGTTGGACCAGGATGGTGCGGTCATTGCATCCCGGAGGAGCTCGTCGATGAGCTCTTGTGGGACAGGGGTCTCTAGGAAGTCTCTGGTAGTCCTGCGAGATGCGACGAACTTGGCCCAGTCGTCTCTAGATACAGCCACAGAGGAAGACTAGCGATAGTTTGCTAGGAAACTGGGGAATGCGGCTCCGATGATAAGCATCACTGGAACGGTGAGCGTTAGAGCAAGAATCTGAATCAGATCCCAATCAATCTTTTTTCTCAATTTGTCTCCTTTGGTAAAGAAAAGGGGCGCAGGTTTCCCCGCGCCCCTATCCCTTGTGAATTAGTCGCGGAACTCAGCCTTAGCGAATTCCTTGTCTTCCTCACCACTCTTGATACGAGCGATGGTGAAGATCATCAGACCGAAGAGACACTTCGCCAAAATGTCGGCGATGGTGTAACCGGTCTCACGAAGCACGAAGCTGGTCTCGTCGAAACCAGTTGCGTTCATGTTTGCGATGAAGGCGATTGGGTAAACACCCCAGGTTGCGAGAAGAAGAAGACGTAGCTCCTTGATCTTGCGCTGTACAGCCTCGCTCTGACGCTCGAGGCTCTTACCGAGCTCAACGAACAGTACGTAGAGGATGTATAGGAATGGGATGGTCGATAGTAGACCCCAGACCGAAGGCGCTAGGCCCATGGTCATGCCAGAGTCTCCTGGGTAACCCAGTGCGATCATCAGGGCTGCTGCTGGTACTAGGCGGACGAGCAGTGAGCTCTGTGCCTGGCGAGCTAGCGCGAGAACTGCAACGGTCTCAACCAGTAGCAGTGGAACAGTTAGGAACCAGTCAACGTAACGGTAGCCAACGTTGTAGGAGGCTCCTGCTACTGCGTCTGGACCGAATGCGTGGACAAAGCTGTCGAACATTCTGAAGTAGTGGTAAGCGGCGATCGCCGTAACCGTTGCCGAGACCATGACAGCCATGCGGTAACGGGGGAGAACACGCTCACGTCCTACGAGAAGAAAGGTGGTAGTGAACAGCATGCTCGCAATTCCAAGCGAAAGCATGTTGAAGACTACGTTATAACCTTCTGTACTCATTTATATTTTTCCTTTCGGCCTTTAGGTGTAGGCCGACTCGGAAGCGAATCGAGGTCTTCGAGCAGCTTCTTCGCTGACCTACACATAATTCAAACTACACCTATTCTGAGAAAATCCTGATAAATGTAACGTTTTGGTAACTGCTAATAACCAAGAACTAATTTTCCTGCGGCCAGCTCCTCCATGGAGCCCGTGAAGAAAAACCCAATGTATTGGGGGCCCTTGGGAGTGAGCGTCAAAAGTCCCCGCATGGATTCAACCCTTGAGCCGGCTTCGCTCCTGAGCTCGAACCAAAACTCCCTCGTCCCCAGTGCCAAACCATGATTTATTACCCGGAGCCGGGCGTTGACTCCAAACTCGTTTTCTTCAAGAACTAGCTCGTCGGTTACTTCGAGACCGCCTGCGATTCCCAAGTTCCCGCAGCTAGCAATTCCGCAGTAGGTAACGCTTTGAGGATCGAGTTGCTTGAGGGTTGCCCGCTGAGCGTCTAGCTCCAGCTGGCTACTCAGAGGAACCAGCGCCAACAGGGCAACAATTACACCAAGCCACATCGTGATCTGCTGACCCCTTGGGGTAGTTAGCCATGGTCTTTTCAAAGGAACCTCTTCGAACAAACAATAGTGATTTGCGGGCTAGGTGAGGGATTTAGACTCGGCTAGCCTTGTGGGGTGCAAGATGCTGGAATCAAAATACATCCCGAGGTAGCGGCAGCAATCTCCGAGGGGGCAGCTGTTGTTGCCCTGGAGTCGACCATCATCTCCCACGGCCTTCCTCGTCCTCAGAATCTTCTTGCCGCCAGGGCCTTCGAGGAGCTCTTGCGAGCTCAAAACGTTGTGCCCGCAACCATTGCCGTTATTGACGGCACCCCAACCGTTGGCTTGGCAGAGGATGAGCTCGAGCTAATTGCTAACGAGGACATCCCCAAGGCATCGGTCAGAGACCTGCCAATTCTTCGGGCCAAGGGCCTAAGTGGCGCAACCACGGTTGCTGCCACCGCCTATCTGGCAGCCAAGGCGGGCGTGAAGGTCTTTGCAACTGGCGGCCTAGGCGGTGTTCATCGCGGAGCGAGTGAGACCTTTGATGAGTCGGCAGACCTCACCACCTTGGCCAGCGCACCGGTTGTTGTTGTAAGTGCGGGCGTCAAAAGTGTTCTGGACATCGGTGCAACGCTTGAGCGTTTGGAAAGCCTGAGCATCCCCGTGGTTGGCTATCGGACGGACATCTTTCCCGCCTTTTGGCTGCCAACCTCTGAGTTTTCTCTTGACTGGAGGGTGGATGGTCCTGGGCAAGCGGCGGAGGTATTTAGGGCGTTGCAGGCCCAGGGGTCAAAGTCAGCACTCGTAGTCGCAAACCCCGTCCCCGTGGCAGAGGCGTGGGACAGGGCAGAGCACGACGCGGTTTTGGAGAAGGCCTTTGCGGCGGCCGATGCCCAGGGGGTTAGGGGCAAGGAGGTCACCCCGTTCCTCTTGCAGTTCATCGTCGAGGCTTCCGGTGGTAGATCACTAGAAGTGAATCTCAGTCTGGCTAGGAACAATGTCAGCGTCGCAGGCGATATCGCCAGATCGCTCGCAAACTAATGAAGCGGGTTGTGGTTCTCGGAGATGTCATCGAAGACATCATTGTCATCTCAGACTCAGCCCGTCAGCTGAACACCGATAACCCCTCAGAGATATCCTCCAAACCAGGCGGTTCGGGAGCAAACTTTGCTGTTTGGTTGGCGTCCTTGGGAGTGGAGGTGGAGCTGGTTGCCAGGGTCGGCGCTGCCGATCGAGCTCGGCTTACAAATTATTTTGAGACAAAGTTTGTGATCGCAAAATTAGAGCCCGATGAAAAACTCCACACCGGCAAGATTGTGGTTTTAGTAGAGGGAAACAATCGCACCTTCTTCACCGACCGAGGCGCAAACGAGGGCCTAACCGCAAAGTCGGCCGATCTTTCAAAGACCGATGTGCTCTATCTTTCCGGCTATGCAGTGATGTCAATGGGCATCCAGCGCACCCAGGAGTTGATTGAAAAAGCCGGCTCGGTTGGAGTCTTGGTTGCGGTGGATCCGGGAAGCAGAAGTTTCATAAGTCAGTTTGGTGCCCCAGAGTTCTTAGAGGCAATCTCAGGTTCTGACTTCATCTTTCCAAACGCTGATGAGTATGAGCTGCTCTCTAGGCATGCAAACCTGCAAGAGCTATTCCCCGAGGTAATCGTGACATCGGGTGATGAGGGCGCCGAGGTTTTGGGTATAGCGAAGTCGCCAGCTTTTGAGGTTGAGGTAATTGATTCGACCGGTGCTGGAGACGCCTTCGCCGCGAAGTACCTCGCTCAACGGTTGAGTGGTCTCGAGGTTGTCGACGCCCTCAGAGATGCCAATGCCTTCGCAGCGCAGGCCGTTACCAAGCCCGGCGGTCAGCCATAGCGGCTAATGCCCCTTTGGGTGCCAAACGGTCTTGACCTCCATTAGGTCCAGGATGTGCTGGAGGTTTCCCTTTGAGCCCTCTCTGAGGTATGTGCCGGGGCGAATGACTCGCTTCACGGTATTTGCCGCGCTTATCTCCAGCTCGGTGGGATTCGAGGTTCCCTCAAGGTCCACCGCGTTGACGTCCATGTGACCCACTAACCAGCTCGAGAGCTCGGCCTCTTTGCCGCTGAGGATGTTCACCACCCCACCAGGCAGGTCGCTGGTGGCCAGCACCTCACCGAGGGTTAGTGCCGGTAGAGATAGGTGCTCGCTGGTGACAACCACCACGGTGTTCCCCGAGACAATCGCTGGGGCGATGGTGTTCACAAAACCAACCAGGGCCGAGCCCTGAGGAGCAAATGCTCCGACCACGCCAGTTGGCTGGTTGGTCGAAATGTTGAAGTAGGGTCCCGCAACCGGGTTCATGCTTCCTGCGACAGAGTCAATCTTGTCTGTCCAGCCGGCATGCCAGACCCAGGAGTCAATTGCTGCGCTGACCTCGGCATCGGCCTGCTTCTGGGTCTTGCCTGTGAGCGAGGAGATCTCGCTAACGAACTGTTCTCTTCGACCCTCCAGCATCTCTGCGATTCGGTAGAGGACCTGACCGCGATTGTAAGCAGAGGCTCCAGCCCAGCCTGGTTGTGCGGCTCTGGCGGCCTGCACTGCATCGCGGACATCCTTGCGGCTTGCGAGTGCGACGTTTGCGACATGGTTGGCTTTGGAGTCCTTGACCTGGTAGCTGCGCCCCGACTCGCTCCTTGGGAACTTGCCCGCGATAAAGAGCTTGTAGGTCTTCTTCACATCGAGTCTCATTTACTTACCTGCCTTCAGGTAGCTAAGGAGGCCCTGTCGGCCACCCTCACGGCCATAGCCGGATTCTTTGAAGCCACCAAATGGGCTGGTGGGGTCGAACTGATTAAAGGTATTGCTCCAGATCACTCCGGCGTTTAGTTGGTCGGCGAGCTTGAGCATCTTCGAGCCCTTCTCAGTCCAGATGCCTGCGGAGAGACCGTATTCGGTGTTGTTGGCCTTGGTCACAGCCTCTGCTGGTGTGCGGAAGGTTATGACGCTAAGAACCGGCCCGAAGATTTCTTCCCTGGCGACCGTGTTTGCCGGGCTTACGTTGTCGACAATCGCAGGGGCAAACCAGAAGCCATTTCTGGGTATCTTGCACTCGGGCTGCCAGAGCTCACCACCCTCGCTCACGCCCTTCTTAACGAGTTTTTTGATCTTCGCCAGCTGGTCGGCAGAGTTGATCGCACCGACGTCGGTGTTCTTGTCCATCGGATCGCCAAGTCTGAGGGTGTTCATCCTGCGCTTTAGCTTCTTGATGAACTCGTCGTGGATGGACTCCTGAATTAGCAGCCTTGATCCTGCGCAGCAGACATGGCCCTGGTTGAAGAAGATGCCATTAATGACGCCCTCAATGGCCTGGTCGATAGGAGCATCATCAAAGACGATGTTGGCTGCTTTGCCGCCAAGCTCGAGCGTGACCTTCTTGTTGCTGCCGGCAACCTGCTTGGCAATGATCTTGCCGACCTCGGTTGATCCTGTGAAGGCAACTTTGTTTACATCTTTGTGGCCAACGAGCGCAGCTCCGGTGTCGCCGAAACCAGTGACGATGTTAACTACGCCTTCGGGAAGTTCTGCCTGCTGGCAAATCTCAGCAAAGAGCAGTGCGGAAAGTGGTGTGGTCTCTGAGGGCTTGAGGACTATCGTGTTGCCGGCCGCTAGAGCCGGGGCAATCTTCCACGCGAGCATCATCAGCGGGAAGTTCCAGGGAACCACCTGTGCCGCAACGCCCAAGGCTTGGGGATTGTGTCCGAGACCTGCGTGGTCAAGCTTGTCGGCCCAACCTGCATAGTAGAAGAACCAAGAGACTGCGGTTGGAACATCGAAGTCGCGGGTTTCCTTGATGGGCTTTCCGTTATTCAGGGTTTCCGCTACCGCAAGTTCCCTGGCCCGCTCCTGCATGATTCTTGCGATTCTGTAGAGGTACTTTCCTCGCTCTGCTCCAGAGAGCTTGCTCCAAACCTTTTCGTATGAGGACCTTGCCGCCTTCACCGCAAGGTCGACGTCCTTGGCGGTGCCGTGGGAGATCTGTGCAAGCACTTCTTCGGATGCCGGGTTAATCGTTGGGTAAAGATTGGCGGCCTTAGTGAACTTGCCTCCGATGAAGTGGCCGTAGCTCTTTTGGAAGCTTGCGAGCTTGGCCTCCGGGGCGGGTGCGTAGTCGAACATTGTCTCTCCTAGTCCACGCTTACGTAGTCAGGACCCAAGTAGGTCTTAGTCAAAAGCTTCTTGCGCTGCATCAGCACGTCGTTGAGCAGGCTGGAGGCACCAAAGCGGAACAGTTCTGGAGTGAGCCAGCGCTCTCCCGCGGTTTCCTTCACAACTACTAGGTACTTGAGGGCATCCTTTGCGGTCCTGATGCCGCCGGCAGGCTTCACGCCAATTAGCTCGCCGGTCTGGTCAAACCAGTCCCGCACCGCCTCGAGCATTAGAAGGGTGATGGGTAGGGTCGCATTGACCGTGACCTTGCCGGTGGAGGTCTTGATGAAATCTGCCCCAGCGAGCATTGCGAGATAGCTTGCGCGTCTGATGTTGTCATAGGTCTGCAGCTCACCAGTCTCAAGAATCACCTTGAGGTGAGCGGGCTTGCCCTTGGGTCTTTGGCAGGCTTGCTTCACTGCTTGAATCTGCTTGAAGACCTCTAGGTAGTTGCCGCTTAGGAAAGCGCCGCGGTCAATGACCATGTCAATCTCATCCGCACCAAATGCGACGGCATCCTTGGTGTCCTGAAGCTTTACCTTCATGCTGGCCCTTCCAGAGGGGAAGGCAGTTGCCACAGCCGCAACATAGATCTTGCTCTTTCCGAGTGCGGCCTTCGCATGAGGGACCATGTCTCCATAGACGCAGATGGCGGCCGGAGTTGGGCACTCGGGGTCGTCCATGTCAGGCGTCATGGCCTTTTGGCAGAGACTTCTCACCCGCTGAGGGGTGTCCATGCCCTCTAGGGTCGTTAGGTCCATCATCTTGATGGCCATATCCAAACCCCAGACCTTGCTGGTGGTCTTGATGGATCTGGTGGCAAGAGAGGCGGCTCTCGCCTCTAGCCCTACCTTGTCAACGCCTGGCAGCGAGTGCAGCCAGCGACTCAGGCTCTGGTTCGTAAGTCTCGAACCAACTATTTCTTCGGCTTGCACAGATACTCCTAGGACTGAAAAAGCCTACCTCTAGGGCAGAAACTTCTGCCCGGTGAGCTCTTCACTTATTTCCCAGAGCCGCTTCATCAGCTCAAGGTCATTGGAGCGCTTTGAACCTTTGATGAGGGCTGGCTTGCCCCAGGCTTCCCATTTGGGACCAACGAACTCCCCTCCTACAAAGCTTGCATCGGTTGCGGCCTTGATCTGGCTGCGCGATCCTGTCTGGGCGCTCTGGGCGAGAAAGTCGAAGCGGTTTGGGTAGTTAATTTGTAGTCCGGTGAGGGCCCAGCCGGGGTGGGCGGCAATTGACTGCACCTTCGAACCAAGTTGTTTAGTCCTTAGGTCAAGCTCTCTGGCAAATAGCAGGCAGGCGAGTTTGGTGTCGGCATATCGCTGCCACCTGTCATAGGCATCTTTCTTGGAACCGCGGATCTCCTCCAGGGAATCGGCCCTGATTCTTCCTCTGCGGTGAACTACCGAGCTGAGAGATATCACTCTCGGTGAGGCCGACTGCTCAAGCTGCTCCCAGAGCAGTGAGGTGAGCAGGAAGTGACCGATGTGGTTGGTTGCCATCTGGGACTCAATACCCTCGATTGAGAGCGAAAAGTCAGGGCCCATCAGCCCTGCGTTATTCATGAGGATATCCACTGGATGGGTTATCTCTTTGGCGAACTCTCTGACCTGGTCAAGGTTTGAGACATCCAATACTCGCTCTTCGATGTGGGCATCGGGGTATTTCATTCGGAGCTGCTCGGCAGCTTCCAATAGGCGTTTCTCGCCTCTGGCCAGGAGCGTGATGTTGTGACCTGCTTCGGCGAAGGCCTCGGCGCTAGCCAGTCCTAGGCCCGAGCTGCCGCCGGTAATAATGATATTCAAATTCGAAGCAGCCTTTCGGTGTCCCCGAATACTTCCATGGCCCCCGATGTTGCTTTCGCCTCCAGCACTACCTTGCCCTTGATGCTGTGGCGAACCTCAAAGACCGCGTCCATGGTCTCCTCGACTCTTTGGTGCATTGCCTCTCTGAGAGGGGCATGAAGTAGTCCTCCGCGCTTGCGCTCGGCCTTTATCTCCAGCAGCCCGTCTGGGCCATCCACCCGCCAGGTGACATGGCTGTCGTCAAGAGTTAGCTCGAGCTCTTTGGAGCGGTTATACGTGGTCCAGCTGTGGAGCTTGCCAGAGTGGTGTAGTCCCATGATGAATCCGCGGAATGGTTTTGAGAGCCAGGGGATGATGGCCGCCGATGCCACAAGCGAAGCCTCTTTGTCGCTATCGAGGTGGTTTGAGTGGAGCCAGATGTAGCCGCTGGGGAAGTTCTTGCCCCAGTCTTTTTCTATGTAGCCCTTGGCACCTGCAAAGCTTTGCTGCTTACCCTCGACCTCTAGCTGTCCCTCGATGCTGTGGCCGAAGGAGACGATGCCGTGGAAGCACTCCATGAATGGCACCAGCCCATACCAGCCCATGATTCCTGGGCTTGCCAGGGTCACCGGCCAGGGCTTTAGCTCGCTGGTTATTTCTAACCTGCCCCTAAGCTGCGGTAGATCAAGCGTTGCACCTTTGGCGCTGAAATGATTTGGTCCAACGTGGACATCAAAGCTGTCGGCGCTCGCCCTGAACTCATGTACCGGATAGACGTGGTACCAGCTTCGGCCTGTGGCGCCATCGAGCACCTGCACAAACGCCTCGTCGCGGCTCTCGCCGCCAAGACCGCGAAAGATTCCAGGTATTACCGCCCAGCGCTGGGACTGGTCTTGAGAGACAAACTTGAAGTACCAGCCCTCAAAGAAGTTCTTAGTTCTTCCCTCGCCGTGAAAGCCCTCTGGGTGTCTCACGCCTGTGATGTAGCTACTCAAGGAGCGCATGGCTGACAGGCTAATACGGCGAGTAAACTAAAGCCAGTTTCGATCCGAGGTGATAAGTGCAACCAGGCACTCGCCTCACCATACGCCTAGGCATCGCCCAGATAATTGGCTGGGGATCTTCCTTCTATCTACCTGCGATTTTGGCCGTACCAATCGCTCAGTCCCTGGGCATAACCACGGAGCTATTCTTTTGGGCCTTCACCATCTCGCTGCTTGTTTCTGGCCTATTGGGTCCCAGGGTAGGTAAGGCCATTGACCGCTTAGGGGGCAGGAAAGTACTGCCCCTTGGCTCGCTGGCGTTCGTGCTCGGCCTTGGGCTGCTCGCCACCGCCACCGAGCCCGTGCAGCTTTTTCTAGCGTGGATCTTCATTGGGGTTGGCGGTTCGATGGGAAACTACGACGCTGCATTTGCCACTGCCGTTAACTTCTTTGGCAATAAGTCAAACCGAGTCATTGCGGGTATTACCGTCTTCGCTGGTTTCTCCTCTTCGATTTCATGGCCTCTGACTACTTTGCTACTGGCCGAGTTTGGTTGGCAGTGGGCCGTCTGGTTCTGGGTGGCAACACATCTGTTGATTGGCCTTCCGCTGAACCTCACTATTCCTCGATCTGAGCGCAGGGATATTCCTGATATGACCGGGCCAATCCGCAAGATGGTGAAGAACAAGTTCCGCTTTGATTCGCTCCTTGTTGTATTTGCAATCATGTTTGCTCTCGAGGGCTTCATCGTTAGCTCGGTCAACACCACGCTTCCTTTCATGCTTGGGGAGCTTGGCGCATCGATAGAGCTTGCCCTGGTGGCCTCCATCGTGTTGGGCCCCTCACAGGTAATGGCGAGGGTCCTATTGCTGGCGCTTGGAAAGTGGGCAACGCCTATCCGGGTGGCCGCAATCTCGATAGCGGCTCACCCGCTAGGGGTAATGGCGATTTGGCTCTTTGGCACCAATGGACTCATGGCCTTTGTGATTCTTCACGGCATTGGGGTTGGGTTGAATCCGTTTATTCGGGGTTCGCTGCCGCTGTTGTTCTTTGGGGCGGATCGCTTTGGTCAGCGCCAGGGCTACATCATGATGCTCAGCAAGGTGGTGTCGGCGCTGTCGCCAACTCTGCTGACACTGATGCTGCTTGCAAATCCGCAGCTCGCAATCATAGCCACCTTCACCATGGGTGTGATTGCCTGCTTACTACTACTTTGGATTTATCTGCTCTTCAGGGCTAGGAACCCAAAGCATCCGGAGACCGGATCGATTCAGGAGATCAACTAATAAGGTCTTGGTCCCTGCCGGTTTCGATCCACTTCAATAGCCCAGGCCATTCTCCCCAGCCATCATCCAGTGAGAAGTGCCCAGCACCCGGGAAGACAATTGGCTCAATCTCGAGAGCTGGTTTGTAGATCTCAACACCCCTTGGGAGCCAGCGGTCATTATCACCGGCAATTGCAGTGAGCGACCTAGACCACTTTCTTGCCTGGGGGGCGAGCATTGGGTTTGCAAGGTCCATTGGTTCACCCTCAATGCCTGGCGATTCGGATGTCATCTGAGGGTCAGGGGGTGCGACCAGTAGAACTCTGTCGAATGGCTTTTGGAAGACATCGCCCAGTGCTCCGTAAAGCCAGTTGATTGTTCCCAACGAGTGCGCAATGCAGATCTTGCTCTCTCCAGGAGCCTCATCCATCATGTTGCTCTCTTGCCTGAGGAGGTCCTGCCACTCGTGTGGCTTTGGGGTGTCGGGGTCTGGAAACTGCGGATACCAAACCTGGTGGCCCCTTGCCCTTAGCTCCGCTGCACTAAGCCGCATCCAGTGGCCTTCTGGTCGGCGGTTGGTCCAGCCGTGAAGGAAAAGAATTTTCTGCATAGAACTAAATTAGCCCAAGCTGGAGGGCCTTACGAATCTAGTTGGAGAGCTTCATGCGCAGTGCATTGGCAACCACCGAGACCGAGCTAAAGGCCATTGCAACACCTGCGAGCATTGGGTTCAATAGGCCTGCTCCCGCGACCGGGATCAGCAAAACGTTATAGCCGAACGCCCAGCCAAGGTTTTGCAGGATGTTTCGGTAGGTGCGCCTACCAAGCCTTAGCGAGTAGGGAATCTTTCTTGGGTCGTCATCCAAAATCGTGATGGCACTTGCCGCCTGGGCTGCCTGAGCACCCGAGCCCATGGCAATTCCAATATCTGCCTGGGCGAGTGCCGCGACGTCGTTGATGCCATCTCCTACCATTGCAAGCCTCTCTGTTTGACTTGCGAGGTATTCGAGTTTCCCCTCGGGGGTCGCACCTGCGAGGGCCTCATCGAGACCCAACTCGGTGGCAACAGCATCTACTCTTCGTTGGTTGTCTCCGGAGAGCATCGCGACTCTCAGCCCCATGTCGTGAAGTTCAGCGACAGTTTCCTTGGCACCTTCTCGGATGCCATCGCTTAGCTCCAAAAGCCCATGGGCCCAGCCCTCCCAGGCAATGACGACCAATGTGTTTGGTCCTGCCTGGCTGATTAGCTGATCTAGCTCGGCCTGGTTTTCGTAAGCACCAGGCTTTTCAACGCTTACCCTTAGGCCGTCTACGTCTCCCGCAACCCCGCGACCGGCTAGCTCCTCGATGTTTGTGGCAGTCTCTGAGCTGCCGCTGGCCGCGATGGCCATGGCAACCGGGTGCTTACTGCCTGCCTCGACAGCAGCTGCCTTGTTGAGAGCTTCCGAACCGTGCACTCCACCAAGACCGTGAGCGGCAACTATACGCAGCTTGCCATCGGTGATGGTCCCGGTCTTGTCGAAAACCACCTTCTTGATCTTTGCCAATAGCCTCAGCGAATCGGGGTTTCTGATGACCACAGACTTCTTGGTTCCAAGCGAGGTTGCAACAACCAAGCTCATCGGGACAGCGATTCCAAGGGCGCACGGACAGGCAATTACCAGAACCGCCACCGCCGCCTCAAAAGCTCTGGTGGTGTCGCCGAGTGCAAAGGCCCAAACAAGGTAGGTGAGGATTGATATCACGATGACGCTCGGAACAAAAAAGCTAGAGATTCTGTCGGTGAGTGATCCGAGCTGAGTCTTAGAAGCAGTTGCCTCTCGCACCAGATCGGCAATTCGAGAGAGCCTTGAGGTTCCCGCGCTTGCAGTCAGAGCAATCAAGACCTCGCCAGAAAGCACAGTTGCTCCGGCGCTTAGGTCCGCACCAGCACTCAGCTCCACAGGGAGGCTCTCTCCAGTGAGGGTCGAGTTGTCCACGGAGGCGAATTCGCTTACCAACTTGCCATCGGCAGGGATGCGGTCACCTGCTACAACGGCGACCAGGTCACCTTTCTTGAGGGTGTGGGTGGGGACTTGCTCGCGGGTATCGCCTCGAATGACGGTTGCGCTGTCGGGTATTGCGCTCAGCAGCGCCCGCACCGAATCCGTGGCACTTCGCCTAGCTCGAACTTCGATGAACCTGCCCAGCAGGACCACCGAGGGAACCACCGCGCTGACCTCGAAGTAGTGGTGCATTGAGCCGGTTAGTACTAGGTAGACGCTGTAGAGGTAGGCGACAGAGGAGCCCAGCGAGACGAGGGTGTCCATCGTGGTGTCGCCGTGGCGGAGATTCTTGATTGCTGCTGCGTGAAACGGAAAGCTCACGTACAGGATCACCGGTGTTGCAAGTGCCCACACAAAATACTGCTGCCCTGGAAACTCAATGCCTGGAACCATGGAAAACAAAATGGCCAGCACCGAGAGGACCGCTCCGGTTAGGAGTCTTGGCCTTAGAGTCTTGAGCTCTTCTTTGCCCTCGCCGACTTTGTATCCGGCCGACTCAACCGCCTGCTTTAGCTCTTCCAGTTCGATCTGACCGGCGAACTGCAGGTGTGCCTTCTCGCTCGCAAAGTCGACATAGGCGGTAACGCCGTCGACCTTGTTGAGGGTTTTCTCGACTCTTCTTGCGCATGCCGTGCAGGTCATGCCCTCGATGTCGAGCTCGAGAAGGTTGTTAGCCATTCACTGAGGCAAAACCAGTTGCCTGGTAGCCAGCCTCCTCGATAGCCGCAGAGAGTTGATCCTCGCTTACGCCTTCGGACTCGACCGTTGCTTTTCCGGCTGCGTGATCCACCTGGACATTGCTCACGCCCTCTAGGGTTGCCAGTTCGTTGGTCACGGTCATGGCGCAGTGGCCACAGGTCATGCCCTCGATGCTGATTTCAATCTTGCTCATTTTGTGGCTCCTTCTCTTTCATAGCTGCAGACGTCTCCTGAACATAGCTGGGGTTTTTCCTTGGCAAATCTTTGGTGCAGCCAGCAGCCAGCGCAGAAGCCAACCGCCGCCTCGGCAAATAGGAACGTCATGCAAAGCGCACACAGCCCAAGCACAATCTCGTCCCGCATGCCCAGCCAGCCCATCATGAAACACGCCAGCAGGACCATGCCAAAGCCAATGGCCCAGGCGGTCTGCTTTGGCTTTGCGTCCACCCACTCAGGCCTTTGGTTTCGGACCATAAAGTCAGCAATGCGCAGGGTGGGTGAAAAACGCTGGCCGGCAAAGAGCCTGACGAACATCTCGAACATGAAGTAGGCGCCAAAGGCCCGAAGCAAAGAAAAGTCTGAGGTGAGAGCTGCGGTCATCCAGCCTGCAAATCCGAACACGAAGAGCAGTCCGGCACTCGCCCTGACGGCACGCTCATTGAATACCGGGTGGTCGTGTTCGCCGGTTATGACGCCGAAGGAGGTGTGGGTGACGCTCACTCGAACAGCTCCGATATCTGGTTCCAGCGATCCTGATTTATTGAGTAGTGGACCCAGGTCCCCTTGCGCTCTGCGGTGAGAAGCCCGACCTCGGTGAGTTTCTTCATGTGGTGTGAGACGGTCGGCTGCGATAGTCCCAAGGGACCAGTTAGATCACAGGTGCAGATGCTGGAGTTTTCACCCTTGTTTACCATCGCCAAAATCTGCAATCTGGTCGGATCGGCTACTGCCTTGAGCAGGCCCGCGATCTCCGTCGCCTTTGTTCTGGCCATCGGCTCTAGGCCAGGCGCAGGTGCACACTGCGAGATATCTAGTTGAACCTTCGTAACCATTTGTTCACCTATTCATAGATGGCTATCTATAAACTACCAGAGCGTTACAGATAAGGAAACCAATGCAATTCACCACTGCAGCCAAGCTGCTCGCTGAGTTTCTCGGAACCGCCATGATCGTCGCAGGTGTGATTGGCGCAGGTTTCATGGTCGCTACCGTGGGCGCGGGCTTCGCGCTTGGTCTAACCATGATCGCCGCGACGGTTGCCGCGGTGTTGTTTGTTTCGATCTCCATTTTGGGTCCGGTATCGGGCGCCCACTTCAACCCTGCTGTGACCATTGCCTTTCTACTGCGCAAAGCAATCAGTTCCGCAGCTGCTGCCGGCTACATCGCCTCGCAGGTTGTGGGGGCAATCTTTGGTGCAGTGGTTGCAAACCTCATGTTTGAAGTCCCTTGGCTAGAGATCAGTGCAACAGGCAGATTCTCTGCGGGCACTTTCTTGGGAGAGGTTGTTGCCACATTTGGACTGGTTCTCTTGATTCTGCTTTTGGTGAAGTTTGAAAAATCGCACCTGATTGCCGCTTCGGTGGCGGCTTGGATATTTGCAGGCCACATCTTCACCTCTTCAACCTCTTTCGCAAACCCCGCGGTCACGATTGGGCGGGTTTTTTCTGATTCTGCCGCTTCGATTTCTCCCGACTCAGCTCTTTGGTTTGTACTCGCCCAGCTGGTTGGTATGGCGGTGGCACTCATGGTCTTTGTTCCACTAACGAAGAAAGTAACTAGCTAATGTCCTCAACAGTTGCATCGGTCATGTTCGTATGTGTCCACAACGCCGGTCGCTCCCAGATGGCTCAGGGGTTTTTGCAGCACCTGGCCGGAGATCGCGTTGAGGTTCGCTCCTCCGGGACCATGCCCGGGGATCAGGTGAACCCAGCAGCAGTTGCGGCAATGGCAGAGCTCGGTATCGACATCTCGAGCGCAACGCCAAAGATCCTGACCGACGAGGACGTTCGTGCCTCTGACTACGTAATCACCATGGGCTGTGGGGATAAGTGCCCGTTCTACCCAGGCAAGACTTACCTCGACTGGGTCCTTGAGGATCCTGCCGGCAAGGGTGTGGAATCAGTTCGGCCGATTCGTGACGAGATCAAGATCTTGGTTGAGAACCTGGTCGCAGAAATCGACGCAAAAGCCAAATCTTGACAAACTAGTTAGGTTTACCTAACCTCTTCAGGTAATCACCATTTATCCACCTGGGGAGACCTTCTTTGAAGCTTCGTGGCGCTCTAGCCCTAACCCTGCTTCCAATCCTGCTGCTCTCGGGTTGTAGTGTCGAGGACGATGCGCTCCTTGTCTACTCCGGCAGAAGTGAGGCGCTGCTTGGGCCACTAGTTGAAAAATTCGAGCAGGAAAGCGGCTTAGATGTTGAGGTTCGCTATGCAGGCAGTGCCGAGCTAGCGGCTCAGCTACTCGAGGAGGGAGAGAACTCTCCGGCCGATGTCTTCCTAGCCCAGGATGCCGGGGCACTCGGAGCTGCAGCAAAGGCCGGTCTTCTAACCGGCATCCCCGACGAGATTTATTCTCTGGTTCCCTCCGGCTACTCGGCTGCGGACCAGAGCTGGGTTGGAGTTTCCGGCAGAGCCAGGGTCTTGGTCTTTGACCCAGGCAAGGTCAGCGAGCTTCCTGCGAGCATTTTCGATCTTGAGGACGCCTCTTGGCAGGGTCGTATCGGCATCGCACCAACAAACGCTTCGTTCCAGGCCTTCGTAACTGCAATGCGCATTCTCCATGGAGATGCAAGGACCCTTGCTTGGCTAGAGGCGATGAAAGTCAATGCGGTCATCTACGAAAAGAATGGCGCAATCCTTGAGGCCGTAGAGGCGGGACAGCTTGATGCAGGTCTGATCAATCACTACTACTGGTATGCGCGGGCTAAGGATGTCGGTCAAGCCCAGATGAACAGCAGGCTGGCACAGTTCCAGGCAGCTGATGCCGGAAACCTGGTGAACGTTGCAGGGGTTGGCATCCTGAACTCAACGGATGCTGCCGAGCAGTTTGTAAGTTTCTTGCTAAGCGAGACTGGGCAGCAGTATTTTGCCCAGGAGACCAGGGAGTATCCGTTGGTGGAGGGCATAAGCCCTGCCGATGAGCTGACCCCGCTTGCGGATATCCCGACCCCAGCAATTGACCTGAGCGACCTCGACACCCTCGCTGAAACCCTGGAGCTAATTCGTCAGGCCGGACTGATCTAGGACCTGATGCAAAGACCCCCGATTGCGGCAGTGGCGCTTGGCCTATTGGCAGCGCTGGCGTCCCTCATACCAATCGGCTACCTGCTGCTTAGGCTCTTCGAAGGCTTTGAAGCGGCGCTCGCTGAGCTAGCTAGGGCTAGGACCCTAGAGCTACTTCTAAACACAATTGGACTCACCGTCAGCGTCTCCCTCACAGCGCTTGCAATCGGGGCGGTGCAGGCCTGGCTCACGGTTCGAACGAACCTGCCGCTTGCTCCAGTGTTTGCGGTCTTGGCAACTCTCCCGCTCGCGATTCCCAGCTATGTACTGGCCCTTGGTTACCTGAGCGTATTTCCCTGGTTTAGTGGTTTCTGGGCTGCTTGGTTCACTCTTTCCTTGGCCACATCGCCCTATGTCTTTTTGGCGCTGTCAGCTGCGCTGATTAGCTCCAACTTTGCTGCCGAAGAAGTGGCCAGGTCGCTTGGCAAAAATAGGTGGCAGGTAATCAAGAGCGTCACCTGGCCGCAGGTTCGCCCTGCTGCATTTGCCTCGGTGCTGCTGGTTGCGCTTTATACCCTCAGTGAGTTCGGTGCCATCGCGCTCTTGCGCTTCGACACTTTCACCAGGGCCATCTACAACGCCTATCGAGGCTCCTTTGACCGCACCAGCGCTGCCGCGCTGGCACTTGTGTTGGTCGCACTCACCCTGGTTGTCATTTATTTCGAGCGGCGTTATCGCGGTGATCGCTGGCAGGCCCCAACAGCTTCTGGCAGAAAGCGGCGAATTGACCTTGGCCGCGCAAGGATTTTGGCGGCAGTTGGCCTGGGAATTATTGGCCTATTTGGAGCGGGTGTTCCTGTGGTGTCGCTTATTGGTTGGAGCGTGAATCAAACAGGCTTTGATTTACTCCGGCTGGGGGAGCTGGTTGCCAGCTCGCTGGCTGTGGCAATAGCAGCGGGAGTTGTGATCGGAATCTTCGCACTTGCGATTTCGGTCTGGAACCTGAGGTATTCGAGCAGGCTCTCGGGAGCTGTTGACCTAACCGCCTGGGCTGCACATGCCCTACCTGCAGTGGTGGTGGCACTGGCGCTTGTTTACTTTGGTGCAAATCTTGTGCCCGGCATCTACCAGAGCATTTGGCTACTACTTCTTGGCTATTTGATTCTGTTTTTGCCAAATGCGCTGGGGCTAGTTGGAACTCCCATTGCGCTTGTTCCCAGGAGCATTGAGGAGGTCGCTCGCAGTCAGGGGCTGAGCAAGAACGCGGCACTTACCAAGGTGGTGCTACCAATCGCGCTACCTGGGATCCTGGCGGGTGTGGCGCTTGCGTCCTTGACGGTGCTGAAGGAGCTCCCGGCAACGCTGCTACTAAGACCTAACGAGCTGGACACCTTGGCAACAGAGCTTTGGCAGGCAACCGAGGTGCTGGCATATTCCCAGGCTGCCCCCTATGCGCTAGCGCTGATTATCATTGCGGGGGTGCCCGCACTGGCGCTCAATGCCCAGGCAAGAAAACTGATTTCGGAGGTTAGCTAGATGCCGCTTCTTGAAATCAACGACGTCTCAGTGTGCTTTGGTGACACTGAGGTTCTTTCAGGTATCACGCTAGAGCTTGAGAGCAAGCAGCTTTTGGCCGTTCTCGGAGCTTCGGGTGCGGGCAAGTCGACTTTGATGAGGTTGATTGCTGGTTTTGATTCAGTTGGGGCAGGCTCGATAGTTCTCGATGGGGAAACCCTCAGTGACACCTCGAAGACGGTTGCTCCAGAGAAGCGGAGCATAGGCATTGTGCCGCAGGATTCTGCCCTGTTTCCCCACCTCAACGTAGGTCAAAACATCGGCTTCGGACTCTCTGCGCTCTCAAAAGAGGCGAGGGCCGAGCGGGTTGGCGAGCTGCTGAGATTGGTTCGAATGGAGGAGTTCGCGTCTCGGATGCCACAGGAGCTATCGGGAGGACAGGTGCAGCGAGTCGCCCTCGCCAGAGCGCTAGCCCCAAAACCTAAGCTCGTCCTACTCGACGAGCCCTTTAGCGCGCTCGATGCAGAACTCAGAGGTCAGCTTCGGGAAGAGGTTCGTCAGGTGCTAAGGGCTGAGGGCGCTACTGCGGTCTTGGTCACTCACGATCAAGAAGAAGCACTCTCGCTTGCTGATCGGGTGGCGGTCTTGCGTGAGGGAAAGATCATTCAGGTGGGGTCACCCTCTGAGATCTATAACTCTCCAGCCGATGTTGGCATTGCCACATTCTTGGGCGAATCGGTGCTGGTTGATGGCAAGGTATCTGGCGGCAAGATCCTCACGGACCTAGGCAGCCTTAGTGCTTTGAATAACGTGGCCGAGGGGGCAACCGGAGTGGTCGCCATCAGGAGCGAAAACTTCTACCTGCAGCCAAACCCCACGGGTGATTCCGAGGTTGTGGGTCGGGTGTTCTTTGGGCACGATGCCCTTGTCGAGGTTCAGACGCCCAAGCTCAGAATCAGGGCCAGGTCTAACGGTCCCTTTGCGCCAGAGGTTGGTATGCGGGTGACGGTGTGGGTGCGTGGTGCGGTCAATTTCTACCCATCCAGTTAATTCACAGGTGGGCCTGTAACTGCGCTAGTAGTGTGGTGCCGTTATATACGGATTCTTAGGTTTTGCCGCTTTCGGATTGGTATCGAGCCGACCTAAGAGAGCTGTGAAGTCGTATGAATTGGTTTGACGCCCAGGCGATCATCGACTCATTCGGAGATTGGGCGGCAATTGCCATCTCAGTTGTGCTCTTCATCGAGACGGCGTTTGTGCCACTGTCCTTCCTGCCCGGCGACTCCCTACTCTTTCTCGGAGGGCTAGCGCTCTCAAACAGCGACAGCTTCTTACCCGACTGGTCGGGATTTTTAATTATTTGGTTTGGGGCTTTTTTTGGATCGCAGGTTGGCTTTTGGCTTGGAAAACTAACCGGGCCCATACTCTTTTCCAAAGATAGGAACTTCGTAATAAATCGTGCGAATCTAGATCGCACCCATGCGTTTTTTGCAAAATACGGCGCACGGGCTGTGATCCTTGCGAGGTTTATCCCAATTCTCAGGGCCTTCGTTCCAATGCTTGCCGGTATGTCAGAAATGAGTGCAGCGAAGTTCACGAGGCTCAACCTGATTGGAGCCACTACATGGGTCATGGTGTTTCTCGTGCCGGGCTATTTGGTCGGCGGTATTACCGCGGTGAGGGAGAACCTCGAGATTGCTGTGCTGATAATTATCGTTGGCACTTTGCTTATACTTCCTCTCGAACTTTTGAGGGACAAAATTGCTGCTAAGCGACGAGCCCTAACCAAATAGTCAGATTATTTCTCAACACTTCTACACTTAGTCAGATGCGGAAACTAGCCCTCTTGGCGGCCTCGGTTCTGGTTCTCACCGGCTGCAGCGCCGAGCCCGAAGAGACAATTGCTCCGACCCCTACCGCCACCCAGACTGCGACTCCGACCCCTACCGAAGAGCCTGAGCCGGAACCAATTCTTGTGGCGGCTCCGCTAACTGGGGTTTTGTATGAAGAGGGCACCAACGCACTGCTTGAGCTTCCAGCGGTCTCAGCGAAGATCGACAACACCACTCCTGGCCGGCCACAGCTTGCTCTGAACTCGGCAGACATTGTTTATGTCACAAGGGTCGAGATCGGCCTTACTCGTTTGCTGCCGGTTTGGCACTCCAGAACCCCCGAGGTCATCGGCCCGGTTCGCTCGGTGAGGCCAGTGGATGCGGCAATTGTTGACCCCTTCAATGGCATCTTCGTTTACTCGGGCGGTCAAGCGCCTTTTAAGTCAGCCGCCAAGGCCACGGGCCTCATCATGAGCGATGAGGATACGGAGATGAATAACGACACCTACTTCAGGGAGAAGTCCAGGGTCGCGCCATGGAACCTGTTTTTTGAGGCGGCCGAGTTGCAGCTGCTCTACTCGGTTGAGCAGCCAGCCCCGGCTCCTGGTTTTGAGTTTGATGCCATACCGACTGCCGTCACCGATGGCACACCCGTGGTTGGCCTTGGGGTGAAGTATCCGCAGATGCATTCTGAGTGGGAGCTGGGAACTGCGATGTTTGACTGGTCGGTCAACGAGGAGCCCGCGTGGCTTAGAACCCAGGATGGTTCCGAGCACACTCAAGAGGGCGGCGAGAGGGTTGTTGCCAAGAACGTTGTGGTCATGGAAGTTGCCCACGATCTGAGCTTTGTGGATCCAAAATATGGCGCTATTCCAAAGGCAATGCTGGAAAACAATGAGGGCATAGCCCACATCTTCTCTGACGGCTATTACCTACAGGCGGCCTGGTCTAAGGCCGAGAGTGGCGATCCGATTCTGCTTTCAACCACCGACGGCGGACCGCTAAAGCTAGCCATGGGTAATACGTGGGTAGAGATGATGGACGTTCCCAAGAGCAAGCTGACCATCACCGAACCAGAGGCATAGCTTTTGCGCGGGGTCAAAAAAGCCGACCTTCCAAAAAAGGACTGTGAGCGCTGCGGCAGAGAGATGGTCTGGCGAAAGTCCTGGGCCAAAAACTGGGAGCAGGTCAAGTACTGCTCAGAGAAGTGCAAGCGGACTAAAGCTCTTTAGAAAAGCCCTTTAGCCAATCTCTTAGGTCGTCCCCAATGTCCTCGCGGTCAACCGCAATTCTCAGGGTCGCCTTTATGAAGTCCAGCTTGTCTCCGGTGTCATAGCGTCTGCCGCGGAAGATAACTCCTCGAACGCCACCGGCAATCTCCGGGTGCTTTGCAGCATGCTGCAGAGCATCGGTGAGTTGAATCTCTCCACCTCTGCCGGGCTGGGTGTTTTCGAGAATGTCGAACATCTCGGGCCTGAGCACATACCTTCCTATTACAGCAAGGTTCGAGGGGGCCTTGTCGGCCTCTGGCTTTTCGACCAGGTCGGTCACCTCGACAACATCTCCGTCCTGCCTGCCAATGCTTGCCACTCCGTATTGATGAATCTGTTCTTTCGGTACCTCCATGAGGGCGACTACGTTGTCGCCGGTTTCCTCGTGGAGCTTGAGAATCTGTGTTAGGCAGGCATCTCTTGAGTCGATGATGTCATCGCCGAGAAGGACCGCAAAGCTGTTGTGACCGACGTGGCTTTTCGCTCTCAGGACTGCATGGCCAAGGCCGCGCGGGTCACCCTGGCGGGTGTAGTGGATGTCGGCAAGTTGGTTTGATGCCTGAACCGAGAAAAGCTTTTTCTCATCGCCCTTTTGGGAGAGAACCTGCTCGAGTTCTGCAACTCGGTCGAAGTGGTTTTCCAGGGTGTTCTTGTTGCGGCCGGTGATCATGAGCAAATCTGACAAGCCTGCCGAGACTGCCTCCTCAACCACGTATTGAATTACGGGCTTGTCGACAATCGGCAACATCTCTTTAGGCATCGCTTTGGTGGCGGGGAGGAACCTGGTTCCAAGTCCCGCGGCTGGAATTACCGCCTTGCGGACTAGGTAACTGCTTTCAGACATGGCTAAAGCCTAGACTCAGTTTTCAGCAGATGCTCACCTTAGGTGTCTAAGATTTGCGTGAACTAGGGGAAGAAAAGAACTTGGTTAGAAAAATCTTTGCGGCGTTATCCGTGGCCGTGCTCTCGGTCGTTGGCCTTGCGGCACCTGCGAGTGCAAATGTTGCTGAGCCTGCTTTTGACATGGTCAAGGTGAGTTCGGTTTGGGATGCTGGCCACACCGGATCTGGCGCGTCGATTGCCTTTATTGACCAGGGTGTCAACCTCACTCACGAGTACTTCCAGGGACAGGTCATCGACGGCTTTTGCCTCTATGCCTCCTACACCAACAACTATTGCCCCAATGGCTCTAAGAGCCAGACCGGCTTGATCGCCGCATCCCAGCGAATCGTCAATAACTTCCCTGTATTTGCAGAGAACCACGGAAACATGGTGGCCGGCATTGCCGCAGGCAAACCGAACAGCGTGGCAGCTGGCGGCATCGCTCCCGAGGCCAAGATTGTTATGGCAAACATCGACCTCACTCTCGAGGGCATCACCGCTGCCACCCGCTACATCTCAGACCGGGCAGCAGCCAACAACACTGTTGCAGTCTCGCTCTCCTTCGGTGGTCTGTTTTCAGAGATGCCTCGCAGCTGGCTGCTCTGTGACAACAACCCAGCACTTGCGGAGCTTGCGACATTGATTGGCGACATGAGGGACCGCGGAATCATTACCTTTGCGGCCGCCGGAAATACCCCCGTCCTTGACATCGCAACCTCGGTTTTCCCAAGTTGTTTGCAGGATGTGGTGGCGGTGGGATCGGTGAACTCCTTCGGAGAGATTTCTTGGTATGTAACCATGTCAGAAAAGATTGAGCTGCTCGCCCCAGACTTCACGCGCTCCGCGGACACGCTCGGCTATCTGACTGGCTCGGGAACCTCGGCGGCAACACCCATGGTTGCTGGCGCTTTTACTCTTTTGAAGCAGGCATTTCCTGACAAGACGAGCGAGCAGGTGTTAGCCGCTCTGAAGGCCACCGGATCCATGGTCGATGACGTTATCCGCAAAGACATTCCAATGGTCAATGTCGCAGCCGCCTACAACTCGCTTGCCTCAGATACCAGCGCTCCAGAGACCCCAGAGGAAAACCTTGAGCAAAAGGTGACCATCGGAACCTTCAACGGCTATATCGCCATCTACACAAAGGGCTACGAGGGTAGAAGGCTTACCGCGAAGGTGGCAGGTCGTTGGCTAAAGGTTGACCCGATCACACTTGCCCCCGGCAAGAGCTACTCGCTCACTAAGCGCAATACCGGTGCTGGCTACCAAATAAGTGTCGCGGTTTATATCGACGGAGTGCTGAAGGCGGAGGACTCTGTTCTAACGCGCTAGCACGAAGCGAACTAGGTTCGCAGGTCCTCCCAGCTCGCGCATTCTTCTAAGTCCAAATCCAAGGCGAACTAGCGGTGCTAGAGCACCAAAGACCCGGGTGAATACTGCCGCTCTTGCAACCCGGTCGCGGCTGGTGCCCCAGCCAGAACCCGAGGAGTCTTCTGGGTGAGTAGCAACTGTGATCGGGACAAACTCGGCTTTTCCGCCGGCCCTCAACAGGTCTGCAATAAAGATGTATTCGTCGCCGAGATAGTTTTCGCTACCGGCTCCAAAGTTCTCGTCAAACACCACACCAAACTGCCTGATGGCATCGACCCTGATGATCATCTCGTAGGTCGCTGCCCGGGCCGAGTTCCAAACGCTTAGCTTCGCGGCAGACTTTGGGTACTGCTTGCGAAGTCTTCCGCTGGGATCTTGAGCCTGAGCAAGGAGAAGAGAGAGCCTTGGGTTTTCATCAAAATACTTGATGGCCGCCTCAAGGCCGCTCTCGCCAAAGACGATGTCATCGTCGGCGAATACCAGGTACTCGCTCTTTGCTAGCCAGATGGCCCGGGTGCGACTCTTTGCCACGCCAGTGGATTGAAGCTCCTCAGTGCTTACGTCCCGGCGACCTGTGAGCTTTGGAAAGTCTGCTAGCTGCCATTTTTTTTCGCCTGGGTTCTGAACCACAATCACGGTTTCCCAGTCTGGGCGCTCTCGAGGGGGCGTGATGTTTTGGATGCGCTCACGGAGGACCGAGTAGCCGATGGTGAGTTTTAGGCTCATTAGAAGCTGTTGGCCTTGGCCCTTGCAAAGCGCATCAGAGCCGACGACACCGAGCTGAAGGTGGTGTTCTGGAGGCGAAGGCCTAGGAAGAACACGATGGTGTTGGCAAGGCTGATCTGGCCTTCGATGCTGAGCCAGATGAGAAGCGCGAATAGCACTACCACGCCGAAGCTCGCGAGCAGCGTGCCGAACTCTGCCTGCTGGATTCTGGTGCCCAGGCGCTCCGCGGGGGTGACTGTTTCTTTGGCCCTGCGTTTTTGAACAAACCCGCGTTGGGTATTGAACTGCCTAACGAACAGAACCCCCATCACCTGCAGCACGATCAAGATGAAGGCAAGGTTGATGGCTGCAAAGCCTGGGTTTAGAAAGAAGAAGAAGGCTGCGATTACAAACATCTGGGTTAGGAAGGACAATACGTTCACAAGCTCGAGGGCCATGGCCCACTCCCAGCTTTCGGTGTTTGCGGTCTTCTGGCGCTCATCTGCTCCAAAGGCCTTGTCAAAAAACTTGACCCGGTAGGTCTTCTGGAGGTAGTTGGCAATTCGGGTGGTGGCAAAAAGAAGTGCGAAGAGGATGACCGAGATAACTATCTCCGCCACCGGCATGCCGGCACCGGAGACCACCAGGTCGGTGAAGAGCTTTGCGACAAGCAGCTCGGTGACGGGGATTGCGGCGGCAATCAGTACTAGCAATATCAGCTGCCAGCGGTATTTGCCCTTGGGCACAAGTTGCCTGGATGACTTCCATAGCAATGAGGTCATGCGCTTCATTTGAGCACCATCGCAATTGCCGCCTTAATGTGCCCCTCGACCTCGGAGATCTTTTTGCTTGGGACCTTGATGGTCTTGGTGAGTTTTTTGAGGTTTGTCCTTGAGAGGTCTGTTGGCAGCACAATCGGATTCATTACCTCGACGCCTGCGCCCAGTGCATAGTCCTCGTATTTGATCCCGCTGCCATGGACGTTTTCCTCGTAGCCCTCGAAGGTGACTAGCGCGCATGGGATGCCATAGGAGTGGCAGGTGATCATCACATGCATTGCTGAGGTGATCACATAGTCATACTCGTTCAGCTTGGTAACAAACTCTTTGATGTCCTTAGGTCTAGACATCATCACCGAGAGCTCATCGATCTTGCTCGGTAGCTTGAGGTTTGCCGAGCTATGGGAGAAGTGCCTCACAAGCACACCCCTGCCATTAGTCTTGCCGCGCTTGACGCGATAGATCCTGGAAATCACTATCCCTGGGTCACCAAAGGATGTTACTTCCGGACCCTTGGACGCCCTAAGGGCTCTTGCGGTTAGGGGACCTCTGACCGAGACATAGTTTGCTTTGCGACTTAGCTGAACATCGTCTGTAGAGATGCCGGTTCCGACCACCACGGCGCTCGACTGAATGAACCTTCCAATCGAGCCAAGAGAAATTAGGTGGTTCTTGCCAGTTGGTTTGGTTGGCGACTGAATGATGACTCTTGCCTTTGAGTAGTGGGCAATAATTAGCGGTGATAGCCAGTCACCAAAGTTTCCCGGGAACGGCTTCGCCCACCACGTCAGCCTTATCGTCTTGGTCGACCTCTTACCTGAGTAGTGCGCGAAGGTTTCTGCTGCCTCAAGGTTTGCTGCCTCACCTTGAGAGGCAATGTATTTCTTGTTGAATCTCTCTTTGGCAGATTTGTATAGCTCGAGGTCTCCCTTGATTGCACCACCAAGTATTTCCCCCATTGCCTTGGCTCGCTCAGGATCAATGCTTCTTGCTTGACCCGAGATTAAGACCCCGGTCACTCCGCTGGCATCGGCCATTCGCCTGAGGGGTCTTCGGATTACATCTGGAAGGTTGCGCTCAAGTTTTTTGGCCTGTTGCAGGGCTTTCCTCTTGAGACCAACCTGCTTGCCCCCACCATGCTGAACAACCTTGTTCTTGAACTCGGCGACGTTTCCTGAGCTGCCAAATACGAAGAAAGGCTGCCGTTGACCAAGTTCTAGAGGTGCTCTTTCTCGAACTATGTCCGTTGAGGGGATCATCTGGAAAGTGAGGTGTTTTGCGTTAGCACGCCAGGCCTCTTCCAGGAAGTAATCATCGGTTGCCTTGACTTCGGCTCGCTGCTCAAGCTCGAAGGCATCGGCAATTAGCTTTCTTGCCTGCAGGGAGGTCCCGAGGCCCCAGAAGCTTGGCTCCCAGAACCTAGTCCTGTTCCCATAGCCAATCTGAAGGGGTGAGCCGAAGCTGCGCTGGAAGCCGATCAGGTCAGCGGTTGAGTTAGCGATGTAGTCGGGGAGGTAGTTGATGCGGCAGTCAATGTCCACCCAAAAAACTTTTTTGGTTGGGTTTTTATCGCAGACACTTTTGATGAAACCGATTTTGCGCCTGGTGGTGTCGGCCCAGTCTTCGCCTGGGGCCTTTGTGATCTCTAGAAGCTCGTGGTCAATGCCAAGTCCGTCCAGCTGAGCTCTTAGAGCCTTAGCGTGGGAAGAGTAGTAATCGTCTGGAGTATAGAAACTGCAGACAATCAGGTCTTGGCTGGTCACGGGTAAAAACTACCAGTAGGTGTTATCTGGCGCCCCGAGCCAGCCCCCACCAAAACCCGATGCCCCAGGCGTAGTGCATGGTTGGCAGCACAATCATTAGCCAGAGTCTGGTGGCTGGCTTTAGGTCGCCTGCGTTCATCGCGGCAAATGCGATCACCAACAAATACAAGGTCACCGGCAACCAGAAGATTGTCGAAAGCACTAATAGGGGCGGAATCCAGTAGCGGATGGCTGACTCGCTAGGCGCCTCCCTTGTGAGGGCACCGCGCCAGATTCCTGTGTTGAAAAACTGTTTGGCTAGTGCTGGCCAGTTGTCTCTTGGGTAGTAGGTGACCTTTAGTCTCGGTTCGAACCATACTGTTCCGCCGGCCTCGCGAAGTCTCTTGTTGAGCTCCCAGTCCTGACCCCTTACCCACTTGGGATCAAATCCACCGACTTTTTTGAGCCAGCTCTTTTGGAAGCAGCCTAAATAAACACTGTCAACTGGGCCCGCGTTGCCGCCGAGGTGAAAAGCTCCACCACCTAGACCAATGCGATTGTTATAGCCGTAGGCAACGGCCTTTTGAAATTCGCTTTCGCCTTCTGCGACCATCATGCCGCCGACATTTGCGGCCCCAGTTTCTTGAAAAACTTCTTGGGCAAGTGCCGCATAGCCTTCACAGAGTTTGCTGTGGGCATCGACGCGAATGACAGCTTCAAACTTTGCGGCGGCAATTGCGAGGTTGAGTCCCGTTGCAGTGTCGCCAGCTGGGTTTTCGACGATGGTTAGTTTTGTTTGGTACTTCTTCTTCAACTGGGAGGCAATGTCTTGTGTCAAATCTGTCGAGGGGGCAATAGCGAGAATCAGCTCACGACCTCCCTTGTGCTCTTGAGAGAAAACTGCCTCTACGGCTTCCGCTAGATGTTTTGCCTCGTTTCGCACCGGCATCACGAAGCTGATGCCGATTTTTTTAGTTGTGGACATTGCGACCAAGGGCGATGAGTCTCCAACCGGCTGCCTGCCATGCAGCGACATCCAAAACATTTCGTCCGTCGATAATCAACTTGTTTGCGACCAGGTCGCCGAAAGAGGCTGGATCTATCGATTTGTATTCCGACCACTCTGTTCCAAGGAATATCAACTCAGCGTCCTTTGCGCCCGTCTCTATTTCCTTTGCGCGCTCAAGTTCGGGATAGCGATCACCAAGCGAGCCTAGAGCCATGGGGTCGTGAACCCTCACTTTCGCTCCCAGAGCTGAGAGCCTGAGGGCAACATCAAGAGATGGACTGTCCCTTAGGTCATCGGAGTCGGGTTTGAAAGAGATCCCGAGAACGAGAATCTTCTTGCCTTGCAGATCTCCGAGCTCCTGCTGTGCAAGCTCAACTACTCGGTCCCTACGCCTTAGATTCACCTCATCCACATTTCTAAGGAAGTCGACAGCTGCACCTACCCCCAGCTCCTCGGCTCGTGACAGAAAACCTCGGATATCTTTCGGCAGACATCCGCCTCCAAATCCGACCCCACTCCTGAGAAACTTTTTACCGATGCGCTCGTCCATGCCAATTGCCTCGGCGAGATCGACGATATCAGCACCTGCAACCTCAGCAACTTCCGCCATAGCGTTGATAAAACTGATCTTGGTTGCGAGAAATGAGTTTGCTGCAACTTTTACAAGCTCAGCCGTTGGTACGTCAAGCGCAAGCAATGGCGTGCCATTGTCCAAGATGGGCTTGTACGCCTCTCGAAGCTTTTCCACCGCGGCAGAGTCCCACGAGCCCACAACAATTCGATCTGGATTGAGTGAATCCTCAAGCGCCGTGCCCTCACGAAGGAACTCCGGATTCCAAGCCACTATGACGTTGAAACCAGCGAGCTCGGACATCCTACCCCGAAGGACTTCAGCAGTTCCTACTGGCACGGTGGACTTTCCAACGACAATCGTGTATTCGGACACGACCCTCGCGAGCTCTTCGGCAGCGGCAAAAACGTGTGAGGTATCGGCAGCGTAAGAACCAATTTCCTGAGGAGTTCCAACACATAGAAAGTGCAGCTGACAAGATGCACTATTTCGATCATGTTTTTCTTGGAAACTGAGGTTACCTGTCTTAGTAACGTCAATAAGTGCCTCTTGAAGCCCTGGCTCGAAAAATGGAACTTTGCCTGAGCTTAGGAGTTTAAGCTTCTCCCGGTCCGATTCAATTCCAATCACCTCATGGCCCAGTTTTGCCATTGCCACGGCATGCGTCACACCAAGGTAGCCAAGTCCAATGACGCCAATTTTCACGTCCCAAGCTTAGCGATTGGTCTTGGGCAAAAACTTTTCGTAACGAGAGCGCCTGTAGCACGTATATTTGAATGTTATGGACAACAAAAGGCGCTCCGAGCATCTAATTGGCCTGGAGAGCTCCCATGAAGTTCTCGAGGGTCAGCCCGACAATCTTGAGGTTTTGGGGCTCTTTGAAGAGGGCGAGACTCTGATCCTTCGTGATTGGACTGCTAGGGATTTCTCTCACGCTTATGTCCGTCTAAGGCCACACCTTGAGCGTCACGCGGCCAGATACTTGAGAGACCCTTCACAGGTTGAAGAGGTTGTGCAAGACGCCTTTCTCTACCTCATGACTGCACTGCCAGAGCTGGACTCCGAAATTGGGGTGCTCAGATTCTTGAAGTGGAAGACCAAGATGTTAGCGCTGGACGTTATCAGGTTAAATTCCAAGTATTCAGTTTCCTCTATCCAGGACTTCGAGCTCGATCTTGAAATTGAGGGCCAGGATGAAGTCTCTTTGAGACTTGAACGGGCTGATGACGCATCCATTGTGAGTATGGCATTGTCAAAGTTGAGCCCAAGACAACGCCAAGCGATTGTTGAGACGCAACTTCTCGAGAAGCCTGTCGAAGAAGTCGCATCAGAAATGGGGCTGTCAAATAATGCTTTCAGGCAACTTCTGCACCGAGCTAGGGCGGCCTTCAAGAGTGCACTAGTGGGAGAGGCGGAGATTCGTGGCCTGCCCGTATCCGCCATCCTGTCGATTGCAGCACGAAAAGCCGCTCGCGAATCGGGAAAACTTATCGCAGGAGCTTCCGCGTTGATAGTGGCAATTTTTGGTCTGGCTTCGATTCCTCAGTCTCCTGAGGTTCCGACCGCTCTAAGTGAGAGAGGTGGCTCTCTGATTGCAGAAGCTCCTCGGTCACCATCCGGAATCGATCAGACAGGGCAATTCGACGAGGCTAATTCCGCTGACGTGCCAAGTGCCGGTTTGACAGAGGACACTGCAGCTCCCCTCATTCCCTCCGAAGAAGAAGCGGATCAGGATGTGAGGTCCAACGAGGCACAGCTGAGCCAGTCCTCCGGTCCTTCGTCACCAGCACCAGAACAGGAAGACACTGCAGAAATAGCCCTTGCCTCCGCGGTGGAGGAATTCCTCGTGCTGCAAACTTTTGATGTTGCCAGGGGTTATGAGGTAGATACTGGCGAGGAAGTAGTCATAAAGTCCGGTGGAATCACGGCGACATTCGGTATCGATTTAGATTCCGATAATCCAGTGCAGTTTGTCTATGTCACAGCGCAACTGCCGCAAGGGGAGGTTGTAGCCGTACCAACCAATGGGCTGTCAGTTGTCGAATCAAGCTCATTCGGACGCGTCGTCTCTTACGCTGCGACTGATTTCATTGTTGGAGACCTTCAAGGGGCCCACGGAAACGCCGCATCTGCTTCAACCCAGCTCCAAGGTTACGCACTGCTCCTGAGCTTCACTGATACAGAGGGCGTCACTATTGATGTCACTAACTTCTCATTTGAAGGCAAAACCAAAGCCTAGATTCTTAGGCCAAGCGCGTAACAAATTGACCATTTGTCCGCTAATGTTCTCTAGAGGCCTTGTGAGCTCCTGCTTGGTTGGAACTCGCACTGTCTCGAAGCGGCCTGAAAATCAGGTTGCTAAACCAAGAAGAAAGAGACACATGTCTAAGAACAATGACACCAAAAAGGGTCTTGCTCTCGGCGCAATTTTTGGATTAATTGCAGGCCTGTTCTCGGCTATGCCAGCATCTGCTGCACCGAGCACTACCGCCTTCACTTTTGATCCAGCCGGAGCAGGCACCTCTTTTGTGACTTTCGTTGACGAGGACTTCACGATGTCAGTGCAGAGAGATATTTCTGTCATCTCGGCCACCGACTTCGCGACCCTCAAATACGACATCAGTTTCAACTCTGGCGTTTCGCACTCCTTTGAGGTGCTAGCTGGAACTGGATCTGCTGCTGTTGCAATGTCAGCATCGTCACAACTCGAAAACCTAACGGTTTACGGAGAGCAGCGTATTTACTACGGTGGCAACACCGTGGCCGCACTCAACGGTAACCGTCAGGTCAACACGTTCTCACAGTATGTGAACGACAATGACGACAACACCGTCCTTGCCACTCAGTCCTGGGTTGTGAAGCCTTCAAGCTTCAGCTCGACTATTGACAATCAGATCAGCCTTCGAATCATTGGTGAGAATGGCTTCAATCTGACCACGATGTCTGCAACTGTCGTTGCAACTGTCCGCCCGTTCCTTGACCTGAACAACAACAACAAGTGGGACTCGGCTAGCGAACCGTCAGCGGTGCAGACCGTGACTTTCGGCAGCTACGCGTCGCTTGCACCAACCACATCTGTTGCGAAAGGTGTTGCAGGTGATAACCACGTGACAGCTTCGGTCACTCTTCCAGCAATGAACTATGGTCAGCTGGGAGGAAAGTTCTTTGTCAAGTGGACCTACGCGGGAATGAACTCAACGACTTCTGCCATCTCTCTCTCGGCAACAGCTGAGAGAACAATCACCGACGCTAACTACCTGACGGCCCTGAGTGCTTCTCTCGCGGTAACTGCTGCGCAGCTCGGAGCGTCTTGGAGTGCATCTGTTGGTTACGTCAAGGATGGGGTTGTGTTTACCACCATCGGCGAAGCTCTAGGTATTGACCAGGATTTTGTCAGTCGAACTTGGGGCCTTGGCACTTCTGCTGCGGTTGCGCGTTCGATTGATGACGTCGGAATTTACACATTCCCAACTGCCAATCAAACACAGGCAGGTGCGGCTAGGCCTAACTCGACCTACGTGGTCACAGTGACGGCCCACACCGCATCAGCTGTCTCCGTATCAGCTGCGTCAATTAGACTCGACTTCTCCGGAACGGGTTTGACTGTGGACAAGACCCTGGCTGTCAATGGTGGAACACCATCGACGGGATCACATGGTCCGGTCACAGTAGTCACAGGTGCTGACGGAACAGCCACAGCAACCTTGGTTGCAAGTGGTTTCGCAGTCGGAGACACAATCACAATAACGGCGAACCAAGCAGGTACGGATGCAGAATCCAGGACGCTGACTATGACGGCTCCAACCTGGACGCTCGAAAATGACGCCGACTTGAAAACTGCCACTCCTGGTAGCACCGTCAATGTCTCAGTTTCTGTCAAGGACCAATG
Source organism: Aquiluna sp. (assembly GCA_028144365.1). Classification (GTDB taxonomy): domain Bacteria; phylum Actinomycetota; class Actinomycetes; order Actinomycetales; family Microbacteriaceae; genus Aquiluna. The sequence continues at coordinate 81,591 of JAOGAX010000001.1, forward strand.
GGATGTTCTCAGCACGCGGACTGACCAGCAGGTTTGGTTTACAAAGGGAGCACCGTTCGATGACGCCAACACTGTGTCAAAGGTAGCTGTGGTTAATGGTGTTGCGACTGCAGCGCTTGCTCTAACTCCAGCCACGCAAACGGGATCCTTCGCAGTAACTGCTGATCTTCGTACCCTAAACCAGAACACTGGTAACTACGATGCGACGAACCACACTGATGATTCAGATGGTATGAACATCACTGTAACTGGTGCCGCGAACGCCTTCAGGACTGGCCTAGCAGCTAGCTACAGCGCGTCAATCTCTTATGGAACCGACCTTTCGTGGTCATCAACCATTGAGGCTGCCTACGTTGTAGTAACTGCATCAAGTGTCGTGGTTTCCGGAGCAGGTCTAATGTTCCGTGACGCCAACAAGTTGACTAGTACAGCCAGTGACTCTTTGACACTGGTCGGTACGTCAACGGCACGTGTTCAGTTCCAGGTAACGGCACGTATGGCGGGTACCTACACCGTCACCCTAACTGCAGGCTCTGCAACCACAACCTCTTTGATTGTGGTCAACCCAGCCCGCAGCGACATGGGTACAACGATTACTTGGGACACCACTGCAATCTCAGCAGGTAGGACCAAGATTGTTGCTGGTACTCTCACCGACGCAAACGGTAACCCTGTTTACACAGATGGTCCTGGTGGTGAAGGCGATGTTAACGACAGCGCTACAACCGCCTCGATTCTTGTCACCTATGCTGGCACTGCAGGTATCCCAGTTGGTTCGATGCCAACCGAGACTGATGCAGATGGAAAGTTTAGGATTTCGGTCCTGACCTCTGGTTCTGATGACGGTTCGTTCACTCTCACTGCTGTGTACAGTGCTGATGGAACTGCAACTGCAGCAGCTGACAAGGTGACGAGCATCAACACAATCACCGTTGGCGACAACGTTGAGGCTGTTGACCAAAAGATCACAGTTGGTTCCTTCAAGGGATACATCGCAATCTACACCAAGGGCTACATGGGCCAGAAGCTATCTGCGAAGGTAGCTGGCAAGTGGCTAGTAGTTGACCCAATCGCCGCATGGCAGGGCAACGACTACAGCCGCGCTGTGCGCCTCACTGGTGCCGGATACACCATCCTTGTACATCTGTACATTGACGGTGAGTTCGTAAGAAGCGAAACTATCGTTACTAAGTAACCGATTACTAACCGGTGTGGGCAGGGGAAACCCTGCCCACACCCATTTAATGCGGTCACATCATTGAGCAGTCTCGCAAGTCAGGGCCAGAAATTCTTCTGCTATGGCTTCTGGATGCTTTTCAAAACTCTTACTACGAATGCAACGAGAAGTTCTTTGACTTTGCCGGGGAATACATTCAGTAGGTTGTCAAGTCGAATGAGCATAAAATGCTCTATTGTCCGCAGCCGCCCCCATCTGATTGGAGATGACACCTCCGAAGACTTCCAAAGGTGACCCGCCAGGCGATGAAATCCTGAATTGGTAAATATCGACTCGGTCAACGTGTGCGTGGCCTTTGAATCATGTCCCACATTATTGATTAGTGGGAAAGATGGATTGAGGGTCAGATAATCATTGAGCCACTGATAGACTGTCCACTGAGCATCCCACATGTTGGGGTCCGCAATCGACTCCCTGATCCTTCGTTTCCAGTGGCGTCTGACAAATGGCGAGGCATTCGCCCTACTAACGGCTTTATCTATTTCTTCCTTCGAAAACGTCGACAACTGGACATTAAATCCTGACCAGCGGTCCGCCCAAGTTCCCCACCCCCAAGTGAGAGGGAACCGCGATGATTCGACATAGGCGCTGGCCCTTTTCGTCAGAACGTGCGCATCTGCAGCTACTGTGCCAATGGTTTTGTCGTTTCGGTGTGCAATGAGGGAGTGCGCCATATACGAATAAAGCCCCAAAGCAGGCATACAGTCATCCTCAAGCACTATGAGGGACTCATGCGTACTGAGTACTTCTGTGACAGCCTGTTGGAGATGTTTTGCAATTCCTAGATTCACTGGTTGCTGCTCAAACACCAAATTGGTTTTTGGCCCTATCACTTTTTGAAGAGAAAATCTTAGAGATGTTGGCGACGCAGCTCCTTCTCTCCTCGGACCGTCAATAGAAATGACGATGCAACATGGGTTAGATGGCGCAAGTATGTCGACGATCTTCGCGATTTCTGCAAATCTCCTAAATCCCAAAATCAGGACTGGAGGGTTGAACGAATTTCCGATGCATCCAGTCCCATTTCCCGGCAAAGACTTCAATTCTGCACCTACCGCCTGCCCCTGATCGTTCGCCTGCCCCTGATGATGAGTTTTTTGATTGAGGAAACTCTCAGGACGTCACTTGCGATATCTCTAGGCCAAGAGAGGAAAGCCCGCAATGAAAAACGAGCCTTGGCGTTACCACTAGCTACTTTGAGGGCTTGAGCCAGGAGATTAGACAGGTTGAAAAACGAAGTTCTCTTTGAGTGAATGTGTAGGCTATGAAGCTGCACCCATTCAGTACCTGAAGCCCGGCACAAAATTGAATTCTCAGTAAATTGCCATTCAAAAGTCTCAACACGCATTAGATGCTTAGGTGATTTTTGGCCGTAGCGCTCGACTCCCCTGGCATTTCGCGGATCGTTTCCTAGGAGGTATACGCCAGCCGTAGCGGGGTCAAATACTCCCTCTGAGCCAGCGGTTTCAGGATTCATCTCTAGATAAGTAATCTGCTCTGGATTATCGGAAGCAAACTTGCGAAGAGCCCTCATGTCCGAGAGCCCTGGGTTTTGGCAGTAGGCCGTTCGTATGCTTTGGCATAAAAAGCTTGTCTGCGCTGCTGACGGGGAGAATACCAAGCTCGCGACATCTTCCTCTTCGTCAATCTTTTGCCATGCCAACGTTTTCATCTGGTTGAAAAACATAGTTGGAAAAGTTGGCATGAGAAGAACGTCGGATTCCACGTGCAGAAGCGGTTCATCAGGAAATCTCAGATGGACCTCTTCTAGGGCCAATAGCCTCTCTAAGCTGACGTACCAAAACCCTTCACGAAATGTTGGGTCCAGTTTGCCAGCGGAGAATAGTTCCTCAGTTTCCCGATTACGAACATATTCGTAAACCGACCACCCAACTACCGCATCGGAACTTAGGCGGGTGCCGCGCGAGACAACCAGCGTCTTCGGAAACTCGGGAAAAACCGACTGCAGATGTTCTAAATTGGAAATTAAGTATCTCGGGAGCCTTTTAGATAAGTGCACTAAAACTATGTGGAAAGAATCAAGATCATTGCCCATGCGAGTACCTCATTCATCCCGTAAATTTAAGGATAACCGCAAAAGCTGCAAGGGAACCTTGTGGCAAGTCACTGCAAAGGAAGAAATTGCTGATTTCCCTTCGGAATGCTGTTAGGTGGGTTGAACACCATGGCTACTGGAATCCTTGGGACTTAAATTCAAGTTGGTTTGATTCCTACTCACGAAATCGAAAAATCGACAGGTTGCACAGGGCTCTTCTTCGCTTATTTCGTGTATCTGAGTCAACTCCTCAGAGACTATCTGCCATTGGCATTGTTGATGAAGATAATCAGCTAAGTAGCTACAACCCTCCGAACCTCGACATCGTTGTTGTAGCTCACCCCAAAGACTTTGTTACGCTTCCCGTAACCATCTCGTCACTCATGCTTAATTCTGCGAATCCAATTCGTAAATTTGTGATTTACGTCCCCGAATTTGCCCTTGGTGAAGCCAGAAAATTGTCAAACGAAATCTCAAAGATCTACAAGAGAGACATTGATGTGATTTCGGAAAAAACACTTGTCACCGAAGAAACGATGAGAATTATCCGGGAGACGTATCACGAGAGGTCTGGCTGGCTGTTGCAGCAGATCTTGAAGCTGGAGGCTGTCTTGAAGGGGGACCAAACGCCCAAGCTAATCATTGACGCTGACACTGCGATTGTTTCTCGACAGCTTTTTTTGGACCATGAAGGTCGCCAACTCTTGCACGTCAGCTCCGAGTGCCAAGCCTCGTATTATTCGTTTTTGTCCGAGCTTGCAGATCTGCCCACCCCTTTCAACAGCCACGTGAATCACCACATGGTTATGCAAAGGGACATCCTGAATCAAATCATGATTTATCTCGGGATTGCTTCAACCCATGACCTGGTGAAAAGGGCTCTAGATTATTGCGGTACTGATCCCACACTCACTGTGAGCCTGGATTACGAGTTTTATGGCCAGTTCGCCAGAGCGCTTGCTCCTGACAGAATAAGGCTTTCGAGGCTTTGCAATCTGGCCGTAAGAGATCTTCCGCCTACCCGAAAGACCCTCGACAAGCTCCTAACCACGACATCACGGAACTATAAGTCAGTGAGTTTTCACGCTTATCTTCGGGAAGCAGGGAGTTAGGACTTGAACCTGCGCGAGATTGACAATCGGATGATGAAAGAGGCGCTAAGAGTGGCTCGGGATGCCCCAGAAGCAGAAATCCCAGTGGGAGCAGTTGTATTCACTGATGAAGGTAAGCTCGTGAGCTCTAGGCACAATCTTGTCGAGAACTCGCACGACGTCACTGCTCATGCAGAGATGCTTGTGCTGCGTGATACGTTTTTACTCTTCGAATCCAAGTACCTCACAGGCTGCACAATCGCGGTTACCTTGGAGCCCTGCGGGATGTGCAGCCTAGCGATTCGGGAGGCACGCATACCACGGGTGGTTTTTGGAGCGTTCTCACAGTCTCAATTTTCCAGTCGTTACGACCTACTTCGAGACTCTAGCTTGGGGGATGTACCTGAAGTGAGAGGGGGCGTCCTTGAGGGTGAATGCTCGGAATTGCTTCGAGGGAAGTTCCGGTCTCTGAGAGAGAGGTAAACTGTCAGAGGTGGCGTGTCCGAGCGGCCGAAGGTGCAACTCTCGAAAAGTTGTGTGGGTGAAAGCCCACCGTGGGTTCAAATCCCACCGCCACCGCCATTTCTGCCCAGAAGTCAGATGACTCTCTTGAAATAGTCGACGGTTAGAGCAATCCCCTCCTCAAGAGAGACCTGCGGCTCCCAGTCCAAGGTTGATTTAGCTTTAGAAATATCAGGACGACGCTGTGACGGATCATCAGAGGGCAGAGGCCTACTGACCACTTTGGAATTGGATCCAGTGGCGCGTAAAACAACGTTTGCCAACTCTGCTACCGTGATTTCGGTCTGGTTACCCAGATTGGTAGGCCCGCTCTCTTCGGGTAGCTCCATCAGCCTCAGGATCGCTTCGATTAGATCTGACTGGTAACAAAACGAGCGAGTTTGGTTACCATCGCCGTAAATCGTAAGATCTTCCCCTCGAAGAGCTTGAACTATGAAATTACTCACTACGCGCCCGTCATCGGCAGCCATTCGCGGTCCGTAGGTGTTAAAAATCCTCGCAACTCTGATGTCAACACCATGCTGCCTCTTGTAGTCAAAGAAGAGCGTTTCAGCGGCCCTTTTGCCCTCGTCATAGCAAGATCTCACTCCAATGGGGTTCACATTTCCCCAGTAATTTTCATCTTGAGGAGAAATTTTTGGATCTCCATAAACCTCAGACGTTGAAGCTTGAAATATTCGCACCCCAAGTCGTTTTGCCAACCCCAGCATGTTGACGGCACCGACAACATTTGTTTTCAATGTTTGTACTGGATCCCGCTGATAGTTGATAGGGCTTGCGGGCGATGCGAGGTTGTATATCTGATCTACCTCAACGAACAGTGGGAAGGTTATGTCGTGTCTTAGGACCTCGAGATTATTGTTTCCGGTCTGATGAGCAAGGTTTTTCTTTGAGCCAGTGAAAAAGTTGTCGACTGCCAACACCTCATGGCCCTTTTCCAACAACCGGTCCACCAAGTGGGACCCAAGAAATCCTGCGGCCCCAGTTACTAATATCCGCATTATCAAAGGCTACCAGCAACCCAAATCTCACTAGTCGAAAACCTCTAGGCTGTTGAGTGTGAGCTCAGAAATCTCCCCGGATAACTTCAAAAAGTTGGCGTCTCGATTATCAGATCTGCTGGACGGGTCAGAGCGAGATGAAATTAAATCTGAGCTCATGCGCCTAGATCGACTTGTATCTGCTCAGGATTTTTGGGCCGATAGGGCTAGTGCAGAAAAGCTGCTTGGCGAATTGTCTGTCAAGCGCAAACTGATTGAAGAAATAGAAGGCCTCGAGAAAGAAATCTCTGAACTAATGGTTCTCTGGCAACTTGCTCAGGAAGCTGAAGATTCGGAAGAAATAGCCTTTGTTTCGCAGGAGCTCAAATCCCTTGAGTCTCGAGTTGACAAGCTTCACGTAGATAGGATGCTCTCTGGCGAGTATGACTCTCGTTCAGCGGTGATGGCGATCAGGAGCGGGGCGGGCGGAGACGACGCCACGGACTTCGCTGAGATGTTAATGAGAATGTATCTTCGCTATGCAGACTTAACTGGCATGAATGCAACCGTTTTGGATAGCTCTCAAGCAGAAGGGGCAGGTATTAAGTCGGCCACCATTAGGTTCGATGCTCCGTATGCGTTTGGCAAGCTCTCTGTAGAATCAGGCACTCATCGGTTGGTTCGAATGAGTCCGTTCAATGCGGCCGGGAAGCGACAAACCTCTTTCGCCGCAGTAGAGGTAGTTCCGCTGATCGAATCCTCGGATGAGATTGCGATCCCAGACAACGAGATTAGGGTCGATGTTTTCCGGTCGTCTGGCCCTGGAGGCCAGAGTGTCAACACTACGGACTCGGCTGTCCGGGTTACGCACATTCCAACCGGAACGGTCGTGTCATGTCAGAACGAAAAGTCCCAACTTCAAAACAAAATTGAAGCGATGCGCGTCTTACAGTCCAGACTCTTGGAGTTTCGTCGGTTGGAAGACGAGGCCGAAAAAAGGAAGTTAGCGGGTGACGTTAAGGCTAGCTGGGGGGAGCAGATGCGTTCCTATGTCCTAGCCCCATACAGGATGGTAAAAGATCTTAGAACGGAATACGAAGAGAATAACCCAGACAGCGTTTTCGACGGGAAGCTGGAGGGGTTTATTTCTGCCGGCATAAAGTGGCGGGCGCAAGAAAACAGCTAACACTCCACACGCCTGAACCTTCGTTCCAGCCTCCCTACCTAGGCTTGGCTGGAGATGATTCGATTAGACAACGTGACTAAGACCTACCGAGGGGCAGGTGCCTCCGCACTGTACGAGGTTCAGCTGCAGATTGATCGCGGAGAATTCGTTTTCCTTGTAGGCGCCTCCGGTTCCGGCAAGTCGTCACTCCTAAAGTTGATGCTTCGCGAAGAGAAACCCGATTCAGGTGACCTGTTTGTGCTCGGTGAAAACCTCAGAACCCTCCCGCAACGCCGAGTAGCTTCATACCGCCGAAAACTTGGGGTTGTATTTCAGGACTTCCGCCTGCTTCCAAACAAAACTGTTTTTCAGAACATCGCTTTCGCTCTTCAAGTAATTGGCAAATCCAGGGCCTTTATTGAAACCAGCGTGCCGGATGTGCTTCGACTGGTGGGGCTAGAGGGTAAGTTTTTCGATTTCCCAGCAGCGTTGTCCGGTGGTGAACAGCAACGTGTGGCTCTTGCTCGGGCTCTTGTGAACCGTCCAGAGCTACTGTTGGCCGATGAGCCAACTGGAAACCTAGACCCCGACAACAGCAAAGAGATCATGGGGCTCTTGAGCCGCATCAACCTATCTGGCACGACCATTGTTATGGCAACCCACGACAGAGGAATCGTGGACCAGATGCAGCGCCGAGTGGTTGAAATACAAGCGGGAAGAATCGTTCGAGATGCCGAGACTGCCAGCTACCGCGAGGTCCCAAGCGGTCCTGTTGAGCTTTCTGAGGATCAACCATGAACCTCTCTTTTGTCGCAAGGGAAGTCTGGGAGGGCGTCAGAGGTAACTTTTCCATGGTCCTTTCGATAGTCCTTGTCACATTCGTGTCACTAAGTTTTGTGAGCGTGGCTGCGCTGCTTCAGGTTCAGATCGGAAACCTAAAGAGTTATTGGTTCGACAAGGCACAGATTGCCATTTACCTTTGCAATGATTTTGAGAGTGAGTTGATTTGTCCGAGTGGGGCAATAACCCAAACTGAGCAGATTGCCGTTGCTGGCCAGCTTAAGTCCTCGGCGCTCGTGCCGTACATCGACACCTACTACTTCGAGAGCCAGGACGAGGCGTACCAAAGGCTTCTGGATGGTGGTGGTGAGCTCACCGCCGCGCAGTACTTGAACCCAGATCAACTAAATGCCACCTATTGGGTTTCGCTTGCGGACCCGGAAAAGGCAGCTTTGGTTGTTGAAGCCTTCGAGTCCCAGCCGGGAGTTGCAGCGGTTGCGGATCAGCGGAGCTATTTCGATCCGATAATTGGGCTTCTAAATGGTGCGACACTTGCGGCTGGGTCAATAGCGACAGTGATGCTCTTCAGCGCCGCATTGCTCACCACAACCACCATTAGGCTCAGCGCCTTCTCCAGGAGGCGGGAGATTGGCATCATGAGGCTGGTTGGGGCCTCAAGTGCATCTATACAGCTGCCGTTTATTCTCGAAGGGCTGATTGCTGCGCTTCTGGGCGGCGGCTTGGCAATTGGTTTGAATTTGTTCATCGTCGAAAACTACTTGACCGATTCCCTTGCAACTGAACTCGCATTTGCGAACTTTGTTTCTGCGACCGACGTACTCGCAGTGGCCCCCTATGTCTTGGGCCTCGGTGCTATTCTCGCTGTCCTAGCCTCGGGGATTTCTACCTTCAGGCATCTAAGGACCTAGGAGACACTCATGCCACGCGAGCGTGGTCAGAAGCTCATTGCTAACAACAAGCGAGCTCGCTACGACTACTTCATAGACGATGTCTATGAGGCTGGCATTGTATTGTCCGGGACAGAGGTAAAGGCTCTTAGGCAGGGTAAGGCGTCGCTGACAGACTCGTATGCCGCTGTTAATGGGGGAGAGCTTTGGCTCGAGAATGCCTACATTCCTGAGTTCACACAAGGCTCCTGGACAAACCATGCTCCTCGCAGAAAGCGCAAGCTGCTTCTTGCTAAAAAGGACATTGCGAAGCTGGCGGGAAAGTCAAAGGAAACCGGCTTCACCCTCATTCCAATCAGCCTCTATTTCAAAGATGGCTTTGCCAAGGTCGAAATCGGTTTGGCTCGGGGTAAGAAGGATTATGACAAGCGCGAGAGTCTGAAAGAAAAGGATGCGAAGCGGGAAATGGACAAATTCAGGAAGGCCGCGGCCTCATCGGACTGAAAGACCTAAACTTGCAGTTGAGAGTGAGAAGTTCATGAAAAAAGCACTAATTGTCGGCATCACTGGTCAAGATGGCTCGTATTTGGCCGAGCTCCTGCTTCAAAAGGGCTATGAGGTCCACGGGATTGTGAGGCGCTCTTCAAGTTTCAACACGGATCGAATTGATCACCTTTACCAAGACCGACACGTTGACTCACCAAAGCTGTTTCTTCACTACGGCGATCTTTCGGACGGGTCACGCCTGGTGTCATTGATTGGTGACTTGAAGCCAGACGAGATTTATAACTTAGGTGCACAGTCACATGTTCGAGTGAGTTTTGACGAGCCTGAGTACACAGGAGACATCACAGGTCTTGGAACTTCAAGAGTCTTGGAGGCTGTTCGCTTAGCTGCGCCCGGAAGCAAGTACTATCAAGCTTCCTCTTCGGAGATGTTCGGTGCAACCCCACCACCTCAAAATGAATCAACCCCCTTCTACCCTCGGTCTCCTTATGGGGCGGCAAAGGTATACGCCTATTGGATGACGAAGAATTATCGTGAGGCCTACGGAATATTCGCAGTAAATGGGATCTTGTTCAACCACGAATCCCCTCGTAGGGGTGAAACTTTCGTAACTCGAAAAATAACCCGAGCAGTTGCAGCTATCAAAGCAGGGGTGCAGTCCAAGCTCTATCTTGGCAATCTAGACGCCGTGAGGGACTGGGGTTACGCACCCGAATACGTCGAGGGTATGTGGCGGATGTTGCAGCATGATGAGCCAATGGATTACGTCCTGGCAACTGGAAAGGCTGCGACAATCAAGGACTTTCTCACATCAGCCTTCTCACATGCGGATCTTGATTGGCAGGAATTTGTCGAATTTGACCCTAGATACCTTCGACCGACTGAGGTGGACGCGCTCATAGGTGATGCTTCGTTGGCGGAAACGGAGCTCGGTTGGAAGGCAAAGACCATGCCAGACGAGCTTGCGCGATTGATGGTGGATGCGGACATCAAGGCCCAAGCTCATGCCGGCTCACCTTGGATTGACACGCCCACTTACTGATGAGCGCATTTCCAATAGACCGCTCATTAAGGGTTTTCGTAGCCGGCCATAGGGGAATGGTCGGGTCAGCCATAGTCCGCAGGCTAATCGAGGCAGGATTTTCGGACATCGTCACAAGAAGCTCGAACCAACTCGACCTAAGAGACCGGACCAACGTCTTCGCCTTTTTTGAGCAGGAGCAACCAGAAGTTGTCTTTTTGGCAGCAGCTAAAGTCGGAGGAATCCTTGCGAACGACACCTATCCAGCCGATTTTTTGAGTGACAACCTGAGAATCCAACTTAATGTCATGGACGCAGCACATGAATTCGGTGCCGAAAGACTAGTTTTCTTGGGCTCCAGTTGCATTTACCCTAAGTTTGCCGAGCAGCCAATCAGCGAAGATGCCCTCATGACGGGGACCTTAGAGCCGACTAACGATGCTTATGCGGTTGCAAAAATTGCAGGTATCCAGCAGGTCAAAGCGATGCGAAAACAGCATGGTCGGCGCTGGATTTCTGTGATGCCCTCCAATCTCTATGGACCTGGCGATAATTACGACCCAGTCGGATCTCACGTTTTGCCAGCACTCATTAGGCGCTTCATCGAAGCAAGGGACGCGGGTCAAGCTCAGATCACTAACTGGGGAACTGGCTCACCATTGCGAGAATTCTTGTTCGTTGAAGATTTGGCTGATGCTTGTGTGTTCCTCCTTGAGAACTATGACTCAAGCGAGCACATCAACGTCGGAAGCGGAGAGGACCTATCAATCAAGGATCTTGCCGCAATTATTGCCGAGGAGGTCGGTTTTACTGGCGAGACTCTTTGGGACGATTCAAAGCCAGACGGAACACCTAGAAAACTTCTCGATGTCTCGAAGATAAACGACCTCGGGTGGAGGGCAACGACGGGACTGCGTGAAGGCATTAGAGAGTCCATTCGAGACTTCGAATCACGACGTGCAGAGCTAACAAAAATGTAAAAGGTCACAAATTAGTAAAAAACCTGCGGAATTTTAAGTTGCGTAGCATAATTCTCCTCCTTTAGTATTGAGGTTTGCTTCCCTAACCCTGCCCGGCGATAAATATCGGTTGTCTGGCGCGATGCAAATTGTGGCTCGTCACGGTTTAGGTATGCGAATTTCCGCCCAAACCTAACAACTTCCCTAGGGGTATTCACTTTGGCTGCTGCGAAAAACGCTAAAACCACCAAGTCCGCAAACACATCAAGAACCGCTCAGAGGCCTTCATTTGCCAAGCACTCTGACCCGGTAGAGATTCCAGACCTACTCTCTCTTCAGACTGAGAGCTTCGACTGGCTAGTCGGTGCTCCTGCCTGGCGAGCAATCGCTGGCAAGGCTGCCAAGACCGGCCTCGACGAGGTCTTCGAGGAGATCAGCCCTATCGAGGACAGCAGCAACGCTGCCCAGGATGCAAAGATGGGTCTTTCGTTCTCTGACCCAGAACTATTTGACCCTCCCTACACTCCAGATGAGTGCAAGGAGAAGGGCAAGAGCTACACACAGCCGCTCTACATCAAAGCAGAGTTCACCAACTACCTAACCGGTGAGATCAAGTCTCAGACCGTGTTCATGGGTGACTTCCCGGTAATGACCGGCAAGGGAACCTTCATTATCAATGGCACCGAGCGCGTGGTTGTGTCTCAGCTGGTTCGCTCACCAGGTGTCTACTTCTCGGTGTCAACTAACACCACCGGAAACCTTGACGTTCGTAACAACAAGGCTCAGATCATTCCAAGCCGCGGAAGCTACCTAGAGTTTCTGACCGAGTGGGTCAAGGACGAGAGAAAGCCGGCTGCTCGGTTTGGACAGCCAATTCTGCAGGTGCAGGTAGACCGTAAGACCAAGGTCTCCGCAACTATCTTCTTGAAGGCCCTTGGCTTCACCAAGGACGAGATTCGTGCAGAGTTCTCGGACATCAAGGCTGCCGTTGAGGCAAGCCCACTGGGCATGAAGTTTGACGAGGACATCATCGAGAGAACTCTTGAGTATGACGAGTCGAAGGTCTTTGCTAACCCAATCCTGAGCAAGGAGGAGGCGCTTCGTGAGGTCTACCGCAAGGTTCGCGGTGAGGCTGCAGGTAGTGAGGTAGCCGATGCTTGGCTGCGCTCCACATACTTCGAGTCAAAGCGCTACAACCTCGCTCGTGTTGGTCGCCACAAGATCAACCGCAAGCTCCAGATCGAAGAGGAAGCCAACATCACCACGCTTACGCGTGCCGACATTGTTAGCACCCTGAAGTACCTACTGCTCTTTGACCTAGTTCTTGCCAACAACGTTTCATCAAGCTCGCAGAACGCAGAGTTTGCCATCAAGATGAACGGCAAGAAGGTAAACCTCTCGGTTCGCTCTGATGACATCGATGACTTCTCCAACCGCCGCATCCGCAGCGTTGGCGAGCTAATCCAGAACCAGGTTCGCATCGGCCTTAGCCGTATGGAGCGTGTGGTTCGCGAGCGCATGTCCACCCAGGACATCGAGGCGATTACTCCTCAGACTCTTATTAACCTGCGCCCAGTTGTCTCTGCACTGAAGGAGTTCTTCGGAGCAAGCCAGCTATCGCAGTTCATGGACCAGAACAACCCTCTGGCAGGCCTCGCTCACAAGCGTCGTCTCTCGGCCCTGGGTCCTGGTGGTATCGCTCGTGAGCGTGCCCAGATGGAGGTTCGTGACGTTCACCCTTCTCACTACGGAAGAATGTGCCCAGTTGAGACCCCAGAAGGTCCAAACATCGGTCTGATTGGATCTCTTACCGCCTTCAGCCGCATCAACAGCTTTGGCTTTATTGAGACCCCTTACCGCACTGTGAAGAACGGTAAGCCATCAAGGACAGTTGAGTATCTTGATGCGGCTAGCGAAGACGGCAAGGTAATCGCAGGTGCTGACACACCATTGAGTGATGACGGCTCCCTCAAGGGCCCAAAGGCCTTCGCCCGCTTCCGCGGTGACATCGTTGAGGTGGACGCAGCGGATGTTGACTACATCGATGTCTCCCCGCGTCAGCTGGCTTCAGTCTCTACGTCTCTGATTCCGTTCCTCGAGCACGATGACTCCTCACGTGCCCTGATGGGTGCGAACATGCAGCGTCAGGCAGTTCCACTGCTGCGCGCAGACAGCCCATTTGTAGGTACTGGCATGGAGCGCATTGCTGCAATTGACTCCGGTGCCGTTGTGGTTGCTGAGGAGGCAGGTGTCGTCGAGGAGATTGACGCCGACGAGATCACAGTCCACAACGACAACAAGAAGCGCTCCACCTACCCACTTCGTAAGTTCGACCGCTCAAACCAGGGAACCGCTATCAACCAGCGAGTAATCGTTGAGGTTGGTCAGCGCGTAGAAGTTGGAGATGTGCTTGCCGACGGCCCATCCACCGAGAACGGTGAGTTGGCTCTGGGCAAGAACCTGCTTGTGGCATTCATGCCATGGGAGGGCTACAACTTCGAGGACGCGATCATCCTGAGCCAGGAGCTTGTCAAGCAGGACACCATGTCTTCGATTCACATCGAGGAGTATGAGGTTGATGCTCGCGACACCAAGCTCGGTGCCGAGGAGATCACCTCCGACCTACCAAACATTTCAATCGAGGCCCTAGCTCAGCTAGACGACATGGGCATCGTCCGTATTGGCGCAGAGGTTCGCCCGGGAGACATCCTGGTCGGAAAGGTAACGCCCAAGGGTGAGACCGAGCTTTCTGCAGAGGAGCGACTACTTCGCGCGATCTTCAACGAGAAGAGCCGAGAGGTTCGCGACACCTCTTTGAAGGTCCCACACGGCGAGGGCGGAACCGTCATTGGCGTCAAGGTATTTGACGCAGAGGACGGCGACGAGCTCGGAGCCGGCGTTAACCGCAGAGTCGTTGTTCACATCGCCCAGAAGCGCAAGATCACCGAGGGTGACAAGCTTGCTGGTCGTCACGGCAACAAGGGTGTTATCGCCAAGATTCTCCCAGTTGAGGACATGCCGTTCATGGAGGACGGAACTCCTGTTGACATCGTTTTGAACCCGCTGGGTATCCCAGGCCGCATGAACTTTGGTCAGGTCCTTGAGACCCACCTAGGTTGGGCATGTAGGCAGGGCTGGGACGTCAAGGGCGTTGCCAAGTGGGCAGACGACATGGCTAAGAGCCTCATCAAGAGCCCTCCGGGAACCAAGGTCGCAACACCTGTGTTTGATGGTGCAACCAAGGACCAGGTTGCTGGCATCTTGGACCACACCCTGCCTAACGCCGATGGCCAGAGGCTCATCGATGGCACCGGTAAGGCAAGGCTGTTCGATGGCCGCAGTGGCGAGCCATACCCGGAGCCAATTGCCGTTGGTGTCAAGTACATGCTGAAGCTTCACCACCTGGTTGACGACAAGATCCACGCTCGTTCAACCGGACCTTACTCGATGATTACCCAGCAGCCACTGGGAGGTAAGGCACAGTTTGGTGGCCAGAGGTTCGGTGAGATGGAGGTATGGGCCCTACAGGCCTACGGCGCCGCTCACACCCTCCAGGAGCTGCTGACCATCAAGTCCGACGACATCGCAGGCCGCGTTCGCACCTACGAGGCAATCGTCAAGGGCGAGAACATCCAACCGCCAGGAATCCCGGAGTCATTCAGGGTTTTGGCCAAGGAGATGCAGTCACTTGGTCTCAACGTCGAGGTAATCGATGACGAGGGCAGGGTTGTAGTGCTGAAGGACGAGGAGTTCGAGTCCGACCGCGCAGCCGAGGAGCTCGGCATCAACCTGAGCCGCAACGAGAACCTGTCCGCAGAATCCGACTTCAACACCTACCAGTAGACCTAAGAGGAACTAGAGAAAATGTCAGTAAGAGTAGAAAACTTCAGTGCCCTTCGCGTAGGTCTAGCTACCAGCGAGGAGATTCGTTCTTGGTCATCTGGTGAGGTAAAGAAGCCAGAGACCATCAACTACCGAACCCTAAAGCCAGAAAAAGACGGCCTGTTCTGCGAGAAGATCTTCGGTCCCACAAAGGACTGGGAGTGCTCCTGTGGAAAGTACAAGAGAGTTCGCTTTAAGGGCATCGTCTGTGAGCGCTGTGGCGTAGAGGTCACCAAGAGCTCAGTACGTCGTGAGCGCATGGGCCACATCGAGCTAGCTGCTCCGGTAACCCACATCTGGTACTTCAAGGGTGTTCCATCACGCCTTGGCTACCTCTTGAACATGGCTCCTAAGGACCTAGAGAAGATCATTTACTTCGCCGCCTACAGGGTCATGGAAATTGACCGTGAGCTTCGCGACGGCGAGTATGACCTAGTCCGCGAGGAGTACGTTGACCGCATTCGTGCCCTGGTTGCAGCCCGTAGCGAGGAGTTCGAGGCAGCAGCCTCCGAGGAAATGGCAGAGCTTCGTGAGCTTGGCCTAGAGCTGCAGATCTCAAACAAGTTCTGGGAGACCCCACGCTGGATTGAGAAGCAGTTTGCCAAGAGCGTCGAGCAGCTAATCGACTCCGAGGAGAAGGACCCAGATGGGTTCTGGTCTGCAAAGTCGCTTGCTGTCGAGACTGACGAGGAGCAGGAGGACGCAGTCGTCCGCACCTCTGACGAGACCAAGAAGATTAAGAAGCTAATGGCGGACTTCAAGAAGAAGACCGACAAGATCGTTCGTGAGTATGCCCGCTTAGAGCGCCCTGCCAACCTTCACAAGGAGCAGATCGCCTGGAGGATGTTCCTGACCGCCGAGGTTGGACAGCTACTTCCAAACGACGTGATCTTCGATCACTTCGACTACTACTTCTCTGACTACGTAATTACCGAGATCGGTGCCGAGGCAGTTATGCAGGTGCTAGCCGCATTTGACCTGACCGGTGCTGCGGCTGAGCTTCGTGCTGAGATTGCAACCACCAAGGGCTCAAAGCAGACCCAGGCCATCAAGCGCCTCAAGGTCGTCAGCAGCTTCGAGCAGTCGGGAACCCCGCCAACCTCGATGGTGCTATCGGTGCTGCCGGTACTGCCTCCGGAGATTCGTCCGATGGTTCAGCTCGATGGTGGCCGCTTTGCTACCTCTGACCTCAACGATCTCTACCGCAGGGTTATTAACCGCAATAACCGTCTGAAGAGATTCGTTGACCTAGGTGCTGTGCCAAAGACCATTTTGAACAACGAGAAGCGCATGCTGCAGGAGGCTGTCGACGCGCTGTTCGACAACGGCCGCCGTGGTCGTGCCGTTACCGGTACCGGTAACCGTGCACTCAAGTCGCTATCTGACCTTCTGAAGGGTAAGCAGGGCCGCTTCCGCCAGAACCTTCTGGGTAAGCGCGTTGACTACTCCGGTCGTTCGGTAATCGTTGTAGGTCCTCAGCTGAAGCTGCACCAGTGTGGCCTTCCAAAGCTGATGGCACTTGAACTGTTCAAGCCATTTGTGATGAAGCGACTTGTTGATTTGGGTCTTGCCCAGAACATCAAGAGCGCTAAGCGCATGGTTGAGAGAAGCCGCCCACAGGTTTGGGGTGCCCTAGAAGAGGTAATCAAGGAACGACCAGTTCTTCTAAACCGCGCACCGACCCTTCACCGCCTTGGAATTCAGGCCTTTGAGCCAGTACTGGTTGAGGGTAAGGCTATTCAGCTACACCCACTTGTCTGTGCTGCGTTCAACGCCGACTTCGACGGTGACCAGATGGCCGTTCACCTACCGCTATCGGTAGAGGCTCAGGCTGAGGCGAGAATCTTGATGCTCGCATCAAACAACATCCTGAAGCCTTCCGATGGTCGTCCGGTTGCAACACCAACCCAGGACATGATCATTGGCCTATTCCACCTAACCGAAGAGGTCGAGGGTGCTAAGGGTGAAGGCCTAGCCTTCAGCTCGATGGCAGAGGCTCAGATGGCATTTGACATCCACGAGCTTGCAATCAGCGCCAAGGTCCGCATCCGCGTCGATGGAGAGCTTCGCGAGACCACCTTCGGTCGCGCGCTGTTCAACGAGACCCTGCCTGAGAACTACCCGTTCGTGAACGAGCAGGTTGGCAAGAAGCAGCTCGGACAGATCGTCTCCGATTTGGTTGAGATGTACTCGAGGACCGAAGTTGCCGCATCGCTTGACAAGCTCAAGGACGCTGGTTTCCACTGGGCCACCCGTTCGGGTGTCTCGATGGCTATCTCCGACGCTAACTTCGACCCGAAGGGCACCTTCGACAAGAAGCGCGCCGAGATGATCACCAAGGCCGAGAAGCAGCACACAAAGATTCAGGAAGCTTTCGACAACGGACTCAAGTCCGACCTCGAGCGTCGTGATGAGCTTGGTGAGCTTTGGTCCAAGGAGACCAAGGAGATCCAGACACTGTTGCAGGAGTCGATCCCGCAGGACAACGCCATCTACAAGATGGTGACCTCTGGTGCTAGGGGTAACTGGCTACAGATTCGTTCCATCATGGGTATGCGTGGCCCGGTTGCGACCTCTTCCGGTGACTTCGCACCGATGCCTGTGAAGGGTAACTACCTCCTGGGTCTAACTGCTCACGAGTATTTCACCAACGCGACCGGCGCCCGAAAGGGTAACGCTGACACTGCCATGAAGACTGCCGCCGCAGGTTACCTAACCCGTCGTCTAGTGGACGTGGCGCAGGATGTCATCATTCAGATTGAGGACTGTGGAACATCAAAGGGTCTTGAGAAGGACCTTCTTGATGACGAGCAGGTCGAGCTATCGATTGTTGGTCGTACCAACCTCGCCGATGTCAAGGTCGGCAAGGATGTTTTGGTCAAGGCTGGCGAGAATATCGACCACGCAACCGTTCGCAGGCTCAAGGAAGCCGGAGTCGAGACCATCGTGGTTCGCGCCGTGCTTACCTGTGAGGCTGAGGCTGGAATCTGTGCAGCCTGCTACGGAGTATCCCTTGCTACTAACCAGGAAGTGAACGTCGGTGAGGCCATCGGTATCATCGCCGCTCAGTCGATTGGTGAGCCTGGTACCCAGCTAACTATGCGTACCTTCCACACCGGAGGTGCTGCCGAGAACACCAAGAAGCAGACCATTCTGAAGTCAATTGGTGGTCAGAAGGTTCGTGTTGAGCGTCTGATCTCCTACGACATCACCCAGGGTCTAAATGGTGTTACGGACCTCCTAGAGGCTCGTGTTGGTTGGCGTCAGGCCGGCAAGGTTGCCGTTATGGCCTTCTGGGACGGCAAGGTTGACCTTGTTGAGAAGGTCTCCGCAACCGGTACCAAGAGCTATGAGGTCTTTGTTCGCCCACAGGGTGAGAAGGCGGAGAAGGAGGCTGAGGCGCTAGCCATGCAGTACAGCTTCTCCAGAACCGCTTCGAAGACCTTCAAGAAGCTAAGCCCGTATCTCCCAATCACCACCGTTTCATCTGCTGATGACTTGTTGGTTGAGAAGGGCGAGATGGTTGAGGCCGGTGACTACCTGGTTGATGGAACCCCAATTCCTCACGAGGTGCTGATGATCAAGGGAAGCCGTGAGGCTGCAGCCGAGATCATCCGCGGTGTTCAGGCAATCTACGGCTCACAGGGCGTTCCACTACATGACAAGCACCTCGAGGTGATTGTTCGTCAGATGCTCTCCAAGGTCACAGTTATCGACTCTGGTGACACCGACATGCTCCCAGGTGAGATTATCGACCGCCAGAGGTTTGCAACTAAGAACCGCGAGGCAGTATCTAAGGGTCTTCGCCCGGCAAGTGCTCGTCAGGAGGTCATGGGTATGACCCGTGCATCACTGGCAGCTCAGTCCTGGCTATCGGCGGCCTCCTTCCAGGAGACCACCAGGGTCCTCACTCAGGCAGCTCTGGACCGCCGCGAGGACAGGCTCGTAGGTCTAAAGGAGAACGTCATCATTGGAAAGCTGATCCCGGCTGGTACCGGTATGGCTCGCTACCGCAACTTCGAGGTCGATGGCACCGAAGAGGCAAAGGCAGAGCGCTACCCGAACCGCATCTGGTCCGATGCTTCTTTTGAAGACGGTGACCTTGACTCTCAGGAGCTAAGCCTCTCCGTTGCAGACCCATTTGCAGTCGAAGAGAACTAACAACATAAGAAAAAGTATTTGACCGCCTCAAGCGGCTACAGGTATGCTTGGCGAGGTTCATGCGAGAGCGTGTATCGGGCCGAAATCCTCTAGTCGCTGAGGGTGGGTCAAAGAAAATAACTTCGGTTTTCAGTTTTGTGCTGTGCCGAGGAACGAATAAGGAGTACTAGTGCCAACAATTCAGCAGTTGGTTCGCAAGGGTCGTAGCCCAAAGGTCTCAAAGACCAAGAGCCCGGCCCTGAAGGCTAACCCGCAGCAGCGTGGCGTATGCACCCGTGTGTACACCACCACACCAAAGAAGCCGAACTCGGCTCTTCGTAAGGTTGCGCGTGTCAAGCTATCGAACGGCGTTGAGGTAACCGCCTACATCCCGGGCGAGGGTCACAACCTGCAGGAGCACTCGATGGTGCTTGTGCGTGGTGGTCGTGTCAAGGACCTGCCAGGTGTGCGTTACAAGATCGTTCGTGGAGCACTAGACACCCAGGCTGTAAAAGACCGTCAGCAGGCTCGTAGCCGCTACGGTGCGAAGAAGGGTAAGTAATGCCACGTAAGGGCCCAGTAGCCAAGCGTCCAGTAGCCGTCGACCCTGTTTACGGCTCACCAGTTGTTTCGCAGCTGGTAAACAAGATTTTGCTAGATGGCAAGAAGTCTCTTGCCGAGAAGACCGTTTATGGCGCCCTAGAAGGCACCAACCGCAAGACCGGTGATGACCCAGTAGTTCTTCTAAAGAAGGCCCTGGATAACGTCCGTCCAACCGTTGAGGTTAAGTCCCGCCGTGTCGGTGGCTCCACCTACCAGGTTCCGGTTGAGGTCAAGACCCACCGTGCAAACACCCTTGCAATGCGTTGGTTGGTTCAGTACGCACGTCTACGTCGCGAGAAGACCATGACCGAGCGCCTAATGAACGAGATCTTGGATGCCTCCAATGGTCTTGGTGCAGCTGTGAAGCGTCGCGAAGACACTCACAAGATGGCCGAGTCCAACAAGGCATTTGCTCACTACCGCTGGTAATCCAGCAACATCCGCAAGGTTTTGCTTCGCCAAAATCCTACGGATGAACTATTTCACCAACTAGTCACTTTCGGAGGACACCGTGGCACAAGACGTGCTCACCGACCTGAATAAGGTTCGCAACATCGGCATCATGGCGCACATTGACGCCGGTAAGACAACCACTACCGAGCGAATCCTTTTCTACACCGGTATTACCCACAAGATTGGTGAGGTGCACGACGGTGCCGCCACCATGGACTGGATGGAGCAGGAGCAGGAGCGCGGTATCACCATTACCTCCGCTGCCACCACATGTTTCTGGAAAGACAACCAGATCAACATCATTGACACCCCAGGACACGTGGACTTCACCGTTGAGGTTGAGCGTTCACTACGAGTTCTTGACGGTGCAGTTGCTGTCTTCGACGGCAAAGAGGGTGTAGAGCCTCAGTCTGAGACCGTATGGCGTCAGGCTGACAAGTACAACGTCCCAAGAATTTGCTTCGTCAACAAGATGGACAAGCTAGGTGCGGACTTCTACTTCACCGTGAAGACCATCAAGGACCGCCTAGGCGCGAAGCCACTAGTTATTCAGCTGCCAATCGGTGCCGAGAATGACTTCCAGGGCGTCATCGACCTAGTTGAGATGCGCGCTCTGACCTGGCGTGGAGACGTCGAGATGGGTGCTAAGTACGAGATCGAAGAGATCCCTGCTGACCTAAAGGCCAAGGCCGACGAGTACCGCGCTCAGCTTGTTGAGGCAGTTGCCGAGACCAGTGACGAGCTAATGGAGAAGTACTTTGGTGGTGAAGAGCTGACTGTTGCTGAGATCAAGGCAGCGATCCGCAAGATCACTATCAACTCCGAGATGTACCCAGTTTTGTGCGGTAGCGCATTCAAGAACAAGGGTGTTCAGCCAATGCTGGATGCAGTAATTGATTACCTGCCAAACCCACTCGATGTTCCTCCTGTTGAGGGTGGTAACCCTCGCGATGAGGAAGATCGTCTAATTCGTAACCCTGACCCCAACGAGCCCTTCTCCGCCCTTGCGTTCAAGGTTGTCACCCACCCATTCTTTGGTCGCCTCACCTACATCCGTGTCTACTCGGGCAAGGTCGACGGCGGCTCGGGAGTTATCAACTCCACCAAGGGAAGAAAAGAGCGCATCGGAAAGCTTTTCCAGATGCACTCCAACAAGGAAAACCCTGTTGACTCGGTAACCGCTGGCCACATCTACGCAGCCATCGGCCTGAAGGACACCACCACCGGTGACACCCTTTGCGATCCAGACAACCAGATTGTTTTGGAGTCCATGACCTTCCCTGAGCCAGTTATTTCGGTGGCGATTGAGCCAAAGACCAAGAGCGACCAGGAGAAGTTGTCGCTTGCAATCCAGAAGCTTGCCGAAGAGGACCCAACCTTTAGGGTCAACAACGATGAGGAGACCGGCCAGACCGTTATCTCCGGTATGGGCGAGCTTCACCTAGACATCCTTGTTGACCGCATGAAGCGTGAGTTCAAGGTCGAGGCAAACGTTGGTAAGCCTCAGGTTGCCTACCGCGAGACCATTCGCAGGCCCGTTGAGCGTCACGACTACACCCACAAGAAGCAGACCGGTGGTTCTGGACAGTTCGCAAAGATCCAGATCAAGCTTGAGCCACTAGAGGTCGAGGGTGACAAGACTTACGAGTTCGTTGACTCGATCACCGGTGGAAGGGTCCCTAGGGAGTACATTCCTTCGGTTGATGCCGGTATTCGCGACGCGATGACCTCTGGAATTCTTGCTGGCTACCCAGTAGTAGGTGTCAAGGCAACACTTGCCGATGGTGCCTACCACGACGTTGACTCCAGCGAAATGGCATTCAAGATTGCAGGCTCGATGGCTTTCAAGGAGGCCGCGAGACTAGCTAACCCAGTTCTGCTCGAGCCGATTATGGCGGTCGAGGTGCGCACCCCTGAGGAATACATGGGTGATGTCATCGGTGACCTAAATTCTCGTCGTGGGCAGATTCAGTCGATGGAGGATGCTTCGGGCGTAAAAGTTGTTGCAGCCCTAGTGCCACTGTCGGAAATGTTCGGTTACGTAGGTGACCTCCGCTCTAAGACCTCAGGTCGAGCCGTCTACTCAATGACGTTCGAGACCTATGCAGAGGTGCCAAAGGCGGTAGCCGACGAGATCGTGCAAAAGGCCAAAGGCGAGTAGGACAACTTACTCGTAAGTGGCTAAGATAGAAAGACTGTAAACCCCAAATCAGAGTCGGCCTCCCGGTCGATGATTTACTACGGATCCATCAGGAGGACCCATAATGGCTAAGGCGAAATTCGAGCGCACAAAGCCGCACGTCAACATCGGAACCATTGGTCACGTCGACCACGGTAAGACCACTCTGACTGCGGCAATTACTAAGGTGCTGCACGACAAGTTCCCATCACTAAATGACAGCTACGCATTCGACCAGATCGACAACTCCCCAGAGGAGAAGCAGCGTGGTATCACCATCAACATCTCCCACGTGGAGTACCAGACCGACAAGCGCCACTACGCACACGTAGACGCTCCAGGTCACGCTGACTACATCAAGAACATGATCACCGGTGCCGCACAGATGGACGGCGCAATCCTCGTGGTTGCTGCTACCGACGGCCCGATGCCTCAGACCAAGGAGCACGTGCTTCTTGCTCGCCAGGTTGGTGTTCCTTACATCGTTGTTGCCCTCAACAAGGCTGACATGGTCGATGACGAGGAAATCCTTGAGCTGGTTGAGGTTGAGGTTCGTGACCTGCTGAACCAGTATGAGTTCCCAGGTGACACAGCTCCTGTAGTCCGCGTATCAGGTTTGAAGGCCCTTGAGGGTGACGCAACCTGGGGTGACGCTGTTGCCAAGCTCATGGAGGCTTGCGACGAGAACATTCCAGAGCCAGTGCGCGACACTGACAAGCCATTCCTTATGCCAGTTGAGGACGTCTTCACGATCACCGGTCGTGGAACCGTTATCACTGGAAAGGTTGAGCGTGGTCAGGTCAACGTGAACGACGAGGTCGAGATCGTTGGTATCCGCGATAAGCAGAAGACCACCGTTACCGGTATTGAGATGTTCCGTAAGCTGCTCGATTACGCAGAAGCCGGCGAGAACGTAGGTCTACTTCTTCGTGGCACCAAGCGCGAGGACGTCGAGCGTGGACAGGTTGTCTGCAAGCCAGGCAGCATTACCCCTCACACCAACTTTGACGCCAACGTCTACATCCTTTCCAAGGATGAGGGTGGCCGTCACAACCCGTTCTACACGAACTACCGCCCACAGTTCTATTTCCGTACCACTGACGTAACAGGCGTTATCAGCCTGCCATCGGGTACCGAGATGGTTATGCCTGGCGACACCACCGAGATGAGCGTTGAGCTGATTCAGCCAATCGCCATGGAGGAAGGTCTCCGCTTCGCGATCCGTGAGGGTGGCCGCACCGTAGGTGCCGGTACCGTCACAAAGATCAACAAGTAAGTTCGTACGTAACTAGCTAAAACCCCCTGGGAAACCAGGGGGTTTTGCTTTACCCTCTGCGGCCCCCTTTTTCCCAGAAAAAACTTGCATTGGCCCCTTGTACTGTGGCATCATTGTCAGGTTCCAAAGCGCGAGGTAACTCGCCCACTGCAGGATGCGTGCACAGATTCTGGGCCGGCCGCAGATAGAGCAAAAACTTAACTGAAATCTAATTTGGTTTTCTCGCGTGGTCTTTCCACGCGTAATGCCTAAGTCAGGTTTCGGCAAGAGCCCTAGAAATAGGGCGTTGACAGCAAAACAGTGCATCAGCATCACGGTGGTCAATGAGATTTGCGATTTGCAAATTTAGTTGGCCCCTAAAACACGTGTCTGGAAACAGTCACAAGACGGAAGCGAGTCAAAATGGCGGCTAACAAGATCCGCATTCGACTGAAGTCGTATGACCACGAGGTCATCGACGTCTCGGCGAGCAAAATCGTCGACACAGTCACACGCGCCGGTGCGAAGGTGGTCGGACCTGTCCCACTACCCACCGAGAAGAACGTGGTAACGGTTATCCGTTCCCCGCACAAGTACAAGGACAGCCGTGAGCACTTTGAGATGCGTACCCACAAGCGTCTCATTGACATCGTCGACCCAACTCCAAAGGCCGTCGATTCGCTGATGCGCTTGGACCTTCCAGCAGACGTCAACATCGAGATCAAGCTTTAGAGGATTAGAAGATGGCTGTAGAGACAAGAACAGTTACTGGACTGCTGGGCACCAAGCTCGGAATGACCCAGGCTTGGGACGAGAACAACAAGCTCGTGCCAATCACAGTGGTCGAAGCTGGTGAAAACGTAATTACCCAAATCAAGACTTTAGAGACCGATGGCTACACCGCCATTCAGGTCGCCTATGGCGCAATCGATCCACGCAAGACCGATAAGCCATCCGCCGGACACTTCGAGAAGGCCGGCTCAACCCCACGCCGCTACCGCGCAGAGATTCGCACCGCCAACGCTTCTGACTTTACCGTCGGTCAGGCAATCGGTGTAGACGTCTTCACTCCTGGTAGCAAGGTAGATGTTGTTGGAACCAGCAAGGGTAAGGGCTTTGCCGGCGTTATGAAGCGTCACGGCTTCGCCGGTATTCACTCCTCACACGGTGCTCACAAGAACCACCGCAAGCCAGGTTCCATTGGTGCCGGTACCACCCCCAGCCGCGTTCTCAAAGGAAAGAGAATGGCTGGCCGCATGGGAACCGACCGCGTCACCACACTAAATCTCACCCTCCACTCGGTAGACCTTGAAAAGGGACTGCTGCTTATCAAGGGTGCCGTGCCAGGGCCTAAGGGTCAGCTGGTATTCGTCCGCAACGCGGTGAAGGAGAGCTAATGCCTACCGTTGACCTAATTGACGTAAAAGGAAAGAAGTCTGGCAGCGTAGACCTGCCTGAGGCTCTTTTCGACGCAACCACCAACGTTCCGCTGATTCACCAGGTCGTTGTTGCTCAGCTTGCAGCAGCTCGCCAGGGAACCCAGTCCACGCTTCGTCGTGGCGAGGTATCAGGCACCGGTAAGAAGCCTTTCAAGCAGAAGGGAACCGGTCGTGCGCGTCAGGGTTCCATCCGCATGCCTCAGCACCGCGGTGGTGGAATCGTTCACGGTCCAAAGCCTCGCAGCTATGACCAGCGCACCCCTAAGAAGATGGTTGTTGCAGCTCTTCGCGGAGCTCTTTCCGACCGCGCTCGCAACGGCAAGATCCACGTCATTGACCAGTTTGGAATCAAGGACACCCCTTCGACCAAGGCAGCCGGTGCATTCCTAAGTTCAATCTCGAGTGCAAAGAACGTGCTTGTTGTTCTGCACCGCGATGACGAGGTCAGCTACCTAAGCCTGCGTAACCTCCCAGAGGTTCACGTTCTGCCGGTTGACCAGCTAAACGCTTACGACGTTCTCCACGCGGAGGACATCGTGTTCACCTCAGCTGCACTCGCAAGCTACGTAGAGTCAGCAGTTGCTACCGAGGAGGCAAGCGCATGAGCAACCTAAACAAGGACCCACGCGACGTGATTGTAAAGCCAATCATCTCTGAGAAGAGCTACGCACTCATCGACGAGGGTAAGTACACCTTCGAGGTTGACCCTCGCAGCAACAAGACTGAGATTAAGCAGGCTGTTGAGCAGATCTTCAACGTGAAGGTCGACACCATCAACACCCTCAACCGCCAAGGCAAGACCCGCCGCACCAGATTTGGCATGGGTAAGCGCAAGGACACCAAGCGTGCGATTGTGACCCTCAAGTCCGGTTCCATCGACATCTTTACCTACATCGGCTAAGGGGATACGACAATGGGAATTCGCAAGTACAAGCCAACGACTCCAGGTCGTCGCGGCTCTTCGGTCTCGGACTTTTCTGAGATCACCCGCTCGACCCCTGAGAAGTCGCTTCTCAAGCCACTGCCTAAGACCGGTGGCCGCAACTCCTCTGGCCGCATCACCACCCGCCACATCGGTGGTGGCCACAAGAGGCAGTACCGCGTCATTGACTTCCGTCGCCACGACAAGGACGGCGTGCCGGCAAAGGTCGCTCACATCGAGTACGACCCGAACCGCACCGCCCGCATCGCGCTCCTTCACTACATCGACGGCACCAAGCGCTACATCATCGCTCCAAACAAGCTCAAGCAGGGAGATGCCATTGAGCAGGGTCCAAAGGCTGACATTAAGCCTGGAAACAACCTGCCACTGCGCAACATCCCAGTGGGTACCGTTATCCACGCAATCGAGCTAAAGCCAGGCGGTGGCGCAAAGCTAGGCCGCAGTGCCGGAGCCGCTATTCGTCTGGTAGCCAAGGAAGGTAGCTGGGCACAGCTCAGACTGCCATCGGGCGAGATCCGCAACGTTGATGCAAATTGCCGCGCCACCATTGGTGAGGTCGGCAATGCAGAGCAGTCCAACATCAACTGGGGTAAGGCTGGCCGTAAGCGCTGGAAGGGTGTTCGCCCAACCGTGCGTGGTGTTGCCATGAACCCGGTTGACCACCCACACGGTGGTGGTGAGGGCAAGACCTCCGGTGGTCGTAACCCTGTTACCCCATGGGGCCAGAAGGAAGGCCGCACGCGTAAGCCGAACCTTCCATCAGACAAGCAAATCGTTCGTCGTCGTTACGTCGGCAAGAAGTAGGAGGGCTAGATGCCAAGAAGTCTAAAGAAGGGCCCCTTCGTCGACGAGCACCTAATGAAGAAGGTGCGCGTACAGAACGAGGCCAACAGCAAGAACGTGATCAAGACCTGGTCGCGCCGCTCGATGATTGTCCCAGCCATGCTCGGACACACCATCGCGGTTCACGACGGTCGCAAGCACATTCCAGTTTTCGTCACTGAGACCATGGTCGGTCACAAGCTCGGCGAATTCGCTCCAACCAAGACCTTCCGTGGACACGTGAAGGACGACAAGAAGGGTCGTCGCGGCTAAGGCCGGGACGGATAAGAGAGGAAACAGATGGAAGCCATCGCTAAGGTGCGTAACATTCGCATCACCCCTCAAAAGGCTCGTCGCGTCGTCAACCTGATCCGCGGTAAGCAGGCCAACGAGGCCCTGGGTCTACTGAAGTTCCAGCCTCAGGCTGCTTCAGAACCCATCTACAAGGTCGTCGCTTCGGCTGTTGCAAACGCAAAGGTAAAGGGCGAGAGCACCGGAGCCATTGTTGACGAGGACGACCTAGTTATTTCACAGGCTTATGTTGACGAGGGAGTGACCCTGAAGCGCTTTAGACCGCGTGCCCAGGGAAGAGCATTCCGCATCAACAAGCGCACCAGCCACATCACCGTGGTGGTTGCAACCCCAGACGAGCTAAGAAAGGCAGGCAAGTAATGGGTCAGAAAGTAAACCCCTACGGCTTCCGCCTAGGCATCACCACCGACCACCGCTCGCGCTGGTTCGCAGACTCCACTAAGAAGGGTCAGCGCTACAGCGACTACGTGGTTGAGGACGTCAAGGTTCGCAACTACCTGCAGGAGAAGCTGGACCGCGCAGGCATCTCAAAGATTGAGCTTGAGAGAACCCGCGACCGCATTCGCGTTGACATCTTCGCCGCTCGCCCAGGACTGGTCATTGGCCGTCGTGGTGCAGAGGCAGAGACCCTTCGCACCGAGCTCGAGAAGCTCACCGGCAAGCAGGTCCTACTAAACATTCTTGAGGTCAAGAACCCAGAGGCCGACGCTCAGCTCGTCGCACAGGGCATCGCCGAGCAGCTTTCTGCTCGTGTTGCCTTCCGTCGTGCGATGCGTAAGGGCATCCAGGGTGCACTGCGTTCAGGCGCCAAGGGCATCAGGGTTCAGTGTGCTGGACGTCTTGGCGGAGCTGAAATGTCAAGAAGTGAGTTCTACCGTGAGGGCAGGGTTCCGCTGCATACTCTCCGTTCAAACATCGACTACGGCTTCTATGAGGCTAAGACCACCTTCGGTCGCATCGGTGTCAAGGTTTGGATCTACAAGGGCGACCTAACCGCTAAGGAGCTTGCTGCACAGCAGGCAACTCA
>JAOGAX010000010.1 GCA_028144365.1 Aquiluna sp.
CCATGGGGGCCGGCAAGACCACTCTGGGCCGTAAGCTCGCAAAGCTCTTAGATCGCAAGTTCGTTGACACTGACCGGCTGGTTAGCGCAAGCCACGGTCCCATCACAAAGATCTTCGAGACCCAAGGTGAAGATAGGTTCCGAGCATTCGAAACCAAGGCACTGAAAAAGGCCTTGATGACCCCAGGAGTCATTGCAACTGGGGGAGGAGTGGTAGTCACCGAGGAAAATCGCGAGCTACTGACTGGAATCCCTACAATCTTTTTGGACACCAACAGTGACTGGGTGCTAGCGCGCATAAATCTGGAGAAGCGACCACTCCTGAAAGCGGACCCAGGCACGTGGTCCAGGCTCTACGAAGAGAGACTCGGGTACTATCGGCAACTAGCGGATGAGACTGTTATTACAGCCAATCGCCCGATCCGGGTCGTCCTAGAGGAGCTTGAGAGTAAGGCTAGAAATGTCATATAGCGTGATTGGTCGCGGCCTTCTTGATGAGGTTCCAAAGTCTTTAGACGGCGTGAACAAGGTTCTCATCATCCACCCTCAACCCCTGACCGCAACTGCGGAATTACTTCGCGAAACGTTAGTGGCAAACGGCTTCGAGGCCCTCTTGGCTGAAGTCCCACAGAGCGAAGAGGCAAAGCGAGTTGAGGTTGCCGCATTCTGCTGGGGCATCATGGGACAGGCTGACTTTCACAGAAACGATGCGGTAATCGGGCTTGGTGGGGGTTCGACGACAGATCTTGCAGGATTCGTTGGCGGCACTTGGCTCAGAGGGGTCCGCACCTACCTAATTCCGACAACGCTGCTTGGGATGATTGATGCCGCGATTGGTGGTAAGACTGGGGTAAACACCCAAGAGGGCAAGAACCTAGTTGGTGTTTTCCACCTTCCAACCAAGGTCTTTGTTGACCTTGACACCCTAGAGACCCTGCCACGCAACGAGCTGCTCGCTGGAATGTCGGAACTTGTGAAGTACGGCTTTATCTCTGATCCTGAAATCCTAGACATCGTCCTAGAGAACGAGAGCGCCACCGATTCAAAATCTGATGTCTTTGCGGACCTTGTAACAAGATCAATTGCAATCAAGGAGAGCGTGACGACCGAAGACTTCAGGGAGGCCGGAAAGCGAGAGTTTCTGAACTATGGCCATACCCTCGGACACGCCATCGAGCATGCTGAGCGCTATAAGTGGCGTCACGGAGCAGCTATATCTATAGGCATGGTCTTTGCCGCTGAGCTAGCTATGCTCTCTGGCAAACTCTCTGAATCTGATGTTGAGCTACACCGAAGAGTGTTTGAAAATATCGGCCTCCCGACCACCTACAAAGCCGACAAGTGGCCCCAGCTACTCGAGGTAATGCAAAGAGATAAAAAGGCAAGGGGCGCATCCCTGAGGTTCGTCGTACTGGACAAAATCGGTAAGCCTACGATTCTCTCGGCTCCAACTCCAGAGCTTCTCTTTACGGCCTTTCAGTCGATTGTGGAATAACGTAAGACCATGAAGATTCTCGTTCTCAACGGCCCTAACCTAAACCTGCTTGGAGTTAGAGAGCCTGATGTCTATGGCATTGAGACGCTTAAAGACCTAGAGAGCAAGCTTAAAGTTGCGGCGAATGAGCTTGGTTGTGAGGTCGACTTTAGGCAAACCAATAGCGAGGACGAGCTAATTGGCTGGCTCCATGAGGCCCTAGAGGCTAAATCGCCCGTCGTACTGAACCCAGCAGCTTTCACTCACTACTCATATGCGCTCAGGGATGCCTGCGCTGCACTTACCTCTAGCGGGGTTGAGTTGATCGAAGTACACATCTCGAATCCTCACGCTCGTGAGCAATTCCGCCAGAATTCAGTGATAGCTGCGGTAGCTACCGGACAGATAGCTGGGTTTGGGTTCGACTCCTATGCACTTGCGCTCAGGCAGCTGGCAAAGGGCTAAACTGCTTCAGGTTTAGCAAGGGAGATTCATGGCAACCTCAAACGATCTAAAGAACGGCATGGTGCTGCTAATTGATGGGCAGCTCTGGAGTGTCATCGAGTTTCAGCACGTCAAGCCTGGCAAGGGCCCCGCTTTCGTTAGAACCAAGCTCAAGAACGTAAAGTCCGACAAGGTTGTCGACAAGACCTTTAACGCTGGCGTAAAGGTAGACACGGCAACCGTTGATAGGCGCGACATGCAGTACCTATACAACGATGGCAGCGGGTATGTGTTCATGGACAACACCACCTACGACCAGATGTCGCTTGACGCAGCCGTTGTTGGTGACGTTGCGAATTTCTTGCTCGAAAACCAGATTGCAACTGTGGCCATCCACGATGGCTCACCGCTTTATGTCGAGCTGCCACCATCAGTGGTGCTAGAGATCACCTACACCGAACCCGGATTGCAGGGAGACCGCTCCACTGGAGGAACAAAGCCAGCCACTCTAGAGACTGGGCACCAGATTCAGGTTCCGCTCTTCATCGAGAACAACACCAAGGTCAAGGTCGACACCCGAACTGGTGAGTATCTTGGCCGGGCGAGTGAATAGTTGAGTAGCCGCAGTAAATCACGTAAAAGAGCCCTGGACGCTCTCTATGCGGCAGAGCTGAACAAGCTCGACGCAATGGAACTGTTATCCAATGCCCAGACCGCGGCCGAAGGACGTCAGAACCAGGACGCAATCTTTGACTACGCAGAAACCCTTGTCAGGGGAGTCACTTCCGAGCTGAGCACGTTGGACGCAAGGCTGCAGAATCTGGCCGAGGCCTGGAAGCTTGAGCGAATGCCGAATCTCGACCGTGCTCTTTTGAGAATGGGGGCTTGGGAGATTCTCCACAACCCAGAAGTTCCGAACGAGGTTGCGATCTCGGAGGCCGTCAATCTTGCAAGCGAGTTTTCAACCGATGATTCCCCAAAATTTATCAACGGAGTTCTGGCTCGCCTAGCCAAAGGTAGCGAAGCTATCTAGAGCTGTTATGCTTTAGGCAAATGTCCTTTAAGTTCGTCCAGCGAGGCGAAGAAGGAGAGGCTAATGCCGCTGCGCACCGTCTTGGATAGCTCTGATATCTCCAGAGCAATTAAGCGCATCTCTCACGAAATCCTCGAGACCAACTCCGGCTCTGAGGACCTAGTTCTTCTTGGCATTCCAACCCGTGGTGTCGAGCTCGCAGAACGAATAGACACAAGCCTTGCTGAGATTGATCCAGGTTACGTATCCAACCTCGGGGTTCTGGACATAACTATGTATCGCGATGACTCACTCGATGCAGAGCGGGAGATCCGACCGACGCAGATACCTACATCCGGCATCGACGACAAGGTTGTGGTCCTAATAGACGACGTTCTCTACTCAGGCAGAACGGTTCGGTCAGCTTTGGATGCCCTTATAGACATTGGGCGTCCACGACAGGTGAAGCTAGCTGTTCTAGTTGACCGCGGACACCGCGAACTTCCAATAAGACCGGATTTCGTCGGCAAGAATCTACCGACTTCCGCCGCCGAGCGAGTCAATGTGATGCTGGCAAATACCGATGGTTCAGACCAGGTGGTGATCGAGCAATGAAGCACCTCACCTCAATAAGGGAACTGGATACAGGCTCGGCAATCGCGATTCTGGATAATGCTGATGAGCTTGGAGCCGTCAATTCAAGAGAGGTCAAGAAGCTGCCCGCGCTTAGGGGCAAGACCGTGGTCAATCTCTTCTACGAAAATTCGACCAGAACCCGAATTAGCTTTGAGATCGCAGCAAAAAGACTCAGCGCCGATGTCATCAACTTTGCCGCAGCTACCAGCTCTGTGAGCAAGGGTGAGAGCCTAAAAGATACGGCCCAGACCCTAGAGGCGTTGGGCGCTGACGCAATTGTGATTCGTCACCCCATGAGTGGTGCTGCCCAAACCCTTGCCACCAAGGGCTGGATCTCAGGTTCAGTCGTGAATGCCGGAGATGGTTCTCATGAGCACCCAACACAAGCTCTCCTGGACGCCCTAACTATTAGACAAATCAAGAAAAGCGGCGACGACCTTGCTGGAATCAAGGTGCTTATAGTTGGTGACATTCAGCATTCCAGGGTGGCCCGCAGTAATGTCCTGCTGCTAAGTCTCCTGGGGGCTGAGGTAACTCTGGCGGGGCCAGAGACGCTTCTACCAAAGACATTTGCGGCTATGGGGTGCAAGATTTCGCACTCCTTTGAAGAAGCCCTAGCTGAGAAACCTGATGTAGTGATGATGCTCAGGGTTCAGCGGGAGAGAATGCAGGGAACCTTTTTCCCATCGGAGCGCGAGTACGCTGCGAAATGGTCACTATCGGGTGAGCGGTTCAAGATGCTCGGCAATCAGACCATAATCCTCCACCCCGGACCGATGAACCGAGGCTTTGAGATCTCCAATGAGGCTGCTGATGACCCGCGCAGCGCCGTGCTCACTCAGGTTAGAAATGGCCTGTCGGTTCGCATGGCCGTCCTATACAAACTCATGGCGGGGGAGGGCTGATGCAGGTATTCAAGGGAGTATTGCTTGCCTCTGGTGAAACTACGGACATAACTGTTGAGGGTTCACAGGTAACCAAGGTCGGAAAGACCACAGAGAGTGGCCTCGATTGTCCAGGGCTTATGGCCCTACCGGGATTTGTCGATCTTCACACCCATCTAAGGCAGCCAGGCTACGAGGCGAGTGAGACAGTTCTAAGTGGCTCGCGCTCTGGAGCCGCTGGCGGCTACACAGCCCTGTTTGCAATGGCTAACTCGGACCCTGTTGCCGACACCGCATCGGTGGTTGAGCAGGTAATGAAGCTCGGTGAAGAGGCTGGGCTACTGGAAGTTAGGCCAATAGGAGCAGTCACCAAGGGACTTGCTGGCACTGAGCTGAGTGCACTTGGGCTGATGGCAAACTCGAAAGCAAAGGTCAAAGTTTTTAGTGATGACGGGCACTGCGTACACGACCCACTGGTTATGCAACGAGCACTTACCTACGTGAAGGGCCTTGGGGCAGTAATCGCTCAGCACGCTCAGGAACCTAGGCTCACCGAGGGCTCTCAGATGAACTCAGGCGAGCTCTCCACCGAGCTTGGCCTGAAGGGCTGGCCCAGTGTTGCAGAGGAGTCCATCATTGCCCGAGACGCCCTGCTAGCAGAGCAGGTGGGGGCAAGGCTCCACATTTGCCACCTCACAACAGCCGGAGCCGTAGATGTTGTGCGCTGGGCCAAGGCCAGAGGGATTCAGATCACAGCGGAGGTTACTCCGCACCACCTAATGCTCACGGAGGACCTGGTTAGAAGCTACGACCCTGTCTACAAAGTGAACCCGCCACTTCGAAGGACCGAGGACACTCTCGCGCTTCGCGAAGGACTTATCGACGGCACCATCGACATCATCGGAACCGACCACGCTCCACACTCCTCAGAAAAGAAGGATTGCGAGTGGGAACAGGCCGCCTTTGGAATGGTCGGTCTTGAGCACGCGGCCTCGGTGGCACAGGAGGTGCTCATAGAATCCGGAGCCTCTGATTGGAAGCGATTTACCGAGGTGATGTCCTCGAAGCCAGCTGAGATCGGTTCCCTTGAGGGACATGGCACCATAGCTGAGGGGCAGCCCGCCAATCTAGTGCTCCTAGATCCAGCCGCAAGCAGGACAGTGACCGCTGTCACACACTCGCTCTCTCACAACAACCCCTTCGCCGGCAGGGAGCTCAAGGGCCGAGTCGTTCACACGGTGTTTAGGGGCAAGTTCAGTGTCAAAGATGGGAAGGTGAAAAATGCTTAGGGAGCTCATCGGAGCAATGCTGATAGCCCTTGTGTTCGCTATCGCCTTCCGAATCTGGCGGTCGGTGGCAAATCGAAGGAGCGTCCAAGAATCCACACTGCCCGTGTTGCTGGAGTCTAAGGGTGGTCTTGAGCTGGGTTCTGCCCTATACGTCTCAACAGTTTTTGCGGCTAGGCCTCTGGATAGGCTATGGGCTTTTGGTTTGGGATCGAGAGGTAAGTCAAAGGTCTTTGCCTCTGAGGATGGAGTCTCGATAGAGCGGGTGGGGGAAAGTAACTTTCTCATACCCACAGCTTCGATAGCAGGCTTCACAAGGGAAACGGCAACCATCGACAAGGGTGTTGAGCAGGATGGTCTAATTGCCATCCACTGGTCGCATGGCAAAGAGCGCCTGGTGACTCATCTGAGAGTAGTCAGCGACCCGGGGGGATTTTTGAGACAACTTGCACACGTGACAGGAGCTGATATTGGATAACGCCTACTTAGTCCTCGAGGACGGTTCCGTCTTCACGGGGGAGTCCTATGGGAAACAGGGTAAGACGTTTGGTGAGCTGGTCTTTGCCACAGGAATGACCGGATACCAGGAGACGCTGACCGACCCTTCCTACGCAGGACAGATCGTTCTACAGACCGCTCCGCACATAGGCATCGTTGGAACCAATGCGCGCGATGACGAGTCGAGCAGGATTTGGGTAGCGGGCTATGTAGTCAAGGAACCCAGCCGCATCGCGAGCAACTTTCGCTCGGAGAAAGACCTAGGGTCTGCACTCATCGACTCTGAGATAGTCGGCATCTCCGGAGTCGACACTCGTGCCATCACCATAAGAATCAGAGACGCAGGAGCAATGCGGGCTGGCATCTTCTCCGGTTCGGAGGCTACCTCGGAAGAGCAGATGCTCGCGGAAGTACGCTCTCAAAAGCAGATGAAGGGGCAAAATCTCTCTGGCCAGGTGAGCGTCAGTGAGCGCTACCTACTCCCAGCTGTAGGACCCAAAAAGGGCAGCGTTGCGATTCTCGACCTGGGTATAAAGCGTTCTACGCTCGAGCACCTAAATGAGCGCGGACTGGACGTCGAGGTCTTCCCCTCAAACGCAACTGCGAATGAGATTCTCGAGAGTAATCCAAGTGCGGTGTTCTTTAGCAATGGACCGGGAGACCCTGAGGCAAGCGCGTCACAGGTAGAGATGCTGAGGGAACTGCTTAAGGCCAAAAAGCCTTTCTTTGGTATTTGCTTTGGAAACCAGCTTCTCGGCCGGGCTCTGGGTTTTGACACCTACAAGCTGACCTTTGGTCACCGCGGTATAAATCAACCGGTTCAAAACAAGTCAACCGGCCAGGTTGAGGTGACCGCGCATAACCACGGATTCGCCGTGAAGCTCGAAGAGGACGAGGCATTATCGCCAGAGGGCTTTGGAAGGGTGCGAGTCTCACACCGCGGGCTGAATGACAACGTAGTGGAAGGCCTCGAGTGCCTAGACATCCCCGCCTTCTCGGTTCAGTACCACCCCGAGGCAGCGGCTGGCCCCCACGATAGCCACTACCTATTTGACAAGTTTCTGAACCTTATCGAGGAGAACTAATGCCCAAGCGTCCTGACATCAACTCGGTTCTGGTTATCGGGTCTGGGCCCATTGTTATTGGCCAGGCCTGCGAGTTTGACTACTCCGGGACCCAGGCCTGCAGGGTGCTGCAGGAAGAGGGCATCAGGGTAATTCTGATCAACTCCAATCCTGCAACAATCATGACTGATCCCGACTTTGCAGATGCCACCTATGTGGAGCCAATTACCCCCGAGGTAATCGAATCGATAATCGAAAAAGAGAAGCCTGACGCAATCCTCCCGACCTTAGGTGGCCAAACAGCTCTTAATGCCGCGATGGCTCTCTACGAGCGGGGATCGCTCGAGAAGTATGGTGTCGAGCTCATTGGGGCCAACGTCGATGCCATCAGAGCTGGAGAGGACAGGCAGGAGTTCAAGAATCTGGTGTTAGCCGCTGGAGCTGACGTGGCACGCAGCGCGATAGCCCACAACGTGGAGGATTGCCTTGGGGTTGCGGCAGAGTTTGGTTATCCGCTGGTCGTGAGGCCTAGCTTCACAATGGGAGGGCTTGGCTCAGGCTTCGCCTATGACGAGAAGGACCTCAGGCGCATTGCAGGGGCCGGCATCCAGGCCTCTCCGACATCTGAGGTCTTGCTTGAAGAGTCCATCTTGGGCTGGAAAGAGTATGAGTTGGAGCTCATGCGCGATAAGAACGACAACACCGTTGTTGTTTGCTCTATCGAGAACTTTGATCCGGTTGGTGTTCACACTGGCGACTCCATTACCGTGGCACCAGCGATGACGCTTACCGATCGCGAATATCAAAACCTCAGAGACATTGGCATCCAAATCATTAGGGACGTTGGCGTTGACACTGGGGGCTGCAACATCCAGTTTGCTGTAGACCCGGCTGACGGCAGGGTAATAGTCATTGAGATGAACCCCAGGGTTTCCAGGTCCTCGGCCTTAGCATCGAAGGCAACCGGGTTCCCGATTGCCAAGATTGCGGCAAAACTTGCCATCGGCTACACCCTCGATGAAATTCCAAACGACATAACCAAGGTCACTCCTGCCAGCTTTGAGCCAACGCTCGATTACATCGTCGTGAAAGCTCCCAGGTTTGCCTTTGAGAAATTCCCAGCCGCTGACCCAACTCTCACCACAACCATGAAGAGCGTGGGGGAGGCGATGGCAATTGGCCGCACCTTCACGCAGGCCTTGCAAAAAGCGCTTAGGTCGCTAGAAAAACGCGGCAGCTCGTTCCACTGGGGAGCCCAAGAACACACCAAGGCGGAGCTCCTTGAGCTAATTGCGACTCCAACGGACAAGCGAGTCGTGCAGGTTCAGCAGGCGCTCAGGCTTGGTGCAACTGCTGAAGAGGTATTTGAACAGACCAAGATTGACCCGTGGTTTATTGACCAAATTGTTCTAATAAATGAGATTGCCGACTGGATTGCCTCGCTTGAGGAGCTCGATGCAGCCTCGCTAAGGAAGGCCAAGAAGCACGGTTTCAGCGACAGCCAGCTGGCACAGCTCAGAGGTGTCAGCGAGGAGGAGATCAGAGCAGGGCGCTATGCAGAGGGCGTTAGGCCGGTATTCAAGACTGTTGACACCTGTGCGGGGGAGTTCCCAGCACTCACGCCCTATCACTACAGCAGCTACGACCAGGTCACCGAGGTCGTCCCATCGGACAGGCAAAAGGTGGTGATTCTTGGCAGTGGTCCAAACCGCATCGGCCAGGGAGTTGAGTTTGATTACTCCTGTGTTCACGCAGCCTTTGCACTTCGTGATGCGGGCATCGAGACAATCATGGTCAATTGCAATCCCGAGACCGTATCTACCGACTACGACACCTCTGACAGGCTCTATTTCGAACCGCTGACCCTAGAGGATGTCCTCGAGGTCATCCATTCCGAGAGCCAGTCGGGGGAGCTGCTGGGAGTTATGGTGCAGCTTGGAGGGCAAACGGCCCTGGGGCTTGCAAACGGTCTTGAGGCTGCCGGTGTTCCAATTCTTGGCACAACACCGGAGTCCATCGACAAGGCTGAGGAGCGCGGAGCCTTCCAGAGAATTCTTGACGACGCCGGTCTTATCTCACCTGCAAATGGCACCGCCACGAATCTGGCTGAGTCGGTCGAGATCGCAAGACGTATCGGCTACCCGGTGTTGGTGAGGCCGTCATTTGTTCTTGGCGGTAGGGGCATGGAAATTGTCTATGACGAAAAGAGTCTCGAGGGCTATTTCGACCGCATTGCTGAGCACGCGCTGGTCGATGACACCCACCCGCTTTTGGTAGACCACTTCTTGGACGATGCCATAGAAATCGACATTGATGCCCTCTATGACGGCCAGCGCCTCTATGTCGGTGGCGTCATGGAGCACATCGAAGAGGCGGGCATCCACTCTGGTGACTCGAGCTGCACCCTGCCACCAATAACGTTGAGCGATGCCCAAATTGAGCGGGTTGCAGCGGCAACGGAAGCGATCGCAAAGGGGCTTGGGGTCAAGGGACTTATAAACGTCCAGTTCGCTCTAGCCTCAGATGTGCTCTACGTTCTTGAGGCGAACCCTAGGGCCTCGAGGACCGTACCGTTCGTCTCAAAGGCACTCGGCATAACTTTGGCCAAGGCCGCTTCGCTGGTGATGATTGGCAGAAGCATTGATGAACTAATCAAGGAAGGTCATCTACCGGCTGCCGATGGCAAGCACCTTCCAAGTGGAACTCCAGTCTCCGTTAAGGAAGCTGTGCTTCCCTTCAAGCGCTTTGCAACGAAGGACGGGCGGTACGTCGATAGCCTGCTAGGCCCTGAAATGCGCTCCACAGGAGAGGTAATGGGTATCGATAAGACCTTCCCAGCTGCTTTCGCCAAGAGCCAAGCGGGAGCAGGATCTGCGCTTCCGCTTTCAGGATCAGTCTTTGTTTCAGTGGCAGATAGAGATAAGCCACAAATCATCCTCCCGGTCGCGAGGCTGTCGCAGATGGGATACCGCATCCTGGCCACAGAGGGAACGGCAAGAATGCTCGAGAGGCACGGCATTGCCGCCGAGACGGTTATCAAGCACTCCAAGGCGACCGAGGGGCAACGTTCGATTGTGCAGATGATTAGCGACGGTGAGGTCGACGTGGTGGTGAACACGCCATCCGGCGCCTTTGCCCGCGTCGATGGCTACGAGATTAGAGCGGCAACCACAGCAGCCGATAAGCCAATCTTCACTACTGCAGCCCAGCTGAGCGCTGCCATTGGGTCCTTTGAGGTAATCAGGCAGGGCAGGTTCGACGTAACCCCGCTGCAGGAGCACGCCGCAACCAGAAGGGCACTGCTGAATGCCTAAGTACCTGGAAACACTCGAGGCAGCTCGGACCGAGTATGGAGCGCTTTGCCTTGGCATCGACCCAGCAGAGCAGACACTTGTTGACTGGGGTTTGCCTGACTCTCCATATGGGCTCAGAGAGTTCGCCTTTGCGCTTATAGAGGCAGCCGAGGGACGAGTTGGGATCTTGAAGCCTCAGGTGGCCTTTTTCGAACGATTCGGGGCAGCAGGCCTAAGCGCACTCGAAGAGGTGCTCCAGGCAGCCAGAGATGCCGACTTTGTCGTCATAGCCGATGCTAAGCGCGGAGATGTTGGCTCGACCATGCTGGGCTACGCACAGGCTTTTTTTGGAGATGACTCACCGCTGCGCTGTGATGCCCTGACCGTTTCTCCTTATCTTGGACCTACCTCCCTTGCAGAGACTCTTGGCTACGCAGAAGACGTAGGCGCTGGGCTGTTTGTTTTAGCGGCCACCTCAAACCCCGAGGCTAAACAGCTTCAGACGGCCAAGATTGGCAAGGCAACAGTTGCCGCCAAGGTTGTCGAGCAGGCTAAGAGGCTTGGTCCCAGCTGCGGAGTGGTGATCGGAGCCACCCAAGACCTTTCGCAGTTCGGTCTGGAGACAGTTCTGGAGTCAGACATTGGGATACCGATACTTGCACCCGGGTTCGGGCATCAAGGGGCGTCACTGGCGGACGTAGAGAAGATCTTTGGGCTGAGCGCCAAAAGGGTCATCTGCAACGTTTCGCGAGCCGCAACTGAAGCAGGCCCTCACGAGATCATTCGCTCAATTGAGCAGCTAAAGTCGCAGCTATGAGCCTGGTTGTTTTGGTTGGTCCCGCAGGGGTGGGTAAGGGATCGCTCGTGAAGCAGATCCTTGCGAACCACCAAGATTTCATTCTGTCGGTCTCTGCCACCACAAGGGCTCCCCGGCAAGACGAGGTAGATGGTATTCACTATCACTTCGTTAGTCGCGAGAGCTTCGAGGAAATGATCTCTGGAGATCAACTACTCGAGCATGCCACCGTTCATGGCCAGCACCTCTACGGAACCCCCAGAGCGGAGTTGGAGAGAGCGAGTTCTTTGGGGAAGCACCTGATTCTGGAAATTGACCTGCAGGGCGCGAGGCAGATTCGTGAGCATGAGCCTGAGGCTATTCAAGTTTTTGTGCACCCACCCTCGTGGGAGGAGCTGGAGCGGAGGCTGCGCGATAGGGCGACCGAGACAGAATCAGAAATTCAAACTAGACTTGCTACGGCCCGCTCGGAAATAGCTGCCGCGGGAGAGTTTGAACACCAAGTCACCAACGACAACCTCTCGGAATGTGCAGAGGAAATCGTTAGGACAGTTAGAGGAGACAGATGACGCAGGCCGAAGGCATTATTGCCCCACCAATTGACGAGCTTCTAGAGAAGGTCGGCTCCAACTACGAGCTAGTGATCTTTGCATCAAAGCGAGCACGACAGATCAACGAGTACTACTCCGCGCTGCACGAGGGATCGCTCTTCAACTACGTAGGCCCACTTGTCGACTCTTCGATTGACGACAAGGCGCTTTCAATTGCCCTCCACGAGCTTCACCAGGGCAAGCTAACAAAGAAGACCGACTAGTAGACCAAATTGCGAATTCTGCTTGGCATCACCGGCGGAATAGCTGCCTATAAGGCCGCTGGCCTACTACGGGCAATGTCGGAGCTCGGCCACGAGGTTACTGCGCTCCCTACACAGAATGCTCTTCGCTTCATAGGCGAGGCAACCCTAGAAGCCCTCAGCGGCAAAAACATTGACTCCGATCTCTATGGTGATGTCGCAAGTGTTAGGCACGTCCAACTCGGCCAGGAGGCCGATCTAATAGTTATCGCGCCTGCAACTGCAGCATTCTTGGGGCGCTATGCAGCAGGTATTGCTGATGACCTTCTTCTCAATGCACTCCTGGCATCAACTGCTGAGGTGGTTGTGGTTCCGGCCATGCACACCGAGATGTGGCAAAACCAGGCGACCATTGAAAACGTGGAGACTCTGCGCTCTCGCGGGATAAGGGTTATGGAACCGGCCTCTGGCCGCCTAACAGGCGAAGACACAGGCCCTGGCAGGCTCCCTGAGGTCGAAGACATCATTGAGTTTCTCTTTGCATCGAGTCCTTTGACTGGCAAGACCGTGACTGTCACAGCTGGTGGAACCAGAGAACACATCGACGATGTCAGGTTTATCGGCAACCGCTCATCGGGAAAGACAGGTATTGCCCTGGCACTGGCTGCAAGGGACCTGGGCGCGAAGGTTCGCTTGATTGCTTGCAATCTCGCTCAGACCCCCAAAGGAATGGACGTGACACACGTTGAAAGCGTAGCTGACCTCAGTGCTGCGCTTCAGGAGTCAAGTGACGTGCTCGTAATGGCTGCAGCAGTGAGCGACTTTCAAGTGGCCAACCCTCACAAGGGCAAGCTCTCCAGGTCCACAGTTCCAGAGCTAAAGCTGAGTTCAACCCCAGACCTGCTTGCCGCCTACACAAAACAATTTCCCAAAAGCTTCGCAGTGGGGTTTGCCCTCGTTGACCAAGAAGAGGACGTCGTCAAGGCCTCCAGGAGCAAGCTGGAGACCAAGGGAGCCAAGGTAGTGATTGGAAACAGCGTTAGCTCCCTGGAAGGTAGCGACACTGTCGTTCAATATGTAGACGCCGATTCAGAGGTTGAAATTTCCGGCACTAAAGACGAGGTAGCTCGGGAGATCATTAGGCGCGTGGCAGCGCAATTGTCCTAGTGACTTACTAGACTTTGCGTCTATGACGCTAAGAACATTTACCTCAGAATCGGTCACAGAAGGCCACCCAGACAAGATCTGCGATCAGATCTCCGACACCATTCTCGACGCAATGCTGGAGCAGGATCCAGACGCTCGAGTTGCGGTGGAAACCCTCGTAACTACCG
Organism: Aquiluna sp.; assembly: GCA_028144365.1. Lineage (GTDB taxonomy): Bacteria > Actinomycetota > Actinomycetes > Actinomycetales > Microbacteriaceae > Aquiluna. The sequence goes on from JAOGAX010000010.1 coordinate 13,514, forward strand.
GACTAGTTCACATTGCCGGCGAAGTTACCACCTCCAGCTACGTAGAGATTCCGCAGCTTGTTAGGCAGAAGATCCTCGACATTGGTTACACCAGCTCAGACATCGGCTTTGACGGCAATTCTTGTGGTGTATCAGTCTCCATTGGCGCTCAGTCACCAGACATCGCAGGCGGTGTCGACGATGCTCTCGAGTCGCGAGCTGGCGAACAGGACGAGATCAGCAAACTAGGAGCCGGCGACCAGGGCATGATGTTTGGCTACGCAACAAACGAGACCGACACATTGATGCCCGCGCCAATTTTGCTCTCTCATCGAATTTCAAAGAATCTAAGTCGAGTTAGACGAGAGCTAGACAATGGCATTCTGCGACCCGATGGCAAGACTCAGGTGTCGATTGACTATGACGGTAACACCCCCGTTGCTATCAACACAGTGGTGCTCTCCACACAGCACCACCCAGACGTCACCCAGGACGATCTGGCCAGCCTCGTGTTGGAGAAGGTCATTTCGCCTGTGTTGGCAGATAGCAAGTTGGATACCTCAAATGTCCGCTACATCATCAACCCTTCCGGTCGTTTCGTAATCGGTGGACCGCAAGGGGACGCCGGACTCACGGGTAGAAAAATCATCGTTGACACCTACGGAGGCATGGCACGCCACGGAGGCGGCGCCTTCAGCGGTAAAGACCCATCCAAGGTGGACCGCTCTGCTGCGTATGCGATGCGTTGGGTGGCAAAGAACGTGGTTGCCGCCGGTCTTGCAGACAAGGTGGAGCTTCAAGTTGCCTATGCGATTGGTGTTGCCAAGCCGGTAGCTGTGTTTGTGGAGTGCTTCGGAACCGAAAAGGTAGAGGTTGAAAGCATTCAAAAGGCTGTGATGGAGACATTCGACCTGAGACCAGCTGCAATCATTCGTGACCTCGATCTGAAACGGCCAATTTTCTCTAAGACATCTGCCTACGGTCACTTTGGCCGTGAGCTACCAGAGTTCAGCTGGGAGAAGACAGATCGCGCGGGTGCGCTTCGCGAGGCTGCGGGTCGCTAGATGGCTCGCTTCGCGCGGGTAGTTGCTGAATCCAAGCTGCTGCAGCTAGACAGGCAGTTCGATTTTGTAATTCCGAGCGAGTTAGCAGAGTCAATTCAATTTGGTCATCGCGTGAGCTTCTTCATAGGTCGCTCCAAGACAAAGCAGACAGGCTTTGTCGTTGAGCTCCTGGAAGCTTCCGAATATGCAACGTCCTCACTGGTTGAGATAGTCGGTGATAGACCTGTCTTGACCAAAGAGATCTATGGATTTGCCAGAGATGTGGCAAATAGGCAGTGTGTAGCGCTCGGTGAGATCCTCTCAGCAGCAATTCCGGACCACATGGCTAGGACAGCAATTTCAGAACCAAGCACCACTCTGCCCATAGAACTGCCATCAAAACCTCTCCGTCAGGCTTTACTGGCAAGCGGACGGCAAGAGCTGGTGGAGGGTGTTCTCCTGCCCTCTTGGATGGCAGAGTTTGTGCGCGCTGCGAAATCAACCAGTGAACTTGGCCAGTCTGTGCTGCTGTTAGTTCCCGAAATCAGTGACGTCGTAGCTCTTGTCAAGGCTTGCGAGCGGACTGGCCTGACACCCGTGGCTATGACACCGAACCTAAAGAGATCGGAAAGGTTCAAGGTTTTCCATTCGCTTTTGGGTGCCACTTCGGTTGTAGTTGGCACGCGCAGTGCAATCTACGCACCGGTAGCCAACCTCGGGTTGATTTGCCTGGCCGATGATCTAGACGACAGCTGGCGTGAGCAAGGCTCGCCCAATACCCACGTTAGAGAGCTCGCGCTCATGCGAGCCGGGGACAAGGTGAGCTTGCTCTTTGCCGCACCATACAGATCTCTGGAGGTGCAGCGCCTTGCGGATATTGGCTATCTCGCCGAGCACCCTAAAGACAGTGCGCCTCCAAGAATCTCCTTCACAGAGCCCGGCTTACGACTTGATTCGGCAAGCTTCGAGATGGCAAAGGAGTCGATCAAGAAGGGTCCGCTGCTTGTTGTGATGCCAAGGAAGGGCTCCTCGGCAGCTGCCTATTGCCAATCCTGCGGAGAGCGACAACGCTGCGATTGTGGCGGATTCATTTGGGAACCAACTAGCGGCCGCTATGAGTGCAGAGTGTGTAGCAAACTCCACACCGCTTGCCAGGCATGCGGTTCGGCAAACCTCAGAAGAGGAAGAACCGGTAGCCAGCGAACGGTTGCCGAGATAGGTAAGGCTTTCCCCAATTCGACAATCTATGAGGCAACCGCGGAGAAGGCCCCCGCTGTCTCCGACAAGCCAAACACGATCGTGGTTGCTACTCCCGGTTCTGCACCAAGGCTTGCAAGCGGATATGCCGGATTGTTGGTTCTCGACTGTGACATTTGGCTTGCCGCCCAGCACCTGACAGCGGAACAGCTCGCGATGCGCGACTGGACCGAGAGTCTCGAGCTCCTCTCGCCAAATGCCAGAGCTGTCTTTGAAGGCCTAGGAAGTCACCTTGGTCAGCCTTTGGCGCTCTGGCAACACATTGAATTAGCAAGGTCTGCTCTCGCTGAAACCTCGGCCTTGAAGCTGCCCCCGAGCATGCGAATAGCGTCACTCGAGGCCACACCCAAAGTTCTCGAAGAGGCGCTCCTGGTTGCCACCAAATCGGGAGCTGAGGTAATAAAGAACTCGGGTGCAAAGGCGCTCATTAGGTTCAAGTACTCTCAGGGGGTGGATGTTGCACAGGGATTGAGGGCGGTAGCCATAAAAGCATCTGCAAGAACAACCGCTTCCGGTAATCGCAGGGGACTCAAAATAGTTATGGACGACATGAAGGCGCTGAACTCATGAGACTCGTGTTTGCCGGCACCCCAGAGGTTGCTGCGATTGCCTTGGAAAGACTGCACAAGGAACACGATGTGGCGCTCGTGATTACCCGACCCGATGCACTCATTGGCCGAAAGAAGGTGCTGACCCCGTCTGCTGTTGCAGTCAAAGCGGAGGCACTTGGGATTCCGGTCCTGAAGGCGGACAGAATCGGGCCTGACGAGTTGGCTCAAATATCTCAAAAGAAGGCCGAGCTGGGCATCGTGGTCGCATATGGCGCGCTGCTTGGGTCCAACGTCCTGAGTCAACTTGATTGGTGGAACCTACACTTCAGTCTGTTGCCGCAATGGCGAGGTGCCACACCCCTCCAGCACTCGATTTGGCATGGGCAGGGCCAAGGACTAACCGTCTTCAAACTTGACTCCGGCATGGACACAGGCGACATTGTCGGCTCTAGAGCGATCACCTATTCAGCTGACTCTTCGGCAGCAGATCTTCTGCCAGAGCTGGCCGAAAAAGGTGCAGAGTTAATGTGCGAGCTTATTGCTCATACACCACAGCTAACCCCGCAAGAAGGTCAGGCTTCCTATGCACCAAAGCTCTCTAGGACTGATGCGAAACTGAACTTCTCTGAGACAGCCGAACTAATTGCTCGAAAAGTAATGGCACTAAACCCAGAGCCAATGGCATGGGCCCAGTTCCGTGGCGAACCGATTCGCATCTTGAGAGCCAAGGCCGTGGGGAGTGTCGACTGGTCAGCACTAGAGAAGGCGGCTACGCCGATTGGGAGCGTCGAACTATCGGGCGAGAAGGTATTGATTACCTGCGGCTCCGGAACGCGGCTACAACTAACCGAGGTGCAACCGGGAGGCAAGCGCGTCATGATGGCCATTGAGTGGTTCCGAGGCCTGCAGGGGAGCGTAGTTTTTGACTGACTCGAGGCAAATAGCTCACGAGCTGATGATGCGCGTGCGTGACACCGATGCCTACATCAACCTGCTTCTACCAAAGACGCTCTCTCGTCATAATGTTGCCGACTCGGAGCGAGGGCTCATTCAGGAGTTGAGCTATGGCGCCCTGCGCTGGCAGTTGCAGTATGACTCAGTTATCGATCATTTCACCAGGGGCAAGGAGTTGTCCCAGCCAATTAGAGGCGCTCTACAACTGGGACTTCATCAGCTTTTTCGAATGAGGGTTCCTACCCATGCCGCAATTAACGAAACAGTAAATCTCGCAAAGAGGATTGAGCCGCGCGCGGCCGGGTTAGTGAACGCGGTGCTGAGAAATGCTGAGCGTGAGGGGCTCGAGAAACTACTTTCAGAACTCACAGAAGGTCTCGCTGAATCCAGAAGACTCGAGATTCTCCACTCTCATCCTGCCTGGGTCATTGACTCTCTTCGTGAGTCACTGCGCATAGACGGGCGCGAGAGTGAATTGGTCCAGCTCCTTACCGCGAACAATGAGACGCCCGAGACGTTTCTGGCAGCCTCCGACAAGGAGGCCGTAGCAGCACTCGTTGCACAAGGCTTGCAAGCAACTCCTCAATCGCCGATCGGGTTTCAGGTTGATGGCAACCCGGAGCCCTACCTGTCTCTGGGAAACATCAGGGTTCAGGACCTCGGGTCACAGCTGGTCGCTCTGGTAACCGCGGGGCTTGCGAACTTGGGCGGGAAGACGCTGGACATGTGCAGCGGGCCCGGGGGTAAGTCGGCAATACTGCAGGGACGGATTAGGACATCTGGTGGCGAACTCGATTGCATGGAGCCACAGGAGCATCGCGCAGAACTTGTCCGGGAAGCACTGGGAGCAAACCCGATTGGCAGGGTAATCGTCGCTCCAGGTCAACAGGCAGACCCGAACTCCTACGACACGATTTTGCTCGATGCACCCTGCTCTGGACTGGGATCGGTTCGGCGCAAACCAGAGTCCCGGCATCGAAAGAAGCAGTCCCAGCTTGCCTCACTCAGTTCCATCCAGCGAGAGCTTCTGGAGGCGTCCTATGCTGCGCTCAAATCAGGTGGAGTGCTCGTCTATGCCACATGTTCCCCGCTAATCGAGGAGACCATTACGCCCGTACAAGACATACTGGCTAAGCACCAGGATCTCGAACTAGTAGACCTAAAGCCGGTTATGAAAGAAATCTCGCCTGATCTCCACCTAAATCAATCGCGCAAGACGATTCAGCTCTGAGCGCCCTGTAAACATCTAGAGGATCAGCCTCAAGCGTTGAATCAAACCTTTGCGAGATGACGACCTGGAAGACATCGCCAAGGCGCACGTGCTCTTTCGCCTTCTCAACCTTGTCAAGAAAGTCCTGCTTCTCAGTGTTGGTGACAAACTCGGGCTCGGGCCATTTTGGCGAAGTGAACTTGGAGGCCGAAGGGGTCTCGATGACCTTTTGCATTTGCTCTATCGAGGCAAGTGCCGCCTCGTACTTTGACTCCAGAGAACCATCGCTGTCTAGGAAAATCACATGCACCAACAGCATCTCAGCCTTTGAGTGATCAAGCACTACAAGGTCTGAGAATTGATTAAACCCGTACAGCGGCACCTCGTAGTCGGCACTTTTTGGTTCAGGAAGCCTTTCAATCAGATTCACCGCACCCCAGCTCACAAATCCAACGAGGCCAGAGCTCAATGGAAAATCAACTGGTGCTGATTTCCAGCTGCTCTGGAGCTGCTTTAGTGCCTCGATAGGGTCAGTGGCCAGCTCTTCCGTTGGCAACGCGCTGTATTTAGAGTTCCATGTGGCCGCATTTTCATCCGCGGTCATCGTGCCGCGACTAGCTACCCCAATAAATGAGTAGCGCCCCCAGACTCCCTGCTCTGCGGACTCAAGCAAAAAGGTGTCCTCGCGTTCACCGCAAAGCTTCTGATACAGCCCGATTGGCGTCTCAATTCCATTGAACAGCCGCTTCACAACCGGAATGACGTTATAGGTATCCGCTAACTCCCTAACCTCAGCCAGGGAAATCATGATTGAGCCTCAAAGCATGAAGTGGTTCCAAGGTGACAGGTTGGCCCATCTGGGTGAACCATGGCCACCAGGGCATCCTTGTCACAGTCAACAGAGATTGAGCTAACGTGAAGGAAGTTTCCGCTGGTCTCTCCCTTGAGCCAACGCTCTGTTCTCGAACGCGAGTAAAAGACCATGCGGCCCGACTCGATGGTTTCCTTGAGGGTCTCCTGGTTGGCATAACCGAGCATCAGGACATCCTTTGTGGAATCATCCTGCACAACAACGGGTATTAGACCATTCGAGTCATAGGTCAAGACGTTTGGATCTATCAAAGTCTCACCTCAACACTCGCCTGATCTAGGGCCAGCTTTACTTCACCAATACAAATTTCACCCTCGTGGAAGACGCTTGCGGCTAAGACGGCATCAGCTCCGGCCCGAGCGGCCTCTACAAAGTCTTCAACTTTGCCCGCTCCACCCGATGCGATCACCGGTAGCGACGACTTCGACTTGATTAGCTCAACTAGCTCAATGTCAAAGCCAGACTTGGTTCCATCCGCATCTATGGAGTTCACCAGCAGCTCTCCAGCGCCAAGGTCTTCGACCTGACGTATCCACTCGAGAGCATCCAAGTCAGTGAGGTTTTTGCCACCGTGGCTTGTAACACCGAAGCCGCTTGGCCTGGATGCTCTTTTTAGATCAAGGGAGATCACTAGCACCTGTGAGCCATGCTCGCGGACTATCTCCTCGAGCAAAGCGGGATTGGCAATTCCAGCACTCCCGACAGAAACTTTGTCCGCTCCAGCGGCAAGCAGCGATGTGACATCGGCCAACGAGGAGATGCCCCCACCAACGGTCAGCGGGATAAATACCTGCTCTGCACACTTTGTTACCACATCCAGCATGGTCTTGCGGTTTTCACTTGAGGCGTGGACGTCTAAGAATGTGACCTCGTCGGCACCCTCTTGGTAGTAGCGAGAAGCGAGTTCTACCGGGTCACCGATGTCTCGCAGTCCCTCAAAATTGACGCCCTTCACGACTCTGCCAGCGGCAACATCAAGGCATGGAATTACTCGGACAGCCGGCACTAGATTCTCGCGGCGTGTATCGCGCTTACCAAAATTGCCCTTGCGCCAATATCGTGCAACTCGTCCATGATTTGGTTGGTCTCTGCTGCCCTCACTAGTGCACGGATTGCAACCCAATTCTCATCGGCCAGAGGTGAAATGGTGGGAGACTCAATCCCCGGAGTTATTGCCGACGCCTTTTCGACAAGAGTTTTCGGGCAGTCATAATCCATGATCACGTACTCCCTCGCAACCAGAACACCCCTGAGCCTTCGAAGCAACTTGGCTGAATCGGCTGCTTTTCCAGGAGCAGAAATTAGCCTCGCCGTGGAAGAGAGTATTTCCGGACCAAAGACGCTCAGTCCTGCCTTGCGCAGGGTGTTTCCGGTTGAAACAACATCGGCAACCGCGTCGGCAACCCCAAGCCTCACCGCAGATTCAACAGCCCCATCAAGCGAGACCACCTGACACTCGATTCCACTCTTGGCCAAGTAATCACTTATGAGCCTGGGGTAGGCAGTTGCAAGCCTCTTACCATTTAGGTCCTCTAGCTCCTTGAACCCAGAGCCTGGCTCTGCTGCGAACCTAAACGTCGAAGCTCCAAAACCTAGATCAGCGACCTCCTCAGCCTTAGACCCGGAGTCCAGTAGGAGGTC
>JAOGAX010000011.1 GCA_028144365.1 Aquiluna sp.
CACGATTATCAGCCAGCCCATGCGAGCCTCTCCTGGCTGCTTGGACCAGGACTGAAACCCGGAGCTAAACCACGCGGAGACTATTGAAACGATGGTCTTGAAGAAGTAGCTGATCACGGCCAGCTCGGTGCCAATCTGAATGGTCGCAATGAAGGCGGTCAACTGAGGTTTGCTGAGCTCACTGAGGCCCATCAGCTCCTGCGCGATTTGAACGTGGGCTGAGGAAGAAATCGGAAGGAATTCTGTGAGGCCTTGAATTAGTCCCAGCAGTATGGCTTCAAAGAAACTCACTGCTCTTCGGCCTGCTCGAAAGGCAGATACTCCCCGTAGGTCTGCTGCAGCGCCTCTTCATAGCCGAGGAATGCCTCTTCAAGCTGATCGTAGGCAAGGTTGAGCGCCTCGTCGTTTCCCTCGCGCCTGGTGGCGGAGGCATCAAGGTGCCGCTCTAGCGCGGAAACCAACCTCTGCAGGGCAACTGCTGGATCCTCATGCATATCTAAAAGCTATCGCTTCGCCTGCAGCTTTCCAAGTACCCCCGCTGTTTCTCTACTTGCTTTCGTGGTAGATTTCATCCTTGAGTCCGGGTGGCGGAATGGTAGACGCGCTAGCTTGAGGTGCTAGTCCTCGCATAGAGGGTGGGGGTTCAAGTCCCCCCTCGGACACAACAAATGACTCAGTTAGAATCGGCAAGTGACAGATTCCCTCAGCCCAGCAATTAGCTACTCGGTTGAGCGCGCCAGAGAGATTCTCGCTAACCGAACAGCACTGATAATCACCGGAGCAGGCATCTCCACAGACAGCGGCATTCCCGACTATCGAGGCGAGGGTCGGGTTCAAAAGCACCCACTCACATTTGATGAGTTCATGGGCTCCAAGTCAAACCAGGCCCGCTACTGGGCCCGCAGCTATGTCGGTTGGAACCGGATCGCAAGTGCAAACCCGAATTTAGGCCACCAGGCTATTGCCGATGCCGAGAAGCGAGGGGTTATCTCATCCGTGATAACTCAGAACGTTGATGGGCTTCACCAAAAGGCTGGATCGAGGTCTGTATTAGAGCTCCACGGCCGACTAGATCGTGTGCTGTGCGTGGGTTGTGGCGACAGCTTCTCCCGTCTCGAGATGGATGAGCGCATCGCGGAAGCAAACCCACAGCTAATCAGGGACTTCAGCGTTGAGTTCTCCCCCGACGGCGATGCCGAAGTTGAGGTTCCAGAGGGCTTCACAGTCCCAGACTGCAGCTGCGGATCTCACTACAAGCCAGATGTTGTCTTCTTTGGTGAGCAGGTGCCAAAGCCCAGAGTTGCCGACGCCGAATCACGCGTGGCTGCAGCGGAGGCAATCTTGGTTGCTGGCAGCTCTCTCACGGTGAACTCGGGCCTGAGATTGGTAAAGCGTGCGGTAGCGGATGATAAGCCGGTTGTGATTGTCAATCTTGGACCAACCAGGGCAGATGAGTTTGCGAGCGTGAGAATCAATGGTTCAACTACAGATTTGCTAGGAGCGATTCTTGGCTAACGAGACGGTACTGGGTCTTTTTAGGCACGGCCAGACCGATTGGAACATAGACCTCAGACTGCAAGGCACAGCGGATATCCCCATGAATCAGGTTGGCATTCAGCAGGTTCAGCAGGCTGCGCTTCACCTTCCCACAAAGTGGGACATCGTGCTCTCTTCACCCCTAGAGCGAGCCAGGCACACAGCCGAAATTCTCGCTGAGCGAATCGGTGCCAAAGAGGTGATGCAGGATGACTTGCTTCTAGAGCGCGCCTTTGGAATCGGTGAGGGCATGCTCTACACCGAGTGGCATGAGAATTACTCCCAACTCGACGAGATCCCCGGTGCCGAGTCAACACAGGCCGTCACGCAACGCGCCAGACTGCTGCTCTCAGAGGTGACCAAACGTCACACCGGCGCTCGCGTTCTTGCCGTCAGTCATGGCGCGCTAATTAGGTTTGTGCTCTCCGAGGTAACGGATGGCAAGGTCCCACCCAAGGGTGAGAGGTTAGAAAATGCCTCGCTGCATGTGTTGCGCGCTCAGGAGAGCTGGACCTTAGACGCCTGGGCACCAAAGCCCTTAGGAAGCAGCTAGCTCCTCACAAAGCTCAATAAAGAGCTCCGCGCTGTCTTCCCAGGTAAAGAACTCGGCTTGAGTCAGGCCAAGATCGCTGTGGAGCTTCCAGTCTCGCTTTACCCCAAGTCTTTTCACCTGCTCCGAGAACGCAATCGCATCTGTGGCCGTAAACCGCAGCCCGGCAGGGCCCGCAACCTCATCGAAGATGGGTATGTCGCTAAGAATTACAGGACAACCGCGCTCCATTGCCTCAACAACAGGAATCCCGAAACCCTCATCCATTGATGCGCTTACCAGCGCCTTTGCAGCGTGCAGCCACTCGTGGTATTCGTCCCTGGTGACACCGTTTTCAAACCGCACATCAGCTCCGACCTCATCCGCAATGGCTTGTAGCTCTGCCTTGCGCTCAGCTGTGATTCGGCTTAGCAGAACGAGAGTGTGATCTGAGAGGTATTGCATGCCCCTGATTAGCGTCTCGACGTTTTTGTAGCCAATGAAGCTGCCCATGTAGACCAAGAACTTTGAATCGTGGCGGTTTGCCTTTTCGACCCGCTCTGGGGCCTGGGCGGCGTTGTGGATCACGTAGATAGGCCGCTTCGTAAGTCGATGCAGGAGCATCTGGTCCTTTGTGGTCTCCGAGACGGTTGCCACGGCATCAGCGAGGTTAAGAAGTCTGCGCTGTGGCCAGTAGCTCAGGTGATACAAGAACCAAACGATGCGGATAAATAAATTGAAATTTGCGGGAGGAGTGCGGTGGCGATAGTAGATCATGTCGTGGAGCGTGTAGACCAGCTTGAAGTTTCTTCCCAAGCCGCTGGTGGTTTGCATGGGAGAGAACAAAACCTTGATTCCCTCCCTGTTTAGCCTTCGCGTCGAAAAAAGCTCTTTCGGTGAGGCAACTGGGTTGGTGAAATAGATGCGAAGCTGGTCGCTTTTTGGCAGCAAGTCAGCTTTTTGCTGACTGTCGACCATCACCGTAAGAGGTGCCAGATTCAACACCTCTTCAATCAGCCCGAGGGAAAAGCTGGTGATGCCATCTGGCTTGGTTGGGTTTATGTACCTGCCGTCAAACCAAATACCCTCCATTAGGCCACCAGGTATTCGCTTAGGTGGGTGGCAACCTCTGAAGGTCGCTCGTAGTGGGTTAGGTGCCCAACGCCCCTGATAACACGAAGGTCGGCCCCGGTCACCCTTGCAAGCTCAAGCTGGCCCTGCAAAGGTGCTACGACGTCCCTTTCCCCCGCAATCGCAAGCAGCTTGGTGGGGAGACTTTCGGCATAATCCAGAACGTTGCCGCTGCTCGCTGCCCGATAACCCTCTGCGACCACTCGGTTGCTCTCGAAAACCGAAAAGTAACTGGAGTGCTGTTTGTGGATAAACCTTCTGACACCTGGGTTCCTGGTCTTTGCAAGCGCGACGGACATGCCCCTAACCACCGCCTGTGAGGTAAGGAGGTTCGAGCCTTCGCGGGATCCTAGTTCGTAGTAGCGGTCGGCAAGTTTGTTAGCTTTCGAGCCAGCTTCGCTAGCGCGAGTCGTGATGGGGTTTTGCAGGGCGACTTTCTCGATTTCCAGGCCTTGGCTATATGCGGATGCCACAACAAGCGAGCCAAAGCTGTGACCGAGAATCAGGTCATAGCCACCGGAGGCCGTCACGAAATCAACTAGCCAGCTTGCGTAGTTATCGAGGTTGTGCTCAGAGTCCAAAGCCGGAGTCTTTCCAAACCCAGGAAGGTCGGGAATTGTAAATCGCACCTGTGGCAGAGCTCCCGCCACCCCAAGAAGTCCGTGGTGATCGCCTCGAAAGCCGTGAATAAGGAGAACCCGCGGCCCGCCGTCACCAAGGTGCCAGGTGGCGGTTGAACCGACATCTCTTCGTTTGAGCCTTAGTTCGGCAAGCCTAAAAAGGCTTTGCGGAGAACTTTTCAACACCTGCACGGCACAAGTCTAGGTTCCTCTAAGCCCTGCAATAGGGTGCTCTCAGGAGATTAAGAACTTGCTCGATTTTGACTTTGACCCCCAGATGCCAGCCTGGGCCAAGCGCCTGGCGGTATTTGACCTGGAGACCACGGGTCTGGATTTGAATACCTCAAGGATTGTGACCGCGTGTGTCGCGGTCATCAATCAAAATGGTGAGGCTGAGAGCGTCTCCGAGTGGCTCGTAAACCCCGGCATCGAGATCCCTGAGGCGGCAAGCCGAGTCCATGGTGTGACCACGGAGGTGGCAAGGGAAAAAGGCGTTGAACCGGCTAGCTCTGTCCGAGAGATTGTCGAGCTACTGAGAAGCCTGAACCTTGAGATGCCTCTGGTTGCCTTCAATGCCTCCTATGACTTCAGCATCCTGCGCTCAGAAGCCCTGAGGTACTCGCTCGAGCCACTTGACCCAAAGCCCGTGATCGACCCCCTAGTTATAGATCGGAAGCTTGAGAGGTACCGCAGTGGCAAAAAGAATCTTGCGACTTTGACGGCAATCTACAAAGTCGAGCTTTCCGATGCCCACAACTCAACTGCAGATGCTGTTGCTGCTGGCCAGCTGGCTCAGCGGATGGCCGCAAAATACCCGGAGCTGGACATCGATCTCGGCGAGCTCCACGACCTCCAGGCTCGCTGGGCCGACGAGTGGCAGCTATCGATGCAGGAGTTCCTTAAAAAGCAAAACCGCCCGGATTTCCGAGCGGAATTGGGTTGGCCAATAAAGAATTAGCCGAAGTTCTTGTAGCGCTCGTTGAAGCGCTCGACTCTACCTGCGGAGTCCATGATGCGCTGCTTGCCTGTGTAGAACGGGTGGCTAGCGGAGCTGATCTCAACGTCATAGACCGGGTAGGTGTTTCCGTCTTCCCACTCCATTGTCTTGTCGCTGGTGAGGGTGGAACGGGTTAGAAAGGCAACGCCGGACGCAAGGTCGCGGAAGATGACCTGTCCGTAGCTTGGGTGAATATCAGCCTTCATGATTTCCTTTTTTGTGAGTTTCGTTGCTTTGAGCAACAGCGCCAAAGCCTAGCAGATTCGCTTCCCCAGCGCTAGCGTGCGGTTGCCCTAAAGCGACCGTCTTCCCGCGTTACTTTTAGTGGGTATCTGAAGGTCTCGGAGATAGCCTCTGAAGTCAAGGTGCTTGCGATTTCGCCCCGCGCAACCACTGCCCCGTCCTGCAAAAGAAGCGCGTGCGTGAACCCGGCAGGGATTTCTTCAATGTGGTGGGTGACCATTGCCATCGCAGGTGCTGTTTCCGACATGGCGTAACCGGAAAGCAGACTTATTGTCTGCTCGCGGGCTGCCATGTCCAAACTTGCAACCGGTTCGTCGAGCAGCAACAGCTCGGGGTCGGTCATTATCGACCTTGCGATTTGAACGCGCTTTTTCTCGCCGTCGCTGAGGGTTCCGATAGGGCGGTCTTCAAACTCACTTAGCTGCCACTCGGCCAAGACTCTTCTTGCCCGGCGCTCATCTATTGCGTCGTATTCCTCGCGCCAGCGTCCTGTGATTCCATAACTTGCGGTCATTACTGCGTTTAGGACGCTCTCACTGTTTGGTATTTGTGCAGCAAGCGCGCTTGATGCGAATCCGATTCGGGTGCGCAGTTCAAAAACATTGACCTCGCCCAGGTTCTCATCGAGGATCATGGCCTTGCCTGAGCTGGGTTGAATCTGCGCTGCCAGAACCCTGAGCAAGGTAGTTTTTCCAGCTCCGTTGGGACCAAGAATTACCCAGCGCTCGGAGGCATCTAGAGATAGGTTGATGGCCTTCAGGATCTCCCTGTTTGAGCGCTTTACAACTACATTCTGAAGATCAATTACCTTTGCCATCGGCAAAATCCTAGCCCTGCAGGGCTTGGTTATAGACCTCTAGCGTGCGAGTCGCAATGGTCTCCCAGCTAAATTCATCAATTGCACGTTTTCTACCGGCGTTGCCGAACTTTTCAAGGTTCTCAGACTCGATGGCTGAAACCAAAGCGCCAGCAAAATCGCTGATGAATTTCTCTGGCTCCTTAGGAGTCCCACTGCCGTCGGTCACCTGATCGATTGGAACCAGCCAGCCGGTTTCTCCAGGAACCACAACCTCTGGAATTCCTCCGGTTGCGGTGGCGATAACTGCAGCACCACACGCCATGGCCTCTAGGTTCACGATGCCAAGCGGCTCATAGATCGAGGGGCAGACGAACAAATCGGTAGCGGTCAAAATTGCCGCAAGCTGCTTTTGGGGCAGGTGTTCTGGAATCCAAACAACGCCATCGCGTTCTCGCTTTAGCTCAGCAACCAGCTGCTCCACCTCAGAGAGAATTTCTGGGGTATCGGGAGCGCCAGCGCAGAGCACCAGCTGGACGTCCTTGGGAAGTCCTCTTGCTGCCCTGAGGAAATAGGTGAGGCCCTTCTGCCTGGTGATGCGGCCGACGAAGCTAACAATTGGTCGGTTCGGGTCAATGCTGTGGTGCCTCAGGAGATCTTCATCAATGGTTGGTTGCCACTTGTTCGAGTCGATGCCGTTGTGAACTACCTCCACCTTTTTCGCATCGAGCTGCGGGTAGGAAGTGAGAATGTCGGCACGCATGCCTGCGGAGACCGCAATGATACGGGTCGCCTGCTCGTAGGCACTTTGCTCAATGAAGGAGGAAACCTCGTAGCCGCCACCGAGCTGCTCACGCTTCCAGGGCCTTAGCGGTTCCAGAGAGTGTGCGGTGATGATGTGCGGCATCGAGTGCAGCATCGAACCGATGTGACCTGCAAAGTTTGCATACCAAGTGTGGCTGTGGACTAGGTCAGCACCAGCCAGGTTCTTTACTATCTCGAGGTCCGTTGCCATGGTTTGGAGTGCCGGGTTTGCCCCTTGCATTGCAGCAGGAACCTCGTAACCGTAGGTCAGAGATTCAGCGATTGGGGTTCCGAAAGCGTGGACCCGAGCCTCGATTCGCTCACGAAGAACCGAAACCAACTCTGTGACGTGAACACCGGCTCCACCGTAGATGCTTGGCGGGTACTCCTTGGTAACGAAATCCACACGCATAGGCAAATGCTAGTGCGGGTAAAGGCTGAGGCAACTAACATTTGCCTATGGCAGTGGCAAGAGTCTTCGGAATGGTCCTCGCAGGTGGCGAGGGAAAAAGGCTGATGCCGCTCACCGCAGACCGCGCAAAACCCGCTGTCCCCTTTGCCGGTAGCTATCGCCTAATTGACTTCGCGCTTTCCAACCTGCTCAATTCAGGACTCAGAAGAATCGTGGTGTTGACTCAGTACAAGTCGCACTCTCTTGATAGGCACATATCGCAGACTTGGCGCATGTCGCCCCTGCTGGGTGGCTACGTAGCCTCGATCCCTGCCCAGCAGAGACTGGGTAAGCGCTGGTACACCGGCAGCGCCGATGCCATCCTCCAGTCCATGAACGCCCTGAGCGATGAGCGTCCTGACTACGTTGTCGTGGTTGGTGCGGATCACGTCTATCGAATGGACTTCGATCAGATGCTCCAGGCTCACATCGAATCCGGCATGGAGGCAAGCGTTGCTGCCATTAGGCAGCCCATCTCGCTGGCAAGCCAGTTTGGAGTCATCGAGGTGGACGAGAAGAGTCCAGGGAAGATCTCGGCTTTTAGGGAAAAGCCCAGCGACCCAAAGCCCGTTCCAGGAGATGATTCTCAGGCCCTGGTTTCGATGGGAAACTACATTTTCAATGCTGAGGCTCTCATCGACGCGATTCAGCGCGATGGAGACAACGAGAGCTCATCCCACGATATGGGTGGAGACATCATCCCAGCCTTTGTGGATGCTGGGACTTGTGGTGTCTACGACTTTACGTTCAACGAGATTCCCGGAGCCACCGACAGAGACAAGTCCTACTGGCGAGATGTTGGAACCATAGATTCCTACTACGAGGCCCACATGGACCTGATCTCGACCATGCCTATTTTTAATCTCTACAACTCCGACTGGCCGGTCTTCAACCAGCAGATCAACATGCCACCGGCAAAGTTCATACACGACTCCGAGGGCAATCAGGGTCGCACCAACGACTCAATCGTTTCGCTTGGTGTGGTTGTGACCGGCGGCATTGTCGAAAGAAGCGTGCTCTCCCCAATCGTCAGGGTGGGCTCGCGTTCGCTGGTCACTGACTCCGTGCTGCTGGATGCCGTGCAGGTGGGCAGGGACTGTACAATACGCAAGGCCATTTTGGACAAGAACGTCGTGGTAGCAGACGGGGCGAGTATTGGGGTCAACCGGGAGCGCGACCTCGAGCGCGGCTTTACTGTCACCGAGTCCGGCCTGACGGTTGTTCCGAAGGGCATCTTGGTAACACCTTGACCAGCTTCCTAGTAGTTTTTGATGTCGATTCCACCCTCATCAACGAAGAAGCAATTGAGCTGCTCGCAGAACACTCGGGTAATCGGGAGAAGGTAGCCGAGATAACAGAGCGCTCGATGCGAGGTGAGATTGATTTCTCCACCTCTCTGATTGAGCGGGTCGCAACCTTGAAGGGCCTTCCTGAGTCCGTGCTTGGGAAAACCGCAAAAAGCCTCACTCCAACCAAAGGTGCGAGCGAGCTAATTCAAGAGATTCACTCAAGAGGCGGCAAGGTCGCGGCCGTATCGGGCGGCTTCATCCAGCTCCTAAACGGTTTGAAGCGCGACCTCAATCTCGACTACGCGCAGGCCAACACTCTGGGAGTTGAGAATGGGATGCTCACAGGTGAGGTCGTGGGCGAGCTGGTTAACCGCGAGGCCAAGGCTAAATATCTCGAGCTCTGGGCGGAGGAGAATGACATCCCCCTTTCCAGGACATTCGCCATTGGTGATGGTGCGAATGATCTAGGAATGATGGCCGTTGCCGGGGTCTCCGTGGCATTTTGTGCAAAGCCAATAGTGCGCGAGAGTGCCGATGTCGTAATCGACGAGCGAGACCTTACGAAGGTTATCGCGCTACTCCCCTAGGCGCCGGTGGAGTGAAGACCACCATCAACGTGAATCATCTCTCCAGTTGTGGCGGGGAACCAGTCGCTGAGGAGCGCCACCAGACCCTTGGCCGCAGCCTCGGTATCGGTTAGGTCCCAACCAAGCGGCGCCCTTCCAGTCCAGAGCTCTTCCATGGTCGCAAAGCCAGGTATGCCTTTGGCAGCTGTAGTCCTAAGCGGTCCGGCAGAGATCAGGTTCACCCTCACACCGTGCTCCCCCACGTAGCGTGCTAGGTAGCGCGAGGTCGACTCAAACGCGGCCTTTGCCACGCCCATCCAGTCATAGACAGGCCAGGAGACGGTGGCGTCAAAGGTGAGCCCAACTACTGAGCTGGGGTTGTTGAGGACAGGCATGCAAGCTGTCGTGATGGACTTTAGGGAGTATGCAGAGACCTCAACGGCGGTTGAGACGTCTTCCCAGGCGGTCTCCATGAAGTTTCCGCCAAGGGCGCTCTGCGGAGCAAATGCGATGGCGTGGACAATGCCATCTAGGGAGCCAAGCTTCTCTTTGACTAGACCTGGAAGATTCGCCAGGTGCTCTGCGTTTGTCGCATCGAGCTCGATGACCTCAGCTGGCTTCGGAAGACGCTCGGCAATCTTTGTGGTGATGGGTAGCATTCTGCCGAACGAGCTGAGGAGTACCTCTGCACCCTGCTCCTGGGCAAGTCTTGCAGCCGAGAAGGCGATTGAGGCCTCGGTTAAAACTCCTGTGATTAGGACTTTCTTGCCTTCTAAGATTCCCACTGCGTCTCCTACCTTTTGCTAAAAACTACTACCTAGTGACCCATTCCCAGGCCACCATCTACCGGAATTACCGCACCGGAAATGTAGCTGGCATCCTCGCTTGCCACCCAGGCAACAACCTTTGCCACTTCTTCAGGGGAAGCAAACCTTCCGGCTGGAATCTGGGAGCGGTACTTTGCCGCAAGATCCTCGCCAAGCTCGGCAGTCATGTCCGTATCGATAAATCCAGGCGCCACCACGTTGGCGGTGATGTTCTTGCCACCAAGCTCACGAGTGATGCTTCGTGCCATTCCAACAAGCCCGCTCTTCGCTGCCGAGTAGTTCACCTGTCCGGCGCTGCCCAATAGCCCAACTACCGATCCAATCAGCACCACGCGCCCGTATTTTGCGCGCAACATCGACTTGGTGACTCGCTTAACAACTCGAAAGACACCGGTGAGGTTGGTATTGATTACGGCCTCAAATTCTTCATCGCTCATCCGCATCAGCAGAGTGTCCTTGGTGATGCCGGCGTTTGCGACAACTACCTCGATTGGACCTAGTTCTGCCTCAATCTTTGCGATGGCGACATCTAGCGATTGGGAGTCGGTCACATCTGCGCTCACCGAAAGCGAACCCACGGGGCCCGCTCCGCTGCGGGCGGTGACGGCAACTCGGTGTCCCTGAGCGACGAATTCTGCTGCAATCGCATAACCAATGCCACGATTGCCACCGGTGACAAGAACAGTCCTTGGTTGCGGCATCTTTTCATCTCCTTGCGGGAATACCATCGCATCTCTGGCGTTATGAATACCACAGTCTAGTAATTTCACGGTCAGGAACCCCTTTGGCAAAACGGCAAAGCGTAACTTCGCTGGAGCTCTCTCCCGACGAAGAGCGCAAGCAACGAATGATTCGATATTCGATTGCGATGTCGATTAGAACGCTCTGCATCATTCTCGGAGTCGTGACCCAGGGTTTTTGGATGTGGTTTTTCTTCGCTGGAGCTATCTTCTTGCCCTATTTCGCGGTGGTGCTGGCAAATGCCCAGGGACCAAGCCGCTCCAGGGGTCAATCTGGAGTCATTGCTCCAAAGCTTTCGGTGAAGGCGAGCGAGATCAAACTAGGCGATGACCGCTAAGTGCTCTAGGGCAGGGTGTGGTGCTGCCGCCACTTCACTCATCGAGTGGGCTAACCCCAAGATCCACACCTCCGGCCGCACCAAGACCTGGGCAGCCTGTGATGAGCATTTGAGCTTTCTGGTTGACTATCTATCTGCAAGAAACTTCTTCCTAGGGACAAAGGTCATTGAAGCAAAGCACGATTAGAAGGTGGGGCCCCTGGCTTGCACTTGTGCTGCTTTTTGCAATCGCGACGTCACTGTTGAGCTGGTGGCAGTTCTCCAGACGAGCAGAGAGAGTCGAGCGAATTGACCAGGTCATTCAGAACTACGACCTCAAACCGGTCCCCTATTCCGACATTGACTGGGTCATAAATCCCGACGGCACCTCTGACCAGGAGTGGACGCCAGTTGAGGTCACCGGGACCTATCTACCCGAATTGGCAACCGTTGTTAGAAACAGGCCGCTAAATGGCCAACCAGGCTTTCTTCAGCTGGTTCCGCTTAGGTTGCCATCAGGAGAGCTATTGATCATCGAAAGAGGCTGGCTCTTCGCATCCTCTGAGCTTGTCACCCCGGATTCAAATCCGCTGCCCACTGGCGGCGATCACAGCCTCACGCTAAGGCTGAGAGTCTCAGAGCCTGATCTAAACCGCGAGGACGTGCCAGGTCAGATCGCCTCCATTGATTTGCCGCGGCTAGCAGAGCGTTTTGCAGGGTCGGGAAAGGTCATTGAGGAGCACTATGGACGTGTGGTGACTGAGCAGCCCAGCTATCAAGACGCCCCCTTCCCAATGCCCAAGCCGACTCTGAACGAGGGAAATCACCTGTCCTATGCAATCCAGTGGATCATCTTCGGAGTCATGGCTTTCGCAGCCTTTTTCTGGGCTTTACGCAATGACCGACGGATCAGACTTGAAGAGGCTGGGCTTCTTGAGCCGAAGCAGCAAAAGCGCACCCAGGCCGTAATCGATGCCGAGTATGAGGATTTGAACCAGTAAACTTCCTATCAATCGGAAGGAATCAGATGTCCATTGCAACTGCCACCCTGGTTGACAGGATTGTCCCCCGCACGCGTGTAAACGACGTGGCGCTAGTTTTCTCGGGAGCCGCTCTAACCGCGCTTGCCGCCCAGGTTCAGATTCCGATGTATCCGGTCCCCATGACCCTTCAGACCTTTGCCGTGCTGCTTGTAGCCGCCACCCTTGGTGCCTCAAGAGGCGCTGCATCTATGGGCGTATATCTTGCAATGGGCGCAGCTGGGCTTCCAGTTTTCGCGGGTGCTAAGGCGCTTACAGCTGTGCTACCAACCGCCGGCTACCTAGTGGGATTCGTGGTTGCTGGCTTTGTTGTCGGAGCGCTTGCCGCACGAGGTTTTTCAACGACCCCAATCAGAGTTGCAGCTTCCTTTGCCATCGGTAGCGTAATCATCTATGTGCTTGGTGCTGGCTGGCTAGTGGTGGGTATTGGGCTTACACTCCCCCAGGCTCTGGCCGCGGGAGTTGCGCCATTCTTGGTTGGAGATGCAATCAAGGCCGTAGCGGCTGCGACCCTGCTACCAATTGCTTGGAAGCTTGTTCGCTAGATAGAGAATCCGATTGACCGCATCATTTCGCGGCCATCTTCTGTGATTTTCTCCGGCCCCCATGGCGGCATCCAGACCCAGTTGATTCTGAAAGCTTCTACTACCCCATCAAGGGCCTCTGCGGTCTGCTCCTCGATAACATCCGTGAGCGGGCAACCAGCTGAGGTAAGAGTCATGTTGATAAGCAGTGCGCCGTCCTCAGACTCTTGAAGCCCGTAGACCAATCCGAGATCAACGATATTCACGCCAATCTCGGGGTCAATGATCTCCTTCATAGCGTCAATGACCTCGTCATAGCGCTGAGGCGTTAGCTCTTTGGGCTCTGTCATACGGCGGCCTTGGTGTAGCGGTCGTAGCCCTCGTTTTCGAGGCGCTCTGCAAGTTCTGCTCCGCCCTGCTCCGCAACCTTGCCGGCCACGAACACGTGCACGAAGTCAGGCTTGATGTAGCGAAGGATGCGGGTGTAGTGGGTGATTAGCAATACGCCAAGCCCGTTGTCTGCGTGAGCGCGGTTTACACCCTCGGAGACCACCTTGAGAGCATCCACATCCAGACCCGAATCTGTCTCGTCGAGAATTGCGATCTTTGGCTTCAGCAGCTCAAGCTGCAAAATCTCGTGACGCTTCTTCTCACCACCGGAGAACCCTTCGTTCACGTTTCGCTCGGTGAAGTCCGAGTCCATGCGGAGGTTTCCCATGGCATCGCGCAGGTCGCCAACCCACTCACGCAGCTTCGGAGCCTCTCCGCTCAGTGCGGTCTTTGCGGTCCTCAAAAAGTTCGATACCGAAACTCCAGGAATTTCGACTGGGTACTGCATGGCCAGGAATAGGCCTGCTCTCGCCCGCTCGTCAACGCTCATTTCCAGAACGTCTTCGCCATCGAGCAGGATCTGGCCGTCGGTGACCTCATACTTCGGGTGACCGGCGACGGAGTAGGCAAGGGTTGACTTACCAGAACCGTTTGGTCCCATTACGGCGTGAATTTCTCCGGACTTGATGGTCAGGTCGACTCCGCGCAGGATCTGCTTGCTGCCCTGATCGGTCTCAACCGAGACGTGTAGGTTCTTGATTTCTAGAGTGGTCATTGTCTTCTTTCCTAAGGTCTTAGTCTTCGTACTCGACGAAAATTTCGTCGTTTTCAATCAATACTTCGTAGGTTGCTACCGGCTCGTATGCAGGAAGCGAGAGTGGTTTACCGGTGTCGAGCTCAAACTTTGCACCGTGTGCCCAGCACTCGATGGTCTTATCGTCCACGAACCCCTCGCTCAGCGAGATCTCACCGTGGGAGCACTTGTCATCAAGGGCCTTCACATCCCCCGATGGGGTCCTGACGATAGCAAGAGCGTGATCGCCAATTTTGACTCTCAAAGCCTTGCCCGGTTTTAGGTCATCCAGAGCACAAATTCGAATTGCCATTTACGCCCCAGCTTTCTCTAGCTCTGCCTCGATCGCTGAGATCAGGCGCTGCTCGATCGACTCGATGCCGATCTTCTGAATTACCTCACTGAGGAATCCGCGAACAACCAGCTTCTTCGCCTGGTCCTCATCAATACCGCGAGACATTAGGTAGAAAAGCTGCTCGTCGTCGAAGCGTCCGGAAGCACTTGCGTGTCCGGCACCTTCGATTTTTCCGGTCTCGATTTCGAGGTTAGGAACCGAGTCTGCCCGTGCACCGTCGGTCAAAAGCAGATTGCGATTGAGCTCGTAGGTTGAGGTCCCCACGGCAGATTCACGAATCAGCACGTCCCCGACCCAGACAGTGTGAGCACCGGCTCCCTGAAGCGCTCCCTTGTAGGCAACGTTTGAGACGCAGTTCTCTGCAATGTGGTCAACGTAGGGACGGTGCTCAAAGTAGTTGCCGCTACCTGCAAGGTAGACGCCATACATGTTCACCTCGGCACCTGCCGAGCTAAGCGAAACCGCTGGAACCACTCGAACAAGATCGCCACCCATGGTGACAACAACATGCTTGAGGCTGCTGTCGCGACCTAGCTTCGAGAACTGAGTTGAGACGTGGGTGGACCCGCTCTCCCACTCCTGCAGGGTGACAAAGTTCAATTGAGCACCATCGCCGAGGACAATCTCGACGTTCTCCCCCAGCACACCCTGTCCCAGGTGGTCAAGGGCAATTGTGGCCTTGGCGTGGTTTCCCACCGAAACAACTACGTGAAGAGCCTTAGCCTCGGCCGTATTAGGAGCAATCTTCAAAAAAGAGGCATCGGTGGTTTCTGACTCGGCTTCCACCTCAATAACTAGGGTTTTTGAGGCATTGGTCCAAGCCGCAGCAGAAACTCTCTCCTCGGGAAGACCAGCAGAACCGACCAGTGGATCGGTGGAGTCAACCCAGCGCATGCTGGTTCCGCTCGCCAGTTCGGCAGTTACCTCAGATTCTGTGAGCTCTCCCATAACCTCTTTGTCAAGCCCACTGAGCTTGTCAAGGGGAACATAACGCCAGATTTCCTGACGATTGGAAAGCTCAGGGAAGTCGCTGACACTGGTGGACCTAGGTCGCTCGCTTCTGGTTTGGATGGGCACGTTGCCGTGCGAATGGGCCTCTAGGCCGTGCTGTGCTGCCACTATCCAACAGCCCCTTCCATCTGCATCTCGATTAGCTTGTTCAGTTCCAGCGCATACTCCATTGGAAGTTCTTTTGCGATCGGCTCGATGAATCCGCGGACGATCATGGCCATGGCCTCGTCTTCCTCAATACCCCGGGACTGAAGGTAGAAAAGCTGCTCGGCGCTGATCTGAGAGACAGTGGCCTCGTGACCCATTGAAACGTCATCCTCACGAATGTCGTTTGCTGGATAGGTGTCAGAGCGCGAAATTGTGTCCACCAACAGCGCATCACAGCGAACGGTGTTGGCCGAGTGGTGGGCTCCCGGGTTGACTCGAATCTCTCCGCGGTAAGAGGTGCGGCCACCGCCCCTAGCAATTGACTTGGAGACAATCGAGCTGGTGGTGTAGGGAGCCAGGTGAATCATCTTTGCTCCGGCATCCTGGTGCTGCCCCTCACCGGCAAAGGCTACGGAGAGAGTCTCGCCTCGGGCGTGCTCTCCGGCCAGAATCACCGATGGGTACTTCATGGTGACCTTGGATCCGATGTTGCCATCGATCCACTCCATGGTTGCGCCCTCATGGGCAATTGCTCGCTTGGTTACCAGGTTGTAAACGTTGTTAGACCAGTTCTGGATTGTGGTGTAGCGGACCCTCGCGTTTTTCTTAACGATGATCTCGACAACCGCGCTGTGCAGCGAGTCGGACTGGTAGATCGGAGCGGTGCAGCCCTCGATGTAGTGAACATAGGAGTCCTCGTCGGCAATGATGAGTGTCCGCTCAAACTGGCCCATGTTCTCTGTGTTAATTCTGAAATAGGCCTGCAGCGGAATCTCGACCTTTACGCCCTTGGGGACGTAGACGAAGGATCCACCTGACCAAACGGCGGTGTTGAGGGCCGCAAACTTGTTATCTCCCGCAGGGATTACGGTGCCGAAGTACTCCTCGAAAATCTCCGGGTGCTCCTTGAGAGCAGTATCGGTGTCTAGGAAGATGACACCCTGCTCCTCGAGGTCCTCACGGATTTGGTGGTAGACCACCTCGGACTCATACTGCGCTGCAACACCAGCAACTAGGCGCTGACGCTCGGCCTCTGGGATACCGAGTCGTTCATAGGTGTTTCTAATGTCCTCTGGCAAGTCCTCCCAGCTCTGAGCCTGTCGCTCAGTCGAGCGCACGAAGTACTTGATGTTGTCAAAATCGATACCGCTGAGGTCTGAGCCCCAAGTTGGCATTGGCTTCTTGCCGAAAAAGTCGTATCCCTTGAGTCTGCGCTCCAGCATCCACTCGGGCTCATCCTTGCGCGATGAGATGTCGCGAACCACCTCGTCGCTAATGCCCCTGCGGGCACTCTCTCCCGCTGAGTCGGAGTCGGACCAACCGAACTCGTAGTTACCTAGATCGTCAAGTTCTGGCCGATCGATGATTTTTTCTGACATGAAACCTCCTGGGCTCAATCAATACAACTCGCGCAGAGCCCTGCTATTCCGGAATAAAGCAGAACAGCGGGGTTGTTCTGAGTGAGGTAATAGGCTAAATCAGATAGCTTTCGAAAACT
>JAOGAX010000012.1 GCA_028144365.1 Aquiluna sp.
AACACTAACCTTGGCGCCCCTGCCCGGGTGAAGGCCCATAACCTCAACCTGGCTAAGACCTGCCTCAACTCCAATGCTACCTAGGCCAGAAAACAGAGCCGAGATGGCCTGCTGGTAACCAGCTTCTATAGAGGCTTGACCTGGCTGCTGCGGAACCCAGTCGCCCAAGACCACACCCGCAAGCTTCCTCGGCTGCGACGGAATCGAGGCGTTCAGGCTCGCCAAAACCTTGTCACTTGGTCGCTCATTGCCCACCGGCAGCGAAGTAACCGCAGTTCCGCCAGACATGAAAGCGGAACCCTCCTCAACAATCGCGAGATTGCTATTTGCTCGGGAGACATTCCTTGATGCTGCCTGCAATAGCCCTGGCAGCAGCTCCTTGCGAAGCTGTCCCGCCTCGCTCTGGATCGGGTTTTCAAGTTTTATTGCTTTACTAGAGCTAAACCAAGAATTCTGCTCGGGAGAGTAGAACGGGTAGTTGAGGACCTCAACAAATCCGCCACCAACGAGCGTGCCCAGAACTTTTCTGCGCAGCTGTTGCTTGCGGGTCAGTCCTCTGCCGGGAGGTGCGACTGGAATGGTGGCAGGAATCTTGTCATACCCCACAAGCCTTGCAACCTCTTCGGCTAGATCAGTTTTGTGCCTGAGATCTGGCCGCCAAGAAGGAACCTCAACCGCTAAAGACCCCTTGCCTGAGACCTTGCAGCCAATCATCTCCAGAGCCGCGACGACTTCCTTTTCCTCGTATTCATAGCCGACGAGAGCCGAAGGAAAGCTTGCGTCCATGGAAATCTTTACAGCAGCCATCTCGGTAACGTGCTCTGCGCCAAGTCCTGAGAGCTTGCCACCAGCGAGCTCAACCAGCAGCTGCGCGGCCCTAGCGGCAGCGTAGGCGGAAACTTTGTGGTCTACTCCGCGCTCAAACCTTCGTGATGCCTCAGATGGCAGTTTGTGCCTGCGTGCCGAACGCGCGATCGAGATCGGATCAAAGATCGCGGCCTCAAGCAGGATCTTTGTTGTGGCGTCGCTGACTTCAGTGCTCGCGCCTCCCATGACACCGGCGATGCCTATAGGTCCACTCTCATCTGTGATCAGTAGGTCCTCTTCGTGGAGGATGCGCTCTTTATCGTCAAGGGTGGTTATCTTCTCGCCCTTATTTGCCCTGCGAACCTCGATGCCACCGGTCAGCTTGTCGAGATCGTAGGCGTGGAGCGGCTGACCCAGTTCGAGCATCACGTAGTTCGTGATGTCGACGGCTATCGAAATTGATCGCATGCCCGCAAGCTTCAGTCGATTTGCCATCCAGGACGGAGTGGGCGAGGTGGCATCGATTCCTTCAACCCCTACCAGCAAGAAGTTTGAGCAGCCAGCGGTGCCATGAATTGGGGCGCTGTCGGCGACCTTGAGATCAAAGCCGGAGACCTTCTCAGGTGTAACCTGCGATGCAGGGTCGGTGAACTTAGCCTTGGTTGCGTGCGAGTACTCTCTGGCAATTCCGCGGATTGAGAAGCAATAGCCCCTGTCGGGAGTCACATTGACTTCGGCCGCGGCTTCATTGAGACCTAGCAGCTCCAACGCATCGCTTCCCAGCTCAGGATCAAGTCCCAGGGTTACTAGCCGCAGGATTCCGTCGTGGTCGTCGCTGAGACTGAGCTCCTTGGCTGATGCGATCATGCCGTCGGAGATGTGCCCATAGGTCTTTCGGGCAGCGATCTCAAAGCCACCAGGCAATACCGCCCCTGGCAGCGTTACAACTACCTTGTCGCCAACCTCAAAGTTTCTCGCGCCGCAGACTATGCCTTGGACATCCTCCGGCTTTGGACCGACCTGAACCTGGCACCACCTAATGGTCTTGCCATTTGACTGCTCTTCCTCGACAAATTCGAGCACCTTGCCGACCACGACCGGTCCGGTGATCTCTCCACCGATAGCGGATTCTTCTTCTAGGCCAACGCGGACCAGCTGCTCCATGACATCGTGCGGAGTAGCGTCCTTGGGAAGTTCAACGTATTCAGCGAGCCAACTAAGCGGGACCTTCACTAGATCACCTGCCCGAACTGCCTTGAGAACCTAACATCGGCCTCGACCATGTCGTGCATGTCCAAGACGCCATTTCTAAACATCAGGGTTCTCTCGATACCCATTCCGAAGGCAAATCCCGAATAGACCTCTGGGTCAATGCCCGCTGCAAGCAGAACATTGGGGTTGACCATGCCGCAGCCGCCCCACTCGACCCACCTCGGCCCGCCCTTTGCTCCTGGATGCCAGACATCTAGCTCTGCGCTGGGTTCAGTGAAGGGGAAGTAGCTGGGGCGAAGTCTGATCTTGGCCTCGGGTCCAAACATCACCCGCGCAAAATGCTCCAGCGTTCCTCGCAGATCGGCCATCGTAAGACCCTTATCTACGGCTAGACCTTCAACCTGATGGAAGACGGGAGTGTGAGTCGCATCAAGTTCGTCCGTGCGGAAGACCCTGCCAGGGCAAAGCACATAAACCGGAAGCTCCCGCTCCAGAAGCGAGCGGATTTGAACCGGGGAGGTGTGAGTCCTGAGAAGCAAGTGATTCTCAACAGGAGAAACAAAGAAGGTGTCCTGCATGGCTCTGGCCGGGTGATCCGGGTGGAAGTTCAGAGCATCGAAATTGAACCACTCGTTTTCAAGTTCTGGACCATCTGCGATTTCCCAACCCATGCCAACAAAAACGTCACTGATCTGGTCCATCAAGAGCGATAGCGGGTGCCTAGCTCCGCGCTGGATGTAATTGGCAGCGGCCGTGATGTCGACCTTCTCAGCCTCAAGACGCTGCGCCCTGGCTATTTTCTCGAGCTCTGCCGCCTTTGCCTCAAAAGCGGCCATGAGCTCAGCCTTTGCCTCGCCCATCATCTTGCCGGCCTCGGCCTTCTTATCACCCGGCAGCGACTTGATTAGCGCATTGAGTTTGGTGAGCGGAGCTGCGTCCCCTACCAGCTGGGCCTTAGATTGCCTCAGCTCCTCCGCTGTTCCAATCGCGCTCAGAGCATCCAAGGAGCTCTTGAGCGCCTTGGTTACCTCGGATTGGGTTAGCTCGGACACCTGCACAAGTTTAGTGATTGGCCCGCTGAGCG
This sequence comes from Aquiluna sp., assembly GCA_028144365.1. Lineage (GTDB taxonomy): Bacteria > Actinomycetota > Actinomycetes > Actinomycetales > Microbacteriaceae > Aquiluna. The sequence continues at coordinate 3,104 of JAOGAX010000012.1, forward strand.
AACGCAGTGAAATACAGGCAGATAGAAGCCGCAGTAGCGAGATTCAGCGACTCTGCAGAGCCATAAATCGGAATTGAGACCGTCTTATCTGCCAAGGCGGCGAGCTCAGCGCCGACTCCCCCGGCCTCGTTGCCAAAGATCCACGCCGAGGCAGTAGCCAGCGTTCCCCGGGGCAGCTCCGGCAGCGACTCACCCTTGGCACTGGTTGATAGCACCTGAATACCCTTGGACTGCAGCTCGATTACGGCTTCCTGCATGTCGACCCCGACACTAATTGGCACATTCAGCAAGCTGCCTGCGGTCGAGCGAACCACCTTTGAGTTATAGGGGTCAACGGACCCGGTTGAAAAGACAACGGCATCCGCTCCGGCTGCATCTGCCGCACGGATAATCGTGCCGGCATTACCCGGGTCCTGAATGCGATCGAGCAGCACAACTAGCTTTGGACTCGTTTCCACGATCTCCGAAAACTCAACATCAACGTGATGAACAACGCTGACAATGCCCTGTGGGGTTTTGGTGTCGGCAATCTTTTCCATGACCCGCATGGAAACCTGCTCCACAGCGACGCCGGCCTTTTCAAGCGTGGATATCTCAGCCGAGTAGCGCTCTTGAGCACTCTCGGTAACAAATATCTCCTGAGCGAGTTCGGGATACTGCGCTAGCTCCTTGAGCCCTTGAGGGCCCTCAAGCAAAAAGAGCCCGGTTTCATACCGGGCATCTTTTTGTGAAAGTCGCGCAATTTCCTTGACCCGGGCAGAACCTGGGTCAAGCGCCACTAGCTAACCTTTGGAGCGTTTACGTCCTTTGGCAGTGCTGCCTTAGCGCTTGCAACCAATGTTGCAAAAGCGCCTGGGTCGTTTACTGCCATGTCGGCCAGGATGCGACGGTCAACCTCGATACCCGCCAGGTTCAAGCCCTGGATTAGGCGGTTGTAGGTCATGCCGTTTAGGCGGGCAGCAGCGTTGATTCTGCTGATCCACAACCTGCGGAAGTCACCCTTGCGCTTACGACGGTCGTTGTATGCATAGACAAACGAGTGCAGCAACTGCTGCTTTGCCATGCGGTAAAGCCTTGAGCGCTGTCCGCGGTAACCGTGTGCTCTTTCTAGTGCAACTCGACGCTTTTTGTGTGAGTTGACGGCGTTTTTTACTCTTGCCATGTTCTTACTCTCCTTCGCCTAGCGGCCTAGTTGCTTCTTAAGCTTCTTGAAATCTGCAGGCGATACCACCTGGTCTTGGTTCAGACGACGCGTCCTGCGGGAGCTCTTGTGCTCCAGGTTGTGACGCATGTTGATCTGCTGCTTCATGAGCTTGCCGCTACCGGTGAAGCGGAAGCGCTTCTTGGCACCCGAGTGGGTCTTCATCTTCGGCATAATCTCTCCTCTTAGTTTTCTTCGCTCGTCTGAGACGAGTCCTTGGTTTGAACTCGCTTCGCCTCGGCTCTTGCCTCGGCCTTGTTCTTTAGTGGCCCAATAACCATGACCATGTTGCGGCCATCGATAGATGGGGTCGACTCCACGGTTCCGAACTCGGTTACTTCCTCGCTGAGTCGCTGCAGCAGCTTCACGCCCATTTCGGGCCTGGACTGCTCGCGGCCTCGGAAGACAACCATCACCTTCACCTTGTCGCCAGCCTTAAGGAACTTGCGAACCTGACCAACCTTGGTGTTGTAGTCATGATCGTCGATCTTTAGACCGAAGCGAACCGTCTTCAAGATTGTGTTGACCTGGTTCTTGCGAGCCTCTCGCACCTTCTGAGCCGCTTCGTATTTGAACTTGCCGTAGTCCATGACCTTGCAGACAGGTGGGTTGGAACCGGGTGAAACCTCGACTAGATCTAGGTCTGCATCCTGTGCCATCTTCAATGCCCGCTCGATTGGTACTACACCAACCTGTTCTCCGGTTGGTCCGACTAGTCGAACCTCAGAGACCCGAATACGCTCATTAATGCGCGGATCGCTAATAACTGCTCCTCGTTGCCAAATGTTTTAGCTCGCCATGCGGCATGCAGAAATAAATAAACTCTCTTACCCAAACAACCTTTTTATGCGGTTGGCAGGTGGGATCGCAATCCACTTCTTCACTGAGCCTTAGCCCAGAGCCTGCAATACTCTAGCAGAGTAAAAGCCAACAGAGAAGAGGCAAATTGGACGAGGGTGCAGCAAGAGATATTGCCGAGGTTCCAGCCGTCGAAATTATAAATACCGCAGCGGTTCACCTAATGAGCGCTGCTGCGGTGCAGACGGGTCTTGCGGAGGATGCACCTGCCGACCTAGATGAGGCCCGCAAGTTGATAACCGCTCTGGCTGGACTGGTAACTGCTGCCGCTCCTGAAATCGGTGACCACCACGCAAGACCTCTTCGCGACGGTCTTCGTTCTCTTCAGCTCGCCTTCCGTGAGGCCTCGGCAATGCCTGATGAGCCCGGTAAAGGCCCAGGCGAGAAATACACCGGACCGGTTAGCTAAGCGACCACCAGCCGGTAGCCAATTGAGTCAACCCTTCGGTTGAACTCCTCACTCCTGAGCTCATCAGTAAAAGAAGTCAGCAGCTCCTGGAGTTTGTCTGGGCTAACACTGGGGCGCATGCCCAGCTGAATCAGTAGCTCCGCATGCGAAAGATCGAGCTTTGGGTCTCCATCAAAGATGTCGATGGTCGAAATCAGCGGATGCCTCATGGCCACCTCTTCACACCAGCTAAGAACCCAGGGGTCTTTGTGGGGAGGAAACCACTGTTCGCGCTTTGCTATGGCCTCTAGAGCGGGGGTTCTGAGTGCAACGGCGTCAGTTGCGGGATTCAGAATTATCCTCGAGTGCCCCTCACTTGCAGCCGCCAGTGCGACCCGCTGAGCGGATGCTGGCACCGGCCTGGCATCGCTTTTCCACTTTGCCATGTCCGCAACCGAACTAAAAACAGGTATTGCAGTCTGCTTATCGGGGGTAGCGACGGCAACAATTGCAAGCTCCGCACTCTTGTCCACCAGCTGGCCATGAGGCCCCTGTTCGGATTCACCGAGAGTGGCGATCAGAGGGATAAGCAGCCTCGAATCGGTGAGGGCGGCAACTAGGGCCGACTTGTCAATGGGATGATTCGCGAGCGCCGCCCCAAGAGCTTTGGGAGTCTTACCGTCGTCATCTGCGAAGGCGTTCTCCTCAAACGAGCGTCCTTCCCATGGAACGCCAGCCGAGTCGCTGTATTTGTCGCTCAAGCCCTGCCCGCAACCTCAAGGGCCTCTTCCAAGGTGAAGCGACCGGCGTATAGCGACTTTCCAAGGATGGCGCCCTCAAGACCCAGGGGAACGAGTGCAGCTAGATTGGAAATGTCCTCAAGCGATGAAATACCGCCCGATGCCACAACCGGCTTGGCTGTCTTCTCCATAACCGTCTTCAGAAGTTCCAGGTTCGGACCCCTCAGGGTTCCGTCCTTGGTGACATCGGTCACCACATAACGAGCACAGCCAGCCTGTTCTAGTCTCTTTAGAACCTCAAACAAGTCCCCACCCTCTTTGGTCCAGCCCCTAGCAGCGAGGGTGGTGCCTCGAACATCGAGCCCAACGGCAATCTTGTCCCCGTAATTTGCTATTACTCCTGCAGTCCACTCGGGATCCTCTAGGGCGGCGGTGCCGAGGTTGACTCTTGTAGCACCAAGTTCTAGAGCTGCCTCCAGCGACTGAGAATCGCGGATGCCGCCAGAGAGCTCGATCTTTGTCTCCCCAGCGTTGGCAATTACCTCGGCAATTACCTCTTTGTTGCTGCCCCTGCCAAACGCCGCATCTAGGTCAACCAGGTGAATCCACTCAGCGCCTGCATTGATCCAATCCATTGCTGCATCGAGCGGGTGGCCAAAGTCTTCCTCGCTACCCGCCTCACCCTGAGTTAGTCGAACCGCTTTGCCTGAGGCAACATCAACAGCCGGTAACAGTTCTAAATGCATCCATTACTCCTAGAGGGTCTTTGTCCAGTTTCTCAAAAGCTGCAGGCCAGCCTGACCAGACTTCTCTGGGTGAAACTGAGTTGCACTCAGTGGTCCATTCTCAACTGCAGCTAGGAACCTCTCGCCGTGTTCTGCCCAAGTCAGCTTTGGCGGGATGAAAGGCGCTTGCACATCAAGCTCCCACTTTTTTGCAGCGTAGGAGTGCACGAAGTAAAACCTCTCACCCTCAATGCCCTTGAACAATTCCGAGCCTGCGTCTGGCTCAACTGCTGTCCAGCCGATGTGAGGAAGAGTCTCAGCTTTCAACTTGGAAACCTCTCCTGGCCACTGACCAAGACCTGGGGTTTCTTGCCCGTGCTCCAACCCTGAGGAAAACATCACCTGCATCCCAACACAGATCCCCAGCACAGGCCTGGAGGCTGCGAGCCTCTTGTCAACAATTGAGGCCGCAGAAACCCCTGCGAGTTTTCGCATTACTGCCGCATAAGCACCCACACCGGGGATCACCATGCCATCAGACTCAATTAGATCCTCTGGGTCAGAGGTGAGGGACACCTCGGCACCTGCCTCGGCCAGGGCGCGAACAGCAGAGTGGATGTTGCCGGAACCGTAATCTAAGACCGTGACCTTTTTGGTCACAGGCTTCCCTTCGTCGAGGGAACTCCCTGCACCCGAGGATCAGGCTCAACCGCAGCCCTTAGCGCCCTGGCAAAAGCCTTGAACTGGGCCTCTGCGATGTGGTGAGCATCACGGCCACCAAGCAGCGAAACGTGAAGCGTCATACCGGCGTTGTGGGCGATGGCCTCAAAGACGTGACGAACCATGGAACCGGTGAAGTGACCACCAATCAGGTGATACTCAAAGCCTGCCGGTTCTCCTTCGTGCACCAAATACGGCCTACCAGAAATATCTACCACCGCTTGGGCTAGAGCCTCATCAAGCGGGACAGCAGCATCCCCATATCTCGAAATACCAGCCTTGTCACCGAGCGCCTCTTTGAGGGCCTGACCCAAAACAATTGCGACATCTTCGACCGTGTGGTGGATGTCAATATCCGTGTCGCCCTTTGCCTTGACCTTCAGGTCAATCAGGGAGTGCTTGGAAAAGGCAGTTAGAAGGTGGTTGAAAAAAGGAACCGTAGTCTCGATTTCGGAAACGCCTGAACCGTCCAGGTTCAGCTCAAGCTCAACCGCAGACTCAGAGGTCTTGCGGCTCACTTTGGCAATGCGAGTCATCTTTAGCACCTTCAACTTGGGATTGAACCCCAAGTCTAGTCAAGCAAAAGCGCAATCTCAGCAAGAAGTTTTGTGGTTTCGGCCTCTGTGCCAGCGGTAATCCGGAGGGTTCCGGGGATTCCTACGTTTCGGACTAAAACCCCCTTAGCCAACAAATCTTCGAATACAGCATTGGGGTCAGAGAAGCCCGCGACCAAAACAAAGTTTGCATCGGAGTCGTATGGTTTGAGCCCCCACTGCCTGCAAGCACTAATAATTCGATCCCGCTGGACCTTAATCTTCTCAACGTTTGCGAGCATGAGGGCGCTGTGCTCTAGGGCAGCAAGAGCCGCAGCCTGCGTCAGAGCTGACAGGTGATAGGGCAGCCTGACAATCCTCATCGCGTCAACAACCGCCTCTGACGCGGCCATGTAGCCAACCCTCGCCCCAGCAAAGGCGAAGGCCTTACTCATCGTCCTGGACACCACTAGGCGCTCCATGGTGGCAAGCAGCTCAAGTGAGCTCGCTCCCTGCGAAAACTCGGCGTAGGCCTCGTCTACAAGAAGCATCCCCTCAAAAGCCCCATGGGCTGCCCGCACGGTTTCAAGTGTCACCGCGGTCCCAGTTGGGTTATTTGGCGCACAGATCAAAACGATGTCTGGTTTGTGCTTAGAAATTGCCTCAGCCACGAACTCTGGAGTTAGTTCATACCCCTCCGGTCGCTGGGCCTCAACGTAGTCAGTCAGGGTTATCCGGGCAATGTTTGGATACATCGAGTAGGTGGGCCCAAAGCTCAAGGCTTTTCTTCCGGGTCCGCCAAAGGCTGTGAAGAACTGCTGAAGCACCTCGTTAGAACCATTGGCCGCCCAAACCTGCTTAGCGGAGAGCCCGTGGCCCAAGAAGTCGGCAAGTGATTCTCTAAGTTCTAAGAATTCGCGATCCGGATAGCGATTTAGACCAACTACTGCTGCGGCCAACTTCTCGACGATTGTGAGGGCAACTTCTTCGGGTATGCCATGGGTATTTTCGTTTACGTTCAGAGAAACTGGAACAGCGAGTTGCGGAGCGCCATAGGGCTCCTGACCACGCAGGTCATCGCGAATTGGAAGATTTTCGAGACTGCTCACCCATAAATGCTAGCCATCAGGCTATGGAAGTGCGATTTGTTGTCCAGGAATTAGATCCGAGCTCTGAAGTGCATTTGTCATTACAACCTCTGCGATCCAGTCTCTTGGATCCTGACCCTTGGCGTGCGCCTCGGCCAGCGACCAAAGTGAATCGCCCTGAGAGACGGTGATGTAGGTGAGGTTGCCGGGTTCTGAGTCGGTGGCAACAGAGCCTGTGATGCCGACGACACTTAGGACGACAGCAAGCATGAGAATGACGATCGCGCGAGCGAAACGTCGTGGGTCAGTCAGTTCATACGTACTGAGTTTCTGCATTGCTCTTACCTCCTTGCTCGAATTTCTTTTTCGAACATTTGTTCTAAGTATAGAAATCTTCCTGCGGTTTGCAAGCATTTCTTGCTACTTTTTCGGTTTTTTTCGAAAATGTGTTTGGATTTGCTGCAAATTCCGAATACAGTTTCGATAGACAAAGCAAAACACTGGCCACCGACATTTTTGGAGGAGAGATGGATCAGAGCGGACTAACTGCCGTGCAGCAGCGCATTTTGGATGTCATTAGAGAGTCAATGCAGTCCCGAAACTACGCACCTTCCATGCGAGAGATTGGCGAGTCTGTCGGACTCTCCTCCACAGCAAGCGTGTCTCATCAGCTCAACAAGTTAGAGCTACTGGGCTTTATCTCGAGGGACCCAAGAAGGCCCCGCACCATTGACCTACTTGGTGAGGAGCCAGCGGCAGAGATCATCCGTCCTGATTCCGCCCTTGTTCCACTCGTGGGAAGAATTGCAGCCGGCATTCCAATCACAGCAGAGCAGAATGTTGAAGACGTCTTTACTCTCCCCAGGCAGCTGGTCGGCCAGGGTGAGCTGTTCTTGCTGAAGGTAGTTGGTGAGTCCATGATCGATGCAGCAATCTGCGATGGCGACTGGGTAGTAGTCAGACAGCAGCAGACTGCAGAGAACGGTGACGTAGTGGCAGCCCTGATCGAAGAGGAAGCCACCGTGAAGACCTTCAAGCAACGAGATGGTCACACCTGGCTCTTGCCAAGAAACTCAGCCTTTGAGCCCATCCTTGGCGACCAGGCAGTCATCCTTGGAAAGGTTGTCGCGGTCCTCAGGACCGTTTAGCAAACTCTTTGAGCTCGTGGGCGAGATCCTCGCGGACAAGCGCCCTCAGGGAAGTGCCCTCCTCGACATACTCTGTGTCTAAGACCTTCCCGGCCAGGTGGATACGCGAAACCAGATCTCCTCGGGAGTATGGAATTACCCCAACAAACTCAACATCTGGTTTTGGCAGCATGCCGGCGATGGCCTCTTGCAATGCGTCTATGCCTTGGCCAGTTCTTGCAGACACGAGCAGCGCCCCCTGAACCATGCCCCTGAGCCTCACCTGAACCTCATCAGAGACGAGGTCGGCCTTGTTGAAGACCACCAGCTCTGCAATTGAACTGGCATCGAAGTCCGCAATAACGCTTCTCACGGTGGAAATCTGACCGAGTGGGTCAGGGTCGGTGGCATCTACGACGTGGACTATCAAATCAGCCCCGGCAATCTCTTCGAGGGTCGAACGAAATGCCTCAACGAGTTGATGAGGCAAGTCCCTGACAAAGCCAACCGTGTCGGAGATTGTGTACTCCCGACCATCAGGTGTTGAGTGCTTTCTCACGGTTGGGTCCAAAGTCGCGAAAAGAGCGTTCTCGACCAACACACCAGCCTTGGTGAGCCTGTTCAGCAAAGAGGATTTGCCTGCGTTGGTGTAGCCGGCGATTGCAACCTGAGGAACGCGAGACTTTTGCCTGGACTGACGCTTTGTGTCCCTAGCAAGCTTCATGCCCTTGATTTCGCGCTTGAGCTTGGCCATGCGGGTGTTGATGCGTCGCCGGTCGAGCTCAATCTTCGTCTCTCCGGGACCCCTGGAGCCGATTCCGACACCACCTGCGGCCTGACCACCAGCCTGCCTGGACATCGAGTCACCCCAACCACGCAATCTGGGGAGCAAATATTCCAGCTGGGCCAGCTCAACCTGAGCCTTACCCTCCTTGCTTTTTGCATGCTGAGCAAAGATGTCAAGAATGATTGCGGTTCGATCAATGACCTTGATTTTGACAATGTCCTCAAGCGATCGACGCTGAGAGGGAGCGAGCTCGGTATTTGCGATTACGGTATCGGCACCAAGCGAACGAGCTAGATCTCTTAGCTCCGCGGCCTTGCCCTTACCAAGGTAGCTGGTGGGATCAGGCATGTTTCTGCGCTGGAGCAGCCCGTCAAGAACTTTTGCCCCAGCGGTCTCCGCAAGTGCTGAAAGCTCGCGAAGCGAGTTCTCGGCTGCGGTGAGATTGCCCTGAGACCACACTCCTATGAGGATGACCTTCTCGATCCTGAGCTGTCGATACTCGACATCCGTGATGTCCTCAAGCTCGGTCGATAAGCCAATTACCCGCCTGAGCGACTCTCGCTCTTCTAGATCTAGCTGATCGCCGTCGTATTCCTGAGCGGGTGCGGCGGCGCCTCGACGAAGAATTCGCTCCAGGGCGCTCTCAGATTCCACGGCTTAACACTAGGCCTGTAATAGGTTGGTGAAATGACCCAGCACTACTTCAGCGAAGACCCGAGCGTCGAAAGACGACAAAGGACAATCCGCTTTGAAGTAGCCGGGAAAGAAATAGAGGCCCTCAGCATTAGCGGCACCTTCTCTACCACCAAGCTAGACCCCGGCACAAAGGTCCTATTGAGTCTCCACGAGCGCTTTCCAACTGCAGGCTATGTGCTGGACATCGGGTGTGGGTGGGGCCCGATAGCGCTCTCAATAGCACTTAGTTCTCCCGAGACTGAAGTATTCGCGGTCGACATAAACGAGCGGGCTGTTTCTCAGACCATAGAAAATGCAAAGGGCCTCGGGCTTGAGAACATTACGGCCGCAATGCCAACAGGTCTGGAACCAGACCAAAAATTCGATGCAATCTGGTCCAATCCGCCGATTCGTATCGGAAAGAGCGCCCTTCACGAACTGATGCGCACGTATCTTCCGAGACTTAGGCCTGGGGGTAATGCCTACTTGGTGGTTCAAAAGCAGCTTGGCGCCGAGAGCTTTCAGAAGTGGCTCGCGAGCGAATTTGATGACTGCCAGGTGACAAAGGTAGAAAACAGCAAGGGCTACCGCGTAATTAGAGTTACAGCCCCCGCCAGCTACCACTAAAGACAAGCTCGGCCGGACCACTTATGGAAACGTGTTCGCCGTCTTCGGTTGGAAATACCCTCACGCCTAAATCGCCACCGGGAACACTTACCTTCCAGTGGTTCTGCTCTCCCCCGGCCCAGTGCCTGACGGCAAGTGCTGAGGCAGCAACGCCCGTGCCGCAGCTCAAGGTCTCTCCAACACCACGCTCAAACACGCGCATGCTCACTCCAGCAACCCCTTCGACAATCATGGGCTCGTCTATGACAACAAACTCAACGTTTGCGCCTTCTTCAGGCTCCGGGTCCAAAATTGGAATCTTGTGAAGGTCTAGGTGCTCAAGCTCATCAAGGTCGGCAAGGGCCACAACCACATGAGGGTTACCCAAGTCCACGCTCAAACCAGGTCTCGGAACTCTCAGTCCTGCGGCCTTGACCAGAACCTCTTCCTCATCGATTGAGAAGCGACCAAGATCAACTGCAAAACCATTCGCGGTCTGAGTTAGGTCTTTGATTCCGGCCCTGGTTGCTATCGGAAGGGTGCTGCCCGGCTCAATTTTGACCAGCTCATGCTCAACAAGAAAGCGAGCCATCACCCGGATCCCATTGCCACACATCTCTGCCTTGGAACCGTCTCGGTTCCGGTAGTCCATAAACCAGGTTGCAGCACTCTCCTGGCTCAGAAGGTCCTCTACTTCGCTGGATTTGGTGGGCCGAATTACTATCAGGCCGTCTGCCCCAACCCCAAAGTTTCGATCGCAAAGCTTTTGTATTTCAAGTTCCGAGAAATCCAGCTGTCCAATCTCGTCAAGAACCAAAACGAAGTCGTTACCGGTGCCGTGGCCCTTGGTGAAGTTGATGGACATCACTACAGCCTAATTACATCCATGGCAGCGCCCAGCAAGTCCTTGGAAGAATCCAGCCAAACTATTCGGCTGTCTCTCCTAAACCATGTCATCTGCTTTTTGGCATAGCGCTGAGTGAGCTGCACGGTCTCCGCGATTGCCTGATCTTCAGTTAGCTCGCCGCTGAGCTGGGCTGCCGCCTGCTGATAGCCGATAGCTACCCGAGCAGTCTTTGAAAGGTTTGGGTAGTTTGCCAATAGTCCATCGACCTCGGCCACCA
>JAOGAX010000013.1 GCA_028144365.1 Aquiluna sp.
AGGTATGGCCTGCTTGCCTCTATAGACAACGCCGTCTAGATCAAGTAACAGCGAGTCAAAGCTATCGAGCAGCATCGCCTGGCTTTCTCGCGGGCCTTCCCTCTGCCCGTATGACTGGCTTTCGCTCTGGCTTCCTTACGGGCTTCTTCTGTGGAATGCTGAGTTCTTCAATGAGGTCAACTACCTCACCATCAACTTCGGCCAAGGCCTTGTCTGCCATGTCTGCCCATCGATCCCAGTCGCTCTCATCCTTGCCTAGCTCTCTTAGAAGCTCGGCATAGGAGCGGAACAAAAGCGGAGACTGCTCAAAAACGGAGTTTGGGCTGAGTTCCTTGATTTCAAGTTCCTGCAGAGCCTGCTGAGTTTGACCCAGATCAAGCCTTGCTCCGCTAAGGGCAATTGCGAGGTTGATCCTGACCCCAACATCCAGCTTTGAGCGGTCGATGCCGCTCGCTGCTTCGATGGCCCTGACTGGTCTTCCGAGACCCCGCTCGGAGTCGACGATCAGCGGGAGTTGGTCATTGGAGCCGGAGATCCTTCTGTGGGTGAGGAGCTCGCGCAGAGCCAGTGCATAGTCTCCGGTTGTGTAGGCGGTGACGCCCAAGGTCTCACGAACAACGGCAATTCTCCCGGCCTTCTTACTTGCAGCAAGAGCGTGCCGATGCGCAAGTTCCGGATCAGTCTCAATCAGCATCGAGACCATCAATAGGTGACGAGCGACCATCTCCTGGTTCTCATCGCTCAGGGTCTTGAGCTGGGCCCTGACGGAGATGTGAAGGTCCTCAGCGAGGATTTCGTCTGGAATCAGTGGAAAGTCAAACTTCGGCCGAGTATCCTCGCGCTTTTCGCGATCATCACGCCTCTGTGCTGAGCTCCTGGGCCTTCCGTCTCTGTTTGGCCGATCGCCGGCTGGCCGGGGTTTTCCCTTGCCTTTGAAGCCTCTGGAGGGTGCGCCAGATCCGCCCTTGCGCTCTGGCCTTTGGCCTCTTGGTTTGTCCATGATTCTCCAGTTATTAAATAGAAAAGGCCACCCTCTCGGGTGGCCATTTCTAAAGTAAGTCCGGCGGTGTCCTACTCTCCCACAAGGTCCCCCTTGCAGTACCATCGGCGCTGAGAGTCTTAGCTTCCGGGTTCGGAATGAGACCGGGCGTTTCCCTCTCGCTATGGCCGCCGAAACACTATTGAGTTTTTTAGTCTTTCGAAGATCTTTGTCTTCGGTTCTCGACCGTAACTCGAGAACCACACAGTGGACGCATTGCAGAAAAAATAGTGATTTATCAAGTTATCGGGCTATTAGTACGGGTCAGCTCCATGCCTTTCAGCACTTCCACATCCCGCCTATCAACGCAGTAATCTAGCTGCGGCCCTCTCGACATAAAGTCATGGAAATCTCATCTTGAAGCAGGCTTCCCGCTTAGATGCTTTCAGCGGTTATCCCTCCCAAACGTAGCTAATCAGCGGTGCCCTTGGCAGGACAACTGACACACCAGAGGTTTGTCCAACCCGGTCCTCTCGTACTAGGGTCAGGTCTTCTCAAATTTCCTACGCGCGCAGAGGATAGAGACCGAACTGTCTCACGACGTTCTGAACCCAGCTCGCGTGCCGCTTTAATGGGCGAACAGCCCAACCCTTGGGACCGACTACAGCCCCAGGATGCGACGAGCCGACATCGAGGTGCCAAACCTTGCCGTCGATATGGACTCTTGGGCAAGATAAGCCTGTTATCCCCGAGGTACCTTTTATCCGTTGAGCGACAGCGCTTCCACAAGCCACTGCCGGATCACTAGTCCCGACTTTCGTCCCTGCTCGACTTGTCAGTCTCACAGTCAAGCTCCCTTGTGCACTTACACTCGACACCTGATTACCAACCAGGCTGAGGGAACCTTTGGGCGCCTCCGTTACTTTTTAGGAGGCAACCGCCCCAGTTAAACTACCCACCAGGCACTGTTCCAGAACCGGATTACGGTTCGTGGTTAGATATCCAGGGCTACAAGAGTGGTATTTCAACAATGACTCCACGAGAACTAGCGTTCTCGCTTCATAGTCTCCCACCTATCCTACACAAGCAGCACCGAACACCAATACCAAGCTATAGTAAAGGTCACGGGGTCTTTTCGTCCTTCTGCGCGTAATGAGCATCTTCACTCATAGTGCAATTTCGCCGAGTTCGTGGTTGAGACAGTTGAGAAGTCGTTACGCCATTCGTGCAGGTCGGAACTTACCCGACAAGGAATTTCGCTACCTTAGGATGGTTATAGTTACCACCGCCGTTTACTGGGGCTTAAATTCCGAGCTTTGCAATAAATTGCTAACCCGTCCTCTTAACCTTCCAGCACCGGGCAGGCGTCAGTCCGTATACATCGTCTTGCGACTTCGCACGGACCTGTGTTTTTGATAAACAGTCGCTACTCACTGGTCTCTGCGGCCATACAGCGCTTCTGGAGTAAATCCATACACGCCTCAGGCGCCCCTTCTCCCGAAGTTACGGGGCCATTTTGCCGAGTTCCTTAACCACGATTCTCTCGATCTCCTTAGTATTCTCTACCTGACTACCTGAGTCGGTTTGGGGTACGGGCAGCTTGAACCTCACGTCGATGCTTTTCTTGGCAGCTTAGGATCACCCACTTCGTCCGTAAGGACTCATCATCAGATCTCAGGCTATGTGAGAGACGGATTTGCCTATCTCTCGCCCTACATCCTTAAACGGGGACAACCATCGCCCCGCGGAGGCTACCTTCCTGCGTCACACCTGTTAATACGTTAACCGCACCAATTTAGGGTCGTGAACTAGCTCCAATCCACCACCCGAAGGCTTCAGACTGGAATTCGCGCACTTAGCATTATTGGGTTAGTTTGGTCGGTTCTTCGCCGGTACGGGAATATCAACCCGTTGTCCATCGACTACGCCTGTCGGCCTCGTCTTAGGTCCCGACTTACCCAGGGCGGATTAGCCTGGCCCTGGAACCCTTAGTCTTTCGGAGTGCGGGTTTCTCACCCGCATTTCGCTACTCATTCCTGAATTCTCACTCGTGTGGCATCCACGGCTGGTTCACACCGCCGCTTCGCTCGCCACACGACGCTCTCCTACCCATCTGTACGCCTGGACCTTACGGCCGGGCAATGTACAAATGCCACAACTTCGGAGGTCTGCTTGAGCCCCGTTATATTGTCGGCGCGGAATCACTTGACCAGTGAGCTATTACGCACTCTTTTAATGGTGGCTGCTTCTAAGCCAACATCCTGGTTGTCTGTGCAACTCCACATCCTTTTCCACTTAGCAAACGCTTGGGGTCCTTAGTTGGTGGTCTGGGCTGTTTCCCTTTCGACTACGAAGCTTATCCCCCGCAGTCTCACTGCCTTGCTCTGACTCTCTGGCATTCGGAGTTTGGCTGACGTCAGTAACCTTTTAGGGCCCATCGGCCATCCAGTAGCTCTACCTCCAGAGAGAAACACAAGACGCTGCACCTAAATGCATTTCGGAGAGAACCAGCTATCACGAGGTTTGATTGGCCTTTCACCCCTATCCACAGCTCATCCCCTCCATTTTCAACTGAAGTGGGTTCGGTCCTCCACGACGTCTTACCGTCGCTTCAACCTGGCCATGGATAGATCACCTCGCTTCGGGTCTAGGACCTGCGACTGAATCGCCCTATTCAGACTCGCTTTCGCTACGCCTACCCCTCTCGGGTTAAGCTCGCCACAGATCGCTAACTCTCAGGATCATTCTTCAAAAGGCACGCTGTCACCAGAACAAGCTGGCTCCAACGGTTTGTAAGCACACGGTTTCAGGTACTATTTCACTCCCCTCCCGGGGTACTTTTCACCTTTCCCTCACGGTACTTGTCCGCTATCGGTCAATAGGTAGTATTTAGGCTTACGAGGTGGTCCTCGCAGATTCGCACAGAATTTCACGGGTTCCGTACTACTTGGGATACTTCTCGAGCGGCTGCAGCGTTTCGACTACGGGGTTCGCACCCTCTATGACTGATCGTTCAAGATCATTCGTCTACACAACATACCTACTCTTGCAGATCGGCAGATCTGCTGAAAAGTCCCACAACCCCAAACATGCAACGCCTGCCGGCTATCACACATGATTGGTTTAGCCTCTTCCGCGTTCGCTCGCCACTACTAACGGAATCACTGTTGTTTTCTCTTCCTGTGGGTACTGAGATGTTTCACTTCCCCACGTTCCCTCTACCTGCCCTATACATTCAGGCAGGAGTAACCAGATCGAGTCTGGATGGGTTTCCCCATTCGGAAATCCTCGGATCAGGGCCCGCTTATCGGCTCCCCGAGGCTTATCGCAGATTGCTACGTCCTTCTTCGGCTCCTATTGCCAAGGCATCCACCGTGTGCTCTTTGAAACTTGACACACTATTTTTAGTTTGACCTGGATAAATCCAGATCAGATGCTTTGCGTCCACTATGTAGTTCTCAAATTACGGGCGGTCTCAGTGCACCCGGTTTCCCGGTTACAAAGAGCCAAAAGACCCTAAAGGCTTTTCTAAACCTTTATGGCCCTCGGTTATCTTCCGATCCCCGAGGACCCAACAGCGTGCTGATCAATTCTCTTGTCCAAATCCGTTCCAACCCCGGGGGGCGTACTTGTGAAATGGTCTTGATTACAAATCCAATGTGATGTTCCACCCATGAGCTAACCAGGTAAGGACGTGTGCCTTACGTCTGGCTCTCTATGAGAGGCGCGAGCCTCTCGAGATGCTCCTTAGAAAGGAGGTGATCCAGCCGCACCTTCCGGTACGGCTACCTTGTTACGACTTAGTCCCAATCACCAATCCCACCTTCGACGGCTCCCTCCTTGCGGTTAGGCCACCGGCTTCGGGTGTTATCGACTTTCGTGACTTGACGGGCGGTGTGTACAAGGCCCGGGAACGTATTCACCGTAGCGTTGCTGATCTACGATTACTAGCGACTCCGACTTCATGAGGTCGAGTTGCAGACCTCAATCCGAACTGAGACCGGCTTTTTGGGATTCGCTCCACCTTGCGGTATTGCAGCCCTCTGTACCGGCCATTGTAGCATGCGTGAAGCCCAAGACATAAGGGGCATGATGATTTGACGTCATCCCCACCTTCCTCCGAGTTGACCCCGGCAGTATCCCATGAGTTCCCACCATTACGTGCTGGCAACATAGGACGAGGGTTGCGCTCGTTGCGGGACTTAACCCAACATCTCACGACACGAGCTGACGACAACCATGCACCACCTGTATAGAGACCTTGCGGGGAGTGCATTTCTGCACTTTTCCTCTATATGTCAAGCCTTGGTAAGGTTCTTCGCGTTGCATCGAATTAATCCGCATGCTCCGCCGCTTGTGCGGGCCCCCGTCAATTCCTTTGAGTTTTAGCCTTGCGGCCGTACTCCCCAGGCGGGGTGCTTAATGTGTTAACTTCGTCACGGACCACGTGGAATGTGGCCCACAGCTAGCACCCACCGTTTACGGCGTGGACTACCAGGGTATCTAATCCTGTTCGCTCCCCACGCTTTCGCTCCTCAGCGTCAGTTACGGCCCAGAGATGTGCCTTCGCCATTGGTGTTCCTCCTGATATCTGCGCATTCCACCGCTACACCAGGAATTCCCATCTCCCCTACCGCACTCTAGCCTGCCCGTACCCACTGCAAGTCCAAGGTTGAGCCTTGGATTTTCACAGCAGACGTGACAAACCGCCTACGAGCTCTTTACGCCCAATAATTCCGGACAACGCTTGCACCCTACGTATTACCGCGGCTGCTGGCACGTAGTTAGCCGGTGCTTTTTCTGCAGGTACCGTCACTTTCGCTTCTTCCCTGCTAAAAGAGGTTTACAACCCGAAGGCCTTCATCCCTCACGCGGCGTTGCTGCATCAGGCTTGCGCCCATTGTGCAATATTCCCCACTGCTGCCTCCCGTAGGAGTCTGGGCCGTGTCTCAGTCCCAGTGTGACCGGTCACCCTCTCAGGCCGGTTACCCGTCGTCGCCTTGGTGAGCCGTTACCTCACCAACTAGCTGATAGGCCGCGAGATCCTCCCTGACCGAAATTCTTTCTTCCCCAGTGGATGCCCACCAGGGAAAGTATCCGGTATTAGCTACAGTTTCCCGCAGTTATCCCAGAGTCAGGGGCAGATTTCTCACGTGTTACTCACCCGTTCGCCACTAATCCACCGGAGCAAGCTCCAGCTTCATCGTTCGACTTGCATGTGTTAAGCACGCCGCCAGCGTTCGTCCTGAGCCAGGATCAAACTCTCCGTAAAGATTTGTTTGACCTCAAAAGAGGTCAAGCTTTACGAACACCCCAGCAAGCTGAGGTGAACAATTTGATTTGGCTAATGAACTGTCTTGCTGACAATTCTGTTTTATCCAAAAGGAATCTCTGCAGAAACGTAAGTTTCTGCCGAGGTTTTTGGCATCGACATTGTGCACGCTGTTGAGTTCTCAAAGATCGGATGCTTCTGAAATTTCCCTCTCGGGTCCTATCCAGAGCAACTTCACAATCCTACAGATTTCTTGACCTTTCCGCAATCTCTGGTTTCCCTGAGATTTCGGGGCAGAAAAGCTATCTGCGGACCTAAATCCTAGACACTAGAAACACCGGCCACAAGGGCCAATATCGAAGGGTCTAGAACTTGTTGTGCTTGAGCCGAGAATCTCCACGAGTCTCTACGGCTATGGACAACTTGCAAAAGCTTAGTTACGTTTTGGTAAACGTGTCAAATAAAACTTTTTCGGGCGTGTCAGCCAGAAAAGAAAATCCCGGCAAGGTTCTTTTTTCCCTTTGAAATAACGGCTAGGGACATGCTCGAAAGCGGCTCTAGGGCCTCATCCTCAGAGCCAATTTTTACCTTGTTCACGCTCACCGCACCCTGCTCAATGGCTCTTCTTGCCTCCGAGTTAGACTCCACAAGCCCTGTCGCTACCAAAGCCTCAATTATTTTCGCTCCCCTAGGCAGCTTTGCACTGGGTAGTTCTGCGAGCGCCGAACTGAGGGTCTTCTCATCCAGGCTTGCCAGATCCCCGCTTCCAAACAGCGCCAGGGACGCGTCCCTAGCGCTCTCGGCCTCAAGTTTTGAGTGCACCAACTCTGTTACCTCAAGTGCGAGCCTGCGCTGCGCCTCACGCTTGAATGGCTCCTCGGCAACGCTCTTCTCGTATTCGGCTATCTCGTCTCTGGTGAGGAAGGTAAAGACCTTTAGCCTGTCAATAACATCTGCATCGTCGGTGTTGAGCCAGAACTGATACATCGCATAGGGGCTAGTTAGCTCGCTATCGAGCCAGATCGCGTTGCCCTCACTCTTTCCAAACTTCTTACCATCGGCATTGGTTATCAGCGGAGTCGCTATCAAATGCACACTCTTACCCTCAACCTTGTGGATGAGGTCCGTGCCGGAGGTTAGGTTGCCCCACTGATCGCTGCCACCGGTCTGCATCACGCAGCCATAGCGCCTGTAGAGCTCCAGGAAGTCAAGTCCCTGCATGATTTGGTAGGAAAACTCTGTGTAGCTGATGCCGGCATCGGAATTGAGCCTGGCAGAAACCGCATCCTTTGAGATCATCTTGCCAACCCGGTAGTGCTTACCAATCTCTCTCAGGAAGTCAATCGCACTGTATTCACTAGTCCAGTCCAGGTTGTTCACCATCTGGGCTGCGTTCTTGCCGTCAAAATCTAAGAATCTGCGGTTTTGTTCTGCGAGCTTCTCAACCCAGGCTGCAACTGTCTCGCGATCGTTGAGGGTCCGCTCAGAATTTGGCTTGGGGTCCCCCACCAAACCGGTAGCGCCGCCAACCAACGCGAGGGGGTTGTGCCCGGCAAGCTGCAGCCTTCGCATTGTGAGTAGCTGAACCAGATTTCCTAGGTGCAGGCTTGGCGCTGTCGGGTCAAAACCGCAGTAAAAGGTGATCGGCTTGCTCAGAGCCGCCCTGAGCTCCTTCTCGTCGGTGGAAAGCGCCACCAAGCCTCGCCACTGAAGCTCGTCGAGAATGTGAGAAAAACTCGAATCGTTGGATTGGGTGTTGAGGGTCTCCTTGGTAGCCATTACTTCTTGGCCTTTCCAACGAGCTTCCTGAGCTGCACCAGCTGCTCGATAACCTGCTTTGATGATGTGCCACCGGCACCGTTTCTACCCTCAATCGCGCTCGACACACTCAACACCTTACGAACCTCGGGCTTGAGATGAATCGAAACCTCTCGGTACTGTTCATCGCTGGGCTCATGAAGTTCGAGGCCATTCTCCTCACAAAAACTCACCAGCTTGCCGGATATCTCGTGGGCCTCGCGGAAGGTGACACCCTGGCGAACCAGCCACTCCGCGATGTCGGTAGCAAGAGAGAATCCGGCCGATGCCATATCTTCCATCCGGCTCTTGTTGAACGTGAGGGTGGAAATCATGCCCGTCATCGCAGGCATCACGAGCATCAACTGGTCGAAGGAGTCAAACATTGGCTCCTTGTCCTCCTGGAGATCGCGATTATAGGAAAGCGGCAAAGCCTTGAGGGTAGCCAGAAGCCCCGCTAGGTTGCCGATGATCCTTCCGGTCTTCCCCCTTGCAAGCTCCGCTATGTCCGGGTTCTTCTTCTGCGGCATTATCGAGGACCCCGTTGCAAAACCATCGTCCAGTTGGACATAGCCAAACTCCACGGTCGCCCAAGCAATGACCTCTTCGCTGAGCCTTGATAGGTCTATTGCGACGAGCGATATTATGAAGGTGAACTCAGCAACCAAATCTCTAGCCGAGGTGGCATCCATCGAATTCTCGGTGGTAGCGGCAAAGCCGAGCTCCTCGGCAATGGCCCCCGAGTCAAGCCCAAGGGTGTTGCCAGCAAGTGCAGCCGATCCGTAGGGCGATTTGTTGAGCCGCTTCCTAAAGTCCTCGAGCCGCTGGAGGTTTCTTACCTGGGGCCAGGCATGGGCTGCTAAATGGTGCGAGAGCAAAACCGGCTGGGCGTGCTGGAAGTGGGTCCTGCCGGCCATTGCGGCACCCATGTATTCCTCCGCCTTACCGCTGAGCGCCTCGATATAGCCAAGGATCTGCTCCTCAAGAGCATCGGCCGCATCGGACATAAACATACGAATCAGGGTCGCAATCTGGTCATTGCGACTGCGGCCGGTGCGGACCTTGCCACCGACATCGCTGCCGGCAATCTCGATCAGGCCACGCTCTAAAGCTGCGTGAACGTCTTCCTCTTCGGGCTTTGGCTTGAAGCTGCCACCCTCGACGCGCTTTGTGAGCTCTTTGATGGCCTTCTGGATGACCCCAAGCTCATCGTCATTTAGATACCCTGCGGCATTCAGGGCTTTGACATGGGCAGCTGTCCCCCTCAGGTCGTACTTGGCAAGCCGCCAATCGAAGTGGGTGGATTTACTCAGGGCAGCCATGGCGTCAGCGGTGGCTCCTGAGAACCTGCCGCCCCAAAGGGCATCGCTACTTTGTGCCATGATTCCTTACCCGAGTTTGTCTAAGTCTAGTTTTGCTCCGCCAGCCAGGCCATTAGGGCCTTCTGGGCGTGGAGGCGATTCTCCGCCTCCTGCCAAACAAGCGAACGCGGACCGTCTATTACCTCGGCACTAACCTCAAACCCCCGATAGGCAGGTAGGCAGTGCAGGAACACGGCACCAGGTGAGGCTAGGTTCATAAGCTTTTGATCAACGCTAAATCCTGCGAAGTCCGCTTTGCGCCTTTCGGCCTCTTCCTCCATGCCCATCGAGATCCAGGTGTCGGTGGCAATGACATTTGCATCAACCACTGCCTCAGTCGGGTCGGTGGTCACCTCAATCACTCCGCCCAACATCGCCGCAATCTCCCTTGCCCGCGAAACGACGCTCTCGTCTGGCAGGTAGCCTTCGGGCGCTGCCACCGACACGCTCATGCCGGCAAGCGCGCAGGCAACGAGGTAGCTGTTAGCCATGTTGTTCGCGGCATCGCCCACATAGGCAAGCTTCAGACCCTTTGTCTTTCCGAACTGCTCACGAATTGTCATGAGATCGGCCAAGAGCTGGCACGGGTGCCACGAGTCACTGAGGGCATTGATAACCGGCACCGATGAATTTGCCGCCATCTCCTCAAGACCGCTCTGGGCAAAGGTGCGCCAAACAATCTGCGCCACCTGACGCTCCAAGACCTTGGCGGTGTCGGCAACCGACTCCTTCTTTCCCAGCTGGGAAACACCGGTGTCGAGTATCAGCGGCACTCCCCCAAGGTCGGCGATACCGACCGCAAAAGAAACTCGGGTTCTCGTGGAGGTCTTGTCAAAAATGACAGCAACGGTCTGAGGGCCGGCAAAAGGTCGCTCTGCAAACCTGTCGGCCTTGAGCTTGATGGCGCGCTCAATAATGGCCTCTTGCTCCAAAGGAGTTAGGTCGTCGTCTTTGAGAAAGTGTCTTGTCATCTCTACCTCGTCACCTGCGTGCCAACACCTGAAGCCGTAAAAATCTCAAGCAAGATGCTGTGCGGCTCCCGTCCGTCAATTATGTGGGCCTTTGGCACACCACCATCTACTGCGTCCAGACAGGCCTGCATCTTTGGAATCATCCCAGACTCCAAAGAGGGCATGAGTTCCCTAAGTTCATTCGCGGCTATCTCCGAAACCAGCGAGTCGCGATTTGGCCAGTCCGCATAGAGACCTGCCACGTCGGTGAGCACCATCAACTTCTCGGCGCCTAACGCAACCGCCAATGAAGCTGCGGCCAGGTCGGCATTTACGTTTAGAAGTTCGCCTTGGGTTGTGGGGGCGACCGTCGAAATTACCGGGACATCTCCGCGCTCAATTGACTGAATGACGCTGCGGGGGTTCACGCTTCTGACTTCCCCAACCAGGCCCAGATCAACCTCACCGTCAGGGGTCTTCCCCTTCACCTTCACGGCACGAAACAGGTCGTCGTCTTCGCCTGAAAGAACCTTTGCCCCAGCGCCACTATCGCGAATTAGCCCCGCAAGCTTTGCACCAATCTGATTCCTCAGGACGTCGCGAACGACCTCAATGGTCTTCTCATCGGTATAGCGAAGTCCCCCTCGAAACTCGCTCTCGATGCCCTGCTCGGCAAGCCTGGCGGTGATTTGAGGACCGCCCCCGTGAACCACAACTGGCTTGATGCCAACAAACCTCAAATAGGCCATGTCCTGGGCGAAGGCCTTCTGCAGCTCTTCATCAACCATCGCATTCCCGCCGAACTTAATGACGACGATGCGGCCGTGAAAGTCCTTGAGCCAGTCCAGCGACTCGATCAGGGTCTCTGCCTTGATCTTGGCTAGGGCATTATCGGATTGCTGTGGCTTCATTAGCTTGAGTATGCACTGTTCTCTTCGACGTAGGCATGGGTCAGGTCGTTGGTGACAACGGTAGCCGTTTGGTCTCCAGAGTGAAGGTCAATCTCGATTACCACCTCTCTGCCGCTGAGGTCCACCTCGGACCGGTCTGCGGCAGGCATTCCTTTTGCAGAGATCAACACCGAATTCATGGAGACATCAATGTCGTAGGGGTCAAAGGCCGCCGAGGTGGTGCCAATGGCCGCAAGTATCCTGCCCCAATTTGGATCGTTTCCAAAGATTGCTGTCTTAAACAGGTTATTCCGTGCAATAGCCCGGCCAACCTCAAGAGCATCGGACTCGCTGGCCGCGCCTCTGACCTTGATGTGGATGTTGTGACTTGCACCCTCGGCATCATCGAGAAGCTTGAGTGCCAGCTCCTGACATATCGCTGTCAACAGCTCTTGAAACTCAGCTGGCTCAGGCTTCACTCTTGATGCACCAGAGGCCATTAGCGTTACCTGGTCATTGGTCGACATCGCACCATCAGAGTCCAACCGGTCAAAACTGAGGCGCGTAGCCTCCCGCAGCGCAGTATCTAGTTCTTGGGGCTCAAGATCAGCATCGGTCGTGATCACAACGAGCATGGTCGCTAGCGCAGGGGCGAGCATGCCAGCACCCTTTGCCATACCGCCAAGTCGATACTCTGAGCCCTCCCGAGTTGCAAGCTTCGTAACAGTGTCGGTGGTCATGATCGCCTCGGCCGCGCTAGCTCCACCATCGGCATCGAGAGTCGAACAAGCCTCTTCCACTCCCGACAAGAGCTTGTCTCTATCGAGCTGCTCTCCGATGAGTCCAGTGGAGCAAACGAGAATTTCTGCCGCTCCAGTACCCAGGAGCTCCCCAACCTTCTCGGCGGTGGCATGAGTAGTTTGAAACCCCTGGGGTCCGGTATAGCAATTCGCGCCGCCGGAGTTGAGAATGATTGCCCGGGCAAGACCTGACTTGATTACCTCTTGAGACCAAAGAATTGGGTTCGCTTTGCAGCGGTTCGAGGTAAAGACAGCTGCCGCAGCGTGCTTGGGACCGTCATTGACTACTAGCGCCAGGTCTTTGTTGCCACTTGCCTTCAGCCCCGATGCAACTCCCGCTGCCCTGAAACCTGCTGGAAAGCTGACGCTCAAGGAGCTACCCCAACGGTTGTCAACCCAGTCTGCTCGGTGAGTCCCAGCGCTATGTTCATGCTCTGAATCGCAGCACCTGCGGTGCCCTTAACCAGGTTGTCAATTGCACACATAAACAAAACCCGACCGGCACGCTCGTCATATTCGATTGCGACGTGGGCCATGTTCGAGCCCAGCACAGCTCCGGTTTGTGGAACCTCTCCCGGAGCCAACAACTTCACAAACTCTTCGTCGCCGTAGGCATCCTGATAAACCTCGCGAATGTATTCCATAGAGAATCGGCTGCCCGGCTTTGCAGCCACGGAAGCAAAGATGCCCCGTGTCATCGGAACCAGGATTGGTGTGAAGGAAATCGATCCGCGCTTACCCGATGCAATCGCAAGATTCTGAAGCATCTCAGGGATGTGGCGATGTGACCCGGCCACGGAGTAGGCCCTCGCCGATCCCATCACCTCGGTGGCGAGTAGGTCCGGCTTTGCCGCTCTGCCAGCTCCCGATGTGCCAACCGCGAGGGTTGCAATCAGGTCTTCGACTTGAATTAGGTCCGCCGTCGCCGCGGGTGCCAAGGCAAGAGTGACCGCCGTGACATTGCATCCCGGGACTGCGATCCTGCGCTGCTCACGAAGTCTCCCGCGCAGCTTTCCGCCATCCGCGGTGACCATCTCGGGAAGTCCGTAGGGCCAGGTTCCCGCATGCTCACTGCCGTAATAGTCACGCCATGCGGAGGGGTCGTGCAGCCTAAAGTCCGCTCCGCAATCAATCACCAGCATGTGCTCGGGAAGTTGGTTTGCCATAGCCGCACTCTGCCCGTGAGGAAGTGCTAAGAAGACCACCTCGTGGCCCATCAGGTTTTCAGCAGACGTCTCAAGCAGGACGCGGTCCGCAAACTCACCTAGGTGCGGCTGAATCTTGCCCAGAGTCTCCCCCGCGTTTGAAAAAGCCGTGACGTTGCCCAGGTCGAGCATTGGGTGAGCGGAGATTAGCCGAAGCAGCTCCCCGCCGGCGTAACCACTGGCTCCCGCGACCGCAACCTGTATCGTCATGCGCGCAGCTCCGCTCCATGCCGCTCTGCGGCCAGCTGAACAGCTGCCTCCTTGGCAGCGGTGGCCTCGGCTGCAGTCAGGGTCTTGTCCTTGGCCCTAAAGACCATTGAGAA
>JAOGAX010000014.1 GCA_028144365.1 Aquiluna sp.
CTCTGTGTAGCGGGCAGGTGGCTGAGTCTGGTGAGACTTTGCGATGACTTCCTCGGCAGTTATTGCCTGACCCTCAGCGAGCGTGGGGAGCTTAGCCTGCTCTTCATCGTCGTCTTCCTTGATGACCTCGTAGACAGCCATGAACCCCTTGTAGCTGACCACGGTTCCGCTCGCGCTTAACTCGAGAGCCTTGCCCTGGGCGCTGGCAGCAAACTTCACCGTAGTCGTAGAGAGCTTGGCATCTGCCATTTGAGAAGCCAGGGTCCTGCGCCAAATCAGGTCATAAAGAGCTAGCGCCTTAGCCCCAAGCGACCCCGATAGTTCTTTGGGCTCCCTGAAGGAATCTCCCGAGGGGCGGATTGCCTCGTGAGCCTCCTGGGCATTTTTGCTCTTTGCCCCATACGCCCTGGGTGCATCAGGAACCATCTCTTGTCCGTATAGCTGTGCGGCCTGGGTTCGAGCGGCATTGATGGCCTGCTGGGATAGCGAGGGAGAGTCGGTACGCATATAGGTAATGTGACCCTCTTGATAGAGCTGCTGAGCCAGGTCCATGGTCTGCTTCGCACTCAGCGAGAGCTTCTTGGAAGCCTCCTGTTGCAAGGTTGAGGTGGTGAAAGGTGCGTAGGGCTTTCTTGTCGAGGGCTTAGCCTCGATGCTCGTCACCTTGAGAGTTTCACCTGTTAGATCTTTTGCGAGCTGCTCGGCAGCATCAGGGGCAAGTACCAAAACGTCGGCTGTCAGCACACCCTCTTCGCTAAAGCTCTTTGAGCCTGCGAGCCGCTTGCCATCAATGCTCAAAAGCTTCGCCTCGAAGCTGATAGAAGACTCTTCTAGGTTTGCGGTCACGGAGCTGTATCCGGCAGAGACGAAGGCTATGCGCTCGCGTTCGCGCTCGACAATCATTCTCATTGCAGGAGACTGCACCCGGCCAGCCGAAAGCCCTCGGTTTATCTTGCGCCACAAAATTGGAGAAATCTCATAGCCCACCAGCCGGTCGACGACCCTCCTGGTCTCCTGGGCCTCAACGAGGTTGTCGTTTATCTCCCTGGTGTTTCGGCTTGCTTCTTGAATCGCGTCCTTGGTGATCTCGTTGAAGACCATCCTGCGAACTGGCACCTTGGGCTTTAGTACCTCTAGGAGGTGCCAGGCGATTGCCTCTCCCTCTCGGTCTTCATCGGTTGCGAGGTAGAGCTCATCGCAACCCTTGAGAGCGCTCTTGAGCTCGGCAACTGTTTTGGACTTTCCTGGGGAGATCGAGTAGTAGGGCTCGAAGTCGTTGTCGACATCAATCGAAAACTTCGCCAGGGATGGGTGTTCCTTTTTCTTTTCGGCCGCAATCTCTTTGGGCTCGGCTAGGTCTCGGATATGTCCGACCGAGGCCAAGACCTCGTAGTCATCGCCCAGATACTTGGAGATGGTCTTCGCCTTGGCAGGCGACTCAACTATCACCAGTTTCTTTGCCAAATCCACTCCTACATTGCACCCATTGCCACCGCTTCCGCGCTGGCGAAGACCTCAAAAAGTAGGTCTTGTTTGCCAACCCTAATGCTGACAACTTCACTGACAATACGACAAGAATCCAAACTTGCGCCATTACCGGCGGCAATTTCTCTTGCATTTTCACAAGGTATGCCGGCGATGATGCCAGTCATAGTGTCGGCTGCTGCAATGGCTGCAAGGTCGGCAACAAGCTGAGTCCTAACCTCTAACAGCAGCCAGTAGTGGGCGATTGATAACCCTGTTAGGTAGAGGGAGATGGTCGCAATTAGCCCTGCGACAACCAGTCCAACCGAGCCATTTTCTAGGTGCCGATTTTGTGCAGGCAATACTCACTCCTAAAGCTAAATGGTGAATTTGATCTCACTTCGATGCAGCTCCGGTTGCCTTTCTTGCGCTCGATGTATTCATGACTTTCGGTATCGAGTCCATAGAGGTAGCTCCTTGAAAACTGGAAGGCTTCAAGCTCGAACTTCACTCGCTCGAGCGCAAGTGTGAATGATCCCAAAAGGAGCGTCACCGCCAAGATTGCAGCTGGCATCAGCAGCATGAACTCGGCGGTGACGGCGCCCCTCTGGTTATCCAACGCCCAGTGCCCTGGCGACAAGCCCGAACAGCAGTGAGCGCACCTCTTCGCTGCGCATCACAAGCAGCATTAGCCCTGCAAATGCGACACCAGCGAGGGTGGCAATTGCATACTCTGCGGTGATTGCACCGCGCTCTGAGTTGATTATTTTCATTTTTCTCTCCTTATCTATTGGTAATGCCGATGAATATCGGCGGGATGGTAAAAAGCAAGAAGGCCGGGAGGGTGGTTAGCCCCAGCGGAATCAGAAGCTTGACCGACAACTCCCTTAGCTCGGTCATAAGTGCGGCGCTCGAGTTGGTGATCTCCGATTGGATGGTTGATTGAACAAGGCTGGAGAGCGAGCAGCCTGTTGTCCTCGAAACCTCTACAAGTTCCATTACCGCCCGCGATGAACCGAGCTCGGGATAGCGCTTGAGCGCTTGACTGAGACCCAGCCCAGAAGCAATCGTGACGCCAAATAGCTGAAGTGAGTAAATGGCTGCTTGATCTAGCTTGGGTTCAATGAGCATTGAGCCGGTCAGTTTTCGACCCAACAGGATCAGCCCAAAACCAAGTGCAATCGCAATCAGCGAGACCGGATGTGACAGCGCGCTGAGGGAACTAAGTCCCATCAACTGGGAGGCGACAAGTGCAAAAGCTGGGAGCCAACTCAAAAGAGCCCTGGTGGCCTTGGGAACAGCCAGGGCCTGGTTTAGCTCAGCAAGTGCCCGCTGCTGTTGAAGTTCAATCTCATCGAGCTGACTTAGGACCCTCTTGAGCGGAGAGCCAAGCCTTATCGCCTCGATGGCAAGTGGGCTAAGTGTCGCGGTTCCAGAGTGTTCGAGTGCAGACCTGAGCGGCAGGCCGCTGGACAAGAGGCTCTGCAGCCTTCCGGCAGTCATGGCAGCCGCACTATCTTTAGCGTGGAACCGTTGAGCTGAGGGATGCCAACCTCGAGCTCACGACTATCTCTAGATAGCTGAACCACGTAGTCAATTGAATTTGCCACCAGCATCGAGGTGAGCTCACCGCTCAAGCCGGATAACTTGCCAAGGATCAACAGGCGGTCTGCCACCTGTGCAAGCGAGGTGGCGTGCAGAGTGGTCATCGAACCAGGGTGGCCATTTGAGATTGCCTGGAGCAGCGCTCCAAACTCGCTTGATCTAACCTCTCCAATTACAAGGCGATCGGGACGCATGCGCAGGCTGTGGGTGACCAGCTCGCTGAGGGTAACCTCCCCAACACCCTCCTGATTTGCCTCTCGAGAAAAGAGCTGAACCGCAGGTGGCAAAAGCCTCAACTCTGGAGTCTGCTCAATAGAAATAACTCGCTCCGATGTCTCCATTAGAAGTGCCCGCAACAAAGTTGTCTTGCCGGAACCGGTAGCACCTGAAAAGACAATGGCCTTCTGATCCAGGAGTGCAGCTCTCAGCCAAGCGGCCCAGCGATAGCAAAGACCACCACGTTCGGTGAGATCCTGGAGCCCGAGATGGATTTCGGGGTGAACCCGAAGGCTCAGCTGGGGAACAGTCGAGACGCCATGAGGCAGTACAGCGTGAATTCGAAAACGACCTAGGGCAATGTCGGCAACTGGTTTTGCAATGTCACATCTGACCCCAGCCTCAAAGGCCAGCTGTCTGAGTTCTCCCTCGAGCTCTGCCTCAGTGAAGGGGCTCGTAGCCGCTTCCAAGCCACGACCCTTATCGATTGCGCAGAAGTCTCCAGAAATGACAACGTCCCGCACTGCGGGGTCTACTACAAGCTCAAGAAGCTTCGCGGGTAATTCCATTGCCACATCATGCAAACCCAAGGGACAAAGAAGCTACGTGAAATAAAAAGCTGTGGAAAAGAAAGGGGCGGCAGCTTTGGGGGAAAGCTGCCGCCAGTTGCCGGGAGCTATGGGGGGATGCCCCCGACAAAAACCAACCGAAGTCAGTACACAGAGTCTAAAAGCATTTTGCGTAAATTTGTTCCCCATTTGGGGGACTTTTCAAACGCCACATTTTGAGTTTTAGGAGTCCAAACCCAATCTCTGGCATTATGAAGGGGCAACTCTGGAGGACAAAGATGTCAAGCGAAAATGAAATTGCGAACCTGCTCCACGAGAGCCGCAGGTTCCCCCCTATCGCTGAATTTAGTGCGAGCGCCGTGGCTCAGCCTGAACTCTACGAAAAGGCGAAGTCAGACCGCCTAGCATTCTGGGCCGCGCAGGCAAATAACCTTCACTGGCACAAGCCCTTCACAAAAACTCTCGATTGGTCCGAGGCTCCCTTTGCAAAGTGGTTTGAAGATGGCGAGCTAAACGTTAGCTACAACTGCCTGGACCGACACGTCGAGTCTGGAGCCGGCGATCGCGTAGCACTATTTTTCGAGGGTGAGCCTGGTGACACAAAGGCTTTCACCTACAAAGAGCTGCTGCAAGAGGTGAAGAAAGCCGCGAACGTGCTTGCAAGTCTCGGAATCCAGTCTGGTGATCGAGTGGCTATTTATATGCCTCTTATCCCCGAGGCCATTATTGCCATGCATGCCGTAGTGCGGCTCGGGGCTGTGCACTCGGTGGTCTTTGGTGGCTTTTCTGCAGACTCACTAGCCACGAGGATTCAAGACGCAGGAGCGAAGCTTGTCATCACGGCCGATGGTGGTTATAGAAAGGGCAAGGCCAGTGCTCTAAAGCCGGCAGTAGATTCGGCCCTCAGCGATGAAAAGTGCCCCAGCGTTGAACACGTGCTGGTGGTTAAGCGTTGCGGCAATGAAATTGACTGGGACGATAACCGCGATCTCTGGTGGCATGAGCGGCTAGATTCCGCATCCTCTGAGCACCAGGCGCAGGGTTTCAATGCCGAGCATCCGCTATTTATTCTCTACACCTCAGGTACTACAGGAAAACCCAAGGGCATCCTCCACACCACTGGCGGCTACCTAACCCAAGCTGCCTATACCCACAAAAATGTCTTCGATCTGCACGAGACAAAAGACGTTTACTGGTGCACCGCAGATATCGGGTGGATCACCGGGCACTCTTACGTTGCATACGGGCCGATGGCTAATGGCGCAACCCAGGTGATCTACGAGGGAACCCCAGACACTCCTGACTGGGGCAGATGGTGGAGCATCATCGAAAAATACAAGGTGAGCATCTTCTATACCGCTCCAACTGCGATCAGGTCTTTCATGAAGCTTGGCCGGGAGATGATCAACAAGTTTGACCTGAGCTCTCTGAGGCTCTTGGGGAGTGTTGGAGAGCCAATTAACCCCGAGGCTTGGATGTGGTACCGAGAGGTCATTGGCTCTGGCACCACCCCAATCGTCGACACCTGGTGGCAAACCGAAACGGGCGCAATCATGATCTCGCCACTGCCGGGAGTAACCGCCGCCAAGCCCGGCAGTGCGATGCTGCCCCTGCCTGGAGTTTCGATGGAGGTAGTTGATGACGAGGGTAATGCGGTTGGAAATGGCCATGGCGGTCTGCTGACTATCACCGAACCCTGGCCCTCAATGCTCAGGGGCATCTGGGGCGACCCGGAGCGTTTCAAGGAAACCTACTGGTCGCGTTTCCCAGGCCGCTACTTTGCAGGCGACGGAGCAAAACTCGATGAAGATGGAGACCTTTGGCTTCTGGGCCGCGTCGATGACGTCATGAACGTCTCGGGTCACAGGCTCTCAACCACCGAAATTGAGTCGGCCTTGGTCTCTCACCCATATGTTGCAGAAGCAGCGGTGGTTGGCGCCAAGGACGAGACCACCGGTCAGGCCGTGGTCGCCTTCGTAATCTTGCGAGCAAGCCAGGTCTCCCAGACCGGTGATGAGGAGAAAGTTTCCAAGGAGCTGCGCGACCATGTCGCAAAAGAGATTGGACCAATCGCCAAACCAAGGACAATATTTGTGGTGGCAGAGCTACCCAAGACTCGCTCCGGAAAAATCATGCGTCGTCTGCTTAGGGACGTAGCGGAGGACAGGCCAGTGGGAGACGTCACTACCCTCGCCGACACAACCGTGATGGACACTATTTCGTCTCGGGTCGCCTCAGGAGCAAGTGACTGATGGCAAGTGTGCGCAGGGCCTTAGCAAGCGACCAGGACGCAGTTCTCAGACTCATGCGCAGCTACTGCGATGAGGTCGGCACCCCGCTCAGCGATGAGCACCTACTGGAAGCACTAGGTCCGCTCATTGCAAACGAGCAGCTAGGAGATTTTCTGATTGCCGAGCAGGGCGAAGAGCTTGCCGGCTATCTGGTAATCACCTGGGGCTGGGGAATCGAGTCAGGTGGTGCAGAGGCGCTGATAGATGAGATGTTCGTCGCCAACGAATACCGGCACCAGGGGGTCGGCACTCTGCTAATGACCGAAGCCCAGTCACGAGCCAGCGCTAGGGATGTGAAGGTCATTTTCCTGGAGACCGAGCAGAACAACCCTGAATCCAGGGAGCTCTACGATCGCCTTGGGTTCGAGATCGAAAGCTCGATCTGGATGTCGAAGCGTATCTAGCTACTCAAACTCGACAATAAGCTCAACCTCAACCGGGCTATTTAGAGGCAGTACTGCGACCCCTACAGCGCTTCTGGCGTGGATACCGACATCACCAAAGGCTGCCTGCAATAGCTCGCTGGCACCGTTCACAACTCCTGGTTGAGCGGTGAACTCTGGGGTCGATGCGACAAACCCAACCACCTTGACGACTTTTTTCACTCTCTCAAGATCACCCAGTACGCTCTTGACCGCTGCAATGGCATTGAGTGCGCAGCGCTGTGCAATTTCTTTGCCCTGCTCGGCAGTAATCTCGGCACCGAGGCGTCCCTCAGCCATTAGTTTTCCGTCAACCAGTGGGATCTGACCGGCGGTGAAGACTAGGTTTCCGCTAATGACCGCTGGCACATAGGCACCTGCGGGTGTTGCCACCTCGGGAAGCTCCAGGCCAAGGGCGGCAAGCCTTGCCTCTACGCTCACTCGGCAGCTCGCTTTAGAAAGGCGATGAGCCCTCCCTGAGGCCCGGTGGTTACCTGGACAAGCTCCCAGCCCTTGCTACCCCAGGTGTTGAGAATCTCGGTCTCTTTGTGCAGCAAAAGGGGGGTTGTTACATACTCCCACTTGGTCATTTCACAGCTCCGTTTCAGGTATCGAGAGGTAACCTAGAGTCTATGTCGGGTAAGTCAGTTCTCTCGACGCTAGGAAACCTTCTCAAGTTTGGTGTGCTTAGCGCGGTTGCGGGTCTTTTGGCCGTCGCGCTCCTAGCACCCGCTGTGGCAGTTGCTGGCGTCGCAGCCTCAACAGGCGTTGCCATGTTTGAGGGACTGCCTGTCTACGTGAGGCCGATAAACGCCTCTCAGGCATCAAACGTTTACGGCCTGAGAGACGGAAAACCAGAACTGATAGCGACGTTCTATCACGAGAACAGGGTTGAGGTTCCCTTCGAGGAAATGTCCCCCAACCTTATTGATGCGGTGGTTGCGGTAGAGGACCCAAGATTCTACGAGCACGGCGGCATGGATGTCATCTCACTGATAAGGGCAACGCTGACAAACCTGGCAACTTTCGGCGAGGGGCCGGGAGCCTCGACAATAACCATGCAGTACGTGCGGCAGTCTCTAGTAGAAGCGGCAAACCTCTCCGGCGATGAGGATGCGATTCGCGATGCCACAGAGGTGACGGTCGACAGAAAGCTTCGCGAGATCAGGCTTGCAATAGCTCTTGAAAAAGAGGTCTCCAAGAAAGACATCCTTGCTGGGTATCTAAACCTGGTGTTCCTGGGAAACCAAATAAACGGCGTTGAGACCGCAAGCCAGTACTACTTTGGTATCCCAGCGAGCAGGCTCAACATCCCTCAGGCTGCATACCTTGCCGGCATGCTCAAGAGCCCAAATGACTACAAGCCAGACGAGTCCGACAACCTAGACCGCGGGCTTGGAAGACGTAACTACGTTCTGCAGCGCATGGCAGACGAGGGTTACCTGACCCAAGAACAGGCCGACAACTACAAAGCCTCCCCGATTCAGACAAGAATCACGCCGGTGCAATCCGGTTGCGAAGTAAACCAGACCACCGCTTTCTTCTGCGACTACACCGTATGGACCATTAGAAACTCACCTGAGTTCGGGGTCACCTCTGAAGAGCGAGAAATGCTGCTTCGACGCGGTGGCATGGAGATCTACACCACACTGGACCTGGACATCCAAGAGGTTGCATGGGATGCGGTCATGACTAATCTGCCACAGGATAACGAGTGGGGTTTTGGTACGGCTTCCGTTTCGGTTGAGACTGGCACCGGCCGGATTGTCGCAATGGCTCAGAACCGCACCTTCGATCAGAGTGAAAACCCACCTCCTGGCTCGACCAGCGTCAACTACAACACCGATCGCGATTACGGCGGCTCCTCGGGCTTCCAGCCGGGATCGACCTATAAGGTGTTCACCCTAGCCGAGTGGTTGGAGCAGGGTTACAGCCTCGGCGATCACGTCGATGGTCGCGTTTATACGGGTGAAGACATCGATCTTGACGGTGAACCGGATGAGGTCAAGATTTGGAACGTTGCCGAGGACTTCCAGGCAACCTGTGGCGGAGTCGTTGGTCTCTGGGAGGTAAAGAACTCGGGCACCGACCAAGAGAATACGATCGATGACATCAGCGTTCAGCAGGCTGTCATCACCTCCCAGAACACCGCGTTCGCTGCAATGGCATCACAGCTTGACCTTTGTGGCATCCGAGATGTGGCCGAAGACTTTGGTGTTCACCGAGCAGATGGCGAGGAGCTTTTGTTTGTTCCCTCCTCGATCCTTGGCACCAACGAAATTGCCCCACTTACGATGGCCGCAGCCTACGCAGGAATTGCAAACGGTGGTGTCTACTGCTCCCCGATCGCAATTGATCGTGTGCTGCTAAGAAAGACCAACGAAGAACTAACGGTGCCAGAGAGCCTTTGCTCCCAGGCGGTAGCCCCAGAGATTGCCAACGCCATGGTCCACGCCATGAAAGGCGTGGTTGCCTATGGCACCGGAGCGGCAGCAAACCCTAACGACGGCACCCCGCTTGCAGGAAAAACCGGAACCACCGACCAGCAGCTTCACACTTGGATGACTGGATTCTCGTCTGAGGTTGCCACAGCCACCTGGGTTGGAAACGTTGTCGGACTCACCCCTCAGAAGGGAAAGAGCATAAACGGCAGGGCAGTATCAACCATCCGGCACGCGGTATGGCGTCAAGTCATGACCGAGGTGAATAAGCACTATGAGGGTCAGGACTTTGCCAAGGCAGAGCCTCGCTACATAGAGCCGGCCATGGTTTTGGTGCCAAACGTTCAGGGATTTGACCCAGAGACCGCAAAGGTGCAGCTAATTTCCTCGGATCTCAACATTCAGATTGTTGAGGAAGAGGTGGCATCAACAATGCCACTGGGCATGATTGCCTACTCGGAGCCAGAGTTTGGTAACTCAGTCCCGAGAGGATCCCTCATTAAGGTTTACATCTCCGGAGGTGGCCAGCTGGTGGTACCGGATGTTACTGGCTTCACGCTGGAGGAGGCCTTCTCAGCTCTTGAAGGCGCGGGACTGTTCCCAAGCTTCCCGCAGCCATCACAGGGATTCTTGCTGGATGAGTGCGAGCCAACCCTAGAAAACGAATTGGTTCACTCCACCATCCCCGCAGCTGGAGAGGCAGTGATTGAGGCTTCGGCGGTCATCGTGCTGCCCAACAGATGTCGCTAGCGACAAACGCGGGACCCTTCAAGCTCGTTGAAGTGGAGCTGACTGGACTTGGGATAGAACCGACCCGCTTCCTTCACATCTCAGACATCCACTTTGCCCCCGGGCAAAGAAATAAGGCTGCTTTTCTGAAGGAGCTGGCTGCGCTCAAGCCAGACATTGTCGTGAATACGGGCGACAACCTTGGTCACAAAGACTCTGTGAGCCCATTTCTTGTGGCAATTGAACCCCTGCTCGATTTTCCCGGGGTGTTTGTCAACGGGAGCAACGATTACCGCTCTCCCAAACCAAAGAACCCTTTCAGCTACCTAAGCGGTCCCTCTAAGGTCACCTCCGAGCGCAATGACCTCGATACCGAACGAATGACGGGAGAGTTTGAGGGTGCGGGATGGCTGAACCTAAATAACCAATCCGGTTCGCTCAGCGTTGCCGGAAACAAGTTGGACTTTCTTGGGGTGGACGATCCGCACGAGAACCTAGACGATTTAGCTGCACTAGAGAAGATGCCGGGATTCACAATTGGTGTGGCCCACGCCCCTTACCGCAGGGTAATTGACGGCTTTCTAGAACTTGGTGCCGCCCTGATGTTTGCCGGCCACACTCATGGCGGTCAGGTATGCCTGCCAGGATCCAAAGCGATAATCACCAATTGCGATCTTCCGAGAGAGCATGCTCAGGGCGTCTCCGCATGGACGCTTGGCTCACAGAACGCCTACCTGCACGTCTCCGGCGGCATTGGGGCAAGCATTTACTCGCCGATTAGGGTCTTCTGCCCACCAAGTGCAACGCTGCTAACGATAAGTTAGGCGAGCTCCGCAGCAACCAGCTCGGCAATCTCGTAAGTATTAAGCGCAGCGCCCTTGCGCAGGTTGTCGCCAACGACAAAGAGCTCCAGGGTATTTGGGAAGTCCAGTGACTGGCGAAGCCTGCCCACAAACGTCGGGTCCTGGCCCGCGACAAAGGCGGGAGTCGGGAACACGTTGTTCTGAGGGTCATCCATCATCACAACCGTTGGCTGCTTCTCTAGCTCGGCCCTGGCATCTGCCACGGCGATGTCGCTGGCGAAGGTTGCGTGCACGGCAAGCGAGTGGCTCACCTGGACCGGCACCCTCACGCAGGTTGCCGAGACCTTGAGATCCTTGATGCCAAGAATTTTCCGAGACTCATTTCGCACCTTGAGCTCCTCAGAAGAGTGCCCGCCTTCTTTCACGGAGCCTGCAAGTGGAATAACGTTTAGCGCAATTGGCACCGGCCACAACGAATCAGACTGCTCAAGGCCCTGAGAGCTAAGAGTCTTAGAGACGCTGTCGGAGGTTAATCCAGCCTCGGGGTTTTGTGCGACTGCTGAAGTCTCCGCGGTCAGCTGGTCAATTCCTGCAGCACCAGCTCCTGAAACAGCTTGGTAGCTTGCGACAACAAGCTCGGTGAGCTGCCACTTGCGGTGAAGAGCACCAAGGGCCGCCATCATGGTCAGGGTCGTGCAGTTGGGGTTGGCGATAATGCCAAGTGGCCGGCTCTTTGCCATTTCAGGATTCACCTCAGGCACCACCAGTGGAACCTCGGGGTTCATTCTGAATGCGGCTGAGTTATCAACCACTACTACACCTTGAGCCGCAGCGATCGGTCCCCAGTGCTCGGAAACCTCGTCTGGGACATCAAAAAGGGCAATGTCTATGCCCTTGAAGGCTTCCTCTGAAAGCTCGACCACGGTCACCATCTCACCGTGAATCTCAATCTGCTTACCTGCAGAGCGAGCCGAAGCAATTAGCCTGATCTCACCCCAGATGTTCTCTCTGGAGTTGATGATGTCGACCATGACGGTGCCGACGGCACCGGTCGCACCAACCAGCGCCAGGTTTGGTCCCGCCATGTCTAGCGTCCCGATCCTGCGTAGATGACGGCAGTCTCGGCAGCGTCTAGCTCGAAGGCTGTGTGAACGATGCGGGTAGCCTCCTTGAGCTGGTCTGCCCTTGTGACAACAGAGATCCTGATCTCAGAGGTCGAGATCATCTCGATGTTGATACCCGCCTTTGCAAGTGAGCCAAAGAGCTTTGCAGAGACTCCTGAAGAGGTCTTCATTCCAGCTCCGACAATTGAGAGCTTTCCGATCTCATCGTCATAGCTAATAGATTCAAAACCAACCTCGGACTGCTTCGCCTTGAGTGCCTCAACAACCTTGTGACGGTCATTGTGTGGAAGGGTGAAGGAGATGTCGCTGAGGTGGTTCTCGGTTGTCGAGACGTTCTGAACGATCATGTCGATGTTGGCACCAGCCTCGGCCACGATCTGAAAGACCTCTGCCGCCTTACCTGGCCTGTCAGGCAGACCAATAACGGTGATTTTTGACTGGGTGTTATCGGTTGCAACACCGGAGACTACTGGCTCTTCCATTTCTTCTCCATCCTTACTGCTATAAACCAAGGTGCCCGGGTCGGCACTAAATGTTGATCTGACTCTGAGCGGAACCCGATGCCTTCTTGCAAACTCCACGGCCCGAATAAAGAGAATCTTTGCTCCCGAGGATGAAAGCTCGAGCATTGAGTCCAGGTCGATCTGGGCAAGTTTGTGCGCTCTGGGAACGATTCTTGGGTCGGCGGTGTAAACACCGTCTACATCTGAGTAAATCTCACAAACCTCTGCCTTGAGTGCTGCCGCCAGCGCCACAGCCGTGGTGTCGCTGCCTCCTCTTCCCAAGGTCGTGGTGTCGCCATTTTCAAAGCTAAAACCCTGGAACCCCGCGACAACGACAATGTTTCCCTCATCGAGGGCTTCACGAATGCGGGTTGGATCGATCTTCCAGATTCGAGCGCTGCCGTGCTCGGAGTCTGTCGAAATCCCGGCCTGGTAGCCGGTGAAGCTCATTGCTTTGCCACCCTGCTCCTTGATGGCCATGGCTAATAGCGACATCGAAATGCGCTCACCTGCGGTTAGCAGTATGTCCAGCTCACGATTTCCATGTGTCTCGGTGGTCACGCTGCTTGCTAGATCTAAAAGCTCATCGGTGGTGTCGCCCATGGCTGAAACAACGACAAGAACCTCGTTGCCTGCAGCTTGAGATTCCAGAGCACGCGCAGCCACATGCTTGATCTTGTCGGCATCGGCAACCGAGGATCCGCCATACTTCTGGACGATAAGCGGCAACTAGTTCTCCTTGTTGGGGAAAGGGCGACAGCGCTAACGAAGAAGTCTAGTTCACTCGCCTACGGCCCTCAAAGGCTCTACCAAGCGTCATATCGTCCGCATATTCCAAATCGCCACCCACAGGCAGGCCGCTGGCGAGCTTGCTAACTGCAATTTCCAGTGAGCTCAAGAGGCGAATTAGGTAGGTGGCGGTGGCCTCACCCTCCAGATTTGGGTTAGTCGCGATGATGACCTCACGGATATCTGGATTCGCCAGGCGCTTCATAAGGTCTTGAATTCTTAGCTGGTCTGGACCAATGCCAGCAATCGGTGAGATTGCCCCGCCCAAAACGTGATAGAGCCCTCGGAACTCTCTGGTTCGCTCAATGGCACCGATATCCTTGGAGTCCTCTACCACGCAGATAATGCCCTGGTCCCGCTTCGCATCGGCACATATCGCACACTGCTCGCTCTCGCAGACATTGCCGCAGGTGATGCAGAAACGAACCTTCTCTTTGACTTCTCTTAGGACATCGGCGAGCTTATGAGCTACCTCGGGATCTGCGTCAATTAGGTGAAAGGCAATGCGCTGAGCACTCTTTGGTCCAACACCTGGAAGCCTGCCCAGCTCG
>JAOGAX010000015.1 GCA_028144365.1 Aquiluna sp.
CGGAAGAACCTCGGGCTCGGTTAGCTGAGCGTCGTAGTTCGGCAGAAAATCAACGACATCTTCATCGAGTGATTCGTTCAGGGTGGCTGCGGCAGGGGTGAGACGAGCCTCTGTGTATCTTGCTGCGGCAGGGCCATCGTCTAGCGAACCAAAGTTGCCGTGGCCGTCAATGAGCGGAAGTCTGAGCGTGAATGCCTGCGACATCCTCACCAGGGCGTCATAGATGGCACCATCGCCGTGAGGGTGGAGCTTGCCCATCACTTCACCGGTGACCCTCGCGCACTTCACGTGTCCACGATCTGGACGAAGACCCATCTCACCCATTTGATAGATAATGCGTCTCTGCACAGGCTTCAGCCCGTCACGCGCATCAGGGAGGGCTCGAGAATAAATGACCGAGTAGGAGTACTCCAGGAAGCTTTCGCGCATTTCGCTGGCGACATCGATATCTACGATGCGCTCTGTGCTTTTGTCCATTGGTCCTTGCTGTGCGAAACTTGGCGAGTGAATTCGACTCTACCTCCACCACCTAAGGGATTCGGTTCAATTTCACACGTGTTCTCCTCCGCACTCGATGCGGTCTTGGGGCGGCCAAACAAATTCGGTTTGGCAGGCAGAGATAACATCATCGTGGCCGTAATCGACGGTCTCGGCGCAGAGCAGCTTCAACAAAGGGCTGGTCACGCACCCTTCCTAGCCAACGCGCTAGGCCCGAAGTCCATCACCTACTGCGCTTACCCCGCAACCACGAGTGCCAACATTGGCAGTTTTGGGACAGGTCTAATGCCGGGGGAGCACGGCCTGATTGGCCATCAGGTCTGGGACAAGCAACACAACGAAAGGCTAAATCTCCTAGTCGGGTGGAACGAGCGCACAGACCCATTGATCTGGCAGCCACACCAAACTGTTGCCGAAAAGGGAGTGGGTGAGGGAGTTGCGGTGAATGTGATTGCTGCAGAGGAGTACCGATCAACGCCCTACAGTGTTGCAACCATGCGAGGCTCTAATTTTGTCTCAGCAGACACAATAAACGACCGCATAGAAGCGGCTATGTCGGTGGCAAACTCCAAAGGCAAGTCGATTAGCTACCTCTATTTTCCCGAGCTAGACAAGTACGGTCACAAGTACGGGTGGACATCCCCAGGTTGGGCAGCGCTGCTTGAAGAAGTAGGGTCCGGACTTCAGAAACTTAGTAGTTCGCTGAGACCAAAAGCCGGTCTCATTGTGACTTCCGATCACGGAATGGTTGAAACCCAAAAGGATCGCCAGTTGGTGCTCGACGAGTACCTGGATTTCGGCCTGGAGTTCTTTGGCGGCGATACAAGAAGTGGTTACATTTACTTGCGCGACGCATCCGCAGCAAGCGAACTTTTAGAAGGTCTTCAACCGCTCGGTCATGCCCTAAAGGGATATCTTGCGAACGACTTGGTGTCTGCCGGTTGGTTCGGCAATGTGGGCAAGGAGGCGGCAGCTCGAATGCCGGATCTAATTCTTCAGGCCCGATCGAACTTCACTCTTTACCACTCAGGGTTTTCTAAGCAGCGGGCCTTCGACATGATTGCTCACCACGGCTCGATTTCACCGGCCGAGATGCGAATACCGCTACTGCGCTTCGGGTTCTGAGTTAGAGGTGCCGAGCACTATCTCATCCCAGCTCGGCAGTGATGCGCGTCCCTTTGCGGTTGCTGGCTTGATTGGCTCTTTGTTTCTTCTGGAGCGTAGCTCCTCAACAAGATCGTGAACGCTCGCCTCTGGTGACTCTTCCGGCTCCTCAACTATCTCGATGGTTGAGGTGACAATGTCTCTGCTTGCGTGGACCTTCGCGACTGAAGAAGCGTTTGGATCCATAGGCTCAAGGTGCCGGGCTTTGTTGTCATAGTGCCAGAGCATTTTCTTTTCCCCTGCGACTGAAACCACCCATTTCTCGTCTTCGCGATGAACCGAGAAGCTAGCCTCAGTATCCTCTTTTGCTATCAGCTCTCTGAACGGCACCATCTTGTTGCCGTCGTTTACCTCAGTGGAAAGCGCCGCCTCGAGGACAAAGTTGAGCTCATCAAGGATTGGCGCCGCGAATGGCTCGATGGTTGAGGTGGGGACGCCAAGAGCCTCGGCGATAGCCTCTACTTTCTCACCTGCCCTGATCCTGTTCTGGACCTCCCGAGGAGAAATGCCTGAGTTGGTTATTTGTTGTGAGTTGCGCACTGCGTCCCGGAGTTGGTCGTCGACCAATGCTCTGAGCTTCTCGCCCTCGCTAGTCTCGAAGACTAGAAAGTCGCTCTCACGGTTTACAAATCTGAGTTCCATTAGAGACTCCTTTGCTTGAAAGTTTGGCACCAGGATTGGGCAAAGGGCTTATTTGATGAGGGCGAGTTCTTAACACTTTTGAAAACCCGCGAGCCAAATTTGCAAAATTGTCCCCGCTAGGGCATAGTTCACGCGCAAGAAGCACAGGAGGCTTAATGGCAACCGACTACGATGCGCAGCGGAAGACCGACGATGACACTGAGTCAATCGAGGCCATCAAGGAACGCATTCCGTCAAAACCGTCGCTCTCCGACGACGACGCCGATAACGCTGACAGCTTCACGATTCCTGACGTAGTAAACGAAGAGCTTGAGGTGGTCGTTCTACCTCAGCAGGAGAATGAGTTCACCTGCATCAACTGCTTCCTGGTGAAGCCCAGAGCTCAACTTGGTAAGAAGAGCCGACTAGGGCCTGTTTGCATCGAGTGCAATAGCTAGCTTCTCAGGGTTTCTTGAACTGATCAGCAAGTAAGGGGTGGGATCCTCAGGGTCAGCCACCTCAATCTTCACTCCTCCAGGAACATAACCTCGAATCATCAGCTGTGCGCGTGGGTCGGCTTTTGGTCCAAGTGCCTTTGTGAACTCTTCCTTGCTCAGCTCTGAGGCTTTACCCAAGGCGCTAATAGGGACTGAAATCCTGTCTGCCACCAAGCGTCCATTGGCCACGGTTATTTTTGGCGCTAGCAGCTGAACAA
This sequence comes from Aquiluna sp., assembly GCA_028144365.1. Taxonomy (GTDB): domain Bacteria; phylum Actinomycetota; class Actinomycetes; order Actinomycetales; family Microbacteriaceae; genus Aquiluna. The sequence continues at coordinate 2,999 of JAOGAX010000015.1, forward strand.
CCAAATTCAGACCGAGCGGAACTAAGAGACCAAGTGCAATTGCCAGGCCTGTTCCAAACGGCAGTGATGCTAGTAACACCATTGGGCCAGAGAGCGCAAGCGCAATTGAAAAGGAAACTGAAGGGTAGAGACGTTCTTTGTAAATCGCTAACTGCACCCCAATAGATTACGCTCGTCGGGTGAACTTAGAAGTGTTGATAGTTGCAGAGCCAGGGTTTGAGCCTGTCTACGCGAAGCCCGGTGACGCCGGAGCTGATCTCAAGTCCACCGAAAACTACACGATCCCCGCAGGTGGTAGGCAGCTGGTGAAAACCGGAGTCAGGATTGCCATGCCGGACGGAGTTGTGGGGTTAGTTCATCCTCGGTCCGGTCTGGCAGCAAAGCACGGTATAACGGTGCTAAACACTCCTGGAACTGTGGACGCAGGCTATCGCGGGGAGATTATGGTCACGCTTCTAAATACCTCCAGCGAGACCTTCGAGGTTGTGCGGGGCGACCGCATCGCACAGCTGTTATTTCAAAGGGTAGAGCGTGCAGAGTTTCTCTCAGTTGACCAGCTTCCAGAGTCAGCACGCGGCGAGGGCGGCTTCGGCTCATCGGGGAGGAACTGATGAGCGAGAAGATTTCACCTACTGATAGACCAACTAAGGGGCCATTCGATGTCTCAGAGGTTGGGCTCCTGACTCCCTATCTAGACTTTGGCTCCATCAGAATTTCCCCCCATCCGGACATGAAAATTCGTGCGGATGTGGACGAAAAATCCAAGCGAGTTATAGCGCTGACGCTTGAGGTTGATTCTCACAGGATTCAGCTCCAGGCCTTTGCGGCAACAAAGAACGAGGGACTTTGGGGCACCACACTAAGAGCATTGGCCGACGGAATTGGATCCCAGGGGGGTCAGGCGGAAGAGCTAAATGGACTGTTAGGTCCTGAACTCCACGCCTCGGTGCCTGTTGTTGCGGGAGAGACCAAGGTCATGCGCAAGAGCGTGTTCGTAGGAGTCGACGGGCCGCGATGGTTTTTGCGAGGTGTGATGTCAGGACCAGATCTGCTCGGTCCAAACTATGAACGGCTGGTTTCAATTTTCCGTTCAACCGCAGTAAATCGTGGAGACATTGCCATGCCACCAGGAGACCTACTACCACTGAAGCTTCCCACCGGTGACAATGAGTAATCCCGACGATGTTGCTCGCCGTCTCGGGCTCGAGAAGTCGGAGAACGGTTACGACCTAAATTCCAAGTCACTATTGGCAGGCATTGGTGGTCCGCTAGGGATCGCAGAGGCCGTGCTTCCTGCCACCACTTTCTCCATTGTCTATGCGGTCACCACTGAGGCTGTCTATGCGGTTGGGGGAGCGGCTGGGCTGTCCTTGATTTTCATTCTGGCTCGCTTAGTGAGGCGTCAATCTTTGCAGCAGGCAGTTATAGGAGGCCTTGCAATTGCGCTGGCCGCCTTTTTGGCGCTGCGCGATGGAGGGCAGGCTGCCGACTACTTCCTACCCGGCTTTTTCACCAATGCCGCATATGGCCTTGCGTTCTTGCTGTCGGTTCTGATTCGCAGGCCGCTAATGGGTTATGCGGCGCAGCTACTTTTTGGACTGCAGGGTTGGCGTGAGAGTGGACAGTACAAACGCCTGAGACTAGTAACGATTATTTGGGTCGGTTTCTTTGCAGCGCGGCTTGCGGTGCAGGTGCCTTTGTATTTAGCCAATGAGGTGGAACTGCTCGCAGCTTCCCGAGTTGTTATGGGGGCACCGGCCTATGCGGGGCTATTGGCGCTGACCTGGATCATGCTGAAAAGAATCGCGAGAGACGCACAGGGTAAATTAGAGGCAGAAAGCAAGTAGGAGAAGAACTTTTCATGACAACAGATCTATCGGGTGCAACCAATTTGGAAGTTGGCGGAAAGACCTACAAGTACTTCAGCATGGAAGGACTCGGAGTTTCAAAGCTCCCATACTCTCTAAAGATTCTCCTCGAAAACATGCTCCGCACCAAGGACGGTTCGAACGTCACCGATAGCCACGTTGAGGCCCTAGTGAATTGGGACCCAAGCGCTGAGCCAAACACCGAGATCCAGTTTTCACCCGCCCGAGTGATTATGCAGGACTTCACTGGTGTGCCATGTGTTGTTGATTTGGCCACAATGCGGGAAGCGGTAAAAGGGCTCGGGGGAGATCCGCAACAGATTAACCCACTGGCCCCTGCTGAAATGGTTATTGACCACTCGGTTGTTATTGATGTTGCCGGCAGCGCGGATGCGGCCGAGCGAAACGTCGAGTACGAGTATCAGCGCAATGGAGAGCGCTATCAGTTCCTGCGCTGGGGACAGACCGCTTTCGACAACTTCAAGGTCGTACCTCCCGGAACGGGAATCGTGCACCAGGTCAACATTGAATATTTGGCTCGGACTGTTATGACCAAGGATGTTGACGGTCAGACGATTGCCTACCCAGACTCCTGCGTTGGTACCGATAGTCACACCACGATGGTGAATGGGCTCGGAGTGCTCGGTTGGGGTGTAGGTGGAATCGAGGCAGAGGCAGCAATGCTTGGCCAACCTGTCTCAATGCTTATTCCCAGAGTTGTCGGATTCAAGCTGACCGGGGAAATTCCTGTTGGTGCAACGGCTACCGACGTCGTTCTGACTATCACCGAGATGCTGAGAAAGCACGGCGTAGTTGGAAAGTTTGTTGAGTTCTATGGCGAAGGCGTTACCAGGGTTCCGCTTGCGAACAGAGCCACCATTGGCAACATGTCGCCGGAGTTTGGGTCAACCGTGGCTATTTTCCCAATTGATGAGGTAACTCTTGATTACCTGAGGACTACCGGTCGCTCCGAGGAGCAAGTGGCCCTGGTCGAGGCCTACACCAAGGCTCAAGGGCTCTGGCACGATCCCGCCGTTGAGCCGACCTACTCTGAGTATCTAGAGCTTGATCTTTCGACCGTGGTCCCTTCAATTGCCGGCCCTAAGCGGCCACAGGACCGAATTGCGCTCTCTGCAAGTAAGAGTGCGTTTGAGAAGGACCTGAAGAATTACGCAGCATCCTTCAGCGCGCCAGTTCCAGTGAAGGGTAAGGACTACTCCATCGACCATGGTGCGGTGACAATTGCATCAATCACTTCTTGCACCAATACCTCTAACCCATCGGTAATGCTCGCAGCCGGACTCTTGGCAAAGAAGGCGGTTGAGAAGGGTCTCAAAGCTAAGCCATGGGTGAAGACCTCGTTGGCTCCGGGCTCTAAGGTTGTAACCGACTACTACGACAAGTCTGGACTTACTACCTACCTCGACAAGCTTGGCTTCAACCTAGTCGGCTACGGCTGCACCACCTGCATCGGTAACTCGGGACCATTGGATGAGGAGATCTCCAGCGCTGTGAACGATGGTGACCTTGCGGTAACCGCTGTCCTTTCGGGCAACAGAAACTTTGAAGGGCGCATCAATCCAGATGTAAAGATGAACTACCTGGCATCTCCACCGCTTGTTATCGCCTACTCACTTGCGGGCACAATGGACTTTGATTTCGAGAGAGATCCGCTGGGTCAGGATGCCGCCGGCGAAGATGTTTTCCTAGTCGACATTTGGCCCACTCCTGATGAGGTGCAGTCAACTATCGACAGCTCAATCAATAGTGAAATGTTTACCACTCAGTACGCATCGGTTTTCGATGGCGATGAGCGCTGGCGTTCACTTCCAACACCGGAGGGTGCGCTTTTTGAGTGGGACGATAAGTCGACCTATGTGAAGAAGCCCCCGTATTTTGAGGGCATGCAGCTCAAGCCAGATCCAGTGACTAATGTTGAAAATGCGAGGGTCCTTGTAAAGCTCGGAGACTCGGTAACAACCGATCACATCTCACCTGCCGGATCTATCAAGGTTGACTCTCCAGCTGGAAAGTACCTTAGCGACAGAGGGGTATCCAGAGTTGACTTCAACTCCTACGGCTCCAGGCGCGGAAACCACGAGGTAATGATTCGTGGAACCTTTGCCAACATTAGGCTCCGCAACCAGCTTCTCGATGATGTCGAGGGCACCTACACGCGCGACTTCACAAGCCCTGATGGCAGCCAGAGCTTCATCTTTGACGCCTCAGAGAACTACAAGGCAGCAGGAGTCCCGTTGGTGGTCCTGGCAGGCAAAGAGTATGGCTCAGGGTCCTCACGAGACTGGGCGGCCAAAGGCACTTCGCTCCTTGGGGTGAAGGTCGTAATCGCAGAGAGCTTCGAACGCATTCACCGCAGCAACCTCATCGGCATGGGCGTATTGCCGCTTCAGTTCCCAGAGGGCCAGAAGGCAACGAGCCTCGGTCTCGACGGGACCGAAAGCTACAGCTTCACTGGGATTGAGCAGCTAAACCAGGGAGTTACGCCCAAAACCATTGCAGTTGTGGCTTCACCGACATCTCACTCGCCTGAAGGAACGCAAGAGGTTCGCTTCGATGCTGTGGTGCGAATTGACACACCGGGCGAGGCTGACTACTACCGCAATGGTGGAATTCTGCAGTACGTGCTTCGTTCGCTGGTGGCCTAGGGCATAGGAATAGCTAAAGAGGGGTTGAACACAGCATGCTTGAGCAAATTAAATCTCCGAAAGACCTAGAGGGTCTCAGCGAGCGCGAGCTCAAGGAGCTGGCCGAGGAAATCCGCTCTTTCCTGATTGAAACCGTCTCGAAGACTGGCGGCCACCTGGGACCCAATCTGGGCGTAGTCGAGATCACTCTCGCTATGCACAGAGTGTTCAATTCGCCAACCGATGCCATGGTCTTCGATACCGGTCACCAGTCTTATGTCCACAAACTGCTAACTGGCAGGCAGGATTTTTCGGGTCTCAGACAATCTGGTGGTATTGCGGGTTACCCCCAGCGCTCCGAGTCCGAGCATGACATAGTCGAAAACTCCCATGCTTCGACCTCACTGTCCTGGGCTGATGGTATTTCTAGAGCGTTCAAGGCAACCGGTCAGGCTGACCGTCACGTGGTAGCTGTGATTGGTGATGGCGCGCTCACTGGCGGCATGGCCTGGGAAGCCCTAAACAACATCACGGACGACAACGATCGCAACCTAGTGGTAATCGTCAACGACAACGGCCGCTCCTATGCTCCGACCATTGGTGGACTTGCAAGGGGTCTTTCGAAGATTAGAACCGAGCCTTGGTACCGAGAGGGCTATCGAATCTCCAGGCGGGTATTTTCCATTTTTGGTCCGCTGGGAAGGGTCCTGTTCAATGCCACGCACGCCTTCATAGATTCGCTTCTGGGTTTTGGAGTCCCAAAGGGAATATTCCCCAACCTAGACATTAAGCACCTGGGTCCAGTTGACGGCCACGACCTCGTATCTCTCGAAAGAGTCCTGCAGCAGGCTAAGAACCTAGGTCAGCCGGTTATCGTGCACGTAATAACTCAGAAGGGCCGGGGTTATTCGCCTGCACTGGAGGACGAGGCAGACCAGTTCCATGCCGTGGGAAAGATTAACCCGGAGAGCGGGCTACCCATCAAAGCATCCAGCGAACCAAGCTGGACCTCCGTGTTTGGGGATGAGCTAGTAGCGGCAGCTGACGCGGACGACAAGATCGTAGGAATCACGGGAGCCATGTTGATTCCCGTTGGTATGGACGCCATGGCGGAGAAGTACCCGGGCAGGGTCTTCGATGTTGGTATCGCTGAGCAGCATGCGGTAACAGCGGCTGCGGGAATGGCTTTTGGTGGCCTGCATCCGGTCGTTGCCGTCTACTCAACCTTCCTAAATCGCGCCTTCGACCAGGTTTTGATGGATGTCGCACTCCATAAAGCTGGCGTGACCTTCGTGCTGGATAGGGCCGGCGTCACAGGTCCAGATGGCGCGTCTCATCACGGCATGTGGGACATGTCAATTCTTCAAGTCGTGCCGGGCATCCAGATTGCTGCCCCCAGAGACAAGGCATCTCTCAGGGAAAGTCTTCGCGAGGCAGTTGCGGTTGACAACGCCCCGACCGTAATTCGATTCCCAAAGGGAAGCGTTGCTAAGCCGCTACCGGCCCTAAAGAGACTCGCACACGGTGCGGATCTGCTCGCAGAGAGCGAAGCAAGGGATGTGTTGATTGTAGGTATCGGACCCTTCGCCCACCTAGCTGTCAGGGTTGCAGGCCTTCTTGCGCAGCAGGGGATCGGCGCCACTGTGGTGGATCCGAGGTGGATTCTGCCGGTTAGCGAAGACCTTGTTGAGCTCTCAGCACAGCACAGGCTCATTGTCACCCTTGAGGACGGCGTTAGGGTCGGCGGCTTTGGCTCAAGACTTCGACAGAGCCTAAGGGAGGCTCAGATAGACACTGGTTTGCACGAGGTTGGCATTCCGGCCGAGTTCCTTGAGCACGCTGAACGGGATGAGATTCTTGTGAGGTTGGGACTTACGGACAAGCAGATTGCCATGGAGGTAGTGGAGCAGGTTGTCGGGACCAGGGTGCCGAAGGCTAAGCCTCAGCTGTCGGAGGAGCTAGCGCAAGATCAAGACCAGCACCAATAAGCGGAGCACAGATCTCGACCTGCCAGTGCCTGGCTCCAAGGAGCATCATCTGCGCTGTAACATCCTCTGCAGGCTCAAAACACACTCTCCTCAGGATATCAGGGGTTAGTAGGTTCTCTACCGGCATAGCAAGCTCTGAGGCCTTATCAACAATTAGCGGTCTAGTTGCAGTTAGCCTCGCGTGAGCCTCAGGGAAACGCTTTTCCCAGGACCTATGGTTTGGAATGAAGTCGCTGCTGCGCTCCTCTTCGCCAAGCTCAACTGCTTCGGACTCTGAAATTGAGCGCCACCAAAGATCCAGCATCGTTCTTGAAGCCCTGCCTTGGAACTGCTTGTTCGACGCAAGTTGCGATTTAGATTTTGGAGGCTCTGCTACTACCGCAGCAATGGAACGATCTGGAATCAGTCTTCCTGGGGCAACGTCCTTTTCCATGGCAACCTTGTTACGAGCAAGCCACAAAGAGGCTGCAATCTTTTGTTTTCTCTCGTCCTTGATTTTGCTCATGCCAGGGAGCTGTCGCCAGGGCTCAGCTGCCGGCTCCTTAGCCTTGAAGCCAACAAGGTGCTGAAACTCCTGCATAGCCCAGTCCAGCTTTCCTTGCTCGCTGATCGTTTGCTCTAAAGCGCCCCAGAGCTCGAACAGCACATCGACATCCAGGGCAGCATAGTTGAGCATGCTTTCGGGTAGGGGCCTTTGGGACCAGTCGGCGGCGGAGTGCTCCTTAGCTAGTTCCATTTCGAGCAGGACCTCAGCCAGCGAGGCCAGACCAAACCGCTCAAGACCGGCCAAACGGGCGGCAAGCTCTGTATCAATTAGCGAAGTTGGCCTGATGCCCAGCTCTGCAAGACACGGCAAATCCTGAGTGGCTGCGTGGAGAATCCAGGTGGTTTTAGCCATGGCACTTCCAAGCTCCTTGGCCCACTGGTCACCTTGGAAACCTTCGGGGTCTACCAGGTAGATAGCTACATCCTGGATTGCAATCTGGATCAGATAAGCCCTGTGGGAATAGCGGAAACCACTGGCTCGCTCCGCATCCAGCCCGATGACTTCGACTGAGCCCAGTGCTTCGATAAAGGCCTTTAGCGACTCGGGGTCATCTACGTATCTAACCTCGAGACGGGGGTTGTCTAACTTCAATCCAGCCTCACGACCTTGCCGTCTTTCGGCGGAAGGCCCGAGATTAGTGCCACCAGCTCAATCCAGCCTCGCAGGTGATTGGAAAGATCGAAGTCGAGCGGTGCCCAGCTAGCACGAATCTCAAGCTCACCATGCTGGGGTTGAGCAACAAGTGAGCCATGCCCGGTGGAAATAACGGTTGTTGTGGTGCCTGCCTCGTGCGCGAATTGTGCGCCAGATGCTTGCAGGCAGTCTTTTAGCCACTCCCAGGGCATGGCGGCTGTGTAGTCGTCCTTCGCCATCTCAAGCTCAATAGGACTCTTTGCGTAACCGATGATTCTGAACTCAGAGTTCCAACCCTCAGGCATTTCGGGGTCTCTGCAGTAGACCAGACGGCTTACCCCATGGTCTGAGGCGGTTTCGTGAGCAACCTCAGCACTAATAGCTATGGCCTCTGGGGCAATGCCTTTAGGAGAGGGAATTTGAGTCAGGACGATTTCATCTCGAGACTCCACCTCACTGATACCTGACAGCATCCCCTGAAATGTCTCAGAAATGTCTGTTAGGTCAAGCTTCACAGTCGAAAATTACCCCGACTTCACCCATTTAGTGGACAGCCACGCTGCCGATGCGGGCAATAGATAGCTCGGCGAATGAAACCAACTCGAAATCGACTCCATGCCTTGACGTGAAGACCTCAATGCCGCTGAGCTTGTCAGAGCTCAGGTATGCCTCAACCGAGGGCACAGCGCTTAGTGCGAGGAAGCCTGTCGGTCCAAACTCGCATTGAATCCTCTCAAACCCGAGCGATTGCAGATGTTTGACTGCCTCAATGAAGTTGGTTGCATGTTGCTCTGAGATGAGCATGACCCCAGGAGCAAGATCTGATGCTGTGACAGCCCGAGAGAATACTGCTAGTTCCACATTCGCTGGAGCGCGGTAGTTCTCGTCCACGTAGCTCTTGCCGGAGGTGAGGACTACCTCTGCCCGCCTTCGTACCGAGACGAACCAGTCAAAATCCGCCTGCCCTCCAAGGGACTTACTTGTTCCGTCTGGCCCAACGTGCTCGCCTTCTGGCCCTACAACAAGCGTTGCGGTAATGGGACCCAGGTTCAGAGCACTAGGAATCAAGAAGCTCTTTTGTCTTCCGCTTAATTCGGAACAGCATGCCCCTCATTCCTCGTACTCGAAGCGGTGAGATGAGCTTTTCGAGTCCGAGCTGTCCTGGAAAGTCGTCATCTAAGTCTGTAATCTCTCGGGCGGTTTTGCCGTTTAGTGCGGCGTGAAGCACCGAGGCAAACCCTCTGGTGGTCGGAGCCTCACGTGGTGCCGAGAAGAAGAGCTCAACAGCATCCGAATTGCCCTCAACGGCTATGAAGACAGGAGCCTGACACTCTTCGACACGCTCCATGAGCTCGGGGTTTTCGCCATACTTACTCGGGACATCCGGCAAATTCTCGCTGTACTCGAGAAGCAGCTGAAGCTTTTCCGAGTCTGGCATCAGCCCAAACTCCTCGACTATGTCGCTAGCGCTCAAGCAAATACTCCTGGAGCCTCACCCTGGGCAATGGGAACACCTACAAGGTTCCCCCACTCAGTCCAAGATCCGTCATAGTTCCGAACGTCCTTGACACCAACTAGGTACTTGAGCGCGAACCAGGTGAGCGAGGATCTCTCGCCAATTCGGCAATAGGTAATGAACTTGTCCTGAGGGCTTGAGCCAGTCTCCTCAAAGAGAATCGTCTGAAGCTCATCGAGCGGTTTGAATGAACCGTCCTCTTGAACCAACTTGCCCCATGGGACGTTCTTTGCACTTGGAATGTGACCTGCCCTTGCTGCACCCTCATTCGGGTAGTCGGGCATGTGCAGGCGCTCACCGGTGTACTCCTGAGGAGAGCGAATGTCGATAATGGGGGAGGGCTGGTGCTTAGCGATGTCGTCCCTAAATGCTCGAATCTCGTCATCCTTGCGAACTACTTCAGGGTAATTGCCAGCCGCTCTAGAAGGCTTATCGGTTGTTAGCTCCCGTCCCTCGGCAATCCACTTCATTCTGCCGCCGTCAAGAAGTCTCACGTCCTGGTGTCCAAAGAGCTTGAAGACCCAAAACGCATAGGCGGCCCACCAGTTTGACTTGTCTCCGTAGAGGACAATGGTGTCGTCTCGAGAAATGCCTTTGGAGCGCATCAATTTTGCGAAGTGCTCACCATCTAGATAGTCGCGCCTCACCTGATCGTTTAGTTCGGTGTGCCAGTCAAGCTTCACAGCACCCGGTATGTGCCCGGTGTCATAGAGGAGGATGTCTTCGTTGGACTCTACAACCGTGACCGCGTCTAGATTCTCAGCCAGCCATTCGGTCGTGACCAAGGCCTCTGGGGTTGCATACTTA
>JAOGAX010000016.1 GCA_028144365.1 Aquiluna sp.
TGCCAGTGAGCGCGGGGATCCATCAAATTGTGTGAGCCAATAGCTTGACTGCTGAAGAAGATCAAAGGCCTCCTCTAGTTGAACCTTGGCGAGCATGCCACCGGACCACTTGCCAACCTCCTCAATCAAGGCCTCCGCAGAGGCCGGATCAGAGATAACGGCCGGGTCGATAAAGCCCTCAACAATGGCGTCCTCGAAGTCGTGCACGGAGTAAGCAACATCGTCGGCGAAATCCATAATCTGGGCCTCGACACACTTTGCTCCGTCCGGCGCCTCCTGGCGCATCCAATCAAAGACCTCAAGATCGTCGCCGTAGACACCGAACTTGACCTGGTTGCCGTATTCGCTTGCCTGGTGGAGTTGCCAGGGGTACTTGGTAGCGGCATCCAGAGATGCCCGAGTAAGGTTCAGCCCCCGAGAGACACCTGAGTCATCGTAAATCTTTGTTTCAAGTCGCGTGAGGATTCTAAAAGTCTGGGCATTTCCCTCAAAACCTCCTATGTCAGCGGCCCAAAGGTTCAGCGCGGATTCACCGTTGTGGCCAAATGGCGGATGCCCTAGATCGTGTGCCAGACAGGCCATGTCAACGAGGTCTGGATCGACTCCGAGTGCGTTAGCCAGCTCTCTGCCAACCTGAGCAACCTCGAGCGAGTGTGTGAGGCGTGTTCTTGCAAAGTCTCCTGAGGATGGTGATAGCACCTGAGTTTTTGAGCTCAGTCGTCTAAAAGCGGCAGCGTGTAAAACCCTTGCCCGATCCCGGGCAAACTCCCCACGCCTGACCATTGACGACTTGGGCTGGGGAACGAATCTCTCCCGGTCGAAGTCGCTGTAGCCAGTCTCGATTGGCTGATCCATCATCCCCCCGAGACCGAAAGCTCAGCCAGTTCCAGCTGTGACCGGTGGCTCTCGCTAAGCTCTTGGGAATCAAGCCAGTTCTCCGGCAGCGAGCAACTCTTCACGCCCCCGAGCCTACCTCTGGGCCCCTCAGCCTCCTCGCCCGGATAGGGCGATGTGCGGTCTAGCTGGCCTAACAGCTCTGCAATCTCAGCGAGCGAGCTGGCCATGGCAAGCTGAGCTCGAAGCTCGCCGCCAACCGGATAACCCTTGAAATACCAAGCCACGTGCTTTCTTATGTCGCGGCAGGCTCTGTTCTCTTCTTCAAAGAACTCTGTAAGAAGCTGGGCGTGCCGATAGAAGGCATCAGCAACCTCACCAAGCGATGGCATGGAACTCTGGGTTGGAGCGCTCTCGCCGTTTAGGTAGGCGCTTATGGAGCGCTCAAGATCGCCGAACAACCAAGGTCTTCCGAGGCATCCCCTGCCAACAACAACACCATCGACGCCCGTCTGGCGCATCATCTCAACAGCATCCTCGCCGCTCCAGATGTCACCGTTTCCCAGCACCTGACAGTCAGGCAGTGCTGCTCTCAGCTGTGCTATGGCCTCCCAGTCAGCCTGGCCTGAGTAGTACTGCTCGGCGGTTCTTCCGTGAAGTGCTACTGCCGCAACACCTGCGTCCCTTGCGGCTTTGCCAGCATCGATGAAGGTTAGGTGCTCATCATCAATGCCCTTGCGCATCTTGACGGTGACCGGTATCTCTCCTGCCGCGCGAACTGCAGCGTTGACAATGGCCGAGAACAGGTCCTTCTTCCAGGGAAGAGCCGCTCCCCCACCCTTTCTGGTCACCTTTGGGACTGGGCAGCCAAAATTCAGATCAATGTGATCCGCCCTGTCCTCATCCACAAGCATCGATACCGCATCAGAAATAGTCTTTGGGTCAACTCCGTAGAGCTGAATGGAACGAATCTCTTCTGAGGGGTGGTGCCGAATCAGCCGCATTGACTCTGGAGTTCTTTCGACCAGTGCCCGGGACGTGATCATCTCCGAAACGAAGAGACCTCCACCGTGCTCACGACAAAGCCTTCGAAAAGCGGTGTTGGTGATTCCTGCCATTGGCGCCAGTACGACCGGCACCACAATGGTGTGCTTTCCGTAGCGAAGGGCCAAGCTAGCCTTGCAGCCTTTCGAATAGGTAACTTGCGACGTTCACCAGTGGGATTCTCTCCTGGGCCATGCTGTCGCGCTCTCGAATGGTGACAGCCTTGTCCTCAAGCGAGTCAAAGTCCACCGTGATGCAGAACGGAGTGCCGATCTCATCCTGACGGCGGTAGCGCCTTCCAATAGCGCCGGAATCGTCGTAGTCAACATTCCAGGTCTTGCGAAGAGTTGCAGCAAGCTCCTTGGCAATTGGGTTTAGCTCATCATTTCGACTAAGTGGCAGGACAGCGGCCTTCACGGGAGCGAGGCGGTAGTCCAATCGCAATACCGTGCGCTTGTCCACGCCACCCTTTGAGTTTGGAGCCTCGTCCTCGGCGTAAGCATCTACTAAGAACGCCATCAGCGACCGAGTGAGTCCGGCAGCGGGCTCGATAACAAATGGGGTCCAACGCTTTTCTTCAACAGGATCGAAGAAGCTCAGGTCAACTCCCGAGTGCTCGGAGTGAGTCCTTAGGTCATAGTCGGTGCGATTAGCCACACCCTCGAGTTCACCAAATTCGCCACCTTGGAAACCGAATCGGTATTCGATGTCAACGGTGCGCTTTGAGTAGTGCGAGAGCTTCTCTTTTGGATGCTCGAAAAGCCTCAGGTTTTCAGGGTTGATGCCGAGATTCACGTACCAGTTGTAACGCTCCTGAATCCAGTACTCGTGCCAACTCTCGTCCTCGCCGGGCTTGACGAAAAACTCCATCTCCATCTGCTCGAACTCACGCGTGCGGAAGATGAAGTTTCCAGGTGTTATCTCGTTTCTAAAGCTCTTGCCCATCTGGCCAATACCAAATGGCGGCTTCATACGAGCTGAGTTCAGCACATTGTTGAAATTTACAAAGATGCCCTGGGCAGTCTCGGGACGCAGGTAGTGAAGCCCAGACTCGTCTTCGACCGGACCCAGCGTTGTCTTGAGGAGCCCATTGAAGTTCTTGGGTTCGGTCCAAGTCTCTTTTCCGCCACAGTTCGGGCATGCAATCTCGGCAAGCGAAGATGGTGCTCTTCCCTTTTTCTCCTCGAAGGCTTCCTCAAGGTGGTCGGCACGGAATCTCTTATGGCAGCTGGTGCACTCGATGAGCGGATCAACAAAGGCCTCAACGTGACCGGAGGCTTCCCAGACCTTCTTGGGGAGAATGATTGCGCTATCCAGACCAACGACATCCTCACGTGAGGAAACCATCGAGTGCCACCACTGGCGCTTGATGTTTTCTTTGAGCTCGACACCGAGTGGACCATAGTCCCAGGCCGAACGCGAGCCTCCGTATATTTCTCCCGCTTGAAACACAAAGCCACGACGCTTCGCTAGCGAGATTACTGAGTCAAGTTTTTGGGATGCCATTAGTCTCCACAGGCCAGATTGGGTAAGTGCCTAGTTTAGCGGGCTGTCCACCGCAGCCCCGAAGCGTCTTTGCCGGCCAGAGTAATCAGCTATGGCCTTCCAGAGGGTTTCCCTCGTGAAATCGGGCCACAGCTCCTCCATGAACACATACTCCGCATAGCTTGCCTGCCAAAGCAGGAAATTACTGGTCCTGATCTCCCCGCTAGAGCGAATGAACAAATCAACATCGGGCATGTCGGGAAGGTAAAGCTCTTTTTCGAACCTGGCTTGGGTCACCCGCTGCGAACTCTTATTTTTAGCTGCCTTATCGACCAGAGCCTGGGCAGCATCGAGAATCTCTTGCCGTCCCCCATAATTGACGGCCATGGTGAGGGTTAGACCCTTGTTTTTGGCTGTCAGCTTTTCGGCCTCTTGAAGCTCTTTCACGACAGAGGGCCAAAGCTTCGACTCCCTACCGGACCATCGAATGCGAACATCCCACTGATTCAGAAGATCCCGCCTTCTGCGAAGCACCTCTTTGTTGTACCCCATTAGAAAACGAACCTCTTCGGGCGAGCGCTTCCAATTCTCAGTGGAAAACGCATATGCAGTCAGGTTTGAAACGCCAGCCTCAATTGCCCCCGCTATGACCTCAAGCAGTGCTGCCTCACCCGCTCTGTGTCCCTCGGTGCGGGTGAGCCCTCGCTTATTGGCCCACCTGCCGTTTCCGTCCATGACAACTGCAATGTGTTTTGGGACGCTCTCAAACCTCGGCGCTTTGCGCTCAGGATCAAAAAGAATCATGCTCGCTCCACAAAGCTCAGGGATCTGAGGCCGCGCTCCAATTGCCACTGCATATAGCCGGCAACTACCGAACTCACGGCCTGCTTAATCTTCGGGGCCTGCTGCGCGACCTTCTCCCACTCTCCAGCCATGAGCGACTGCATATGCTCGAGTCCGTCCCGGCCAATCTTGACCGATCCCGCGGCAATGCATTGCGAGCAGGTAACCGAACCGGTGTGCATTGAGAAGCTGCTTGGATCGCTGCCGCACTGGCTGCAGCTTTCAAGAAGCGGCACCCAGCCAGAAAGCGAAAGTGCGCGGAGCAGATATGAATCTAGAACCTGCGATGGTTCTACCTCCGCCTGCGAGAGTGTTCTCAGGGCACCGATTACCAAGAGGTAGTGTCGCTCGTTTGAGAGTTCCCGAGTTAGTTTCTCGGCGGCCTCAACAATGGTGGATGCGACGGTGTAGCGGGAGTAGTCGTTTACTATCCCAGCTCCATAGTTTGCAATCTGCTCAGCCTGAGAGACGGTATCGAGGGTCTTGCCCTCATAAAGCTGCAAATCACAGGCCATAAAGGGCTCTAACCGCGCGCCAAAACGACTGCTCGTCTTCCTAACGCCTTTTGCCACTGCACGAACCTGCCCGTGGTTTCTGGTCAGAAGCGTCAGGATGCGATCAACCTCACCCAGCTTGTGGGTTCTGAGGACTATTGCTTCGTCACGGTAGTGCGGCACCAGCCAAGTATTTCAGCCGATTGGCCAATTAGCTTGTAACGGCGAGCCTTAGTGCTCGGTTCACTCCGCTGATCAGGGCCTTGAGCGAAGCCACCGCGATGTCTCCATCGATGCCAACACCCCAAAGTGTCTTGCCCTCAACGTCCATCTCGATGTAGGCGGCCGCGTTAGCGTCGCCCCCAGTGCTCATCGTGTGTTCCACGTAGTCGAGCACCCTCACCGCAACTCCCTGCTGGCTGAGAATGTCCGAGAAGGCAGAAATGGGACCATTGCCAGTGCCCTGGGCAGCCAGCTCTCCCTCTCCATCTCGCAGAACGACGTCTAGGTTAACAATTCCGTCCATCTCGCTCTCGGAGCGCATTCTGCGAAGCTCAAAGCGTCCCCACTTGAGCTCGTCCACCGACGCAGGTAGATACTCGTCCTGGAAAATCTCCCAGAGCCGTGAGCTAGAAACCTCACCGCCGAGAGAGTCGGTATGTCCCTGAACAACTCTTGAAAACTCAATCTGCAGCATTCGCGGAAGATCTAGCGCGTGGTCGGTCTTCATCAGGTAGGCGACCCCGCCCTTACCGGACTGCGAATTGACCCTGATCACCGCCTCATAGCTTCGTCCAACATCCTTAGGGTCAATTGGAAGATAGGGAACGGCCCAGGTGTGATCGTCAACGGCGTTGCCAGCGGCTTTAGCATCTCGCTCGAGGTGCTCAAAGCCCTTCTTGATCGCGTCCTGGTGGCTACCCGAGAACGCTGTGTAGACAAGATCACCGCCGTAGGGAGACCGCTCAGGCACCGGCAGCTGGTTGCAGTATTCGACGGTTCGCTTGATTTCGTCAATGTCGCTGAAGGCGATCATCGGATCAATTCCCTGGGAAAACAGGTTTAGCCCAAGGGTGACCAGGTCAACGTTTCCGGTTCGCTCACCGTTGCCAAACAGGCAGCCCTCAATTCGGTCAGCCCCAGCCATGTAACCAAGTTCGGCCGCCGCAACAGCTGTGCCGCGATCATTGTGTGGGTGAAGCGAAAGAATTATGGAGTCTCTTGGGCTTAGATGGCGTGACATCCACTCAATCGAGTCCGCATAGACATTTGGGGTGATCATTTCAACTGTTGCGGGAAGATTCACGATCATCTTGCGCTCTGGGGTGGGCCCAATGATTGACGCGACCGCGTTGCAGACCTCAACTGCGAACTCCAACTCAGTTCCTGTGTAGGACTCAGGAGAGTACTCATAGAAAACCTGAGTCTCCGGAATTGTCTTCTCTAGCTCCAAGCACTTCAGAGCCGCATCGGTTGCAATTTTCTTGATGCCGTCCTTGTCCTGCCCAAATACCACCCGGCGTTGCAAAACGCTGGTTGAGTTATAGAAATGAACGATTGCTTGCTTGGCGCCGGCGATTGACTCATAGGTCCGCTCAATCAGGTGATCCCTCGACTGGGTCAGCACCTGGATGGTGACATCATCAGGAATCAGTTCCTGCTCAATCAATAGCCTTACGAAGTCAAAGTCTGTCTGCGAGGCGGAGGGGAAACCAACCTCAATCTCCTTATAGCCCATGCGGACAAGAAGCTTGAACATCTCGAGCTTCCGCTCCGGGCTCATTGGGTCAATTAGCGCCTGGTTGCCATCGCGCAGGTCAACTGCGCACCACCTGGGTGCCGCATCAATTCGCTTAGTTGGCCAAGTCCTGTCCGGAAGCTCAACCTTGATTTGCTCGTGGAATGGCAAATATCGCCCAAAGGGCATTCTTGAGGGTTGCTGTGCGTCTTTCATTTCTCTCCTGGGGGTCGCGGATTTGGCCGTTGGTTAGCTCCGCGACGAGTGGTGGCCCTGGACTAAGCCCCGTCGCGGCCGCTAAGCAGGAGAGCGAAACGCATGGAGCTTAGGCTAGCACCAGAAATAGTGCTTGGCTAGAAACCCAATTTCCCCAGCTGCTTGGGGTCCTGCTGCCAATTGCTTGCAACCTTCACTTGGATGGCAAGGTGTACAGGCTCTCCAAGAAGAGCTTCTACGGACTTTCTGGCCTTGGTGCCGATGTCCTTGAGGTTGCTACCACCCTTACCGATGATGATTCCTTTTTGGCTGTCGCGCTCGACCCAGACGCTTAGGAAGATCTTCTTTTTGTCCTCCATGACTATCTCGTCGAGGGTCACGGCCAGCGAGTGTGGAAGCTCGTCCTCAAGACGCTCGAGTGCGGCCTCGCGGACCAGTTCACAGATGATGTCCTCGTGCTCCTCCTCCGTCGACTGCTCACTTGGATAGAGCATTGGTCCTGTCGGCATGAGCGCAATCAACAGTTCTACGAGCAGGTCAATCTGCTTACCTGTAGTCGCAGAAACGGGAACGATCTCAGCCCACTCGCCTAGCTGGGAAAGCTCCATAAGGTGCTTGGCGGTTTGATCTCTGCCGGCTGCGTCAATCTTGGTTGCAATCGCAATCTTCTTGGCCTTTGGAAACTTCTGGATCTCTTCAACGATTCTCCGGTCGCCCGGTCCTATTGCCTCATTCGCCGGAGAGCAAAACGCTATAACGTCAACTGACCCAAGGGTCTCATCCACCACCGCGTTCAGACGCTGACCCAAAAGGGTTCTTGGCTTGTGAATCCCGGGGGTGTCAACCAATACCAACTGGCCGGTTTCGGTGGTGTGGATGCCCCTGATTGCCTTGCGCGTGGTCTGAGGCTTAGAACTGGTGATGGCCACCTTGCTACCAACAATTGCATTGGTGAGCGTTGACTTACCTACATTTGGCCTGCCCACGAAGGTTGCGAAGCCTGAGCGGAACTCGCTCACGAAACAGGCAGCTTTCGAACCAGCACCGAAAGAATGCGTCCCCTTCGAGCGTCGACTCGTTCCGCTGTCAGTTCCAGTCCCGCAATCTCGACCACTTCGCCGCCGCTTGGCAGATGGCCAACGGCTTTGGTGAGTAGGCCACCGACGGTGTCAACATCCTCGTCTTCAATCTCCATGTCGCAGTGCTCAGATATCTCGTCGAGAGTGACTCTTGGGCTCACTCGGTACCTGAGCTCGCCCAGGTCCTCGATTCCACTGTCATCGCGGTCATATTCGTCGCTGATCTCCCCGACCAACTCTTCGATCAAGTCCTCGATTGATACCAGGCCAGCCCCGCCGCCGTATTCGTCGGCCACCATTGCGATCTGAGTCCTGGAGGACTGCATCTCTCTCAGTAGTTCAGATACCACCTTGGTCTCTGGAACGAAAATTGGTTTCCGACTGATATCTAAGGCAGTCTTGGTTGAGAGGTGCTGAGGGTTTTGGTGGATGACCTTGGTGACATCCTTGAGATAGAGAATGCCCACCACATCGTCCACATCATCGCCAATCACTGGTAGTCGGGAGTAGCCAGTACTGATGAAGGCCGATAGTGCCTTCTCCAGTGTTGTGTCGCTGTCCAGAACCTCAATGTCAACTCTTGGGACCATGACCTCTCTCACGACAGTCTCGGAGAAGTCCTCTACGGATTCGATTAGCTCCTGCTCATAGCTTTCGAGCTGTTCAGGGGTCTTGAGCCTTAGCGGCTTCACCATGTTTGCCCAACGACTCACCGCAGCGTCGACCTTTTGGGACCACTTGGCGGCGATCGATAGCTGCCCAAGTCTTCTACCCACAAACTGCTGCGCAAACCAAATCAGCATCAGAACACCGGCAAGGGTGATGCTCAGCACCGTAAGCGAATCTGATAGGGCAATCCAAATAGCCGCGAGAAACGAGATCAGGAACGCTCTAGCGATCGAGAGTGAGCCTGCTCTTGGATCTTCTTCAATCTCCAGATGGGTCTGAACGGCAGCCAATGGAATCAGAATCAAAAGGAACCCCAGGCCGATTGCAATTTCAAGCATTTGATTCGACCTCATAGAACGAATCCAAAAGCTCCTTTTGCAAGGCAAACATTTCTTTCTCTTCTTCCGGCTCGGCGTGGTCAAAGCCCACCAGATGCAGCATGCCGTGGGTTAGCAGCATGAGAATCTCGTTGATGTCTTCGTGACCTGCGGCCTCGGCCTGCCTTCTTGCCACCTGTGGGCAAATAACGACATCTCCCAGCACGCCCTCTGCGGACAAGATCTCTTCGGAACCAGGTCTGAGCTCGTCCATCGGAAAACTGAGCACGTCGGTGGGACCGGGTTCATCCATCCAACGCACATGAAGGTCGGTCATAGGTGCTTCATCGACAAAGATCACGCCGACATCAACTAGCGGGTGAAGTCTGAGTGCCTCTCGAACGTGCTCAGCAAGACTTTGAACCCGGGTTAGGTCAACCTCAAGCTCTGACTCGTTTGTAATCTCAATCGTCACTTTTTGCCGGCCCGTTCGTAGGCGTCAACTATTCGGGTCACCAGCTCGTGACGAACCACATCCTTACTCGAGAGCCTTGCGATATGGAGGTCGTTGACATCGGCAAGGATTGCGGTTGCAACATCTAGCCCTGACTTGCCAGTTGGCAGGTCAACCTGCGTGATGTCCCCTGTCACGACCATCTTGGAGCCAAATCCCAGACGAGTAAGGAACATCTTCATCTGCTCCGCAGTGGTGTTTTGCGCCTCATCGAGGATAATGAAACTATCATTTAGCGTCCTGCCTCGCATGTAGGCAAGTGGCGCCACCTCAATCACCCCTGACTCCATCAGCTTTGCAGTCGCATCGGGCTCGAGCATCTCCTGCAGGGCGTCGAATAGTGGCCGTAGGTAGGGATCAATCTTTTCGCTCAAGGTTCCCGGAAGGTAGCCAAGACGCTCCCCCGCCTCCACCGCAGGACGCGTGAGAATGATTCTGCTGACCTGCTTGCGGTAGAGCGCAGCAACCGCTTTTGCAACCGCCAAGTAGGTCTTCCCGGTTCCCGCAGGGCCGATTCCAAAGGTGATGGTGTGGTCATCGATTGCTTGAAGGTATTGCTTCTGTCCCATGGTTTTTGCTCTGACAGTCTTTGCAGGAGTCTGGATTGCCCCAGCACCCAACACCCTTGATGGCACCTCATTTGCCGCCAGCATCTTGATGCTCTCGGTAACCATCTTGCGGTCCGGGCTTATCCCCTGACTAATTAGCTCTGCCAGCTCCATGACTACCCTTTGCCCAGTCTCAATTGCGTCTTGCTCACCCTCAAGAGAGAAGTCGTGGCCGCGGTTTTGCACCTTCAGGCCGGGAATCTCCTTCTCCAGCTGCCTAATCAGGCTGTCTTCGCTGCCTAGTAGGTCAAGCAGTGCTACCGGAGGTGCTTCAAAACTTAGCTTTGGCACTAAACCGTCCGTCCGGAGAGGACGTGAGCATGGGTGTGAAATACGGTCTGCCCCTCCAGCTCGCCGCTATTGAACTGCAAGCGGAACTGGCCGTCGGTGAACTTTGCCGCAACCTCACGAATTAGTGAGTGCAGGCCGGCTAGCTCTTCGGCGCCGGTAATCTCCGCAATGTTTTTTGTGTGAGCTCTTGGCACAACAAGAATGTGGGTCTTAGCGAGGGGTTTTATGTCCCAAAATGCTACGGCATGCTCATTTTCAGCAATGAGTTCGGTGCCGAGCTGCCCATCCACAATTTTGCAAAAAATGCAGTCCAATTAGTCCTCCAATTTCATACTACGCAACTTCACCAAAGCTCGCGCAGCGTCTTTATCGCGGCAATTCCCGCCGGTCCCGCAGTGCTGGTCCTCATGACCGACTCCCCCAACCGGTAGGCAACAAACCCCGAAGCGGTGAGCTGCTCGATTTCGGGCTGAGCTATTCCACCTTCAGGACCAACGACCAGTGAATACTCGGTCGCTCCAAGGTAAAACTCGCTCAGAGGGAGTTCCGCCTCTGGAAGCAAAAGGATGCCGTGGCCAGCTGGCTTGAGGTCCGAGGTACTGAGTGGACCTTGAATGTCAGGAAGGAAGGCCTGCTGACTTTGCTTCATGGCCGCGACGGCTATTTGCCGCCAACGCTCAAGACTCTTTTGCTCCTTGCCATCCCACCTCGAAATAGAGTGCTCAGCCTGCCAGGCGACAACCGAACTGCAGCCGAGCTCGACAGAGGCCTGCAGGGCCATTTCGTCCCGGTCTCCCTTGGCAATCGCCTGGATGAGTTGAATTCGGACCGCTGGCCGATCGTGTTGCCTGCTGCTATCAACCTGCACCTCACCCTTTGCTGGATCGATGGCCTTGCAGATGTGAGAGTTTCCTAAACCGTCGGTGACAACAAGCTCCTCGCCGACTCGGATTCTCAGCGACTTGAAGTGCTGGATCTCGTCGCCGCGAATTTTCGTCGAATCCCTGGTGAAGGTCGGGTCATAAAACCAGTGCACTAAAAGCGACCCTTGGCTCTTCGACTACCCAGTCTTGGGCCGTCCTCTCTATGAAGTTCTCGGAGTT
The DNA here is from genome assembly GCA_028144365.1 of Aquiluna sp. Lineage (GTDB taxonomy): Bacteria > Actinomycetota > Actinomycetes > Actinomycetales > Microbacteriaceae > Aquiluna. The sequence goes on from JAOGAX010000016.1 coordinate 11,236, forward strand.
TCTTGAAGATGTCCTTTGACTTTGAATCGAGCCGTGACGGTGTGAGCACACTCACCTGCAGGTGAAGGTCTCCCCTACCTCTGCCTCTAAGCCTGTTTGCCCCAAGACCCTTCAAAGTCACAATGTCTCCGTGCTGAGCACCGGCCTTGACCTCCACCTTGCTCGAACCATCAAATGTCTCAATTTCTGTGGTGAAACCAAGCGCTGCATCGGCAACTGGAACCTCCAGAATCGCAACGAGGTCATCTCCGTCCCTGGCAAATACTGGATGAGGTCTCACAGAAACCTCGAGATAGATGTCTCCCGTCGACCCGCCCGCGAAGCCGACCTCGCCCTGTCCGGGTAGGTGAAGACGAAGTCCGTCGCTAACCCCGGCCGGTATTTCTACATCTAGATCACGCTTGGCGCGGATTCGCCCCTGACCACGACAGTCTGGGCATGGCGAGGGAACTACCTCACCTGCTCCGCGGCAAACGTTGCAGGGTGCGGTTGTGACCATCATTCCCATAAAGGACTGAACCTGCCTTTGAATCTGACCGCTACCGCCACAGACATCACAGGTCTTCACCGATGTTCCAGGTTTAGCCCCAGTCTGGGAACAGGTTTCGCAGCCTATGGCCGTATCGATCGTCAAGGTTTTGTTGGCCCCAAAGATTGCTTCGTCCAGGTCTAGGTCCATTCTAAGAAGAGCGTCCTGGCCACGCTCCGAACGTGAGCGCCTTGATCTTTGTGGAGCACCAAAAAAGCTGTCAAAGATGTCACCGAGCCCAAAGCCCTGCTCTCCCCCGCGGTCGTATTGCGCGCGGGTGCTGGGGTCCGAGAGAACCTCATAGGCGTGAGTCACGAGCTTGAAGCGCTCCTGAGCATCTTCGGCAGGGTTGATGTCTGGATGCAGTTCCCGCGCGAGCTTGCGATAGGCCTTCTTTATCTCATCC
>JAOGAX010000017.1 GCA_028144365.1 Aquiluna sp.
GTTTCTTCTGCAATTCAAGACAGCCAAGAGATGCAGGCTGATGGCAAGACTGAGGCATCTCAAGAGTCTCCAAATCAAGATGGCACTGATGAGGACGAAGCAACTTCGGATGAGAGCGGAGCCAATTCGGCAAATCCAGATGAATCTGCAGACGAAAAGGAAGTAGAACCAACAAAGGTTTCAACCCCTACAACCGCAACTCTCCTTATGACGCTGGTGGGTAACTTGGAGGTTGAACAAGAAGTTGGCAGCGGTTATGACAGAGACCTCTTCAAACATTGGACTGATGCCGATGGCGATGGATGTAACGCTCGGTACGAAGTTCTGATTGAAGAGTCATTGACTCCCGTGACGGTTTCCTCTGGCTGCAAGCTATCTGGGGGTAAGTGGGTCTCGGCCTTTGATCTGATTGAAACTACTGACCCATCAAAATTCGATGTGGACCACATGGTGCCACTCAAGGAGGCCTGGGACAGCGGAGCTTGGGCCTGGGACTCTAGGACTCGTGAGGCCTATGCAAACGATCTTGAGTATGAAATGAGTCTGATCGCAGTTTCTGCAAGCTCAAATCGTTCTAAGTCAGATCGTGACCCTGCTGATTGGTTGCCCACAAATAAGGACTATTGGTGCGAATACATAACCGCATGGGTTCAGGTAAAGACCCGCTGGTCTCTCTCTATCGACAAAGCAGAAAAGTCAAAGATTGATGAGGTAGCTGAGAGCTGCGACGGTGAAACATTGGAGTTTGCTCCAGCGGCCGCAACGGCCACTGCAGAGCCTTCCCCCTCAAAGTCATCATCACCAAGTCCTTCACCAACCCCTTCTGAGACAAAGTCGGGCACTCCTTCCCCTTCGCCAACCCCTTCTCCGACACAGACGGCCTCTGGTAGCTGCGGGCCTGGGCAAGTTGACCTGAATACGGCAAGCGTCGATGAACTCAAACTCATAAAATACATCGATGTCGTGAGAGCACCGTTGGTCATAGAGCTGCGACCGTTTACTACGGTGGATCAGCTCATCAATGTGAAGGGCATCGGACCTACTTACCTTCAACGAATCAAAGATGAGGGGATCGCCTGCGTAAATTAGGTTAGGAAGTGATGTTTTAGGGGTGCTGATTTAGCCCTGAAAAAATGGCATCTCTCTGGGGAAATGCTTTTACTCACCGTCACTCCATCGAATGACCGCCCTCACGAATTGGATTGCACCAACCGCTATTGCACCCCAAAAGACAACGAAGCGGCTTCCAGGCTGAGCGGCAGTGTAGGTCGCCAATGTAGCTCCAATCCCTCCCAATAGAACCAACCCCCAGATCAACATGGACCTGGAAGCACTGGAGCGGTCTGGCTTGCTTCTAGAACTCGGTAGCGGAGTCTTTGCTGTGCCAGATTGATTACATCTGGGGCAAACTACTGCCCCTTCCTCGATCGTTGAAAAGCAATTGCCGCAGTACATCTCTAGGGCCTTAGTGTTCCCGTCGTGTTGGCTATTTTGAAACCCTCTGGGACGTGGTAGAGCTTCATCTCAAGAAGCTCTCAAAGTGATTCAGCACCTTTGCGATGGATTTGCTTTCGACCATAGGGTCGCTGGGAACCGCCACCATCCATTTGAGCGCATCAAACGGCCTTGCGGTGGCTTGGATGTCGTGTAGGAAGAATGTGAAGGGAGCTTTTCCACCCGAATCGCATCCATAAAACACTGCCATTCTCGGACCCTCAGAAGTGCTCAGACCGTTTTCATTCAATCGAAATTCCTCTTGCAATATTTGATCCTTGGGAACGATAAGAACTGCAGGGTGCCAGCCTGGGCCACAATCCTCTGCGTTTACGCTCAATCTGCATGGAAACGCCTTGTCTATGTCGAAGTGCCAACTATCCCCGAGCTTGGCTTCAAAAAAATTTCGTAAGTTCTGGGTTGCACTCATGAGTGCATCCAACTCCGCAGTTTTCTTTTTGTTGAAAAACATACAGCCCCTTATTTGTCTTCAATACTCCTCAAGATTACGCCGAAGGTTGCACTCTCAACTTAAACTCCGCTACCTAAAAACCTATGGAGGCGTTGGTACAGGTGAAGTAAATTAGAGGCATTGTTGAAGGGGGCCACATGAAATCAACAGCGGAAACGCCCGCACTCGGTGAAATTGTCAGAAGCTTTGCATCGATTGAAGTGGATGACTACCAAAGAACCTACGAGTGGGAAAAGGAGTCGATCCAAGAGCTTTTTGATGACCTTAAGGCGACAAGGCAGACGGGCCAGCCTCACTTTTTTGGAACGCTAATTTTTGAGACAAAAAAAGACGATGTTGGAAGTTTGGTGGATGGCCAGCAGCGACTAACCACTGTCTTCTGTCTCGTAGCCGCCATAAGGGACAAACTCGTTGAATTGGAAATCACCGAATTACCAGCAAAAACATCAGGGCGTCGTCCCACGAAGGTCCTAGACAAGGCATTGGATTTTTTGCACCCAGGAGACAACCTCGACGAATTCCGCTTTAGAAGCAGTTCGCTGCTCCGAGAAACTTTGGCTTCGATGGTATTTGTGGATCCAAAGAGCCCGAAGCGCTCAAAAATTAAGCTTCGAGAGGCCCCTGCGACTCTAAAGCTCCGAAAAGGAGTGACCTATATCCGAGAGCTGCTAGAAGGCCACTTGAAGGATGTGCCTGTTGACTCTCGAGGAGAAGAACTAAACGAGCTACTGGACACCCTACTGGACCAGTTCCGAGTGCTGTACATCGCCTCAAGCAATCTGAATGAGTCTCTCGATATATTCCTCACCCTCAACAATCGAGGAACACCTCTAGGGAGATCAGACATTGTCCGAGGTATGGTCATGAAGAACATAGGTCTTGGAGAGCCTGAATCGAAACTAGCCGAAATCCATCAAACAGTGCTTGGTGAGTGGATGGAAATTATTGAGCAGGTCCGTGACCCTGAGACATTCATGCGTCATTTCCTCGTGTCAACCACCAGAAGCAAAGTGACCAAAAAGAAGATCGTTGATGAGGTTTCTGGGCGCATCAGGGCGACGAATCACGACGAAGCTCGGGAAAAAGCTCAGGAATTTTGGGACAGCCTAAACGAAGCAGCCACTACCTACAGCGAAATTGTTGAAGGCACCGTTCACAAAGACATAGATACAGATCTCAGGTTGCTCAATGGGTTGCTAAAGAGCCACAGGATTATCTTGTTGGCGGTTTTCAGGCACGAAATGTCTGCATCTGAGAAGAGGTATCTCTTCGAATTGGTGGAGGCACTTTCCTATCGTTGGATCGCATCGGGCGGAAATGCCCAGATCCTGGAAAACACTTTCCAAGAATGGGCAATGGACCTTCACGAAGGTTATTCGGTTGCATCTGTGGTGGAGAAAATGGAGGCCAAACTTGGGGCACAAGATTTTGATGTTCAAAGCTTCCTAAACAATGAAGGCGACACCAGCTATGTCGTAAGAGCACTGCTCTACAAGCTTGAGATGCGCCTTGCAAAAGGGGCTAACCCTGTACCTACTTCCAAAATCCATTTGGAGCACATAGCGCCTGCAACCAGCACACCTGACTGGATAGAAAAGTTGGTACCAGACAGGCGAAAGGAAGCCGAGTATCAAATCGTGAACTCGAGTGCAGGGAATCTGACTTTGCTCGATTACAAGCTCAATACCTCTATCAAGCAGGCTCCATTTGCAGCCAAATCCGAGGAGTACCAGAAGGCAACGCTGCTGATCACACGGGACATCGGCAAGAACTTCGATGATTGGAGTGAGCAGCTGATCAACAAACGAGCCGAGTGGTTGTCCGAGTGCATGAATTCGATCTGGAACATCAAATCGAAGAAGACCCCACTTAGGGAATTCTCAGCCTGGCTCGGATCAAAGTAGGGACGTCCTTTCACCCTTCGACCACCACTGTTTTGGGTAGATGTCGGACACCAGGTGAAGACTTTGACCATGATCAAAGTTGAAGTGCCCACAACGCCAGCGCAGGCTTGGAGAGAGCTGAACTCCGAAGAAAAGGCATTCAGGGTCGGCTACATGGTTCGAGTGGCTTGGGTAATTACCAAACCAGTGATTGCTTGGGCCGCATTTATCCTTCTGCTGGGCGCATGGACTGTAACCTACGCCATTTTCAAGGCTTTGTTTTCTAAGTAACCAGACCAGTATTTGCTTAGCCTTTACTCGCTTGCTCAACTTAGTTGAGCGTGTGAGTTCTATTTCTAAGTGTTGAACTAAGTGTTTCTATGTATTTGGTTCACCACCGTACTGACGGTTGTTCATTAGGTGGCGTCCCACGCATCGACATCAAGCTCTGAATCCCACTCCCCCTGGTAATCAAAGTCGCCCGCAATTGGAAACTTAGCACCCATTGGCGGCGCAGGAGCGATGTCTGGAAGGTAGTAGCGATTTGGGCCCAATGAGTGATCTCTTGTGAAATATTGCCTCCTCGTTTCAATTAGGCCAGCCTCCTTGAGGTACTTGATTGCTTTGGCAACGGTTCTTTGGTGCCAACCAGTTTCTCGAGCAATTCTGGCCATAGACGGCCATGCATAGCCACAAGCGTCATTGAATCTGTCGCCGAGATAAATCAACACCGCTTTTGGGACCCCAGGAAGTTCCTGCTCTTTGGCCCACTTGTAAGCCTTAATCGACATCATCGATCCCATCATCGTGCTCCGAGCTTGTTGCCAAATACAGGCCCCAGTCCCAAGAGAAACCTTCTGAAATGCGACTGTCGACCCAACATATGGTTGAGGGGTGAAGGTCGCAATTAGTTCTCAACATCCACCCCACCCCCTATGAATGCCCCCTGGGTATCTGTGGTCTCGTCATCTAAGCGTTCCGCAAGCGAACTGGCGAACCTTTGTGCCAGCGCAGGCACATAGCGTGCATAAATTCGCTTCGTAATTTCGGTCGAAGAGTGCCCTGCTCCTTGGGAGGCTTCTTCGAGACGAGCTCCTGCCTCTAGGGCCTGGACAATCGCTGTATGACGAATATCATGAATCCGAATTTTGCGAATGTCGTGTTCCTCGCAAAATCTCTTCCACTGTTTACCGAGTAAAGAGACGGACACCTTTCCGCCCCCAACCCCTCGAACCAGATAGTCAGATTCCAATGTCGTTTGACTAGCCCTCTGTCGCTTGTCTCGCTCGTTTAGCAGAGCAACAAGCAACTTAGGCGGAAGAGGAAGTCTTCGGAATCCCGAGAAGGTTTTGGGGTCGCTAGTTATGTCTCGGGTTTGTATTACCCCTTCTGGACTCAAAACTCGTCGGTTGGACCTGGTTTTATCTATTTGAACCCAGCCGCCTTCGAAGTTCACATCGCACCACCTAAGCGCCAAAATTTCACCCTTCCGCAGGCCCAGAAAGACTGCGAAATTGAGAAAAAGCTCGAGCTCGCTGCCGCCAGCCTTGGACAGGGCACGCTTTGTCTCCTCCAGTGACCAAGGCTCCTGAACCAAACTTCTGCCATTCGGCCTAAATGCCTCTACCTTTTTGCATGGGTTTTCAATTGCTTGGTCAACCGACAAGGCGTAATTGAAAAATGTGGATAACCTCGCCAGAACGGTATTGATAGTGCTGCTTGACAGCCCTCTTTTATCTAGGTTGTTGAGCAGTGAAATTACATCCCGAGCTCTAACTGCACTGACCAGCTTGTCTCCAAGCGTTGGAAAGGCCCACAGCTCCAACTGATGCTTGTAGTCAGCTAGGGTATTCGGCCTTACTCTCGCCCTCTTGTACTCAATGTAGTCAGGAAGAAGTTCTCGCAGGGACTTCGGATGACCCGCCTCTTGGTTTGGTAACTGGGCTCGAAGGGTCTTTATAGCGGCGATCGCCTCTTTACGAGTGTCTCGTCGCCTTTGGAACTTTTTTCGACTGCCGTCTGAAAGTCGTATCGTCAGCTGGCTAGTCCATTTTCCGTTGGGTAGCTGCCAAACGGAGAGCCCATCTCCGTACATTTTGTAAACCTCCAAAATCAGGCACAGCGGAAACTAGGAGAACAAAGCTTTCTTTGACTCTCAGTCCGCACAGTGCGGTTTTGTAGGTTGATAGAAAAATACTCGCTAATCGAACAAATGTTCGAACAACACGCCGTGTTTTGAAAATTAACTGCAAAGCGCTTCTGACTTAACTTCTGACTTAACTTGTCCAAGATTGCCTCCATCGATCAAGGAGGAAATTCGGTAATGGCCCCTAATGACGCCGTAATCTCTATGGAGCCACCTGCCAGAATCGAACTGGCGACCTGCTCTTTACGAGGGAGCTGCTCTACCGACTGAGCTAAGGTGGCGGACCGAAAGAAGTTTAGCCGAAAGCCATTTTGGTGCCAGCTCCAACTGGCCAGCTAGATAAGGCCAACGCGCCTGAGCCTTGCAAGCGCTGCATCCTCGATAGGGGAATCAGGACCAATTGCCTTACGTCCTAGCCTCAATAGGGTCGTCGTGATCGGACGGAGCAGCCATAGCGGATAGCTGTGAATCCCAATCATGTCCCGGAAGTCTTTCGGCAAGGTTGCCAGTGCGGAGTGAAAGAGGAGCCGGTATGCGGGCTTTGCAGCCGGCGGCAGGGGAGCATTTTTAATCCAGCTAATTACGGCACTTGCCTTTTCGTCCACCCTGAGCTGAGGCCTGTATTGGTCGAGCGCCTGAACTAACTCCTGCTCACTCATCGGAACCTTGTCCAGACCAAGCGGACCAACCGACTTCGACCACTGGGCAACATAGGCATCCGCGCCGCCAGGGATTGGATTCTTCGAATAGTTTTGGTGGGTCCTTAGAAAAGAGTCCATGAAAGCGATATGGACCCAAAGCAATAAATCCTTATCCGCTGCCTTGTAGCCGGTCTTTTCACCTGAGTTCTTCTCATACTCTCCCGAAACTCGGTCGTGCATGCGGTTAACCCTGCCGGCCTCGTCCTTGATTGCTGTCATGGAACCAAAGGTGGTGACAGTCAGCCAGCGAATGGTCCCGGAGAGCCTGCCAAGTGGGTCCTCTTCATACCTCGAGTGTTGCGCTACTCCGCCTAACGCTCCTGGGTGAAGGGCTTGCAACAGAAGTGCCCTCACTCCGCCAACCAAAGTCGCAAAGTCTCTGTGAACTATCCAGGGAGCATCCCCGGGGAGAAAGAAGCCGCCTTCTTCCCCTTCTGCAACAGCAGCCAACCAGGGGGGTTTGCCATCTGAGGATCCGGAAAGTAGGTGCACAAACCTTCGCGCAAGGCGCTGCTGGAGTGCGTTGGAAGCCAATGTTGCCTAACCTAGTAATCGAGGACCAAGAAGGAGCAACCATGACCGAGGCCGAACTAATCCGAGAGTTTCAAACAAACCGGCTACATGTCGTACTCGCTCAGCTTGCTCCGACTGGGCTCTTGGCATTTGCCGCGATCGCAACCCCGGCAATTGCGGAGAACGGCGGTTGGACTGTCCATGCCTTTGCTTTGATTCTCCTGGCCTCCGGAATTTTGGGGGCCTTGGCCGAGTATTCAGCTGCCAGCCAGGCCCAGGCTGTAATCGATGACCTCAAGGCACTGCCCGGTGAGTCAGCACTGAGAAAAAGAGTAATTAGCTTCAGGCCCTGGTTTGAGGTCGTGAAGTATGTGACCCCGGCGATATTCATCGCAATCTTTGCCGCAATTCTGGCTGCCCTCTACCTCTAAGTTTCTAGAAGCAGGTGAGGTCGCCCTCCCCTAGGTCTTGGCCCTCTAGGTAGGCATCGACAAGGGAGTCAATGCAGGAATTGTCTCCGTAGGCAGTGTGGCCCTCACCTTTTAGGGTCAACAGCTTCGCACCATCCAAGATCTCGGCCAAAGAAACCGCCTGCTGATATGGGGTTGCGGGGTCTCCGGTCGTTCCAATGACTATTGGGCTGTTTGCCAGCGGAACCGTGAAGTCTAGGGATTGCATGCCTATGCCTTCTGGCCAACCCGTGCAGGAAATGTCCGGACCTGCAAAGTAGCGGCCGAAGACAACGCTCGCTTCTCTAATCTCCTGGTCAAGGTCGGGCCCTGCCCTAGTTACCGAATTATCCGCACAATTAATTGCAAAGTTCGCCTCATTGATGTTTGAGATGTAGCCGCCATCGGGATCTCGGTCGTTATAGAAATCGGCGAGATAGACAAAGAAGGTCCCGTCACCGTTGAAGGCCTCATCAAAAGCCTGGGAGAGGTAAATCCAGGAATCTTGAGAGTAGAGCGTGACAATCATTCCGGCCAGTGCGGCTGAGATTCCGAGCTCTCTGTCGATAGTGGTTTCAAGGGGTCTAATCTCACGAGCCTGCAAGAAGCCTGCGATTCTGGCCATGGCCGAATCAATGTCACCCTCGAAGGGGCAGTAGGCGGGGGTATCGAGGCATGCTGTTAGGTAGGCACGAAGAGCTCCATCGAAGCCGCGAATCTGTCCCAGAAGCTTGGTCGATGAGTCCATGGTCGGATCAACGGCGCCATCGAGGACAAACTTGCCGACCCTGTCTGGGAACAGTGCTGCGTAGTTTGCACCGAGCTCGGTGCCGTAGCTAAAGCCGAGGTAGTTCAGCTCCTCCATGCCCAACAGTCCACGAATCAAGTCCATGTCCCTTGCGGCCTGCTGGGTATTGAAATAGGCGGTCGATGGCCCCCTGGTCTGGCAGCTCTCGGCAAACTCGAGCATGAGGGCCTCTGAGACAACCAGGTCTTGCTCAGAACCGTATTCATAGCCACTGTTGGAGTAGAGCAGCTCATCCTTGAGGTCTTGGTCTGAGCAGGTCACAGGTGTTGACGCTCCGACACCGCGCGGGTCAAAGGCGATTACCTGAAAGTTTTCCCGAAACCAGTCGGAGCCAATGAATTCGTAGCCATCGCGCATCCAGTTGATCGCAGAAGACCCCGGACCTCCGGGGTTTATGAGAATTGGCTCCCTGTCGGCTGTGCCGGCAAAGCGCATGAGGCTAATTGTGATGCTCTCACCGGTTTCACTGGCCCAGTCCAACGGAGCTGCGATGAAGGCACACTCAAAGACCTCATTACAGCTCTCCCAGCTCAGACTCTGCTCTTGCGGCTGTTGCCCTGGCTCCAAGACGGCGACGGGCTCTGCCGCGGTGCAGGAGGTCAGCAACAAAAGTGGCAATAACAAAAGGGCTCTAAGCCGCAACCTGCCTCCTCATGATCAAGGTGGTGCAGAGCGCCTCAAGAACAAGGAGATCTCGGACATTTGATTCAAGCCTCACCCTCGCCTGCTTGATGGCATCTAGAATCTCGACGCTCTGCTGGGCACCGGTCAAAAGCGCCCTTTGATTCAAAACCTCAAGTAGATCCTGGTTTATTAGGTCGGAGTAGGTTCCAAGCTGGATGCTCAGGACGTCCCTGATAAAAGACTCCGCGTCTGTGAAGACCCGGTCGATACCGTCTCGAAGTGCACGAGTGTTCCTGCGCTTTTGGTTGTCCTCGAGCTCCTTAATGTGACTGCGGATACCCGGGGGCACCTTGTCCTGAGGGCCAAGGCCGTATGCGGCCAGCAGCTTCTCTTTTTCTTGCTTGTCGCGCTCTAGAGAGACTGCCTCGGCATCTCGCTTGGCAACGCTCAATAGGTGCTCTGCTGCCGCCATAGCGCCGCTGAGGTTGGTGATTGAGGCAAGCTCCCGCATGGTCTCTTGCCTTCGAGCCCTGGCATCCTGACTGACGGCAAGCCTTCTGGCCATGCCAACATGCTGCTGGGCCTGGCGAGCTGACTGAATTGCCAGCTCTTCAGTCACGCCATCTCGTTGAACTAGCAGCTGAGCGACTTCCTGGTTGCTTGGAAGCCTGAGGCTGACATTTCTTGTCCGTGAGCGAATGGTTGGTAGCAGGTCGGCAGCAGATGGTGCACAAAGCATCCAGATGGTCTTGTCCTGGGGTTCCTCTAGAGCTTTAAGGAGGACATTTGAGGTTCGTTCGCTCATGCGGTCGGCATCCTCAATAACGACTACTCGATAGTCACCAACCGAAGATGCCATTGCGGCAAATTGGACCAGCTCTCTCACCTCATCGATGGAAATGATGACCTTGTCAGTTGCCAGCACCCGGACATCGGGGTGAGCTCCGGCTAAAACTAGCGAGCACTGCTGGCAGCTACCGCAGCCGCTGTTTTCACACTGCAGGCTTGCCGCAAAGGCCTTAGCGATTGTCGATCTCCCGCTTCCGGCAGGTCCAGTGAAGAGCCAGCTGTGCTGAAAGCCGTCGTCCTTGCCTGTGACAACTCGACTCAGCTGCTCAATGGCCTCCGGCTGGCCCAGCAGCTCATCCCAGACCCCAGCCATCTAGCTAAGCTTCGCTACCCGCTGAAGCACCTGAGAGTGAATCTCCTCGGGTGAGAGGTTTGCATCGACAACCAAGAACCTTGGCTCAATTGCCATTCTCAGGTATTCGTCTCTTGCGCGCTCAAAGAATTCGACCTGCTCGCGCTCGAGCCTGTCTGGCTCAGTTCCCTTGTTGCCTCTGCGATTCATTGCCTCTTGAGCCGGCAGATCCAAAAGCACCGTCAGGTCCGGTAGCAGGCGGTCAATCGCCCAAAGTGAGATGTCTTTGACTTCCTGCACGTCCAACTCCCTAGCTGCGCCCTGGTAGGCGACTGAGGAATCAAAGTAGCGGTCGGATAGGACAACTTTGCCACTGGCGAGCGCCGGCTTAATCTTGGTCTCAACGTGGTGGGCGCGATCCGCAGCATATAGAAGTGCCTCTGACCTAGGGGCAACATCGCCTTTGCGATGAAGCAGCAGGTGTCTAATCTCTTGGCCCAGCTCAGTTCCACCTGGCTCTAGGGTCCTTACGACTTCTCTGCCACTTGAAATGAGGTGCTTCTCAAGCATGTCGAGCTGAGTTGACTTGCCAACCCCGTCTATGCCCT
>JAOGAX010000018.1 GCA_028144365.1 Aquiluna sp.
CCACAGCGAGCTGGTCTTGAATTCTTGCCATATAGCCGGATGCCTCAAGTGTCGACACGGCTGCGGTGGCGGCCGGCTGGGTCAGGTAGTAAAGAGTAGGGAAAGGAGTTCCATCCTCCAGGCGGGGCTCGGTTTTTACAACCGTTGGCCTCCCGCAAACGCAGCGTGAGGAGACCTCAACTATGTTCCGCGCTTGCCTACCAAGTTGACGAGAGACTTCAGCAACATCCTCGGCTGAAAGACTCACTCTTCCTCCGGCTGTTCCAGTGCCGATCTCAAAAAGGTCTCTAAAAGCGAGTCCACCCAGTTGTCTTCAGCCGCGGACACCTCGGCGCTAATCTCGTCTGCGCTTCTGCGCTCAGATAAGAGAGCACCAACAGTTCCAGAGGTGTCGGAGAAGTCCATCCCCTCGGAGTCCATCACCAGGTATGAAACCTCGCCGGGAAGCACGTAGTAGAGGCGATCTCGAGCTTGAGAGCGAATGTAAACAGGGTCCTGCCAACGGTCTCGCTCGGCTTGCATCTCCTCAACTGCCGCCTCGGCCTGAGCAATACTCTCTTCCATCTCAACAATTTCACGGCGCTGATCTAGGTAGGTCTGGACGTCCTGGGAGACGATAAAGGTGCCTAAAACAATCACGGCAATCAGGCTCACCCAGCTGCTATTGAGCCGGAGCATGCGCAGCATCAGTTTGCCCTGAGTCAGGGCAACGGGAACCTTAGGCTCCTTTTTGGTTGACTGCGCCATATCTCAAGAAGTTTAGGAGCAGCCGCCTAACTTGCGGCTATTTGCCTGCGGCGAATCTTGGGAATGCAGAGGTGCCGGCGTATCTAGCAGCATCCGCAAGCTCCTCTTCGATCCTGAGCAGCTGGTTGTACTTAGCAACCCTCTCACTGCGAGCCGGAGCGCCTGTCTTGATCTGACCTGCGTTGGTGGCAACCGCTAGGTCGGCAATAAAGGTGTCCTCGGTCTCACCGCTACGGTGAGAGATGATGGCCTTCATTCCGCTTTGCTGTGCCAGAGAAACCGCATCCATAGTCTCGGTGAGGGTTCCAATTTGGTTCACCTTCACCAAAATTGCATTGCCCGCGGCCTCGTCTATGCCTCTCTGGAGCCTCTCGGGGTTCGTGACGTAAAGATCATCTCCGACAAGCTGGACCTTGCTACCAAGCTCCGCGGTGATCTTGGTCCAACCGGCCCAGTCATCCTCAGCAAGCGGGTCCTCAATTGAGACCAGTGGGTAGGCGGCAAGAAGCTCTGCGTAGTAGGCAATCATGTCCTCGGCACTGCGCTTTGAGCCCTCGAAGTTGTAGCTTCCACTCTTCTCGTCATAGAACTCGGTCGAGGCAACATCTAGGGCGAGAGCGATCTCGTCGCCGAGCTTGTAACCGGCTAGCTTGATCGCTTCTGCAATCAAATCGAGGGCAGCCCGGTTGTTTGGAAGATCTGGTGCGAAACCACCCTCGTCACCAAGGCCGGTGGCAAGACCGCGCTCAGCGAGAAGTTTCTTGAGGTGGTGGTAAACCTCAGTTCCCCAGCGAAGCGCATCGGAGAAGGTCTCCGCTCCGTGAGGGACGATCATGAATTCCTGGATGTCCACACCGTTGTCAGCGTGCGCACCACCGTTGATGATGTTCATCAGCGGAACTGGCAAAACAAAAGCGTTCGAGCCGCCAAGGTAGCGGTAAAGCGGCAAACCGGAAGAGTCGGCTGCTGCCCTGGCATTTGCTAGCGAGACACCAAGAATCGCATTAGCTCCAAGCTTCTTTTTGTTGCTGGTTCCATCAACGGCAATAAGTGCGGCGTCAACAAGCCTCTGGTCGGTGGAATCGAAATCAACGAGTGCCTCATCGATAACCTCGACGACCGCGGCAACAGCCTTCTGCACACCCTTACCTAGGTAGTAGTCCTTGTCGCCATCTCTGGACTCATGGGCCTCGAAGGCTCCTGTTGATGCACCCGAGGGCACTGCAGCTCGACCAAAAGAATCGTCTGAGAGCAGAACCTCAACCTCAACGGTTGGGTTGCCTCTCGAGTCTAGAATCTCGCGAGCGCCGATTGCGGTGATGATTGACAAGGGAATCTCCTCTTAGTTTCAAAATTATTTTCTGGAGAAAACTTCGTTGGCTTCTAAGCCAAAGTCTAGCGTTTAGCTAAGCGAGCGTATTTCTAGCTCTTGTCGAGTATTGGCCTGATTGGCAAAGAACTCATAGCCACTTGCCGCAAGCTCCTCGAGCTGAGCCTTGACATTCTTGGCCTTCCGCTCCAACCTGACCGTGTAACCCTCGGCGATCAGCTCTTCTTGCAGGTTCATGGCCCCAGCAAAGTCGCCTTCAATCAGGACAACCAGCGACTTTCTTGCGCTAGCACCGACTTCGGCAAGCTCAATGATTCGCTCAATGCCAAGGGAGATGCCTGCTGCTGGGGTATCGGTGCCCGCCCAGCGCCCAACCATTTCGTCATAGCGTCCGCCTCCGCCAATCGAGGACTCAGCACCCGGATACTCAATCTCGAAGATGGCACCTGTGTAGTAACCCATACCCCGGACCAGGCTCGGATCGTAGCGGAGTCTTGTCGCGTCATCTCCGAGCTTTTGAACCCAGGAAAGCTCTTCCGGCCAATCGGAAACATCGGCTGAAAGCCAGGCACTTACCTTCTGAGCAGACTCATTGCCCCAACTCTCGGCAATTTCAGCAGCTACCTTCTCTAGGCCAATCTTGTCGAGCTTGTCGATGGCGATCATCGCCTGGTCTTGCTTGTCGCTAATGCCTGCGGCATCAAGCTGCTTCTTTAGAAGGCTTCGGTCGTTCACGCGGATTGTTGCCTGGGAAAGGCCAATGGCATCGAGCGCTGCGAGCGAGGCCGAGATCAACTCAAGCTCGGCAAGTTCACTCGGTTCTCCCAAAATGTCGATGTCACACTGCAAAAATTGGCGGTAACGACCCTTCTGGGGTCTCTCGGCCCGCCAGACCGGACCAACTTGAATCGCCTTCAAAACCCGAGGCAGGCTCCCTCGATTACTAGCGAAATACCTGGTTAGCGGGACAGTGAGGTCAAACCGGAGTCCGAGATCTGCAAGCTCTTTACCCTCGGAAACTGCCCTTTCAAGCTCTTCACCGCGTTTTAGAACCTTGAATACCAGCTTCTCGTTATCGCCGCCCTGACCCGATGAGAGTCGCTCGATAGCCTCGAACGCAGGGGTCTCGATCTCCTGAAAGCCCCTTGCTGCATAGGTGTCACGGATAAGCGAAATCAGCTGCTCACGCTTTTGTTTCTCCGCGGGCAGCAAATCTCGCATTCCGCGAGGGGGATTTACGCTTGGCACCCAACCAGTTTGGCACAGCAACAACTAATCACCTTGATTGCTTGCTAGCTCACCTTGGTTTTCGCACTGACCTTAGTAATCTTTCTGCCATGGAAGAAGTAGCAAAGCGGGGCAGGGGAAGGCCGGTAACGACAGACCCCGGTGCAGTTGGGCTGACCGCACTTCGACTGTTCATGGAGAAGGGCATCGACAACGTCACGATGGACGATGTCGCAGAGGCCGCTCGCATTTCTCGCTCCAACCTATTTCGCATATTTGCCTCTAAGTCCGCAGTTGTCTGGGGAGGCATGCACCTGTTCAATGTTGAGCTGGCTAAAAAACTTGAGGCAAACCCAGAAACCGACATCGTGAGGCTCCTCCACACCTCCTGGGTCGAGGCCATGCACCTCCTTGATGATTCCCTAGAGACCGTGAGGCTCAGGCTCAAGCTAATTGCGAGCTCTCCTGAGATCTACGGCTGGGGGCACGGTCAGCTCGAAGAGGCACGAAGCGTGATTGAAAAGAAAGTGAGCGAGCTCACCGACGACCCCATGCGACCAAGGGTTTTGTCCTCGGCCTTGATTTCGGTCTCAATGGCAATTCTGGTTTGGTGGGCCGAGACAGATGACCCTAGAACCCCGTCTCAAGTCCTTGATGCCGGCTTTAGCGACTTCGAGGCGGTCTTTTCCTAGCTATCAGCCAGGCCAACCACACCAGCGTCGGTCGCATCAGAAAGCTCGCTAGCGCGTATTTCAACCTGAAGCTCCCTGGTTGCCTGCCTTAGTGCCCGCTCAGGGTCGAGACCGACCGCCCTGGCGCTAGCAACTATTGCGAGCAGGAGCTTACCTAGGTCTTCCTCGCTCTCCATTGGCACCACCGGTTCGCTCTGCTTTTCCAAAATGCCGGCTTTCTCCGCCTTTCCCATGACCTTGTTTGCAAGGGCCAGCGCCGGCATTGCCTGCGGCACACCATCCAATATCGAAGTCCTTCCGGGCTTCTCCTTCTTCTTGTGAGCATCCCAGTTCTGCATCACATCGTCGCCGGTCTCGGCGGCATAGGCTGCGAGTTCTTCCTTGGTCCCAAAGACGTGAGGGTGACGAGAGCGCATCTTGTCCTCCATGAACTTGGAAACATCTTCTAGATCAAAAGGCTCTCCGAGCGTCCCGTCGGAGGCGAGGTCGGAGTGAAAGATGACTTGGTAGAGAACGTCGCCAAGCTCCTCTAGAACTTCGTCCCGGTTGCCGGTCTCAATGGCCTCGATGAGCTCATAGGTCTCCTCGAGTAGATACTGAATCAGTGACTGATGGGTTTGCTCGGCGTCCCATGGGCATCCGCCAGGAGCCCTAAGTTGGTGTGCTGTTTGAATCAGACTTGCTAGCTTCTCCATAAACCTTTGCCAATCGCTCAAAAAGGACCTCAACCCAGTCAATCACCTCTTGGTCGCGAATTGGCTCGCCCTCACTGTTTTGCGGGATTGTGATGCTCAAAACCGAAGCGGACTTTAGGTATTTCGCGCTCGGATAGTAATGAGATAGCGCGACAAGCCCCGCATCCTCTAGCACCACCCCGGTTAGCTTCGCCTGAATGCCCAAGAGATTAACATCGGCCAGACCTAGCCGGTTAGCGATCTGGCGCAGCCTAGTTACGGCAATAAGGTTTCTAACGGGATGAGGTGGTTTGCCAAATCGATCTGTTAGCTCGGCAAGGATCTCCTTGAGAGCCTTTTCAGTTGCCTTCGCACCAGACTCACTCGAAAGCCTGTGATATGCCTCCAGGCGAAGTCGTTCGCTGTCGACATATTCCAGTGGGAGCCTAGCGTCTACCGGCAATTCCAGTTTGAGCTCTGCCGGGGACTGCACAGTCTCTCCCCTGAATTCACTAACAGCCTCGGCAATCATGCGCAGGTAGAGGTCGAAACCAACGCCGGCGATATGGCCCGACTGCTCACCACCTAGCAGATTGCCAGCACCCCTAATTTCAAGATCCTTCATCGCCACCTGCATGCCGCTGCCGAGTTCGTTGTTTGTAGCGATGGTGGCGAGCCTGTCGTGGGCAGTTTCACTCAGCGGCTGGGACGGGTCATAGAAGAAATAGGCGTAGGCACGTTCCCGCGAGCGGCCGACCCTCCCGCGGATTTGGTGTAGCTGGCTCAGTCCAAACCGCTCCGCGCGATCGACTATGAGTGTGTTTGCATTTGGGATGTCGATGCCGGTCTCGATGATTGTGGTTGAGACCAACACATCAAACTTTCGCTCCCAGAAGTCCATCACAACCTGCTCCAGCTGGTCCTCCGGCATTTGGCCGTGTGCGACGCCGATCCGGGCCTCAGGAACCAACTTTGCAAGCGCGGAGGCCGCGGAGTCGATGCTCGCGACCCGGTTATGAACAAAGAACACCTGACCCTCGCGGATTAGCTCTCGGCGGATAGCCGCCGCCACCTGCTGCTCGCTATAGCCTCCGATAAAGGTCAGGATTGGCTGGCGCTCCTCGGGTGGGGTGGCAAGGGTGGACATCTCCCTGATGCCGGTAACCGCCATCTCCAGCGTTCTCGGGATTGGCGTCGCGCTCATCGCCAACACATCCACGTTGAGCTTTAGGTCCTTGATCTTTTCCTTGTGCTCAACTCCAAAGCGCTGCTCCTCGTCGATTATCAAAAGGCCCAAGTCTCGAAACTTCACATTCCCAGAGAGCAGCCGATGGGTGCCAATGACCATGTCCAGTGCCCCCGATTCGAGACCGGCCAATACCTTCTTCGCCTCGGCTGCAGTCTGGAATCTCGACAGCGCCCCTAGGTGAACCGGAAAACCCGAGAACCTGGCCCTAAAAGTCTCAAAGTGTTGCGAGACCAACAAAGTCGTTGGAACCAACATCGCAACCTGTTTGCCCTCCTGGATGGCCTTGAAGGCTGCCCTGAGGGCAACCTCGGTTTTGCCATAGCCCACATCACCTGCAAGCAGCCTGTCCATGGGGACCGAGCGCTCCATGTCCCGCTTAACCTCGTCGATCGTGGTGAGTTGGTCGGGTGTCTCCTGAAACTCAAAGGCGTCCTCGAGCTCCTTCTGCCAGGGTGTATCGGAGCCAAAGGCATGGCCCTTGCTCTTCATGCGAGCGGAGTAGAGCTTGACAAGGTCAATGGCTATCTTGCGAACGGCCTTGCGAGCGTTTCCCTTGGCCCTTGCCCAGTCCGTGCCACCCATCTTCGAAAGCACCGGTGCCTCTGCACCGACATACCTCGATAACAGGTCGAGCTGATCGGTGGGAACAAACAAGGTGTCCGCCGGGTAGCCACGCTTTGGCGGGGCGTAATCAATTACCAAATACTCCCTCACCTGACCGCGGTTATCGCGCTGCACCAGCCGATTGAACCTTCCGACCCCGTGAATCTCGTGGACGACATAGTCGCCTGGCTTGAGCTCTAACGGGTCTACCTGTTGGCCCCTTCTGGGTGCGAGCTTGCGCTGGGTGGGGCTGAGGTAGCTCTGGCTAACCCCAAAGAACTCCTGTTCGGTGATCACGGTTAGCGACTGCTCAGCTAAGTCAAACCCACTTGGCAAAGAGGCAATCGTCACGACCACCTGCCCCACATTTGCCGATTTGACCACCTCGCTAAATGAGACTGGGACACCGGCCTCGCCAAGAATCTCGACGAGCCGTTCCGCGGTGCCGTGACCCTTTGCAGTAATAACTAGGGCCTGTCCCGCACCAATCTGGTCCAGCACCCAGTCAATCGCCGACTCCTGGGTCAATGGGGGTATCTCCCGCAGTCCCAGGTCCTTGCTGGATTCTGCAGCAAGTGAGGTCATCTTGATCAAGGCGTGCCTAGGAGCGACTAAGTCAATAAAGTCGCTGAGTTCATAGAAGCCGCCACCGGAGAGGTCTATGGGTGCGCTGCTGCCCTCAATAGCCGCGTCCCAAGCCGCATGCAGAAACTCTTGATTGGTTTCAACGAGGTTCTTTCCCCGGAGACTAAGCCGCTCGGGATCTAAGAGCACCACTGGAGAATTCGGGTTGAGGTAGTCGGTCACCGGCCCCATGCCGCTGGCCAAGACAGGTGCTAGCGATTCCATGCCGGTTACCGGGATGGCGTTTGAAATCTTTTCGAGCATCTCAGTTAGCTGCGGAAACTCTGCCGCCATCTCGCGCGCCTTAGAGGCCACCTGAGGCGTGATTAGCAACTCTCTCGCAGGATAGATGTCTATTGCTTCGAGCTTGGTTGCCAGCGAGCGCTGATCAGCAACCTGAAACTCTCTGATCTCCTCAAGCTCATCGCCAAAGAACTCGAGCCTCACCGCATGCTCGGCGGTGGTGGGAAACACATCCAGAATGCCTCCTCGAATCGAGAACTCGCCTCTGCGAGTCACTAGGTCGACCCGCTCATAAGCGATCTCGATGAGCTTTAGGGTCAGCTCGGGAAGAAGGTAGCTCTGGCCGCTAATGATCTTTAGCGGCGGGTGATCGCTCAGTCCCCCGACCACAGGCTGCAGTGCTGCCCTGACCGAAAGTGAAAGCAGCACTGGGTGGCCAGCTTCCTGCTTTCTCAGCTCAGCAAGTCGGTGCAGGGCCTGCATTCTCTGACCAACAACCTGAGGCGAGGGAGAGAGGCGTTCGTGAGGGAGGGTTTCCCAAGAGGGAAAGTTGATCACCTCAAGCCCGGCAACCAGATCGCTAAGAGCTGCTGCTGCCTCCTCGGCTGACCTCCCGGAGGACGAAACCACGACAAGCGGAGACTTTGCGGCGCTAAGCATTGCGGCCAGGGCAACCAGGTGAGTCTTGGCAGGAGCAAAGAGCTCTGAGGACTTGAGATTCCGCGCAGGCTGAAGCGAACGCGCGGATGCGGCCGCAGAAATCAGTGAGCGGATGGTCACAGAGGAAGTCTAGGACTCAATCAGCTGGGCTACTTTTTCGCAAGCATTTTCAATCAG
>JAOGAX010000019.1 GCA_028144365.1 Aquiluna sp.
CTACGAGGAGCAGCGCAACTTGCTTATGGAGCTTGCCGATGTCCTCTACGAATCAGGCAGCGAGCACCTCGACTCTGTTTCATTGGAAGCCTGGAACAAGGCTGAGTCTGATCAGGGGCGTAAGCGAGTGATTGTCGATCAGGTTGCATCCCTTACCGATCCGATTGCGGTTGCCATGCACCAGCGCTTGCGCTCGTAAGATTCAACTATGGCTTCCCGGGTAAAGTCCTCCGACATTGAACAGCTCAAGGAGCGCGCCGACATTGTTGAGGTAATTGGCGGCTATGTATCGCTAAAGCCCGCAAGCTCTGGAAGTTTCAAAGGGCTTTGCCCCTTTCATGGCGAAAAAACTCCGAGCTTTAACGTCAGAGCTAACCCCGCCTTCTACCACTGCTTTGGCTGCGGAGTTGGTGGCGATGTTTATAAGTTCCTGCAGGAGATTGAAAGCATCAGTTTCACGGACGCGGTAGAGCGTCTTGCACAAAAAGTTGGTTACGAGCTCACCTATGAAGAGGGCGCGCCAGAGAGCTCTAACCGCTCGAAGCTTCTTGAACTAAACAAGCTGGCAGCCACGTTCTATCAGGAGCAACTGGCCTCAGAAGAGGCGCTTAAGGCGCGGGAGTTTTTGGTTTCCCGCGGCTTTGATGCAAGTTCTGCCGCAACCTTTGGAATTGGCTATGCGCCAAAGGGGTGGCGAAATCTGATTGACCACCTAACCTCCAAGGGCCACAAGCTTGAGGATCTGATCACAGTTGGCCTTGCAATGCAGAGTGACAAAGGCGGTTACGACAGATTCCGTGGCCGCGTTCTTTGGCCCATCAAGGATGCGAATGAGCAGGTATTGGGCTTTGGTGCTCGAAAACTCTATGACGATGACGAAGGTCCGAAGTACCTCAATACTCCCGAGACTCCCGTTTACCACAAGTCAGGCGTGCTCTATGGTCTGGATCTCGCTCGCAAGGAGATAGTAAAGAAGCGGGAGGTCATAGTTGTTGAGGGCTACACCGATGTCATGGCTTGTCATCTTGCCGGTCATCAAACAGCTGTCGCTACCTGTGGCACGGCATTTGGTGAGGACCACATCAGACTCATAAATCGCCTTCTTGGGCAATCAAGCGACCCAGCCAGTGTCATCTTCACCTTTGACCCAGATGCTGCAGGGCAGAAAGCCGCCCTGCGGGTCTATGGCGACAGCAGCAAGTTCAATGCCCTGACCTTCGTTGCTGCAGGTCCCGAAGGCTTAGATCCTGCTGACCTTCGTAAAGAGCGCGGAGATAAGGCCATAACCGAGATGCTTGGCGGCAAGAAGCCGCTATTTGAGTTTGTAATTCGTCACCGGATTAGCCAGTTCCCTATGACAGACCTTGACTCGAGGGTTGCAGCGGCAAGAGCCGCCGCTCCGGTTGTGGCAGACATCGTTGACCCAGCTTTGCGCGGTGGCTACACCAGGCAGCTTGCAGACTGGGTTTCTCTTGACGTTGCCGATGTCTCTGCCCTTGTAAACGGAAACAAGCAGGCAGGGGTTAGGGAGCGCGTTGAGCCCATGCGAACCAGTGAACCTGCAAAACAGCCGGCCTCTCCGCAACAAAAGCATGAGGAGCAGATCCTTCAGGTCCTGGTCCAGCACCCTGCCGCTTTTTCAATTGAGCAGCTCAGGAGAATGCAGGCTGCAGGATTCAGCGAGAAAGAACATAGGGAGCTCGTTGATGTCATCCTGCAAAATCCGCAGTCGCTCAGCGAGGCGAATTTCGCAAATGCACTGGCAAATACCGTTGGTGAGGAACTCTTGCCTTTGGTGAGGAGCTTGGCTCTCGCACCACTTCCTGTCGCAAACGAATCGGAGCTTCAGCGGTACTCGGCAGGCATAGTTAGCGGGGCGATGTTGCAGACACTGAACCGAGAGAAAACCGATCTTCTGGCAGCTCTAAAGAGGCTCGAAGGCTCATCCAGCAGTGATCAAATTGAGCAGATCCAGCGGCAGCTGATGAGCCTTGAGGCTGAGCGCCGAGCACTTATGCGCTAGAGAAGTTTTCTGCTAATGTTTCTAAGGCCCCTAGGGGCTTATTCCTCGGTAGCTCAATTGGCAGAGCATTCGGCTGTTAACCGAAGGGTTCCTGGTTCGAGTCCAGGCCGGGGAGCAAACTCTCAGAGGTGACAATGAATCGAGCGGTTCTCTCCACCTCAATCTCGGTTGGACTCGCAACCGGTCTCTATGGAATCTCCTTTGGCGCGATTGGCGTTGCCGCTGGACTCGATGTCTTGTCAGTGATGCTGCTAAGCCTTCTCATGTTCTCTGGTGCCTCGCAGTTCGCGTTTGTCGGTGTTGTGGCAGCTGGTGGAGCTCCAATAACCGCAATTACTAGCGCCTGGCTCATGGGTATCAGGAATTCCTTCTACGCTCTGAGACTCACGACTGTTCTCGGCCCCAGGGGGCTATTCAAAGTCCTAACCGCGCAACTCACCATCGACGAGTCGAACGCTGTCTCTGCGGCTCAGATTGAGCCCAAGGATCAGAAGTTTGGTTACTGGGCAACAGGCGTAGCGGTGTTTGTGTTCTGGAACTCGGCCACTCTGATTGGTGCTCTGGCAGGGAATCTAATCGGTTCGGTTGAGGAATTTGGATTGGATGCCGCGGCAGCCGCAGCTTTCTTGGGGTTGTTGTGGCCAAGGCTTAGAAACCAGTGGCAGCTTGCAGCGCTTGGCGCCTTCGTTGCCATAATCACGACCCCCGTCTTACCATCTGGCGTGCCAATTTTGCTGGCAGCCGCTGTGGCACTTATTCCGTTTGGAGGTAAGCGATGATTTTGACGGTCATCCTGGCCTCCCTCGCTGTTTATAGCTGGAAGCTGCTCGGTTACCTTGTGCCTGAGAGGTTCATTACCGAGCGCTTCAGAGGCTTTGCCGACAGGGTGACTGTCGCGCTGCTAGCTGCTTTGGTGGCCATCCAGGGATTCAGCACAGAGGGCGAAATTGTGATTGATGCAAGGCTTGGTGCGCTGGCAGTTGCCGCTGTTCTGCTAGCTATTCGAGCGCCCTACATCTTGGTGGTATTGGCCGGTGCGCTGGTCGCGGCTGGATTGCGCGCTCTAGGGCTCTAAGTAGTCAATCCCGGGCATCCAGCTGTTGCCCGAGAGTCCCCAATCATTTTCTTCGATGACCTCCAGAGCTTCTGAATGGTAGGGCTCAATGAGCCTGTCCGCGTAGAGGGTTCCATTTAGGTGGTCAAACTCATGTTGGAAGATTCTCGCCAGCCAGCCCTCAGCAGCGATCTCGTAGTGCCCCCCAGATTCATCCGTGGCTTTGAGGACGACTCTTTCTGAGCGCTTTAGAGGGAATCTCTCGCCGGGGATTGAAAGACAGCCCTCAACCTCCAGATCCTCGTCTGGGTCAGCCTCGTCGTAGGGCTCAATCTGTAGCACAGGGTTTATTGCCACGTCGCGAAAGCGCGTGTCTTCAACCTCGTAGTCAAAAACAAATATCCGCAACCCAACACCAACCTGGGGGGCAGCCAGACCCACGCCCGGAGCTTTGTCCATGGTGTCAAACATGTCTGAGATTAGCTCTCTAATCTCAGAGGTGATTTCTTGCACCTCCATGGCTCTGTCGTGAAGCACAGGCTCTCCGGTTATCCGGATTGGGAGGACGGTCATGGCTCAAATCTACAATCAAAAACTGCGGTGGTTTAGGCTGGTAGGGCTGCTCTGCAGACGGGAGTGTCAGTTTGTCTTCACCTGAGTTGCTAAGAGCACTCGCCATTCTCCTCGCTATCTGTGGGGCTGCTTTCTTGTCTCTGGGAGCGCAGTTTCAAAACGACGCAGTAACTAAGCACCACGCCCCGGATCAGCCCAAAATTGGCTCACTTCACATTCGTCAGATCATTGATCTGCTCAAGCGGCCTAGGTGGCTAACGGGAACCACTTTCTTGGTGCTGGCAGTTCTTTTCCAGCTCGGCGCCCTAGCCCTAGCCCCCCTCATCGTCGTGCAGCCCATTGGTGCCATTGCACTGATCATTACCTCTGTACTAAATGCTCGGATTTACGGCATCAAGCTTGACGTGAAGACCATCTCCGCGATTGCGCTGACGATGTTGGGTGTTGGTTCCTTCGTTACCTTTGCAGCCTCCTCGGCAATCAACGTTGAGATGAGTAATGAGAAGCTGCTTCAGGTTGTCGGGATTCTCTTTTTACTGCTGCTTCTTTTCGGGTTTGGCTTTGCCTTCACAAGGGGGCAGGTTGGTGCCCTTACCTACATCTCGGGAGCAGGCGTGCTTTACGGGTTTGTTGCGTCACTTGCCAAGGTTGTTATTCAAAGGCTCTACCAGGCAGATTTTGATCTCTTAACGCTCCTAGCCGCAGCCTCCTTGGTTGGCGCTACCTTCCTGGGTGGTTGGTTCGTGCAAAATGCCTACGCTTCGGGGCCCCCGGACTTGGTTATTGCGGGTCTCACCGTGATCGACCCCGCAATTGCTGTGGGGATAGCCATCATCATCCTGGGAGAGGCCTCTCAAGCTCAATTTGCTGACATCATCGGGTTTATCATTGCGGGGTTCGTTGCTTTAGCAGGCGTCCTCCTGCTTTCAAAGGTTCACCCGCAACTGTCGGGGGATAGGTAGTAGATGGCCAGCTCACTTCGGATCGTTATTCCGTGTGACACCTTCGCACCCGATATAAACGGGGCCGCAAGGTTTGCCGAACGTCTCGCGGGTGGCCTAGTTCGCAAGGGGCACGAGGTGCACATCATTGCTCCCGCCTTTGACACTTCCGAGGGGCCACGGATTGAAAACCATGACGGGGTGGACATGATTGTCCACAGGCTCCGCTCTCACAAGGTCCCGCAGCACAAAACCCTGCGCTGGCCTGAACCTTGGGGCATGACAGGGAAGATTGCCAAGATCCTAAAAGAGGTTCGGCCGCATGCGGTGCATATTCAGTCTCACTTGATGGTTGGCAGGTTTGCCCTGCAGGCCGCGCGGAGGCAGCGACTAAGGGTAATAGCAACGAATCACGTTATGCCTGAAAACCTGATGCGCTATTCCTTATTGCCTAAGTTCTTG
Organism: Aquiluna sp.; assembly: GCA_028144365.1. Taxonomy (GTDB): domain Bacteria; phylum Actinomycetota; class Actinomycetes; order Actinomycetales; family Microbacteriaceae; genus Aquiluna. The sequence continues at coordinate 5,054 of JAOGAX010000019.1, forward strand.
CACCCGCTGGCAATGAAAATTATTTGGGCTGATGCAGGTCGAATTCTAAGAAAGATGGACGCCCTAACAACGCCCACGAAGCGCGCAGCTGAACTTTTGGAGGACGCTGCAAAGGTCAGCGGGGTCCTTGCCATCAGCTGCGGTATCGACGCTTCGAGATTTGCTAACAACACCCCGACCGACAACTCAAACCCGGTGGCCCTGTTCCTGGGTCGTCTAGATGACGAGAAGAAGATAGACGTCCTTCTAAGAGCGGTTGCGAAGCTAACCGAACATCCGAAGCTCCAGGTGGAGCTGGTGGGAGATGGGGGAGAGCGTCAGCGTCTTGGTGCGCTCGCACGTGAGCTTGGGATAGAAGACCGAGTTCACTTCCTAGGTCACGTGAGTGATCAGGAGCTTCCGGGAATCTACGAGCGCTGCACGGTCTTTGTGATGCCCTCTATCGCAGAGCTTCAGTCAATAGCGACCATGGAGGCGATGGCTAGCGGTCGTCCGGTGATTGGTGCTGATGCCATGGCTCTTCCTCACCTGGTTCACGATGGGGACAACGGCTACCTTTTTCCTCCAGGAGATGTGAACCGACTTGCAGACAGGCTCAGAAGGGTTCTCACTGCAGATCAAGCAGAACTTGCGAGACTGAGCGAGAACTCACTGCACCTAATTCGTTCACATGACATTGAGCGCACGCTCAAGATCTTCGAAGACCTCTACCAGGGGGTTGGGGAGGCCGTGCCAACGACAGACGACAACCGACCCTCATACATGTTGCCAATTGGACGCCTAAACGACTCCGTTCGTGCTCGTTTGCAGGACTGGAGAGAGGACGCCGTTGGCCTTCGCCGACGCGCAGAGGACCTCGGGCAAGAGGCTCGAGAGCGGCTCTCTGACGTCCGAGAGGGCGTTATGGGCCAGATCGGTGAGCTGCGCGCTGAGGTAAAGAGGCAGGCAAAGAAATTTAGAAAGCGGCGGGACCGCTAGTTACCGCCAGTTCAAGGCTAGGGAAAAACTAACTTTCTCTAATGCGCAATGTGTTTTCTGCCTATTATCTTCATAGAAGACTCCAACGCCGGCGCTTCGTCGGTGGTATCGAGTCGACGAAGGAGAGTCCATGACCGACGCAATCTGGCTTGACCACTACCCACAAGAGGTGGCAAAGGAACTACCCGAGATTCCTCACCACCACCTGCCCTCACTTATGGGCGAAGCATCTAAGAAGTACTCCGGTCAAAAAGCGTTTACCCAGGTAATGCCTAACGGTATGAATGGCACTTTGACCTACGAAAAGGTTGATGAGCTCTCCGACCATTTCGCCGCTTACCTTCGTGAAGAGCTTGGTCTCGTGCAGGGTGACAGGGTCGCCGTTCAAATGCCCAACTGTCTGAGTTATCCGGTTGTGGCTTTCGGAATTCTCAAAGCCGGTTGCGTGATTGTGAACACCAACCCCCTCTACACGGCACCGGAGATGGTCCACCAGTTCCGTGACTCGGGCGCCAAGGCACTGGTTGTCATAGACATGTTTGCCGACAGGCTTCCAGAGGTAATTGGCAAGACCAACATCGAGACCGTGGTTACGGTAAAGATCTCCGAATTCTTCCCAGTGGTTGTAGGGAAGGTCATCAGGGGGGTTCAGCGCTATTGGAGTCGGTCGCTGCCACCAGTAGAGGTCTCTCACACGCTTTTCAAAGACGCACTAGCTAAGGGCAAGGCCCAGGCTTCAGGCAAGGATTATCTAGAAGGGATTGGACGGGACTCTCTTGCAGCTTTGCAGTACACGGGAGGAACGACAGGAGTCTCAAAGGGTGCGATGTTGACCCACGGCAACCTGGTTTCTAACACGATTCAGATGCTTCAGATGAATGGCAAGTACATCCAGGAGGGTAAGGAGATCGTCCTGACCGCCCTGCCGCTGTACCACATCTTCGCCTTCACCGTAAACCTGCTGGGCTTCTACTACGTCGGCGCGAGAAACATTCTCGTCCCATCTCCAAGGCCACCATCAAACCTCAAGAGAGCATTCGAGAACTACAAGGTGACATGGCTGAGCGGAGTGAACACCTTGTTCAACGCGCTACTAAACGAACGTTGGTTCACAGATCGGCCACCCAAGCATCTTGTGGCCTCGGCCGCAGGCGGCATGGCGCTGCACGAATCTGTAGCCACGAAGTGGCAAGAGGTAACCGGAACTCCAATTGTTGAGGGTTACGGTCTTACCGAATCTTCGCCAGTTATTTCCTTTAACCCACTAGGTGGAAAGGTGAAAATTGGCTCTATTGGCATCCCGGTTCCATCGACACTCATGCGCTGTGTTGATGAAAACGGAAAGCCAGTGAAGCAGGGCGAAGCCGGAGAACTTGTGGCCAAGGGCCCTCAGATCATGAAGGGCTACTGGCAAAGAGAAGACGAGACCAAGTCCACTGTTGTCGACGGTTGGCTCCACACCGGAGACATCGGAGAGATGGACGAGGACGGATACTTCACCATCGTCGACCGCAAGAAGGACATGATTTTGGTCAGCGGTTTCAACGTTTATCCAAACCAAATCGAAGAGACCATTGCTGCCATGGATGGTGTTACCGAAGTGGGTGTCATTGGAATACCTGACGAGAAGAGCGGTGAGAAGGTTGCGGCCTTCGTCGTTTCGTCTCTCCAAGAGCCTTCGAGGGAAGAGATTATTGCCTACTGCAGGGAGCACATGGCTGCCTACAAGGTGCCATCAATGGTTACTTTTGTTGACGAGCTACCCAAGAGCCCAATCGGCAAGATTCTCCGCAGAGAACTAAGGGACGGGGCACTCGCCACCGCATCCTCATCCAGCGACACAAGCAAGGGAGCATAGCCATGAGAGAACTGATGATCCTGGCGGCCGAAGAGGCAAATGCGGCAACCGTTGTCAACGAATTTGAGGAGCTGCTTCTTCGCATCTTCGTTGTAACAATCATGTTTGGCCTCGGTGCAGGACTTACTCCGAAGGACTTTGGGTTGGCTCTGAGGCGCCCGTGGGGCTTGATCATTGGCTGGGTAACTCAGTTCGG
>JAOGAX010000002.1 GCA_028144365.1 Aquiluna sp.
TAATTGCCCTTGGTAAGTATGGAGAGATCTTCCGTCTGAATACTCACGCCTCCGGCGTGATACCGCAGATCTCAATCATCATGGGGCCCGCCGCGGGAGGCGCCGTCTACTCACCAGCCCTCACCGACTTTGTGATCATGGTCGACAAGACCTCGAACATGTTCGTCACGGGACCGGATGTGATCAAGACCGTGACCGGTGAGGACGTTGGCATGGAGGAGCTCGGTGGCGCTAGAGCCCACAACGAGACCAGCGGCGTTGCCCACTACCTCGCAAGCGACGAGGATGACGCCATTGACTATGTTCAGTCTCTAGTTGGCTTTCTGCCAGAGAACAATCTCTCCGACACCATCACCTACCAATCTGAGGCAGAGCTTGAGATCACCGACGAGGACCAGGCGCTAAACACCCTGATTCCAGATTCTCCAAACCAGCCCTACGACATGCAAACCGTAATCAGAGCGGTCGTGGACGAGGGAGAATTCCTTGAGATTCAACCGCTCTATGCGCCAAATATCATCGTGGGGTTTGCAAGGGTAGACGGACAGTCTGTTGGCATAGTGGCAAATCAACCGCTGCAGATGGCGGGAACGCTGAACATTAATGCTGGAGAAAAGGCAGCCAGGTTTGTGCGCTTCTGTGACGCTTTCTCAATCCCGATTCTGACTTTCGTGGACGTGCCGGGCTACCTCCCCGGCACTGACCAAGAATGGGCGGGAGTGATTCGTCGCGGTGCCAAGCTGCTCTACGCCTATGCGGAGGCAACCGTGCCGCTGATTACTGTCATAACCCGCAAGGCCTACGGTGGCGCATATATCGTCATGGGCTCTAAGCAGCTCGGAGCAGACATCAACCTTGCCTGGCCAACCGCAGAGATTGCGGTGATGGGCGGGCAGGGAGCTGTGAACATTCTCTTTAGAGACAAGATCAAAGAGGCCGAGGCCTCAGGTGCCGACATTGCCAAGGTCAGAGATGAGCTGGCCAAGGAGTACACCTACAACGTTGCAAGCCCATTCCTAGCTGCAGAGCGCGGCGAGCTTGATGGCATCATCGAACCGGCCGGCACCAGAGGGGCAATCATTCGTTCACTGCGTGCACTCAAGACCAAGCGCTCAACGCTTCCTCCCAAGAAGCACGGAAACATCCCTCTCTAATGAAGCAATACACACCGCAAGAAATCCAGCAGCTCCTCAGAGTCAAAGGCGGAACGCCGGAAGAAAAGGCCGCCGCGCTTGCAGTTGTTGAGGCGGCAATTATTGAGTCAAGAAAACTCGGAAGAGTTGCGCTTGGCTCCCCAAAGAGCGCCTGGCATAAAGATTCCGGTCTCCTCAGAACAGACCTGGACGCGCAATGGGGTAAAAAGCTTCGTTAGGTTTGTCCCCCAAAGTGATGAGGCCAATTTTGGGCCAAAGCCTTCTGCTCCCAGGCCCTTGGTGGTTTTCTTGAAGAACGAACCTCAATCGGCAGCAAGGGGCCGGAGGTTCCACACCTAGTGCGGGGGTAGATGGGGCGGCATTGGTCGCCCCATTACATTTTTGTGCAGTGCCGCGCTAGATACGGATAAACAGATCGGGGCTGTCAGATTCTTTGCGAATGGCTGCCATGCTGACCCGCCAAGAGTCTCCCTTAGCAGCTCTGACGACGACCTTCCCGGCTTTGACCCCTTTGAGCCTCGATGCAACTTCCCAGAGATAGGGCGTGCGGTCCTCTTGGCTTAGATCGTCAAGTCCTCCATCGTCCAGGAGCTGAACCTCAATGCCACGCATTCTTGCGTTTCTGGTTTCACTGACCACATCAATCGACAAGAGATTTCTGCCTCTTATTTGGTCGCGCAGCTCGGCCTCGGTCAGCTGAGCCTTGAGCCTTTCAGACTTGGTTAGGTTTCCTTTAGAATCGGAGATTTTTTCTAGGAGGGGCAGGACTTCTTTTAGCGTTTGATTCAGTCGCTGAGCTCGCTCAGCTCGCGCGGCGCTTGAGGCGGCCGTTGCAGTATCAAGTGCAAGTGCCCTCCTTCGAAACTCCTCGGCGCTCTTAGAACTAGAGCCCAGGGCCCATGATGCAGCCTGGGCGGTTGCGACCAACAGAAGCGCTCCGACTAGCCCCGAGTTGAAGATCACATCCGGCCCACCCCACTCAATGACCTCAAGCGAGGTGATAGCTAGAGCAATCCATGCGAGAACCGCAAACTTGCGAATCGTCACGATTGCTAGCAGTGTTCCAATCGCGGCTATGTGCCAGGTGGTGTAGCTTCCCTGTCTGACCTCTCCGAGGGCCGCAAAAATAAGCTGCGGCAGTGAAATCGAAACGATAAGCACAATTGCGGCCGAGACCGCTCTCATTTTGAGGCCACTCTTGTCAAAGGTGGCCAATAGAAGCGCAGAGAGGTATGCGATTAGTCCAACAATGGCGAAGGCCGGATTCTGGTATTCACCCAAAAACAGAAAACCCAGGAGCGCGTGGTAGAGCCCAAAAAGAATTGCAACTGCTGCCAGAGCCAGCCTCGAGAGCCTAATCACGCGGCCACCTCATAACTACCTGTGTTCCTTTTCCTGGGCCCGAGTCGATCTCCACCTTGCCCCCAACAGATTCAACTCGAGCTCTGATTGAGGTGCTGATGCCAATACGGTTTCTTGAAACCCGATCAGTCCTGAAGCCCGCACCATCGTCTGCCACCGTGAACCTAAGTCCCCCTTTTTTTAGAGCCTCAAGAGTGAGGGTGATTTCTTTAGCCTTGGAGTGCTGAATGGCATTGTCTATTGCCTGAAGGCTGGCCTCCGTGAGGGCTTGTGCAGCCTCAGGGTTTAGCTTTGCGGCACTGGCCCCACTGCTGTGAGTCTGCACTCGCCCATCGAGCTTGCTGGCGGCGCTCTCAAGAGCCTTGAAGAGGCCAAGCGAGCTCACCTCGGTTTCTGTTGTGTCTGGCTCCCTGGCTTCGAGCAGAGCTGTAATTGCATTTGTCGCACTCTTGGCCGCATCCTCTTGCGCAGCTTGGGAGTCGGCCCTTGCAGCAAGAATCAACGTGTGCAGCACCTCGTCGTGAACCAGTGCATCCAGCCGCTGTCGTTCCCTCTCAACCGCATCAGTTTTGGCTTGGGTTAGAGCGCTTTTGATGGCATCGGAGTTGGCCTTGTCAACAGAAGCGAACCCCTCGCGAACTAATGCGACAAGACCAACGATAGCCAGACTAAAGACCAGCAGGTAGGAACCATCTAGCAGAGCTTCGAGCTCTCCGGCCAGCACTGGGCTCTGAAGACTTACCCAAACCCAGCTGCCCGAGGTGAGAGGAAGGTACCAAAGCCACACCTTTCGTGAGTGAGAGGTTGCCACAAGAATCATGGCCATGCCCACACTCCACCAAACCCAGGGACGCTCAAACCCACTCTCATGAAAGTCCGGGTCATGAGTTAGCGGAACCATCCAAATTGCGACAAGAACCACAAGTCCGTGCACCAGACCCCAGGGTCGAGAGCGATCAAACAGGACCGCTGAGATTAGAAAGGCTGCTGCACTGAGAATGACTATCGCCAGAACCAAGTCACTCCTTGGATTCGTGAAGCCAGACTGACCTATCGCGTTTGCCACCACTTCAATGCCGGAGACAAATAGGGCAGCAGAAGAGATTCTGCGAATCCACGTCTCGAGACGGTTACTAGCTAAGGATGCCAGCGGTTTCACTAAAGCAAGTCTCCCGATATCAGGCCGTCTTCAACCGCACGCTTAAACAGATCGACTTTGGTGGCGGCCTCCCTGCCAAGCTTTGCGTATTTCACCCGCACCCGATCGATGTGCTCCTTTGCCGAGCTGGGCTTTATCTGAAGCTGAAAGGCAACCTGCTTGAGGCTCATCCCCGACGCGTAGAGCGAGAGCACCTCTGTTTCGCGGGCTGAAAGGTTTGCCTCTTTGAAAAGACTGTCTGCGTCGATGGTGGCACTGGTTTCGGCGTTATTCAAAATTGCCCCATCGGCAGCCAGCCGAATGGCTTCCACCAAGTCCTCGACCGGTTGCGACTTGGGGACAATCGCCGTAGCGCCGGCTCTGACCGCTGCGCGCATCAGGTTTGGCTTGTCCGCAATTGAGAAGATCAAGACTGCAGCGCCAGTTGCGACAATTCGTTCGACGTTTTCTGCGACCAGTGAGCCATCGGCAAGGCTGAGGTCGGTAACCACCACTTGGCATTCGCGAGCACCAATCTGCTCCAGAAGCTCAGTGACGGTTGGTGCAGAACCAATTAGGTCAAAATCATTTTTCTCGCAGGCTGCTGCGAATCCGAGGCGAACTGCCTCGTGGTCGTCAACGATCGCAACCTGGACGCTCATGCTCTTAGATTACTGAGCCTAAGTGTTGCCAAAGTTTCGAAGTGGTGGGTGTGGGGGAAGATATCGAAGGCCTCGAGAGATTCAAGCTCGTATCCAGCCTCGCGAAGCAGTCCAATGTCTCTGGCTAGGGCCACCGGATCGCATGCCACATAAACAATATGCTTTGCCTTTAGCCGAACCAGCTGATTAATGACCTTGGTTGCCGCTCCCGATCGAGGCGGGTCTAGGACAACGGTGGCTATCTCTTTTTCCCTTGCGCGAAGGTAGACAAGGACATCAGATTTCTCAAAACTGAGATTCTTCATTCCCTTAGCGGAGCTCTTGCCCGACTGAACTGCGGTCTCGGAAAGCTCAACGGCATGAACCTTAGACTCCGGAAAACGCGCTGCGATATTTGCGGCAAACAATCCGGCTCCCGCATAGAGATCAAGAACCTCAGAACCAGGTTCGAGTTCACCTAGGTGTGCAAGAACGCCATCGAGTAAAACCTTGGGGGCAAGTCCGTGGGCCTGCCAAAAGACCCCTGGCTTGAGATCGAAGACTCGGCCGCCTACTACCTCGGTAATAACCTTTGACCCGCCGATTTCACCATCAATAGACCACTGCAGGGAGTCTGGCGAGGAGGCGATGAAAATCTTCTTTTTACCGGGGAAGCGCCTTGTATGAAGCCCGAGCTCATTTATCTCCTGGTTTGCAAGCGGCAATGAGGTAACTGGGATTACGTCATTTGAACGCGATCCCTTCACGCCAACGGTGCCGTCGGGTGCGACGTGGAGCTGAACCCTGGTTCGGTAGCCAAGACCGTCTGAGTCGTCGACGGCCACAACCTTGGGTGAGAGGTCAACTCCGGCCATGCGTGAGAGAGCCTCGGAGAGAATCTCTGACTTGATGCGCCGCTGCTCTCCAAGCTCGATGTGACCGAAGTCGGCACCACCAGCCCCTGAGTTCGCCTCAGGCCAGAAATGATCCCTGCGGTGTTCGCTGGCCTCTAGGACCCTGGTGACCCGCGCCCTTAGGAAGCTCTTGGCCTCCTCGGTTATCTCTGCCTCAACAAGTTCGCCGGGTAGTGCCCCTTCAACGAGAACCACCTTGCCTTCCGGCCTTGCAACAAAGACGCCGCCATGCGCGGCCTTTTCGATACGGAGAGTTATGGTCACCGGCTAAGTGTTCCACAGCTAGCCTTGAACCGTGCCACTAATAACCCTTGCCTCTACCTCCTCTGGAAGAAAAAAGCTCCTCGAGGACGCAGGTCTTGACTTTCTCACACTTGCTCCTGGCGTCGACGAGGAGGCTCTTGTTGAGAAGGAGAGGCCCGCAGGTGTTTGCGAGATGACCCTGCTGCTTGCAAGAGCGAAGGCGATCGCGGGAGCTAAAAGTGCGACTACGCGACTTGTGCTCGGATGCGACAGCGCCCTCGAATTTGAAGGTCAGAATCTTGGTAAACCACTGACGAAGGACCTGGCCACAAAGCGCTGGCAAGAAATGCGGGGCAAGTCTGGCTATCTACATTCCGGCCATCACCTGATCGACAAAGAGAGTGGAGAGTCGAGATCGGTCTGCTCCAAGACCCTGGTCTTCTTCGCCGATCTCAGCGACAGCGAAATCGAAGCGTATGTCCAAAGCGGTGAGCCGCTCAACGTTGCTGGAAGTTTCACAATTGATGGCCGCGGTGGGCCCTTCATCGAGCGGATTGAGGGCGATTACCACACAGTGGTCGGGCTTTCACTGGTTGAGCTTCGCAAGATGCTCCGAGAGCTGGGTCACGACATCACGAGCCTCTGGAGATAAACGCAACAAAACCACAGTTTTTTTGTTGAGTCCTCATAAATCCCAGCTGGAAAGTGGCAATAAGCTATCCGATTATGGCTCAGAAGCGGATAACAAAAGTCCTCATCGCCAACCGAGGTGAGATTGCGGTCAGGGTTATCCGAGCTGCAAAGGACAGCGGTATTTCGACCGTTGCTGTCTATGCAGACTCCGACCGCGACGCCCAGCACTCCAAGCTCGCCGATGAGGCATACGCGCTGCAGGGTGAAACCGCTGCCGAGACCTATCTTGTAATCGAAAAACTTCTAAGCATCGCCTCGCGATCAGGGGCCGACGCTGTGCACCCCGGATACGGCTTCCTCTCCGAGAATGCCGATTTTGCCAGGTCTGTGATCGCGGCAGGTCTTATTTGGATCGGGCCAAGCCCAGAGGCAATCGAACAGCTTGGAGACAAGGTTTCCGCCAGAAAAGTGGCCCAGAAGGTCGGTGCACCGCTCGCTCCAGGAACCATCAACCCGGTCTCAGATGTCTCCGAGGTGGAGTCGTTTGTGAAGGAGCACGGCCTTCCGGTAGCCATCAAGGCCGCCTACGGCGGCGGCGGTCGAGGCATCAAGATTGTTCGCGAAAAAGGCGAGATTACAGAGGCTTTCGAGTCAGCGACTCGAGAGGCCGTTGCGGCATTCGGGCGCGGCGAATGCTTTATTGAGAAGTATCTGGACAAACCTCGTCACGTTGAGACGCAATGTCTTGCCGACACCCACGGCAACGTCGTCGTGGTTTCCACCAGAGACTGCTCGCTTCAGCGCAGACATCAAAAACTAATCGAAGAGGCTCCCGCGCCATTTCTCTCCAAGGAGCAAGAGAGCGAGCTCTACGAGTCCTCCAAAGCCATCCTAAAAGAGGTTGGTTATGTCGGTGCTGGCACCTGCGAGTTTCTCATTTCTGGCGACGGGACCATCTCCTTTTTGGAGGTTAACACCAGGCTCCAGGTCGAGCACCCGGTCTCCGAAGAGGTAACCGGTATTGACCTAGTCCGCCAACAGTTCAGGATTGCGCAAGGAGAGGCGCTCGGCTTTGATGATCCAGAGATTCGAGGTCACTCTTTCGAGTTCAGGATCAACGGAGAGGACGCTGGCAAAAACTTCCTTCCGTCTCCAGGACCCGTCCACCAGTTCTTGGCTCCGTCAGGACCTGGGGTCCGAGTCGACTCTGGAGTGGTCTCGGGAGACAGGGTCTCTGGAAACTTTGACTCGATGATGGCCAAGCTAATTGTTACCGGCAGTAGCCGCGAGGAAGCACTTGAGCGCTCTCGCCGAGCTCTGGCGGAGATGCACGTCAACGGCCTGCCCACAGTTCTCCCCTTCCACCGCCTCATGGTTGATCACCCGGCATTCACCGCTCAAGAAGGTTTCAAGGTGTTTACCAGGTGGATCGAGACTGAGTGGGACAACCCCATTGAGCCTTGGACAGGCCAGGCAGAACCTGAGATGGCAGCGGAGCCAAGGCGGGAAATTGTTGTCGAGGTTTCGGGAAAACGCCTCGAGGTGAGCGTCCCAAAGCGACTGCTGGTTGGTGAGATCGGCTCCCCCGAGGGGCACGCCCCAAGACGCAAAAAAGGAGCTGAGACTTCCTCTCGCACCGGCGCCAAGGGTGACTCATTGGTAGCCCCCATGCAGGCGACGGTCGTGAAGCTCGCTGCAACCGAGGGTCAGAAGGTTGAGCAGGGAGACCTAGTTGTGGTTCTCGAGGCCATGAAGATGGAGCAGCCGCTAGCGGCTCACAAGTCCGGAACAGTAAAGAACATTGGCGTAACTGCGGGAGCAACGATCTCCGCAGGAACGCGGATTCTAGACATTCTCTAGTCGATAGCTGGGTGAAGTTCGCTGGCCGCCTCGGCAATGGAACCGGAGAGCGATGGGTAGACGGTATAGGTTTTTGCCAGCTGGTCGACCGTGAGCCTATTCTCTATTGCGACCGCAATCGGATAGATCAAGTCGGATGCCCTTGGGGCAACCACCACACCACCGATGACCGTGCCGCTCCCCACTGACGCAAATAGCTTGATGAAACCCTCGGAGATCCCCTCCATTTTTGCCCTGGGGTTAGTCTCAAGCTCAATTGTCGCTACCTCACCACGGACCAGACCGTCCTTGATCTCCTGCTCAGACCAGCCAACCTGGGCAATTTCCGGGGAGGTGAAGACGTTGGATGCGACATTCCTGAGTCTGGTTGGTGTAGCGACGTCACCTAGGGTGTGATAAACCGCAGTCCTGCCCATCATGGCTGAAACCGATGCCAGGGGCATTGATGTGGAGCAGTCACCGATGGCGTAGACGTTGGCTCTTGAGGTCCTTGCGACCTTGTTCACAACCACATGGCCTGTTTCGTTTAGAGCGATGCCTGCCTCTTCTAGGTTCAGGCCCTGGGTGTTTGGGATCGCCCCAACCGCCATTAGACAGTGCGAGCCTTTCAGGGTGGTGCCGTCGGCAAGCTCAACCTCAACCGCTTGACCTGTGTTCTTGACACTCTTTGCACGGGCGTTCCTCAGGAGGTTCATTCCACCCGAGGTGAAGACCTTTTCAATTAGCTCGGCTGCGTCAGAATCGTTTCCTGGCAGGACCTTGTCTCTTGATGAGACCAAGGTCACCTTTGATCCCAGCTGCAGGTAGGCGGAGGCAAACTCTGCTCCAGTGACACCAGAACCGACAACAATCATGTGCTCAGGCAGCTCCTCAAGGTCGTAGAGCTGCTTCCAGTTGAGAATTCTCTTGCCGTCAGTCCTTGCATCCGGAAGCTCCCTGGGGGAAGCCCCTACCGCAACGATGATGGTCTTGGCCTCAATGCGTTCGCTCTCGCCGCCAGCTGAAGGCTGCACCACCACGTGATGATTGCCATCCAGCTGTCCCCTGCCGTCAATAATGCGGACCCCGTCCTCGACAAGTGCCTCTCTCATGTCCTCAGATTGGTCCTGGGCAAGGGTGAGAAGTCTTTTGTTCAGAGTCTTTAGGTCAACCTCGACGTGTGGGTTGACCCGCTTTCCTTCGACCGAGAATTCAAGTCCAAGGCTCTGGGCCACAGCTACACGCTGCGCTGCCTCGGCGGTTGCGATCAAAGTCTTTGAGGGAACGACATCTGTGAGGACAGCATTACCGCCTACGCCTCGCTCCTCGATGAGGATTACCTCGGCCTCGAGTTGGGCTGCGGTGCGAGCGGCCTCGTAGCCTCCTGGGCCACCACCAATAATTACGACGCGATGTTTTGACCCAAGTTTGTTTACCACCGCACCATTGTCCCGCAAATTTGCTCAGCGTCAGCACAACTAGACTTGAAAGTTATGGTTCATCCACTCAATGTCGAGGGCGTAGACCCTTTTGAATTCGCCCAGCGGGCAGCAGACCAAATAGCGCAGAAGACCTCGGTTGAGCATCACGACATCGCTCTGACCCTGGGGTCGGGTTGGTCAAAAGCCGCCGATCTCATCGGAGAGACTGTCGCCGAAATTCCAGCCAACGACGTCGCCGGCTTCCACAAGCCCGCCGTTGCCGGCCACATCGGCACAATTCGCTCCATCAAGCTTCCAAGCGGGAAGCACGCGCTAATCATTGGTGCCAGAACACACTTCTATGAAAACCACGGCGTGAGAGCTGTGGTCCACTCCGTCCGAACCGCTGCCAAAACTGGTGCAAAGACCATGGTGCTCACAAATGGTGCCGGAGGCATCCGTCCCGAGTGGGACGGTGGAGCGGCAGTATTAATCTCCGACCACATCAACCTCACAGCGTCTAGCCCTCTGGAGGGTGCGAACTTTGTCGACCTCACGGACCTCTACTCCTCGAGGCTTCGAGGGCTCGCTAAGGAGGTCGATGCTTCCCTGGACGAGGGTGTTTATGTCCAGTTCCGAGGCCCCCACTACGAAACTCCTGCAGAGGTCCAAATGGCCAAGAAGATGGGTGGCGACATCGTCGGTATGTCAACAGCTCTCGAGGCAATAGCTGCCAGAGAGTCAGGCATGGAGGTCCTTGGTATGTCGCTGATTACAAACCTCGCAGCTGGTGTCCAGAAGACTCCTTTGAGTCACGAAGAGGTCATTGCCGCTGGTAAAGCGGCAGAGGCGAAAATCTCCAAACTGCTGGCAGAGATAGTCAGCAAGCTCTAGATGAATCATCTCGAAGCAGCAAGGTCTTGGCTGACTCAGGATCCCGACCCCAAAACAAGGGCTGAGCTCGAAGAGCTCATTGCTGAGCAGAGCCTTGCTGAGTTGGAAAACAGGTTCTCCACCACCTTGCAGTTTGGAACAGCTGGGCTTCGAGGCGAGCTTGGAGCTGGCCCAAACCGTATGAATCGGGTTGTGGTGGCAAGAGCCGCAATGGCGATTGCAAAGTTTCTAAAAAACAACCTAGCCACCTATCAAACCAAGGACTCTGAGCTTTTAGTTGTCATCGGTTACGACGGGCGAGAGAACTCCGAGGTGTTTGCAAAGGACAGTGCCGGAATCATTTCGGCTCAGGGGATTCGAGTCGTGCTCTTTGACTCCATGGTTCCAACACCGGTAGCTGCGTTCACCGGTAAACGTTTGGGTGCGAGTGCGACCATCATCGTCACCGCAAGCCACAACCCTCCGCGCGATAACGGCTACAAGGTCTACCTCGGCGGCCCCAATGGTGGTTCTCAACTAGTACCTCCCCAAGATGCCGAGATTGCCAATGAAATTGCCGAGGTCGCCGCAAACTATACCTTCGACGAGATACCCCAGTTTGGAAACTACGAGCTTGCCGGCAGTCAAGCTATCGACAGCTACATCCAAAGAGCTGCCTCACTGGTCGAAGCGCGCGACGAGCGAAGGAAGAACCTCAAGATCACCCACACCTCGCTTCACGGAGTGGGCTGGAAGGTTGTCAGCGAACTGTTCACCGGGCTCGGTTTTGAGCTAACTCCAGTTGCCAAGCAGATGGATCCAGACCCCAATTTTCCAACCGTGAGCTTTCCAAACCCCGAAGAGCCTGGCGCTATGGACCTAGCCTTTGAACACGCAACCGCAACTTCCAGCGAACTAATACTTGCCAATGACCCAGATGCTGACCGGTTGGCCGTAGCGGTTTCCGAAGGCGAGGGCTGGAGGATGCTCACCGGCGATCAGGTTGGGTTGATTCTTGCTGAGTTGTGCGCAAAAGACGCAACTGCCGGCAACCTCGCAAACTCAATAGTCTCTGCAGATATCACCAATCTCGCAAAATCTCATTCGCTTGGGTATCAGCAGACCCTGACTGGTTTCAAGTGGATATCGAAGGTGCCCGATCTCGTCTACGGATATGAGGAAGCCCTCGGCTACTGCGTCGACCCTCAATACACCCCAGACAAAGACGGCATCACTGCAGCCCTTCTTATTGCCCAGCTCGCAGTGGAGCTAAAGGCTCAGGGCTCAAACCTTTCCGAGCATCTTGCCGGACTGCTAGACCGCTATGGCCACATCGCAACCTCGCAGGTTTCAATCAGAGTCACAGATCTTTCGATCATCTCAACGACCATGGCAAACCTCAGACGAAATCCGCCTAAGGAGTTCTCTGGCTCGCAGCTAGAAACCGAGGACCTTCTAAACGCTGAAAACCCGACTGACGCGTTAGTGGTGACAGGCGGTGGAGCAAAGCTGATATTCAGACCAAGCGGAACCGAGCCGAAGCTCAAGTGCTACTTGCAATTCCAGGCCGATAGCGCAGCATCGGCAGCTTCTGGTCTTGAAAGGCTTCGAATCTTCGCTAGCGCTCTGCTTGATGACGCTCAATAAAACGTTTGATGCTCTCGGGAATCGGCAGAGACCGCGACTCAGCATCTGCCGGAATTACTTCTCCGACACCTCGCTTTAGTGGCACAGTCCCCGCCCAATAGCCAAGATTCATGTCCTCCTCGGGGTCGTCGACCTCATTCACTGAGATCTTCACTGAGGCCTCGTCCAACTTCACCGCGACGATGATTGTGGCGGCCGCTTCCTTCTTGGTCATTGGCCTCGCCTCAGCTACGCGGCCAGGGATTAGCGAGTCGCTAATTAGGTCCAGGGCTGCAAGTTTTTCATCGTCCTCCAAGAGCCTCGCCGTGCCGAAGATTACGGCGGAGCGGTAGTGCATTCCAGAGTTGAAGTTACTTCTTGCCACCTTGAGAGCATTGAGCTCTGTGATGCTGACACAAACGCTTGGATTATCTGCAAGCAGCCGCATGAGCCTGGAACCGGAAGAGCCGTGCAAAAAGAGGGTGTCGTGGTTTCTGCCGTATGTCATTGGAATGACAAGCGGCATGCCCTCCTCCACAAGCCCAACATGGGCGACGAGATTCTCGTCGATTATTGAGTAAAGATCTGAGAGCTCGAAGGAGGCTTTGTAGGGCAGTCTTTTGAGTTCGGTTCTACCGCTTTGTCCGCTCTGGCTCATCCCAAGATGCTAGCCGACTGAGACGAAAAGCTTCTCTTCCAATTCGGCCAGATCAAAGATGTTCTTCACAACGATTACTTCGCTCGCAACACCCGTTAGAAGATCTGCAACCTCCTGGGTTGCGATAACCACTTGGGCCTCGATTTGGCCAGTGACCACATGATCCACAGTGACAGCGCGAACCTCGGCCTCAACCTCTAGACGACTGAGCACCTTGTCAACGTTGGCCTTGAGAAGGACGGACGTCCCAATCCCTGCTCCGCAAACTGTATAAATAAGCACATCTAATACAAGCAGCTAGCTGCGGTTTTTATGCCCAACCCCAGAAGAGTAAACACACTGTTCATCTTGGCTTTAGGCGCGAGCGAAACCCAATTCGATCATGTCCATGAGTTCCTCGCGCTCGGGCAGGCCCTGGAAGGCTGCCTGAGCGGCATTTAGCTGGAACTGCTCTAGGTCTGCGATGGTGTATCCAAAGGTGTCCACCAGAATCTCGAGCTCTCTAGTGAGGCTCGTGCCGCTCATAAGGCGGTTGTCGGTATTCACTGTCACCTTGAAGCCGAGGTCATAGAGCACATCAAATGGGTGGTCCCCCATTGTGTCCCCCATCATCGCAAAAGCCCCGGTCTGAAGGTTTGAGGAGGGAGAGGTCTCGAGAACAATCTCGCGATCGTGGACCCACTGGGCAACGGGCCCCAAAACAACCAGATCGGTGTCGCCCTCAGTGCGCGAGAACATGATGTCCTCAATAAGACGCACACCGTGACCTAGCCTGAGCGCTCGCCCGGAAACTATTGCGTCCTTGATGGACTCGACTCCGTCAGCCTCGCCGGCATGAACAGTCACGGGAAAGAGCTCCGATGCCAGATAGTCAAAAGCCACCTTGTGTCTAGATGGCAAAAAGCCCTTTTCCGCACCTGCTATGTCAAAGCCGACAACACCGTTGTTGCGGTGACGAACAGCTAGCTCGGCAATCTCAAGGCCCCTGTCGGCATGGCGCATTGCGGTAACCAACTGGCCGGTGCGGATGAAGCCGCCGCGGTCGCTAATCTCCTCCATAGCTCGCTCGAGACCGTCCTGAACGGCCTCGACCGTTTCATCGAGCGAGAGTCCTCTTGCAAGGTGCTGCTCTGGGGCCCAGCGCAACTCACCGTAGATGACCCCGTCTTCTGCAAGATCCATAACCGACTCATAGGCGACCCGCTCAAGACCTTCGCGGGTCTGCATGACGGCAACAGTGTGATCAAAGGCCTCAAGGTACTTCACCAGAGATCCGGAATTGCAGACCTCCGAAAACCAGTTCGCCAGGTCCACAGCCGACTCTGCCGGAAGCTTGTGGCCCACGCCATCCGCGAGTTCAACGATCGTCTGAGGTCTTAGGCCGCCATCTAGGTGATCGTGCAAAGAAATCTTGGGTAGCGACTGAATGTCCAATGGGTTCCTAACTAACTCGCCCGAGAATCATCTCGCGCTTCGGTGGGGCTTGCTGAGAAAAATCAACGGCGCTGGAGGCCAGCTCGATTGCCCTCTCGAACTTCTCCGGAGTGTCAGTGTAAAGGGTCATCAGGGCATCGCCCTCTTCGATGCTGTCCCCTAATTGTGCATGCAGCTCAACACCTGCCCCAAACTGGACCGCGTCCTCCTTGCGCTCTCTTCCGGCACCTAGGCGCCAGGATGCGACGCCGACAGCTAGCGCGTCCAGACGGGAAATAAAGCCCGATCCTGTTGCGCGGATGGTGTGGAATTCTTTCGCCTTGGGTAGCTCGGCATCTAAGTCTCCGCCCTGGGCCGAGATCATCTTGCGGAAGACATCCATGGCCTTCCCGTTTTGAAGATTTTCTGCGGGGTCAACATCGTTGATGCCGCTGTGAGCAAGCATCTCCTTAGCCAGCTCCACCGTAATCTCAATGACATCGGCTGGACCGCCGCCGGTTAGCACCTCAATGGACTCCTCAACCTCCAGGGCATTTCCAATCTTGAGGCCCAGAGGAGTTGACATGTCGGTTAGCAGCGCCGAGGTCTTAACGCCTGCATCCTGACCAATCTGAACCAGGGTCTTCGCAAGCTCACCGGCCCTGTCAAGAGTCTTCATGAAGGCTCCCGAGCCAACCTTTACATCCAAGACCAGAGCTGAGGTTCCCTCGGCAATCTTCTTGCTCATGATTGATGATGCGATTAGCGGAATCGCCTCGACCGTTCCCGTTACATCTCGAAGTGCATAGAGCTTCTTGTCAGCAGGCGCCAACCCGCTGCCCGCCGCACACACCACAGCTCCAACCTCGGCGAGCTGGCTGTAAAGCTCCGTGTTCGATAGGCCTGCCTGCCAGCCCGAAATAGCCTCAAGCTTGTCCAGCGTGCCACCGGTGTGACCTAGGCCCCTGCCCGAGAGCTGAGGGACCGCTACCCCATAGGAGGCGACCAGCGGAGCAAGCGGCAGGGTTATTTTGTCCCCAACACCACCTGTTGAGTGCTTGTCAGCGGTTGGCTTTGAAAGACCGGAGAAATCCAGGCGCTCACCCGATGCAATCATTGCCATGGTGAGATCGAGAATCTCCCTGCGCTCCATGCCATTGAGCAGGATGGCCATTGCTATTGCAGACATCTGCTCGTCGGCAACCACACCCTTTGTATAGGCGTCGACAAGCCAGTTGATTTCATCGGTGGTCAGCACTTCGTGCTCACGCTTTTTGATGATTAGCTCGACTGCGGAAAAACTCATCGATTCAGATCCTCAGGTCCGAAGGCCTCTGGCAGCACCTCTTGAATTGTCTTGATTCCAACCGTTGTCTGCAGGAGCATTCCCTCCGCGGAGTGTTCGTAGAGCAGCTGCCTGCACCTTCCGCAGGGCATAAGCGGCTCGCCGTTACCGTCGACACAGGCAAAAGCGGCAAGCTTGCCGCCGCCGGTGCGAAAGAGTTCGCTAACGAGCGAGCACTCAGCACACAGACCCAAGCCGTAGGAAGCGTTCTCAACGTTTGCTCCGCTGATAATGCGGCCGTCGGTTGTGAGAGCAGCGGCCCCCACCGGAAATTTCGAGTAGGGGGCATAGGCCTTAGCCATTGCGGCCTTGGCCGAATCTGTTAGCTCTACCCAGTCGATCTCCACAATTACCCCTTCGTGTAAGGAATTGCGAGCGCCTTCGGCGGTCTGGATTGGCCGACAAAGGCGACAACCGCAATAACTGTGACAACGTAGGGAACCATAATTATGAAGTCGGTAGGTATTCCTGGGCTCACCTGATTTGCCCAAACCCTCAGAATTATTGAGAAGCCGAAAAGCAGTGCAGCAAGCGCCGCCGAGATTGGGTGCCAGCGGCCGAGAATTACAACCGCGAGAGCAATAAACCCGAAGCCACCAGCCATCTCCCGACCAAAGGCCCCAGCGTTTCCAATTGTTAGCGCCGCGCCTCCCAGACCTGCCGACATGCCGCCCATGGTCACCCACCAGAATCTTGTTCTGCCAACGTTAATTCCCACAGTGTCGGCTGCCAGCGGATGCTCACCCACTGCCCTCGCCCTCAAGCCCAGCTTGGTCTTGAAGAGAATGAAGTAGAGGGTGGGAACAAAAATCAGGGCCACAAAAACTGTAATTCGGTTCTCAAAAATCACCGGGCCGATGACTGGAATATCGCTCAGGAAAGGAATCTTGATGATGTCTAGCGTGCCTGGAAAATTCACGTTTTCGGCGTCTTGGGTAAGCCACTGCTGAAATAGGAAGCTTGTTATGCCTATAACTAAAACGTTCAGGACAACACCCACGATGATCTGTTGAGCAAGGTACTTAATTGCGAATACTGCTAAGACCAACGAAACGAGTGCACCTCCGATCATGGCGCTAATAAGCCCAAGGAAGAAATTGTCTGTAATGGATGAGACAACCGCTGCCATGAAGGCTCCTGCTAGCAGCTGTGCCTCAATCGCGATGTTCGTCACACCCACTCGCTCGCACATCAAGCCACCCATTGCCCCCAGGACAATCGGTACTGCCAAGACCAACGAGGTACCAATTATGAAAGTGAGGGGGACTTGATTACCGGCAGCTAACCAGCCCAGTAGTGCGATTACACCAATAGCTCCGTAGAGCACCGAGACCCACAGCGGAGTCTTACGGTTTTTGAGCGACGAGCTGAGCGAATAGCCCGCAATTAGAAGCAGCAATATCCCAGAGACCCAACCCAGACTGGAAGACCCAATTGAAATCGATGGCAACTGGATTAGGTCTGCTCGGCGTGAAATCTCAAAGACTGTCTCGCCCTCGCGGCCGAGTACTCCGAAGAAGATAATTACGAATACACCGATGGACGCCATTGTGATTGGCGATTTGAAACCAATTCGCTCTTCTTTTGCTAATTGAATTTGGCTCACTTGGCACCCCCTCTCCTCATAAGTTTTTGTCGGATGTCTGACAGAACTGAAGTAGTTTGGGGAGGCGGAAGCCTGAAGAGCATTCGAATCAAGGGAGGCGCCGCAATGAAGAGGACAATGGCCCCCTGAACAATCCCTAGAACCTCAGGCGAGACACCAAACACCTGCATCGATGGCGCCCCGGCCTTGAAAGCGCCAAAGAGGAGGCCCGCCAGCAAAATTCCAGGGGCGTTAGAGCCCCCAAGGAGAGCGACTGTAATGGCGTCAAATCCAATGTTCGCGTGAGCGCTTGGGAAAAGGCCAAGAGGTGAGGCAAGTGACTGGTTGGCGGCTGCCAGCCCAACAAAAGCAGCGGAAAGACCCATCGCAAGGATGTATACCCGTTCCACACTTACGCCGGCCGACCTGGCCGCATCGGGATTTTCCCCCACCATCCTCAATCTAAAGCCGATTGTTGATCGCTCCATTAGCCACCAGAATGCGAAGACTGCCGCCAAGGCCAGAATGAAGCCCCAGTGCAAGTTGTAGTTGTCCCCAAGAATCTTGGGCAACACGGCCGAAGCAGCTGCGGGGTCTGCCTTGGCATTTCCAGTTGAAGCCTCTTCGCCGAGTAGTAGAGGGTCCTTCAAAAGGAAATTGAAGAAGTTGAACATTATGTAGTTGAACATAATGGTCAAAATCACCTCGTGCGCCCCTGTGCGCGCCTTAAGAAAGCCCGTTAGAGCTCCCAGTAGAGCGGCTCCCAGCACTCCCGCAATCACTGCTACAACGGTGTGAATGATAAAAGGCAACTCAAGCCTTGTTGCTACAAATGTTGCCCAAATCATTCCTGAGATGATCTGGCCCGTTCCACCAATGTTGAACATTCCGACCCTAAAAGTAAGCCCAATTCCAAGCCCAGCCAGTATCAGCGGCGCGGCTAGCCGCAGGGTCTCGGTTAGCGGTCTAATGGCCTTTTCAAAGGTCTCCGCCTCACCATTAAAAATTGACCCTCGAAACAGCGAACCGTAACCTTCGGTAACCACTGCAAATGCCGCACCGAGAGCGTCACCGGGACGGGAGAAAAAGTAACCCAAGGACTCGATGAATGCCTTATCGGAACCAATCATGAACAGAGCACCGACTAGAAAACCCAGAATGATCGAAAGCACCGTGCGGGTGAAGCCGCCGGAAAGAATTTCCTTTAATGCTTGAGAAAAGCGGTCTGGTGATTCGCTCATGCTGCTACTCCCGCCATTAGCTTTCCTAACTGCTCTCTCGAAGTTTCGGGGCTAACAATGTCAACTATCTTGCCTCGATACATGACAGCAATTCTGTCTGCCAAAGCCAGCACCTCATCTAGTTCGGTGGAGACCAGGACAACGGCCTTGCCCTTATCGCGCTCGATAACGATGCGCTCGTGGATGAACTCGATTGAGCCAACATCCACGCCGCGAGTGGGCTGCGACGCAATTAGGAGATCAACATCCCTAGAGAGTTCTCTGGCAACAACAACCTTTTGCTGGTTGCCACCAGATAGCTTGCCAGCAAGCGTTTCAGCCGAGGGAGTCCTCACATCAAACTCCTTGACCAACTCGTCTGCTATTTTCCTGCGAGCGGAGAAATTGATATTGACTCCCTTTGTAAAACGCGAAGTGTAAGAGGAGTTGATCATCATGTTCTCGGCAATTGTGAAGGCGCCAACAACGCCATCTGAGGTTCTGTCCTCAGGTATGTAACCGACTCCACTTTCCAGCACTTGCCGGACAGATGACCCAGTCATATCCGAGCCCTTGATCGTGATTTTGCCAAAGCCTGTCAAGGATGATCTCAAACCCATAATTGCCTCTGCCAGTTCGGTCTGCCCGTTACCTTGAACACCAGCAACGGCAAGAATCTCTCCAGCTCTCACATCAAAGCTCACGCCGTTTACCGCGCGTTGGCCACGATCATCCAAGACAGCCAGGTTCTCAACGCTGAGAACAACATCGCCCACCTGCTTTGAACTTTTCTCCACCGTAAGACCGACTTCACGACCCACCATCATGGAGGCAAGTTCAGAGGTTGAGGCATCCGGCTTTGCGGTGCCCACAACCTTGCCCAAACGAATCACAGTGATTTTGTTGGCTACGGCCTTTACCTCACGAAGCTTGTGAGTGATGAAGACGATTGATGTCCCACTCGAAGCCAATTGCCGCATGATTTCCATAAGCTCATCGGTTTCCTGCGGAGTCAAGACTGCAGTCGGCTCGTCGAGCACCAACACTCTGGCATCTCTAGAAAGCGCCTTGATGATCTCCACCCGCTGCTGCACGCCCACCGGAAGATCCTCAACGAGCGCATCAGGGTCAACGTTGAACCCGAAGCGCTCGGAAATATCTACAACGCGCTTTTTTGCCTCTGCTATGTCGAGAGCGCCCAGAGCCTTAGTTGGCTCCTGACCCAGGGCAACATTCTCCGCCACGGTAAAGACAGGAATCAGCATGAAGTGTTGGTGCACCATTCCGATGCCCGCCTCCATGGCATCGCCGGGACCGTCAAAGCTTTGAGGTTTGTCATCCAGCAAGACCTCACCCTCGTCGGGGTCATAGAGGCCGTATAGGACATTCATCAGGGTGGACTTGCCGGCACCGTTTTCCCCGAGCAGGGCGTGAATCTCCCCGGGCTCGACTACAAGGTCAATGGCGTCATTGGCGACGAGCGTGCCGAAGCGCTTTGTGATTCCACGCAGTTCTAGTTTCAATTGAGCACTCCTTTGTGCGAACACTCTATTTTGGCAAAGAAAAGGGCCGCAGTTTTACCTGCGGCCCCCTTCGCTGAGTTTGCTAGGTGATTTAGGCCTTAGGGTCTACCTCACCTGCGATGATGCCGGCCTCTAGCTCAGCTAGGCGAGCCTTGGTGGCGTCATCAATCATTGCGTCAAACTCGTAGAACGGACTTAGGCCGGTTCCACCGTTAGCAAGAGTGCCTGTGTACTGCTCGCCACTGAACTCTCCGCCTGCAGATAGTTCAGCGATGATGTCGTAAACAGCATTGGTCATGCGCTTCTCCGCTGAGGTCAGCACGAGGTCGGCATATTCAGGGCTGGTAAGAGCAATGTCTTTGTCAACGCCGATCATTACTGCTTCAACACCGGTTTCCTTGATTGCCTCGGAAACTGCACCGAACTGGTCACCAGCGACTGGGAAGACAACATCGGCTTGCGCTTCGATGTGAGACAGAGCGATACCCTTCGAAATTAGTGAGTTCGGCGTGAAGTCACCCATGAAGTCACCCGTCATCGCAACTGGGTCCCAGCCGACTACGGTCACCTCAACGTCGTTTTCCATACCCCATGCCATAGCTCCGTAGTAGAAGCCATCCATGAAGTCGGTAACAGCAGGAATTGGAATACCACCATAGGTACTGACAACCTTGGTTGTTGAGTATGAGGCAGCCAAGTAACCAGCTAGGTAGCTCGACTCAGCCATGTTGTAGAGCAAAGGCTTCAAGTTGGGGTGAGCTGAGTACCCATCAATGCTTACGAAGTTCATGCCTGGATTCGCCTCAGCGATTAGGTTGACTGGGTCAGCCAACCCAAATCCCACAGCAAATGTGATGTCACAGCCAGCCGCAACCATCGCCTCTAGGTTGGGTGTGAATTCCTCTGGTGTGTTGGACTCTGCGTCATCGATTTGAACGCCCAGTTGGCTCTGTGCAGCCTCAAGTCCGTCATAGGTTGACTCGTTAAATGACTTGTCGTTCCAGCTACCCTCGTCAGAGACGGCGCAGGCTAGGAAGTCAATTGTTTCGGCAGCTGGTTCTTCGGTTGCAGTTGCAGTGCTGGTCGCGGCCGGCTCTTCCTCTGGTGCTGCAGCGCAGCCCGAGAGAACAAGAGCGGATGCGCCCAGAAGAGCGAATGCTGCTGATGCATTCTTTAGCTTCAAGGTTTCCTCCTGAATGAGATGAAAGTGGCACCTAAGTAGGTGCCGAGTTGTGAAAACTCTACTCCGCAAACAATGGGCAAACCGCCGGAAAACTCAGATTTACCAATCTGAGATGTTTAATATTTAGAGAAGTTCGGAGTGTCCGGATTCTCGCAAAGAGTCCACAAGGCTTTTAACTTTTTGGGCGTGCTCCTTGCTGGTTACGAGCAATGCATCAGCGGTGTCGACGACGATTACGTCCTCGAGTCCAATGAGGGCGACGAGCCTGCCAGTGTCGCTAACGAGGATGCCGCTGGAGGAATCGGATAGCACCCGGGCCGAGCCTAGAACTGCCAGGTGGCCCTTGCGACCCTGTGACTGCAGCTCTGCGATGGCAGCGAAGTCGCCAACGTCATGCCACTCAAAATCCCCTGGTACAACTGCAACCTCACCGTCGCGGGCGGCAGGTTCTGCGACGGAGTAGTCGATTGCAATCTTTGTGAGGGTGGGCCAGATCCTTGCCATCGCCTGATCGCGCTGTTCGGTGTCCCAGACCTTTGCCAGTTCAACCACGCCGCTGTGGAGAGTCGGCTGCGTCTTTGCCAAGATTTCCAAGAGCTTTGCTGCCGGAGCGATAAACATGCCTGCGTTCCAGAGGTAGTCATCGCTTGCGACATAGCGGCGGGCGGTCGCAATGTCCGGCTTCTCGACAAACTCCAGGACCTCGCAGGCTGTGTCAGTTGCAAGTCGCTTGCCTTTTTTGATGTAGCCGAAGGCGACCGATGCCTCGGTTGGCTTTAGGCCTATTGTCACGATCTTTCCTGTTGCTGCGACCTTGACGGCCTCCTCAACGGTTTTGTGAAATGCCTGGGCATCGCTGATGACATGGTCGGCGGCGAATGAGCCAATGATGACATCAGGCTCACGCTGCGCGAGAACCGCAGCGGCAAGGGCAATTGCGGCGGTGGAATCTCTCGGCGATGGTTCCAAAATGACATTCGCGAAGTCGAGCTCAGGAAGCTGATCGGCAACCGCTCGTGCGTGCACATCGCCAGTTACGACCATTGTCCGACCATTAGCCAGAGGCTGCAGGCGGTCCCAAGTGTCCTGCAGCAGGGTCTGCCCATTGCCGGTTAGGTCATGCAAAAACTTGGGGGCGTTTGCCCTGGACATTGGCCAAAGCCTGGAGCCAATTCCGCCGGCTGGAATAACCGCGAAAAATCTCTGCATTTCTGCTTTTTCGGAATCCATAACCTTCTCACCCTAGATGTTTCGAAGTGTTTACAAAAGAGTACCTTCGGCTCGGTTACACTTAAGCCACCAATTGACCTATTTTCCATGGAGGAAACCTTGGCTTCGATGCCCGCAGGAACTCTCTACCGAGGCAAGGTTGGTATGTGGTCATGGGTTTTGCACCGCATCACCGGCGTCGGAATCTTTTTCTTTTTGCTGGTTCACGTTCTCGACACCGCTCTGGTTCGCGTTAGCCCAGAGGCCTACAACGTAGTGATCGAGTCCTACAAGACTCCGATTATTGGCATTTCTGAGCTTGGGCTAGTAGGTGCCATTTTATTTCACGGCCTAAACGGGCTGCGTGTGATTGCGGTGGACTTCTGGTCCAAGGGCACCAAATACCAGAACCTAATGTTCTGGGCGGTAATGGTTATCACGGTTGTTTCTGTGGCGGCGTTCACTCCGCTGCATCTAGCAAGAGTGTTTGGGCACTAGGGGGTAGTCATGGCCGTAATTATCGAAACACCTAACTCCCCGAGAACTCGGAAGCAGGCGAACTGGGAAAAGTATGGCTGGCTGTTCATGCGAGTCTCCGGTCCACTGCTAATTGTCTTGATCTTCACTCACCTGGTCGTAAACCTTGTGGTTGGCGATGGAATCAAAGCCATCGACTTTGCTTTCGTGGCAGGTAAGTGGGCGGATCCGTTCTGGCAGGTCTGGGACATGGCAATGCTCTGGTTGGCTTTGATTCACGGCACCAACGGCATGCGCACCATCGTTAACGACTACGTTGAAAAAGAAACCTTGCGCAAGGGTCTTGTGACCACTCTCTGGGCGGTTGGTGGGCTGCTAATTCTGCTTGGAACCCTCGTGATTTTTACCTTCGATCCATGCCCCGCGGGAGCTGCAGCAGAGCTGCTCCCCTCATTCTGCCCAGCAAACTAAAAAGGAACTTTTTTGAGCTCTACTGACAACGTCACCTATCACTCGCACGACGTCATCATCGTTGGTGCTGGCGGAGCTGGAATGCGCGCCGCAATTGAGGCCGGTGGTGAGGCTAGCGTTGCTGTTATCTCAAAGCTGTTCCCAACACGTAGCCACACTGGAGCTGCTCAGGGCGGCATGGCGGCGGCTCTTGCAAACGTTGAGGAGGACAGCTGGGAGTGGCACACCTTCGACACCGTCAAAGGTGGCGACTACCTGGTGGACCAGGACGCTGCAGAGATTCTCGCGAAGGAATCGGTGCAGGCGGTTATCGACCTGGAGAACATGGGCTTGCCTTTTAACAGAACCCCCGACGGCAAGATCGACCAGCGAAGGTTTGGCGGTCACACCAGGGACCACGGCAAGGCTCCGGTTAGAAGAAGCTGCTACGCAGCCGACCGGACCGGCCACATGATTCTGCAGACTCTCTACCAAACCTGCGTGAAGCTCGGCATCGAGTTCTACAACGAGTTCTATGTTCTGGACCTGGTTATGAACGAGGGAAAGCCAGCGGGTGTTGTTGCCTACGAGCTGGCTACCGGTGAGATTCACGTTTTTGCGGGCAAGTCCATCGTGTTTGCAACCGGCGGCTTCGGAAAGATCTATAAGACCACCTCCAACGCCCATACCCTCACAGGTGATGGCGTCGCGATTGCCTTCCGCAGGGGCATCCCCCTGGAGGACATGGAGTTCTACCAATTCCACCCAACCGGCCTGGCAGGTCTCGGTATTTTGCTCAGTGAGGCTGCTAGGGGTGAGGGCGGCATTCTCAGAAACGCCTCCGGAGAGAGGTTCATGGAGCGTTACGCACCAACAATTAAGGACCTCGCACCAAGAGACATGGTCGCAAGGGCTATGGCGAATGAGGTTCGCGAGGGACGTGGTGCAGGTCCAAACAAGGATTACGTGCTGCTGGATCTGACTCACCTAGAGCCTGCCGTAATCGATGCCAAGCTTCCTGACATTACCGAGTTTGCAAGGACCTACCTAGGTGTGGAGCCCTACACCGAACCGGTGCCGGTGTTCCCGACTGCTCACTATGCAATGGGCGGCATCCCCACCAACATCAAAGCGGAGGTGCTCAGCGACAACGACACGGTTATCCCGGGACTCTATGCCGCCGGGGAGTGTGCCTGTGTATCAGTTCACGGAGCCAACCGACTGGGTACTAACTCGCTGCTAGACATCAATGTCTTTGGCAAGCGGGCTGGCAAGTACTCGGTGGAGTACGCCAAGACTGCAAAGCAGGTCCCGATGCCTGAGGATGCTGCAAAGGATGTACTCGAGCTGTTGCAAAAGGTAAGAAACGCCAAGGGCAAGGAGAAGGTAGCTCAGCTTCGCAAGGAGCTGCAGGAGACCATGGACAAAAACGCTCAGGTGTTTAGAACAGAAGAGACTCTAAACGAGGCGCTAGCAAAGATTGCCGAGCTGAGAAAGCGCTACGAGAAGATCTCGGTGCAAGACCAGGGCAAAAGGTTCAATACCGATTTGCTCGAGGCAGTCGAACTGGGCTTCCTGCTAGATCTTGCAGAGGTTACGGTCATCACCTGTCGCGAGCGCCGCGAGAGCAGGGGTGCCCACCTGCGCGAGGACTACACCGAGCGAAACGACAAGAAGTTCATGGTTCACTCGATGGCCTATAAGCAGAACAAGGTTGACAAGAAGACCGGGATCGACATCAAGGTGGATTGGAAGCCCGTCGTCATCACCAACTACCAGCCAATGGAGCGTAAGTACTAATGGATAAGGCAATCGCTGAGGTAGCGAGCTTCACCGTCACCCTAATGATCAGAAGGTTTGATCCAGAGGTTGACCAGGAGCCTAAGTGGGTTGACTACGACGTAGAGATGTTTGGCACCGACCGAGTACTCGATGCCCTCCACAAGATTAAATGGGAAATCGATGGCTCGCTGACCTTCCGTCGCTCTTGTGCTCATGGAGTATGCGGCTCGGATGCAATGCGCATCAACGGTCGCAACCGTCTTGCCTGCAAGACTCTGATCAAGGACCTCGACATTTCAAACCCCATATACATAGAGCCAATTAAGGGTCTTCCGGTTGAGAAGGACCTGATTGTCAATATGGAGCCCTTCTACCAGGCCTACCGCGACATCAATCCATTCTTGATGGCGTCAGATACTCCGGCAAAGGAAAGGCTGCAGTCCCCCGAGGACCGAGCTCGCTACGACGACACCACGAAGTGCATTTTGTGTGCTGCCTGCACAACCAGCTGCCCAGTGTTCTGGACCGACGGTCAGTACTTCGGTCCGGCCGCAATCGTCAATGCCCACAGATTCATCTTCGACTCCCGAGACGAAGGTGCCCAGGTAAGAATCGACATCCTGAACGACAAAGAGGGTGTCTGGCGCTGCCGCACCACCTTTAACTGCACCGAGGCCTGCCCCAGGGGCATCGAGGTTACCAAGGCAATTGCCGAGGTAAAGCAGGCCATTTTGCGGGGAAGACCCTAAGCAGCTTTTTTGTTGGACAGGCTATGTCCCTAACAAGAAGAACCGTTGTCGGCTCCGGTATTGCCGCGACCGGAATGGTTACCCTGACAGCTTGTGCCGCTGAGGTCGAACCAGAGCCAGTAGAAACCACTCCACCCTCGGCAACCGTAGATGAGGCTCCTCAAGAGCTTGCCGGTGAGGTCCTGCTTGGCTCCACCTCAGACGTGATGGTCGGCTCCGGCACCAAGTTCATGGTGGACGAGAGTCTGACGATTCTGGTAACTCAGCCAAAAGAAGGTGTCTTTAGGGCATTCTCCGCAAAGTGCACCCACGCAGGCTGCATAGTCACAGGCATTCGGGACGACGAGATTGCCTGCGGCTGTCACGGAGCCAGATTTGATCCCGATAGCGGAGAACCGGTTGCGGGGCCTGCGAAGAGCCCGCTGGGGAAAATTCAGCTCGAAGTGCGGGGCAGTGACCTCTATGCACTGCTCTAGCTCCTAAGTTAGTTCCGTGCTCACACTCGCAACCGTAAACGTAAATGGCATCAGGGCCGCAGCCCGCAAGGGAATGGATGGGTGGCTAAAGCAAACCAAGCCCGACATTCTCTGTCTTCAGGAAGTTCGTGCCCCGGGTGAGGAGCTACGAAAGCTAGCTGAGGGAGACGGTCCACTAAGTGGCAGCTGGAGCATTTTTGACCAGGAGGCTAGTGCGAAGGGAAGAGCCGGGGTGGCAGTTCTCACGACAGCCAAGGTTCTAAACCACCGCACTGACATCGGTCCAGACGAATTCGACTCTCTAGGTCGCTGGTTGGAAACTGACATTGAAACCAAAAATGGGACACTCACGGTGGTGAGCTGCTACGTCCACTCCGGGGAGGCTGACACACCAAAACAGGTTGAGAAGTACAAGTTCTTGGATGCAATGCGTGAGCGCATGGCTGAGCTTATGGCCTCGCAAAAACTCGCGGTAATTGTGGGAGATCTAAATGTCGGTCACACAGAGCTAGACATAAAGAACTGGAAAGGCAACCTCAAATCCGCAGGCTTCCTACCCGAGGAGCGCGCCTACTTTGATGACTTTGCAAAGCAGGGCTGGGTTGACATGGGAAGGGCTGCCCACCCCGGCATCCCCGGCCCCTACACCTGGTGGTCTTATCGCGGCAAGGCCTTCGACACCGATGCGGGTTGGAGAATTGATTATCAGCTTGCTACCCCTGAGCTTGCGAAGCTGGGGCAGAATTATCGAGTAGACAGGGCACCAACCTATGACGCCCGCTGGAGCGACCACTCCCCCGTGGTTGTTGACTACGACCTCTAGGAGAAGATGTGGCAAAACCAAATTTGCTTAGCGGCATGCAGCCTTCCGCATCGTCCCTTCACCTAGGCAACTACCTAGGGGCTCTCAGGCAGTGGGTGGCAATGCAGGAAACCCACAACGCCTACTACGTAATTGTCGACCTTCACGCCATCACAGTTCCGCAGGATCCAAAAGAGCTGCTTGAAAACACTCGAAGGACCGCCGCCCAGTACATAGCAGCCGGACTAGATCCGCAGCGGGCGACACTGTTTGTCCAGTCGCATGTCCCAGCTCACGCCCAGCTGGCCTGGGTGCTGAACTGCATCACAGGTTTTGGTGAGGCGTCGCGAATGACTCAGTTCAAAGACAAGAGCCAAAAAGGTGGGGTGGACACAAGTTCCGTTGGCCTCTTCACCTACCCAATCCTGCAAGCCGCAGACATCCTGCTCTACCAACCCAAGAGTGTTCCAGTGGGCGAAGACCAGAGGCAGCATTTAGAACTCACTAGAGACCTTGCAATGCGCTTCAACAGCCGCTTTGGTAAGACCTTCGAGGTTCCCGAGGCGCATATTCTCAAAGAGACCGCAAAGATCTTTGACCTCCAAGACCCGACCGCCAAGATGTCCAAGTCAACCCAGGACCCCAAGGGGCTTATCAACCTAATGGACGAGCCCGCTCAGATCACAAAGAAGATCAAGAGCGCGGTGACAGACACTGACGGTGAGATTCGTTTTGACAGGGAAGCGAAGCCTGGAGTCTCAAACCTCTTAGGCATCTTCTCAGCTGTCACCGGAAAGAGCATGGAGAGTATCGAGACAGAGTTTGCCGGCAAGGGCTATGGAGATCTCAAGGGGGCTGTTGCCGATGCGGTGGTCGCTCTTACCGAACCTATGCAGGCCAGAACCAAAGAGCTTCTGAGCGACAGCGCGGAGCTGGATAGGCTGCTCGCGCTCGGAGCTGAAAAGGCAAGCGAAATAGCCGAACAAACCCTTGCGGATGTGTATCAGAAGCTCGGCTTCATCCCCAGGCGCTGAGGAATTTATCAGCCCAAAAGAGTATTGTTCTAAATAAGCACAGTTCTTCGGGGTCAGTGAAATTCTGAACCGGCGGTTATAGTCCGCGACCCGACTGGGAACTCCGCAGCCAGCGGTTAGACCCCAGGCGGTTGAATCGGTGAAACTCCGATACCGACGGTAAAGTCCGGATGGGAGAAGAACTCGGGATGCTTCGCGCTCCCGTATTCCCTGCCCTGTCCTGCGCTTAGAAAGAGGGCAGGATGACAAGCCAATTCGATGCGGCAATGAACCGCGCGCTTGAGCTTGCCCTGCTAGGTCCAATCCAGGGGGTAAATCCTCAGGTGGGAGCTGTGATCCTGAACCCGGATAACGAGATTGTCGCAGAGGGCTACCACCAAGGTTCCGGGACCAACCACGCCGAGGTCATGGCCATCAGCGCCCTCAAGGAAAAACTTGGAGTCAGCACTTTTACCGCTGGCCACACAGCAGTGGTGACACTCGAGCCCTGCAACCACACCGGCAAAACCGGACCCTGCTCGAAAGCGCTTCTAGAAGCAGGTATTAGCCGAGTTGTCTACGCAGTTGCCGATCCAGGTCAGGACTCCAGTGGTGGTGGAGAGTTTCTGCGCCAGTCAGGTGTCGAGGTAGTCGCTGGAGTTTGCGAGGCAGAAGCAGAGGAACAAGGGCGCATCTGGCTCACTGCAAACCGGCATGGCAGGCCTTTCGTGACTCTGAAGTGGGCAAGCAGCCTTGATGGCAGGAGTGCCGCAAGCGACGGCAGTAGCAAATGGATTTCAGGAGAGCAGTCACGCTCTGATGGCCACCTCAGAAGAAGTGAGGTTGATGCCATCCTGGTCGGCACCGGCACCGTGCTTGCCGACGACCCCGAGCTGACTGCTCGCACCGCAGAAGGCGGCTACTTCCAGCACCAACCGCTCAGGGTCATCCTAGGAGAGCGCGAGCTTTCCGACACCCTGCGTGTTTTCAACGACAGGGCCGAGACCCTGCACCTTAGGACCAGAAACATCCGGGAAGCTTTGGCTGAACTTTTTTCACGGGGGGTCAAGCACCTCTGGGTGGAAGGTGGTCCAAACGTTGCCAGCAACTTCGTCAAGGCAGGGCTGGTGGACGAATTCATTATCTACCTAGCCCCCACGCTGCTTGGCGGTCCAAGGGTTGCCCTCGAGGACATTGGGGTTGGCTCGATGGCTGAAGCCATCGACATTGAGATTGTCGAGCAAAAGCTGCTCGATAAAGACCTATTTATTAGAGCAAGGAGAAGCTAAATGTTCACAGGAATCATTGAAGAGCTGGGCAAGGTGCTGGCCATTGAGAAACAGCCGGACGCGATCAGGCTGACCATTGGTTGCGACAAGGTGCTTTCGGATCTGGGTCGTGGAGACTCAATCTCCTGCTCCGGTACCTGCCTCACCGCCATTGAGATTGACGACAAAGGCTTTACCGCAGACGTGATGCTCGAGACTCTCAAGCGCTCGAGCCTCGATGGGGTTCAGGTGGGCGACCCAATCAACCTGGAGCGGGCAATGAGTAACAAGACCCGATTTGGTGGTCACATCGTCCAGGGCCATGTTGACGGAGTGGGCGAGTTTGTCTCTCGAGAGAAGAGCGATAACTGGGACTGGGTCAAGATTCGCATTCCCGCCGAGTTGATGAAGTACGTCGTGCACAAGGGCTCCATCACTCTCGATGGCATCTCATTGACCGTGAACGATATCGAAGACGACGTAATTGCTCTGAGTCTGATTCCAGAGACCCTAACCGTCACAACCCTTGGCTATAAGAAGCCCGGGGACAAAGTAAATGTTGAGGCCGACGTGCTGGCAAAGCACATCGAAAGGCTGATGGAGTACAAGTGAACATCAAATACAGCGGCATAGAGGAGGTGCTGGCAGCCCTCAGGGAGGGCAAGCCAGTCATCATCTCTGATGCCGAAGATCGGGAGAATGAGGGTGACGCGATCATCGCTGCCCAGTTCGCGACTCCCGAGTGGGTGGCCTGGATGGTGCGCTACACCTCTGGGTATCTTTGCGCGCCAATGAGTGAAGACCGAGCAAACCAACTGGAGCTGCCGCTGATGTGGCTCAACAGCGAAGACCCGCACCAGACTGCCTACACCGTTAGCGTCGACGCGGCGAACCGCAAGTCAACCGGCATCTCGGCGGCAGAGCGAGCGAACACGGCAAACGTGCTTGCGAACCCACACTCGACTCCAGCCTCATTGATTCGTCCTGGGCACGTCATTCCGCTCCGAGCGGTTCCCGGGGGCGTGAAAGAACGAGCTGGCCACACCGAAGCTGCTGTCGAACTTCTGGAAATGGCTGGCCTGGAACCAGTGGCACTTATGGCCGAACTGGTGAACGACGACGGAACCATGATGCGGGGAGGGGAATTATTTGAGGTTGCCCAGAGGTTTGACTTACCTATGAGCACAATTTCGCACCTCCGTGACCACCTGGAGAAGCGCTCCCCGGAGCGAAAGAGCAGCACCAACCGAATCCGGTTTGAGGCAGAGGCAAAGCTTCCTACCACCCACGGCGACTTCAAAGTGCGCGGCTACTACGACGTGCAGACAACCGCTGACCACGTGGCAATCATTGCCGGTGACATTGGCAGCGAGGACGTTCTCGTCAGACTTCACTCCGAGTGCATCACCGGAGAAGCTTTTGGATCACTCAAGTGTGAGTGTGGCCCGCAGCTAGAGGGCGCTATGGACGCTATCGGACTTGAGAAGACCGGTGGCGTAGTCGTCTATCTTCGTGGCCAAGAGGGTCGCGGCATTGGTCTTCTAAACAAGCTCAAGGCCTACTCACTCCAAGAAGAGGGCCTCGACACCGTCGATGCCAACCTGGCTCTTGGTCTGCCAAGCGAGGCAAGGGAGTACGGAGCAGCCGTTGCGATCTTGCGTGACCTCGGAATCAAGAGTGTTCGCCTGTTAACCAACAACCCAGTGAAGAAGCGCTACCTCGAAGATGGGGGTATCCCCGTCAACGAGACCGTGCCGCTGATTGTTGGTCTTGCGGACGAAAACCTTGGCTACCTAGAGGCAAAGCGCGCTCGCATGGGCCACACGATTCCCGCTAACCTGAAGTAGTGAGTGGGAGCGGAGCACCGCAACTAGATGTGAGCGGCGAGGGCCTAAAA
This sequence comes from Aquiluna sp., assembly GCA_028144365.1. GTDB lineage: Bacteria > Actinomycetota > Actinomycetes > Actinomycetales > Microbacteriaceae > Aquiluna. The sequence goes on from JAOGAX010000002.1 coordinate 30,895, forward strand.
ATATATGTCCTAGCCACTTCTTGGCACACCCAAATCATGGATGGGCTGCTTGCCGGTGCTCGCAAAGAGCTTGCGAAATCTGGAGCTACAGACGTAACCATTTGGAGAGTCCCCGGGGCATTTGAACTGCCCCTCGCCGCCCAAAGAGCAGCGGACCAGGGAGCCCAGGCAATCATTGCACTAGGTGTCGTAATCCAAGGCGAGACGCCCCACTTCGACTACGTCTGCAGCGCAGCCACCGACGGGCTGACTAGAGTCCAACTTGATTCAAAGGTGCCAGTAGGCTTCGGTCTCTTGACCGTAAACAACGAGGCTGAAGCCCTGGCAAGGGCAGGACTTGACGGTTCTAAGGAAGACAAGGGTGCCGAGGCCGTCCAGGCCGCACTCAGTATGACTTCTCTCGGCAACTCCTAAGTCCCACTTCATACCTGTTAAGCCAGGGGTCTGGCAGCTTGGGTTCTCGAGCTGTTAGCGCATAAACAAAGCCTTTAGCCTGACAGTCGTAAACCACAGGCCTCCGGCAATCATCACCAAAAAGTATGCGACGTGACCCAGCAGGCTCCAGTCGACTATGCCCAGCATCAGCGAACGAATTAGCTCGACGCCCTGCCAGAGCGGCAGTGCCTGAACAATCATCTGAATCCACTGCGGGTAGACGCTCACGGGGAAGAAGGTTCCCGAGAAAAGGAACATCGGCAGCATAAAGAAAGTGACCCAGTTCATCTGCTGGAAGCTCTTGAGGTAACTGGTTATGGCCATACCGATTGATGCAAATCCAAAGGCAATCAAGCTCGCTGCCGGTATGGCTAGAAGACCCCATGCATTAGTGACTAGGCCAAGGGGTGTAACAATGGCCATGAAACCCAGCGAGTATGCAACGCCCCTGAGAAGGGCCCAACCAATCTCCCCTAAGGCCACATCCATGGGACCTAAGGAACTTGAGAGCATGACTTGGTAGATCTTGCCGAAGTGCATCTTGAAAAACACGTTCCAAGTTGAGTCGTAGACCGCCCCGTTCATAGCACTGGTTGCAAGCAGTGCCGGCGCGATAAAGGCCGCGTAGCTCACCGGCCTACCAAGGCCGTCCTCTAGATTTCCAATGAGCTGCCCGATGCCAAAGCCGAATGCCAGAAGGTAAAGCACCGGCTCCACAAACCCAGAGAGAACTACCATCCAGTTAGAGCTCTTGAAAGCCCTGAAGCCTCGCTCCAGAAGCATGGACGCGCGGCCAGAGTAGATAGAGCTGCCAGGCCTGGCGCTTCTGCGCTCCTGAATGGCAACCGCCTGAGAGACAACTAGTTGGGTAATCACCTAGAGAGCCTCTCTTCGAACTTTGGATAGGTCAGCAACATCCCCACCACACCCATGAGGGTCAGGTAGCCAAGGTGAAGGGCAATCATGCTCGGCTCGATCGGGTAGTCATAGCTCAATGTTCGACCCAGTTCCGTGGAGTGCCAGAGGGGCAGAATCCAGCCGATTGGCTGCAGGAAGATTGGCATCTGCTCCAGTGGGTAGAAGGTGCCCGAGAACAAAAACATCGGGGCAATCACGAATCGACCTATGACCGCAAAATATCCCTCGTCATTCTCGAGCCTCGCAGTTATCGCCATCATGAGCGCTGCCCAGCCCCAGCCGGCGAGCATTGAGGTGAACAGCAGCGGGAAGAAGGACGCCAGAGGCACAGCACCAAATAGCAACAGGATGCCCAAATACAACAAAGTGGTGAAAAGGCCCCTGCCGAGCGCCACAATCATCACGCCGTTGGCTATCTGCCTTGCCGAGACCGAGGTTGCGTTGATCGCGAAGAAGAGCTTGTCCCAGACAAAGCCGTCCAAAGTTGGGAAGGTCACCTCGTCCATGACCCCCTGGATTGCGGCCGAGGCAAGTAGTGCAGGGGCTACGAACTGTAGGTAGCTGACTCCCAGAATCTCGCCGCCAGAGTTGGCATCAACGAGAGCACCAATCCCAAGACCCACCGACAGCAGAAAGAGAATCGGGTTTCCCAACCCGAAAGCAATAATGCCGCCCATCCACTTGGTCATCGAGTAGAACCGGTATTCCGCTACTCGCAGAGAACCCCAGCGCACGGCCCGCTTCGGGTCGACCGCGGTGCCTGGTTTATAGGAAAGCTCTGCCACTACTCGACCAAAGTCCTTCCGGTGAGCCTTAGGAAGACATCCTCTAGCGAGCTCCGGCGCACGAGCGAGGTCATGGGGTGCAGTCCCGCATCAACAATCTTTGTAAGTAGCTCCTCGCCCTTTTCGGTGTAGAGGAGAATTCGATCCGGTAACACTTCAATGCGATCGGCTAGCTCTTCTAGTTGGGGGGCAAACTTCTCGTTTTTGTCGGTACCAAACCGGACCTCGACGACCTCCTTGGAGGAGTACTGCTTGATCAGCGCTGCAGGGGAGCCCTCTGCCATGATCTTGCCTTTGTCCATGACGATCAGTCGATCGCAGAGCTGCTCGGCCTCATCCATGTAGTGGGTGGTAATTACTAGCGTGACACCCTGCTCCTTGAGCCTGAAGAGTCTGTCCCAGAGGATGTGCCTTGCCTGCGGATCAAGGCCAGTGGTTGGCTCATCCAACATCAATATCTCAGGCTCATTCACAAGGCCCCTGGCAATCGCAAGTCTGCGCTGCATGCCTCCAGAGAGATCATCTGCCTTTGAGTTGCGCTTTTCGGTTAGCTGAGCAAACTCCAAAAGCTCCTCAACTTTTTGCTTGAGAAACTTGCGCGATAACCCGAAATATCGGCCGTAGGTGAAGAGGTTCTCCCACGCTTTGAGTTCACGATCGAGCAGATCCTTCTGAGGCACGACGCCTAGGTGGGCACGGATCTCAGGCCCATGGGTGTTTGGCTCTTTACCAAGGATTGTCAGCTCGCCACCGGTGCGCTGAGAGACCGATGAGATCATCTTCATCGTGGTGGACTTACCCGCGCCGTTTGGACCTAGGAGCCCAAAGGACTCTCCTCGCTTCACCTCAAAATCAATGCCGTCAACGGCAACAAAGTCTTTGTATTTCTTAGTTAGATTCTTGGCGCGAATAACTACTTCTGAATCTTTGGCAAACAAACTTTTTCTCCATCTGCGGCCGCTAGGCAGCCCTCCAGATTACTGGCAATTTCCACAATCCACCGAATTGACGGGAACTTGATATCGTTTCTAGGTGGCGGAAAAACTCGGCAATAGACGCATCACCGGCACCGAGCAGTTCTACACCCCAAGAAAGCTTGCAGTGGAGCTAGTCGAAGCCGCACTCCCCTATCTGCCGCCCGCATCCGAGACCACATTTCTGGAACCTGCAGCGGGCAACGGAAGTTTTGTACAGGCACTGGGCGAGGCGGGGGCACATGAGGTGATTGCCCTTGATCGCTACCCCGCCATCGCAAGTATCAGACAGGCAGATTTTCTAGAGAGCGACTTTGCTCAGAGAAACCTCGTCACCTTCACAAACCCGCCCTTTGGCAGAAATAATGCACTCTCGATCCCATTTTTCAATCATGCAGCCAAATTCAGCCAAACCATCTGTTTTTTGGTCCCGCGCTCCTGGCGCAAGTGGAGTGTTACGAACCGCCTAGACCTTCGCTTCCAACTAATTCACGACAGCGATGTCTTTGTCTCCTATGAGGACAACGCTGGCAATCCGATTCGCAAGAAAAACGGTCTCCGCACCTGCTTCCAGATCTGGCAGCGGCAAGATAACCCTCGCGAGAAGGTTTTGGTGCCGGACAACAGGCTTATTCAAAAGTGCTCGCCTAAGGAGGCAGATATCGCCATCAGGGTCTTCGGCTATGGCTGCGGAACGGTGCTGGAGAACTTCGAGAGAAAACCCAACACCACCTTGATGTTTCTCAGGGTCAATAGCAAGAATGCTGCCAAAGCGCTGTCTGAGTTAGATTTCAGCAGGTTCTCAGAGAGAACCGCATACACTCAAGCGTTAGCCTTTACAGAGATCAATTACCTTCTTAACGAGGCCATTTACAACGATCCGTTCCATGACGAGAGAGCCAAGGACTAAGTGAGCGAGTACTACTCAGACCCGACACAGAACCCCCGCTCGCGCGAATACAAGGGTCCTCGGTCTTCCCTCAAGGACCTCTTCCCCTACCTCAAGCCCCATCGCAAAGCACTTGCCCTTGCCCTTGGACTTTCGGTTTTAGGCTCTGCACTCGCTCTTGCGCAGCCGCTTCTCATAGGCCAGCTGATAACTGCTGTTGAGCAGTCAATCGGCTTTGGCAATCTCGCGATCGCGATCGTGGCGTTGGTGATCACCAGCGCACTAGTAAATGCTTTCCAGTATTACCTTCTCTATAAGACCGGTGAGGGTGTTGTGCTCGACACCCGCAAAGCACTGGTCGCAAGACTTCTTCGCCTGCCGATTTGGCAATACGACAAGAGAAGAATTGGTGACCTGGTCTCCAGGGTCGGATCCGACTCCACGCTCCTGAAGTCAGTGCTGACGCAGGGCCTGGTTGACGCTCTCGGCGGACTTCTGCAGTTTGTGGGTGCGATCATCGTCATGGCCTTTATTGACCCACTCCTGCTTGGCTCGACTCTTCTGGTTGTCTTCACCGCCGTCTTCGCGATCAGCTTCACCGGAAGAAAGATCCGACGCGCAACCACCAAGGCGCAGCAAAAGGTTGGGCAGATGTCGGCGGCGGTTGAGAGAGCGCTAAGCGCAATTCGGACAATTCGGGCTGCTCGTGCAGAGGAGCGAGAAACCGAGGAAATCTACAAGGACGCCAGGGAGGCCTACGTCCAGGGGCTTTCAATTGCCAAGCTATCGGCAGCGGTTGCTCCGATAGCCCAGGTCGCCTTCAACACCGCGTTTATTGTGGTGCTTGGTTTTGGCGGCCTGCGGGTTGCAACCGGCGCCACAACGATTGCCTCACTGGTGACCTTTGTAATCCTGCTGTTTTTCATGGTTGGTCCACTGATCTCAGCCTTTGGTGCCTACACCTCAATCATGGGAGCCCTCGGCGCCCTGGCCAGGATTCAGGAAATCATGGTGCTTGACGAGGAGGAGCCGACCCCAGTCGGTGATCACAGGCTTGCAAAGAATAAGTCCGCCATTGAGTTCAAGAACGTCGAGTTCCACTACCAAGAGGATGAAGATGAGGAGCCCCAACCAATCCTCAAGGGAATTAGCTTCAAGGTTGAGCGCGGTTCAAGGGTTGCACTGGTTGGACCCTCAGGAGCCGGAAAGTCCACTGTCTTCTCCCTGATCGAGCGGTTCTATGAGCCGACCGGCGGAAAGATAATGCTCGATGGGCAAGACGTAACGGAGTTCTCTCGAAAGTCGCTGCGCGAACAGCTTGGGTATGTCGAGCAGGACGCACCGGTTCTAGCCGGCACCATTCGTGACAACCTGTTGCTGGGTCGGGCTGATGCCACCGATGAGGAACTGGTAGAGGTTCTGGGGCAGGTGAATCTAAAGGAAGTCTTGGGCCGAGACACCAAGGGTCTTGATGCCCAGGTTGGGGAAGACGGCATCATGCTCTCAGGAGGCGAGAGGCAGCGCCTGGCAATTGCCCGCGCACTCTTGGCAAAGCCTCCAATCCTGCTGCTTGACGAGTCCACCAGCGCTCTTGATGGCCCTAACGAGCAGCGCATGCGCGAAGCGATAGACGCCGTTGCTCAGGACAGGACGCTGCTCGTAATTGCTCACAGGCTCTCAACGGTCGTTGACTCAGATCAGATCATCGTGTTGGAGCATGGCCGGATTCTTGGAGTCGGCACCCACTCGGAGCTTGTGAAGAGCACACCGCTGTATGCCGAACTGGCAAAACACCAGCTCTTAGTCTGAGTAGAGTGAGTGGATGGAGTTTCCCTCCCAGCTGGACATCGATTTTGTCCGCAAATTAGACAGCGAAGACAAGCTAGCTGGCTTTCGCAACCTCTTTCACTTCTCAGATCCCGATGTTTGCTACCTAGACGGCAATTCGCTGGGTCGGCTTCCGAAGCGGACCATCGAAGAGGTAAACAGCTTTCTGACTAACGAGTGGGGTCAAGAGCTCGTCGACGGCTGGAGTCACTGGATTGACCAGGCCCAGACTGCAGGGGATCTGGTCGGTGAGGCTGCGCTCGGAGCGGCAGCGGGACAGGTTTTAGTTTGCGACACGGTAAGCGTGAACTTCTATCAACTCTGTGCAGCGGCGATCAAGGCAAGACCCGGTCGCAAGAAAGTCATTATCGACTCCTCCAACTTTCCAACCGACCGCTACGTCCTGGCAGGTTTAGCAGAGCAGTTCGGCTTGGAGTTGATAACCCTCGACACCGACGGCTCTGGGGGGCCAGGAGCAATTTCGATTGACTCGACTTATGAACTAATAACACCCGACCTTCTCAAGCCACACCTCGATGAGGATGTAGCTCTTCTCACCCTGCAGGCCATCAACTACCGTTCTGGTTGCAGACAAGACATCAAGGCCATTGCCGAGCTAGCTCGCAGCTTTGGGATCCTGGTTGTCTGGGACTGCTCTCACGCTGTCGGTTCAATTCAGCTTGATCTAGATGAAAACGGCGTCGATCTTGCTGTTGGTTGCACCTACAAATACGGAAATTCGGGACCTGGCTCCCCCGCTTGGCTCTATGTCCGCAAGGAATTGCAACCCCAGCTCAGAGTGCCAATTCAAGGATGGTTCGCCCAGGAAAAGCAGTTTGAAATGGGTGCGTTCTTTGAGCCCAGCGATGAAATCCGACGCTTCCAGATCGCCTCGCCCTCAATCATTGGCATCAGAGGGGTCGAGGTTGCCTTCGAGATGATTCGAGAGGCGGGCATTGCAAACATTGAGGCCAAAGCCGCCTTAGGAACCCAGCTGATGATTGCCCTCAGCGAGCAGTGGCTCGCTGAACTGGGCTTCACCCTCGCAACACCTGAGGAACCCTCCAAGCGAGGCGGCCACATCATCTTGAAGCACAAAGATGCAAAGCAAATTGCCCTGGCTCTAAGGAAACTCAAGAAGGTAGTCCCCGACTACCGGGAGCCAGAGGCAATCCGGTTGGCGATCTCTCCGCTTCCAACAAGCTTTGAAGAGGTCTTTGAGGGCTTTGGGCGGCTTCGAGATCTAGTCGCATCTGGGGACTACAAGCAGGTGTCAATGGAAGGCAACCGGGTTACCTAAGGAAGAAAATGACTCACGATAAGCACGTAACCTACATCTCCTATCTCAAGGTCGATGAGCTACTCGAGCTCCAAGAACCGCTTAGCGCGGGCCCTGAGCATGATGAGCTACTTTTCATAACCATCCACCAGGTCTATGAGCTTTGGTTCAAGCAGCTACTGCATGAGGCATCGGCTCTTCAGGTCGCTTTAGAGGCCGGAGATAGCCACCGCTCACTTGCGCTTCTTGGTCGCATGCGAACCATCATGAAAACTTGCGTCTCTCAGCTGGACATCCTGGAGACCATGACGCCCCTGCAGTTCAACTCCTTTAGGGCCAGGCTCAGCTCCGCCTCTGGTTTCCAGTCCGCACAATTCAGAGAGCTGGAAGCTGTTCTTGGAAGAAGAGACCAGGCTGGCCAAGACGCAGACAAAAAGACCGGGATGGGAATGGCTGAACACCTGATACCTGGGTCCTCGGCTAGAGAGCGCGTGGAGGCAGCGATGTCGAGAGCATCGCTCTGGGACTCTGCCATGCACTACTTCAATGGCAGGCAGGCTCTTCCGGCTGAGGCCCTGGCAAGAGACATTTCTGAGCAGTGGCAGCCCAGCGAAGCAGTCCAAGAGGTGCTGGTGTCGATTCACCGAAATGACCCCGAAGCTGCGATGGTTGGCGAAGCCATGGTTGATCTTGACGAGGGTCTTCAGGAGTGGCGCTATCGCCACGTGAAGATGGTTGAGAGAACAATCGGGCGGAAACTGGGAACCGGGGGCTCCAGCGGAGCTGGCTACCTCGCCTCCACGTTATTCAACCCCGTCTTCCCAGACCTATGGGCCATCAGAAGCCAGTTCTGAGTTCTAGGCAATTGCAGCTAACCTTGCATCGTGGCAAAAAAGGCAATCTACCCGGGTTCGTTTGACCCCCCTACCCTCGGACACCTATCGGTTGTGCGCAGGGCAGCTGGCGTCATGGACGAGCTGGAAATTGTTGTGGTTCACAATCCCAACAAAAACGCGATGTTTTCAGGGGCTGACCGAGTAAAACTCTGGCAAGACTCCCTTGCAGAAGCTGGCCTGAGCAAGGTTCGAGTTTCGTTGCTTGAGGGTGGGCTAATTGCAGAGCATGCTGTTTCCTTAGGAGCAAACGCCATTATCAAAGGCCTACGGACAGCAGCGGATCTTGACTATGAGCTGCAGTTTGCAAACATGAACCGGGATCTGTCGGGGATAGAGACTTTCTTCTTTGCAACAGAGCCCGCCTACTCACACATCTCATCCTCACTGGTTCGTGAGGTTGCAGCCCTTGGTGGAGACGTCTCGGCGCATGTCCCAGGCGCGGTTGCCAAGGCGCTGAGCGAGAGGCTCGGCAAGTGACGCTGATTGTTCAGCTCAAAGAGCTAATCAACAAGCCCGGGAACATGAAGGAGGTTGTGCTGGAGCACACCGTTTCAGAGGCCATTGGCACAGAGGTGATGGGTATTCCAGCCGGCAGCACTCTCTCGATACCGGTAAGGCTTGAATCTGTTCACGAGGGGATCCTTGCCTCCGCCGAGTTCACTGCCAGCGCCTCAGGCATTTGCTCGCGTTGCCTGGACGAAATTAGCGAGGACATCGATGTTGAAATCCAAGAGCTCTTTATGTATCGGCCGGAGCAGGAGGATGACTTCGTAGTCGAGCAAGACCGCATCGATCTCGAGCAGGCACTAATCGACTCCGTAGTTCCAGCTCTCCCCCTCAAGCCGCTCTGCAGTGAGGACTGCGCTGGGTTGTGTGCGAGGTGCGGCATAAGGATAGATGAGGACCCCTCGCACTCCCACGAGGACCCCATTGATCCAAGGTTTAGTGCTCTTGAGGGATTTGGAGAAGGCTAGGCCCTAGCCATCTCCACGACATTTTTTAGCAGCATTGCCCGGGTCATAGGGCCTACTCCTCCAGGGTTTGGCGATAGGTAGCCGGCAACCTCAGCGACCTCTGGATCCACATCCCCAACTAGCTTCCCATCGACGCGGCTAATGCCGACATCCAAAACTGCGGCTCCTGGTTTGACCCACTCTGGCTTCACAAAGTGAGGTGAGCCAATTGCCGCAACTACGATGTCTGAGCGCCTGACAACTCCAGCAATATCATTACTTGCGCTGTGAAGGAGAGTGGGGGTGGCGTCCACGCCCCGGTTACTCAGTAGCAAGCCAAGTGGCCGACCGACGGTAAGCCCCCTGCCAATCACCGCAACCTCGGCGCCTTTGGTTTCAACCCCGTGCCGCTTCAAGAGCTCGATGATTCCGTTAGGCGTGCAGGGAAGGGGTGAGTCAAACTTGCCAGTGGCATTCATCACTAGCTTGCCTAGATTTTCAGGGTGCAGACCGTCAGCGTCCTTCTTAGGGTCGATTAGTTCAAGCATTTGATTTGCTCCCATGCCAAATGGAAGCGGGAGCTGGACTATGTAACCGGTGACCTCGGAAGCTGAGTTTAGGTCGCTAATTGCTGCTCTCACATCGGCCTCGGTTGCTGAGGCGGGAAGGTCGATTCTTATCGACTCAATGCCAACTTCTGCGCAGTCTTGGTGTTTGCCGCCAACGTAAGAGTGCGAACCCGGGTCATCTCCGACCAGCAGAGTGCCCAGGCCAGGGGTGATTCCCTGACCGCGAAGTTTCTCAACCTCTAATGACAGCTCGCGCTTTATTTTGGCTGCGGTAGCAAGACCATCGAGTGCGATTGCCGTCAAGGACTTACCAGTTCTCGAGGCCCTCGTAGAGGGGGAAAGCCTCAGTGAGCTTGTTTACTCTTGCCCTGAGGCTCGGAAGATCCGCACCAACCTTGAGAGCCGAGGCGATGATGTCGCCAACCTCGGTGAATTCTTCGACTCCGAAGCCACGGGTTGCCAGGGCGGCAGTACCGATGCGGATTCCGGAGGTGACCATGGGAGGCCTTGGGTCGTTGGGCACGGAGTTCTTGTTCACTGTCACGCCGGCCTCGTGAAGGATGTTCTCGGCGCTCTGGCCGTCGATGGCTGCATCGCGAAGATCAACTAGAACGAGGTGGACATCGGTGCCGCCAGTTAGAACCGAAACTCCCTCAGCCTTCATGTCAGGCTGAATCAGCCTGTCGGCGATTACCCTGGCACCGTCTATGGTTCTCTGCTGCTGCTCCTGGAATGCAGGGGACATTGCTGCCTTGTAGGCGACAGCCTTGCCGGCGATGACGTGCATCAGCGGTCCGCCCTGCTGTCCTGGGAAAACGCCTGAGTCAATCTTCTTTGCCCATTCCTGCTTGCACAAAATCATGCCCGACCTTGGGCCAGCTAGGGTCTTGTGAACGGTTGAGGAGACCACGTCCGCATAGGGCACCGGAGATGGGTGCACCTTGCCCGCGACCAAACCGGAGAAGTGAGCCATGTCGACCCAAAGCTTCGCGCCGACCTCGTCAGCAATGGACCTAAAGGCCGCGAAGTCGAGGTGTCGTGAATAGGCGGACCATCCCGCAATTAGTACCTCTGGCCTCGTCTCTAGAGCACGCTCACGGACCATCTCCATGTCAATCAAAAAAGTCTCCGGGTGCAGCTCATAGGCGTGAGCCTCATACATCTGGCCCGAGAAGTTGAGCTTCATACCGTGCGTGAGGTGACCGCCGTGGGCAAGGCTCAGGCCGAGAATTCTGTCACCAGGCTTTGCGAGCGCCATCATCAGCGCAGCGTTTGCGGTAGCTCCCGAGTGCGGCTGAACGTTTGCGTGTTCCGCGCCATAGAGCTCCTTAGCCCGATCTCTCGCCAAATTCTCTGCTACATCCACTGCCTCGCAACCGCCGTAGTAGCGCTTACCTGGGTATCCTTCGGCGTACTTATTTGTCAGGACAGACCCTTGGGTCTGCAGAATTGCACGAGAGACAAAGTTCTCGCTGGCAATCATTTCTAGGGTGCCGCGCTGGCGGTCAAGCTCCTGCTGGAGCACCGCTGCGATCTCTGGGTCTACCTCGGAAAGAGGGGCATTGTGGTTTTCGGCTAGTGGCATCCCCCAAGTTTACAAGTCCCCAGCGGCTTACCATCGCGGCTCGCTCAATAGGATTGAGCACGTGAGTCAAAAAGAGCACTGGGTCCTAACTTTTGTTTGCCCCGACAAACCTGGCATTGTCCATGCGATATCTGGTGCTGTCGTTGACGCCGGCGGAAACATCACTGAGAGCCAGCAATTCACATCTGAGGACACTGGAAGGTTTTTCATGAGGCTTCAGATAGAGGCCGATATTTCAAAGTCCGACTTTGAAAAGCAAATCGAAAAAATAATCGGTGACTTCCAGCTTGAGTATGTGCTCGACTTTGTTGGGCGGCCAATGCGCACGGTGCTGCTTGTTTCAAAGGCCGGTCACTGCCTAAATGACGTTCTTTTCCGGCACCGCTCCGAACAGCTCCCAATTGAAGTCTCAGGAGTATTTGCCAACCACCCAGACCTTGAGTCAATGGCAACCCTCTATGGCGCAAAGTTTGAACATCACGCAATCAATAACGGTCTTGATAAAGCCCTATTTGAAAAAAGACTTCGGGAGTTCATCCATGAAAACAACGTCGAGCTCATAGTTCTCGCTCGCTTTATGCAGATTCTCTCGCCAGAGTTCTGCGAGGAGTTTGCGGGTCGAATAATCAACATCCACCACTCGTTCTTGCCAGGCTTTAAGGGTGCTAACCCTTACGCCCAAGCACATGCTCGTGGCGTGAAGCTAATTGGTGCAACAGCACACTTTGTTACTCAGGACCTCGACGAGGGTCCGATCATCGAACAAAACGTCACTCGTGTAGAACACAGCGACTCGAAGGGCAAGCTTGTCCAGATAGGCCAAGACGCGGAGTCCAAGACCCTCACCCAAGCAATCAGGTGGTTCGCCGAACACCGCGTCCTGCTCGATGGTCAAAGAACCATCATCTTCCGCTAAACCTCAGTGCCAATGCTCCCGCTGCCATTAGCGCAGCAACTGCCAGCGCAATCTGCCAAGGGAAACTTTCTTCTCTAGGCTCCTCTGCCTCAAAGATCACAGGTTCTGCAAGTGGGGTCTCGCGTTCGATAACCACAGTGGGACTGACAGTCTCTGATTCGCTCACCGTGACCGGCACTTCCCGAGTTTCCGACTGGGATTCTTCGGTTACCGATGCTCTTGGGGTGCTTTGCGCAACCGGGACTGGTGGTGTGGTTAGTTCGCGCTCAAGCTCGGCAGCAAGCTGCTCCTCTTGGTCAACTTCCGCAGAAACACTGTCGCTGCTAGTGACCGGCACCACCTCAGCGCTTTCGGTCGCGGGCAGGACCTCCTCAGACTCGGTTGAGAAAGACTCCTGTGGAGACTGCTGAACAGGTTCTGGGGCCACGGGTGCAGGTCCCACTGGCGTGGGGGTGACGGGCTCTGGTGCCGCAGGAGCTGGAGGCTCAGGAGCAGCAGGTTCAGGGGCAGCAGGTTCAGGGGCAGGCGGCGATAAAGCCTCTTGAGGTTGCTCTTCAACCGGTTCTGGAGGACGAGGGTTATCAAAACCAATAACCACCGACCCGACAGCCGCTAAGTTACCGAGCAGATCACTCACTGACGAGCTCTCTAGCGACCAAGTGCCTGAGCCATAGCCGCAGGTTGCTGTGAAGAGCCAGCCGCTTTCGCTTTCGGTACTTCCCAAACCACAGTCGAGCTCTGATGAAAACGTGACTGAGTCGGGACTAAAGCTGACGGGCTCGGAGAAGCTCAATAGCGCAGAGTAGGTAAATGGGTCATCACCTGTAACCTCCACCTGGTTCCAGGTGGCTATGGGTCCCACAGTGTCAACTCGGAAGCTGATGCTGATTGGCTGCTCGGGTGCTGCATTACCCCAAACGTCAACGAGCGAAAGTGGCCTGACCGATACCTGCACCACACCATCACTGCATGAGGAAAGCACAACCGCTGATCCACTCACTGCCAGCGAACAGCCCTCAACAACGAATGAATCGCTACCCGGAGCCAAATTGTCCGACACCGAAAAGGAGATGGTTATCGCGCTCGAGGAAATGGCAATTGGGCTCTCTGACCACTCAAAGCTGGGACCTTGGCCATCAAACACTAAAGTCGCAACCGCATCGCTTGTCGGCCCAGCATCGCCTGTGCCAATTGAATAGGCCTGCAGAGTTAGAGTCACCTCGCCATCGGAGCAGCCAGCCAGCAAGATGCTTGCCAACTGGTTATCAACGGCGATCGAGGAGATAACGCAAGACTGGGTGGAAAGGCTCAGGTCCTCCTCCGTCAGCCCAACGATGGGTTCAGAAAGCTCAAGTGTGAAGCTTGCGGTTAGTGCACTTAGCTGCTGACCTGAAAAATCAACAACAACAGGAGCCAGCGAATAGGTGATTAGGAGCCTGCCGTGGCCAGAATTCACTCCAATTTGGTGCTCGACATTTTGGGTGTTGGCGCTCGAGGCATAGGACGAGCCTCCTCCTCCACCGCCTCCGTCGGCGCAGCAGTCGTCATCGTCGCCACCACCGCCGCCGCCTCCATACCAACCGCCGCCGCCTCCACCACCGCCTGCGTTCCAGCTGGTGCCGCCCTGACCACCCTGACCGAAACTGCCTGCGCTAGCGGCGGAACCACCATTGGAATATCCCGCGCCACCACCAGAAGTCTGGGTTCCCCCACCACCTCCGCCTCCCTGGCCTGCGGCTCCGCTGTTGGCTACTAGTCCGCCACCCGCGGCTCCCGCGGCTCCCGAGTAGCCTCCGCCGCCTCCGCCGCCACCAGCGACGACGATTCTGTCCTCTAGCTCCAGGCCGATGCGAATATCAGTTGCTCCGCCGCCGGAGCCCTCATTGCCCCTGTTGCCGCCGGCCCTTCCGCCACCGTTGTAGCCTCCCGCTGCGGTTACGCCTTGGTTTCCAGCGCCGCCAACGAAGATGTGCAGGGTGTCCGGGATGTCGATGAGGTTGCCTGTGACGCTGCCGCCCCCACCACCGCGAGCTCCAGAGGCGCCATAGATTTCAAAGCTGAGGTTTATTGCACCCTGAGGAACCTCCCAGGTTTGCATGCTGCCGGTGTAGCCGAAGGTAATTGTGCAGAGGTTTCCCTCACAGACCGGTTCCGCGTTTGCGGGCAAGGGTATGAGGAAGACCGAGATTAGAAGTGTGATGAATGAGATGGCATGTTTTTTCATGCCGCAAAAGCTAAAACTCCCTGCAGTTTCCTGCAGGGAGTTTTCCACAGCCCCGGTTGGGGGCTAGTTATTAGGCCATTGCCTTGCGCATGTTCTCAGCGAGGGTTGCCATGAACTCCTCGGTGGTCTGCCACTTCTGGTCCTTGCCGACTAAAGCGGCAAGGTCCTTGGTCATGTGGCCAGACTCTACGGTTTTGATGATCACGTCTTCAAGAGTCTGGGCAAACTTTGCAACCTCAGGGGTGCCATCCAGCTTGGCTCGGTGCATCAGACCGCGGGTCCAGGCGAAGATCGAGGCGATTGGGTTTGTGGAGGTCTTCTCACCCTTCTGCCACTGGCGGTAGTGGCGGGTTACGGTGCCGTGGGCAGCTTCTGCGAGCGCCGACTTGCCGTCTGGGGTAGTCAGTACTGAGGTCATCAGTCCCAGCGATCCAAATCCCTGAGCAACGGTGTCGGACTGGACGTCACCGTCGTAGTTCTTACATGCCCAGACATAGCCACCCTCCCACTTCAAAGAGGCTGCAACCATGTCGTCAATGAGCCTGTGCTCATAGGTCAGTCCCGCGCTCGCGAACTTGTCCGCGTACTCGGCGTCGAAAATCTCTTGGAAGGTGTCCTTGAAGGCGCCGTCGTAGGCCTTCAGGATGGTGTTCTTGGTTGACATGTATACGGGGTATCCGCGGGATAGGCCGTAGTTGAATGATGCCCTAGCAAAGTCTCTGATCGAGTCGATGTAGTTATACATGCCCATTGCCACGCCGCCGTTCTCCGGGTACTCAGCAATCTGCATTGTCTGAGGCTCGGAGCCATCGGCTGGGGTCCAGGTCATGGTGACAACGCCCTTGCCCGGCACCTTAAAGTCTGTTGCCTTGTATTGATCTCCGTGAGCGTGACGACCAATCACAATCGGCTTGGTCCAGCCAGGTACAAGCCTGGGAACATTGGAGATGATGATGGGCTCGCGGAAGACCACGCCGCCGAGAATGTTTCGAATGGTGCCGTTTGGGCTGCGCCACATCTTCTTGAGTCCAAATTCTTCGACTCTTGCCTCATCGGGGGTGATAGTCGCACACTTCACACCGACCCCGTGGGTCTTAATGGCGTTCGCGGCATCGATGGTGACCTGGTCATCTGTCTCATCACGGTGCTGAACCGAGAGATCGTAGTACTCGAGATCGATGTCCAAGAAGGGCAGGATCAGGTTGTCCTTGATGTCCTGCCAGATGATGCGAGTCATCTCATCGCCATCAAGCTCAACAACCTTGCCAACTACCTTGATTTTGCTCATTTTTCTCCTGAAATTACTGCGCACCTGGCGCAAAGCCTCGCCTAGCCTATCGTTTAGCATTGAACAGTGCGTTTTCTCTCAGCTCTAGTCGGGTCAGTTCTCTCGGCAGCGACTCTGGTGGGGTGCGCAAGTCAAACCGAAGCTCCAGAGCAGGCCCAGGCTGAAATTCGTTACGAATCCCTTATTGGCGTTCAGCTGTTTATGTGGCCTTGGGACTCTATTGCTGCTGAGTGCGAGTTTCTTGGAGAATCCGGGGTCGACTGGGTCTTGACCTCACCACCTCAGGAGCACATCACCGGAGCTGCGTGGTGGACGGTCTACCAGCCCGTTAGCTACAAAATCGAATCAAGGTTCGGAACTCGTGAGCAGTTTGCCAACATGGTTGCTACCTGCAGCGAGCACGGGGTTGATGTCATAGCCGACGCCGTAATCAACCACATGACCGCTCAAACCTCTGGAACCGGTTATGCCGGAACTAAGTTCACCAAATACGAGTATGAGAGCCTTTACACTCGCGAGGACTTCCACAACTGCAACCTCACCCCCGATGACTCAATCAGTAGCTATAAAGATCTCGCGCAGGTCCAAACCTGTGAACTTCTAGCCCTGAGTGATCTCAACCAGAAGCTAGAGAACGTCCAGAACCAGATCCTCACCTACCTAAACGACCTTCTGTCGCTGGGGGTTGCCGGCTTCCGCATCGATGCCGCTAAACACATGGCGGCAAGCGACCTGAAGGTGATCATCGACCAGCTGCCCGAGGGAACCAGGGTCATTCACGAGGTAATTCGTGGTGGCGGGGAGCCGGTCCAGCCGGAGCAGTACCTGGATTCCGGCGAGGTCTGGGAGTTTGACTATGCGAGGAACATGCGAAGCTACTTCAAGAGCGAGGTCATAACACCTGCCGCCTCGGCAATCAGGTTTAGGGACTTTACCCCCAGCAACCAGACCATTGCTTTTGTCTCCAACCATGACACCGAGCGCAACGGTGAGACTCTCAACTACAACGACGCACGTTACTTTGAGCTCGCTACGGCAATGATGCTCGCCGAGGATTATGGCCAGCCCATGCTCTACTCCTCCTATGCATTTCGCTCACGCGATGCAGGACCCTACGAGACGGTAAAGGGCGTCGGGCCAATCGACTGCAGCGGCGTGAGCGCACCAAAGGATGACTACAAGGCGGACGAGTGGATCTGCCAACACCGCTGGCAATCAACTATCAACATGATCCGATTCCGCGATCAAGTTGGAGCTGCCCCGGTTGTTGAGAAGTATCGCGAACGCGGTGTCTACGGCTTTGCCCGTGATGGTGTGGGCTACTTCATAACCAACGTCTTCGACACCCAGGAGATGAGCGTAAGCGTGCCAACCACGTTGCCCGATGGTGAGTACGTGAACCTCATTGACGGCGAGCTGCACCAGGTTGTTGGTGGAGAGCTGACTGCCACCCTGCCACCGATGAGCGCGATAGCACTGTTGGTGAGCGAAGCTAAGGACTAAACCAGAGAGTCTTTCCAGGCCTTATAGAGCTTGGCAAACTTTCCACTTCCAGCTGCCAGGACCTTAGGAGCATCGTCCTCAATGATCTTGCCGTGCTCCATGACTAGCACTCTGTCAGCAATGGAAACCGTAGAGAGTCTGTGAGCGATGATGACAGCTGTCCGACCTGCAAGCAGGGTCTTGAGTCCCCTCTGGACCATGCGCTCGGATGGGATATCAAGCGAAGACGTTGCCTCATCCAGAATCAGCACCGCGGGGTTAGCGAGAAAGGCTCGCGCGAACGAAATGAGCTGCCGCTGACCTGCGGACACCCTGCCACCGCGCTTATTGACATCGGTGTCATAACCCTCGGGGAGGCTCATGATGAACTCGTGGGCACCAACCGCCTTGGCGGCGGACATTACGTCCTCAATTGAGGCACCGGGCCTACCAAGCTGAATGTTCTCCGCAACTGTTCCCGAGAACAGGTAGGCCTCCTGGGTCACCATCACAACCTCACGCCTGAGGTCCTTGTTGGAGATGTCTCTAACGTCTACCCCATCAATGGTGACATTGCCCATACTTGGGTCATAGAAGCGAGAGATCAGCTTGGCAAGTGTGGACTTTCCAGCCCCTGTCGTTCCAACCAGAGCAATGGTCTGACCCGCAGGAATTTCTAGGTCAAACTTGTGAAGGACTGTAGGGCCTGTCGAATACTTAAATTCAACGCCGTTGAAGTGGATATGGCCCTTTGCGCTATCAAATTCGACTGGGCTCTGAGTCTCCGGCACCGAAGGCTCTTCTTCCAGAACACCTGAGATCTTCTCAAGTGCGCTGGCTGCCGATTGGTAGGAGTTATAGAAGATTGCAATCTCTTCCATCGGGTCAAAGAACCTTCTGGCATACAAAATTGCTGCAGTTAGAACGCCAATGCCCAAGGAGCCCTCGAGAACTCTGTAGCCACCCACCAGCAAAACGGCTGCAACGGTGGCGTTTCCAATCAGGATCAGGCCTGGGTCGTAAATACCAAAGAGCTGAATGAGGTGGGCATTGTGACCGCGGTAGTCCTCGACGAGCCCACCGAAGTGCTTCTCGTTGCGCTTTTCCTTGCGAAAGGCCTTCACCGCACGAATGCCGGTCATGCTCTCAACGAAGTACTGGATCAGGCGCGAGGAGGCGACCCTCTGCTTGCGGTAGCCGCGGTTCGTCTTCACCTGGAACCAGCGAGTTAGTAGCGCCAGCGGCAACAAAGCTCCGAACAAAACCAGGAACGAAACTGGATCTAGCAGCAGTAGCGCTACCGCTGTGAAGAACATGAACATAGCTCCAATAGCAAGCTCGTTCAGACCACCTGCAAGTAGCTCCGCAATCGACTCGAGATCCGAGGTCTGACGCGCAATAACGCGACCTGCGGTGTAGCGCTCGTGAAACTCAACCGAGAGCTTCTGAGTGTGAACAAACATCCGGTTTCTAAGGTCAAACACCACATTCTGAGCAAGCCTGGCAGTGATCATCAGGAAGAAGTAGGTCAGAATCGAGGTCATCAGCGCAGCGGACAAATACAGTCCAACCACAATCCAAAGCTCGTTGTATTCGCGCATGATCGCTCGAGGTAGAGCCCAGTCGATACCCAAAGCAATCAGAGCGGGACCTGCAACCCTGATGGCCGTTGAGATTACACCCAAGAAGATTGCGAGGATTAGCCTCAGCCGCATCGGGGCAAGCAGCGAACCAAGCAGCCTTCTAGAGCGGGCCCTTACAAAGCGAGACTCCTCTTTGTTAAGGTCTGTGCGCTCCTCATCGTTAGTTCCGTAGAGACTCAAATGTTCACCTCCCGCTCCTTCTGCTCCTCGTCCAAAGAGGTGATCACGTAGCGGTAGTGCTCGCTAGAGCGAATAAGTTCCTGGTGGGTGCCGAAGGCGGTTATCTTCCCGTCCTCCATGAGCGCAACCTTGTCCGCCAACATCACTGTTGAGGGTCGGTGGGCGACAATCAATGCCGTGGTCTCCTTCAGGACATGCCTCAGGGCATCCTCGACCATAGCTTCGGTGTCGACATCCAGCGCCGATAGCGGATCGTCTAGGACGAGAATTCTTGGGTTTGCTGCCACCGCTCTTGCAAGCGCTAGTCTTTGGCGCTGTCCACCGGAGAGCGAGAGGCCCTCTTCGCCAATTGTGGTATCGAGACCGTCGGGCAGCTCATAGACGAATTGTGCCTGGGCGATCTCTAGGGCCTGCTTTAGATCTTCCTCAGTAGCATTGGGGTTTCCAAGTAGCACGTTGTCTCTCACCGAAGAGGAAAACAGGGTGGCATCTTCGAATGCCATGGCGATGTGGCTGCGGAGCTCGCCTCGAGACATCTCTCTGATGTCAAGGCCGTCAATGGTGATCGAACCACTGGTGACCTCATAGAGCCTCGTGGTCAGTGCGGTGAGGGTTGTCTTGCCGCATCCGGTTAGGCCAATAAGTGCCACGGACTCACCAGGTTCAATCCTTAGGTCCACACCACTAATCAAAGCCTTGGAATCCTCGGAGGCATCTGGATAGCGGAAGTGGACGTCATGGAACTCGAGAAGGCCCTTCGGGTCTGCGACCTGCTTCGGGTTATCGGGATCAACAATCGGGTTCACCTCATCCATGACCTCAAAGAAGCGCTCGGTGGCGGTCTTCGCCTCAAGGGTGAAGGAGAGCAAGAAGCCAAGCGACTCTGTTGGCCACCTAAGCACCATCACAGTCGCGAAGAAGGCCACCAGGGTCCCAACCGAGACGTCTCCTTGAGCCACAAGCCAGACCCCAGCCAACATGGAGAGCCCGACTGCCAGCTCAGGAATCAGAATCAAATAGAGCCAGATATTGGCAACGGCTTTGGCCTTACGAATCTCGGTGGACTGAAGGTCGGAGGCCTGGTTCGAAAATTGGTGCGCGGCAAACGCTCCGCGCCCAAAGGACTTTAGGACCCTAACGCCGTGAACTGCCTCTTCAACGCGGGTGGCCAAATCGCCCGATTGATCCTGGGACAGCCTCGCAATGAGCTTGTATTTTCCCTCAAAGAGGAACCCGGCAATCCAGATCGGAATCGTTGCCACAAAAAAGATCAGGCCCAGCCAGAAGTTGAATGTGAAGAGAATCACGAGACCCACGATGATCGTGATCAGATTTGCCGTGAACAGCACAAGACCAAAGCTCATCCAACGACGAATTAGATGGAGATCCGAGACTGCCCTGGAAAGTAGCTGCCCCGAGGGCCAGCGATCATGGAAAGCAACTGGAAGATCCTGCAGCTTCTCATAGAGCTTGTTGCGCATGTCAGCCTCGACATAAGTACCCGGGGTAAGCACCAACCAGCGCCTAAGCAGCACGAACAGTGCCTCGAGAACGCCAAGAAACAGAATCAAACCGACCGCCGGCAAGAGCGCGTCAAGGCCGCCAGCGACCAAGGAATTCACTAGGTCCTGGAGTAGCTGCGGAATGGCGAGTGCGAACATGTGTGCAGCGATGCCGGCCAGCATCCCAAGGATCAACCTGGGTATGGCCTTCTTCGCAAACGGCACCAGCCGCAAAAGAACCTTGAGAGTTCCTGATTCGGAATTTTGCATTTATCTCTTCCGCCACCCTAGGCAGCCTTACAGGCTAACAGACTGCGGGCCCGAGAGATTCCTAGTGGTAGAAGTGTCGCTCGCCAGTGAAATACATCGTGATGCCGGCTTTTTCAGCCGCCTGGATTACCTCTTCGTCCCGCACACTTCCGCCTGGCTGCACAACCGCTGAGATACCGCCAGAAATGAGCACCTCCAAGCCATCTGCAAAGGGGAAGAAAGCATCTGATGCTGCAACCGATCCCGCTGCCCGATCCCCGGCGCGCTGAATGGCGAGGTGGCAGGAGTCAAGCCGGTTCACCTGACCCATTCCAATGCCAACCGCAGCAAGATCCTTGGCCAGCAAAATTGCATTGGACTTCACCGCTCGAGATGCCCGCCAGGCAAACTCTAGGTCTGCCATCAGTGCAGGAGACGCAGGCTTCCCTGAAACCAGCTTCCAAGCTGAAACATCTAGGCCTTCGAAGCTATCTGGTTCTTGAACCAGTAGGCCTCCGGAGATCTGCCTAATTTCGCGACTTGGGAGCTTGTAGTCACCCGAAAGCTCAAGAATTCTGAGGTTCTTTTTCTTGGAAAGTATCTCTAGCGCCTCGGGACTAAAGCTAGGTGCGGCAATCACCTCGGTGAATACCTGGGAGAGCGAAGCTGCGAATTCGGCAGTGACCTCGCGGTTTGCTGCCACCACGCCACCAAAAGCCGATACTGGATCGGTGAGGTGAGCGCGTATGTAGGCAGAGATTATTGGGTCTTCTGCCCTCGGCTCGGCAATCGCCACACCACATGGGTTAGCGTGCTTGATGATTGCAACTGCAGGCTCAGAGAAGTCATAGGCCGCTCTGACTGCAGCGTCGATGTCTACAAAGTTGTTGTAGGACATCTCCTTGCCTCCGAGCAACTTCGCACTCGCCACACCCGTATTACCGTCAACGAAAAGTGATGCTGCCTGGTGGGAGTTTTCTCCGTAGCGCAGGTCACCACTCTTGGTAAAGCCGAGCGAGAGCCGCTCAGAGCCAAGCTGCCCAGCTAGCCAAGAGGAGACGGCAGCGTCATAGTTGGCGGTGTGACTGAATGCCTCGAGCGCAAGCTGTTTTCTCAACTCAAGATCTGTGCCACCGTCTTCGATTGCCTCAATGATTGCTGGGTAGCGCTCTGGGCTAACAACGATTGCAACGTTGGCGTGGTTCTTGGCGCTCGCTCTAACCATCGCCGGTCCACCAATGTCGATTTGCTCAACACTCTCGTCGAAGCCGGCGCCCGAGGAAACAGTCTCCACAAATGGGTATAGGTTCACCACAACAAGCTCAAAGGGTTCAATACCAAGGCTCTCAAGCTGCTCGACGTGAGAGTCGAGTCTTAGATCTGCCAGCAGTCCTCCATGGATTGCTGGGTGCAGGGTCTTGACCCTGCCGTCCAAGGACTCGGGAAAGCCCGTGACCTCGCTCACCTCGCTCACCGCGATTCCGGCCGCAGCAATCTGCTTAGCAGTCGATCCGGTAGAGACGATTGCCACCCCGGCTTTGGAGAGAGCGGTTGCAAGTTCAATTAGTCCGGTCTTGTCAGAGACCGAGATCAGAGCCCGCCTGATTGCTACCTTGTCTCTCAACTCGAAACCTCCTCGAGCTTCAGCTCGTCACTTGCAATTGCCTCAATGGTCTTCACAAGCTGCTGCTTTTCAATTTCTTTGATCCGTTCGTGAAGCTCGTGCTCTGAGATGCCTGCTGGAATTGCCATGCTCTGCTGGGATATAACGGGTCCTGTGTCGACACCGGCATCAACTATGTGGATAGTGCTACCGGTTTCGCCAGCTCCGGCGGCAAGGGCATCACGAACCGCGTGAGCACCAGGGAACTTTGGCAACAAAGATGGGTGCAGGTTGATAATCCTTGGGTAGTACCTGTCGACAAAGCTCTTTGGAAGCACTCGCATAAACCCAGCAAGAACAATCAGGTCAGGTTGGTGGATTTCGATATTGCTGGCGAGAACCTCGGCCCACTCGTCCTTGGAAGCGAAACCGCCGGGCTGGACCACAAAGGTTGTCTTGTCGAATAACTCTGCATGCTCTAGGCCCTCAGCCGCTCTATCAGCACCAACAGCCAGAACCTTTGCTGGATAAAGCGGGTTGTCACAGGCTTCCAGGAGCGCCTTTAGGTTGGAACCTGTACCGGAAATGAGTACAACAATCGAGAGCACGGCCAAAGTCTACTTTCGCTCATCCGCACTGGAGTAGGGCCGCACCACCACAAGCGAAGCTAGGAACGTCGGCACTAGAACCTGGACAAAGATGATTCCGGCAAAAACCAGTGCGTCGATGCCAACCCACGAGAAACGCCCAGGACCAAAACTGCCAGATGCAACAAGTGCCAATAGCAGAGCCAAGGCTGCCGCAACGGTTGCGGCGACCAACGCCAAAGCGCTCGCCGCACCAAAGCGGGTTGCGTACTCCCACCTAAGTCCATCCGAGAACTTTCTAGATAGCACGGTGGCGAAAAACGCAGCCAGCACTGGCACAAGTGCGAACAGTATCCCGCGTTCGAAACCTCCGGTTGGGATGGCGGCAAAGACAGGCATCGCCGGAAGCGGCCCAAGCTGAGTGGCTAGCGGGGAGACGTAGCTTCCCTCACCGATTGCGAAGCCAACTCCGGAGATCCAGCTGGCGCCAAAGGCAATCAGGTTGGGAAGGATTGCTAGCTGCCCAATGGTCAGCATCAACCCGCCAAATAGGCTCAGGCCAAGGCCCTGATAGAGCCGCAGCACCTCAATCCAGCCAAACCCAAGGGCAAGGGCAATCATTAGGGAGCTTGTAAGCAACAGGGTGGCAATCACCGAGACACCGATTCGTGTGGCCGGAGGCAGAACAGTCTTTATAGACCAGTGGAGCTTTTCAAATGCCGAGCTGGCAAGACCCCTGAGAAACACCCGCTCTCTCGCCTCTGGGCCATTGGCTCCCTCAAACAGCTCAAAACGCCTTCCGGAGATAGACGCGATGAAAAGTAGCCCGCCAAAGAATGCGGCTGGGATAAACAGCGGGCCCCACTCTCCCATCACCACAGCCTCTGTCTGGATCACCAGGCTCAGCCCATAGGAGACGCCTCCAAAGGCGGCAGCGCCGCCTAGCCAAGCGGGCCAAAGCGAGGATGCAGCGCTGAGTCTGTAGCCAATTCGAATTGCCATCAGTGCCATCAGCAGCGTTAGCCCCAGTGGTAACACGCTCAGAGTGAAGGCGGGGAACGTAATGCCAACTAACTCGCCAGCCGAAAAATGCAGTGGAACACCACACGCAAGTAAGAATGCATAACCTGCAACCTGCAGGGCAACTATCCAATCAACGGAGCCGTCACCCTCGATAAACCAGGCGAGTGTCAGGGGAGCAACTATTAGGCCTACAACCGAGGCAATGATGATGAGCGCTTGAAGCGCCGCAATCGCAAAGCTAAGCCCCCGGTTCACCGAACTACAGCTTGCTTACTATTTCCCGCATCAGTTCGGCAGTCTCCGAGGGGGTCTTGCCCACCTTCACACCAACTGCCTCGAAGGCCTCTTTCTTGGCCTGCGCGGTTCCGGCTGAGCCTGAAACAATTGCGCCAGCGTGGCCCATGGTCTTGCCCTCAGGGGCGGTGAAACCCGCTACATAGGCAACCACTGGCTTGCTGACGTTCTTGGAAATGTACTCGGCGGCTTTCTCTTCGGAGTCGCCACCAATCTCACCGATCAGAACGATTGCCTTAGTCTCGGGGTCCTTTTCGAACGCCTCGAGCGCATCGATGTGAGTGGTGCCAATCACGGGGTCTCCACCAATACCGATGGCAGTTGAGAATCCGATGTCACGAAGCTCAAACATCATCTGGTAGGTCAGGGTGCCGCTCTTTGAGACAAGTCCAATTGGACCGCGACCTGTGATGTTCGATGGGGTAATACCTGCATTGGACTGCTCAGGAGAGATGATTCCGGGGCAGTTTGGTCCAATCAACCTGGTCTTCTTGCCCTTTTCGACGTTGTAGGCCCAAGCAGCTGCGGAGTCGTGCACCGGAATACCCTCGGTGATGGCAACAGCCAGCGGGATCTCAGCGTCGATGGCCTCGATGATGGCCGCCTTCGCAAAAGCTGGTGGAACAAAGATTACGGAGACATTTGCTCCGGTTTTCTCCATGGCCTCCGCAACAGAACCAAAGACTGGCAGCGACTTACCCTCGACCTCGACGCTCTCGCCGGCCTTTCTGGGGTTTACACCGCCAACAATGTTGCTGCCGCCTGCGAGCATGCGCTGAGTGTGCTTCATGCCCTCGGCACCTGTCATGCCCTGGACGATGATCTTGGAGTTGGAGTCTAGATAAATTGCCATTGTCTGTCCCTTACCTGTTCGCCAGCTTCGCGGCCTCGTCAGCGCCGCCATCCATGGTCTCGGCCAGAGTGACCAGAGGGTGAGCGTAGTCAGCCAGAATTGCTCGGCCCTGGTCTACGTTGTTGCCATCAAGTCTCACGACAAGCGGCTTGGAAGCTTTGTCTCCTAGGGTGTTCAAAGCGCCCACAATTCCGTTAGCGACTGCGTCACAGGCAGTGATGCCACCGAAAACATTTACAAACACGCTCTTAACCTGGGGGTCGTTCAGGATGACATCTAGACCTGCCGCCATGACCTCTGCCGATGCTCCGCCTCCAATGTCCAGGAAGTTCGCCGGCTTCACGCTTCCGTGACGCTCACCTGCGTAGGCAACGACATCAAGAGTTGACATCACAAGGCCAGCTCCATTGCCGATAATTCCGACCTCACCGTCAAGCTTGACGTAGTTGAGGTCAAGGGCCTGGGCCTTTGCCTCCAGGGGATCAAGCTGATCGCGTTCCATCTCTTCGCGCTCGTGGCGGAACTCCGCGTTGTCATCTAGAGAAACCTTGCCGTCAAGGGCAATGATGTCGCTGTCCGCAGTGAGCACCAGTGGATTGACCTCAACCAGGGTCGCGTCTTCTTTGGTGAAGACCTCATAGAGCTTCACGAAGACATCGGAAACCTTGTCCTGCAGCTCTGCCGGGAAGCCGGCCTGCTTCGCAATCTCCAGAGCCTTGGCCTTGTCGATGCCAGATACTGCCGAAATCGGCACCTTTGCGAGTGCATCTGGGCGCTCAACCGCAAGCTGCTCAATCTCCACACCACCTTCAACGCTGCAGAGCGAGAGGAAGGTGCGATTGGAACGGTCCAGCAAAACTGAGAAGTAGAACTCTTTGTCAATCTGGGCACCCTGGGCAATCATCACGCGCTTTACAACGTGGCCCTTAATGTCGAGCCCGAGGATCTCCTCGGCACGCTCCCTGGCCTCTTGTGGGTTGTGAGCAAGCTTCACGCCACCTGCCTTGCCACGGCCGCCAGTTTTGACCTGTGCCTTGATGACAACGGTTCCACCAATTTCCTTGGCGGCCTGCTCGGCCTCTTCTGGGGTGTCTGCAATGCGACCGGCTAAAACGGGGACCCCATAGGCCTCAAATAGGTCGCGTGCTTGATATTCAAATAAATCCACGGTGAAATTCGTTTCCTGTGAGAGCGGACAACCCGCTAAGTCTAGCGAACCGCTATTGGTCAGAGCCCGCTAAAGCTTGGTAATTGGTGCCATTTTCACTAGTAACCGCTTGGTTACCCCGCTATCGAAAGAAACCTCCGCGGTTTGCTTGGGTGGAGTGCCCGTAACTCCAACCACGGTGCCATCGCCGAAGCTTTCGTGATTTATGCGATCGTTCAGAGCTAGCTCAAGGTCCTTGTTGTCCCGGATGGAGCTGGCTGTAATTGCTCCCTCCCACTTGCTCGGCCGAGGGGCTGTTGCAGCTATCGAGCGTTCGGTGCCAACATTCTCCAAAAGCTCGGGTGGGATGTCAGAAAGAAAGCTCGAGGGTGCCATGGATGCCGTTGAACCAAATACCGTTCGCTGCAGAGCATGTGAGAGGGTGAGCTTTTTCTTGGCCCTTGTCATCCCGACATACATCAGCCTGCGCTCCTCCTGGAGGCCTCCCGGCTCATCAAAAGCCCTAACGTGAGGCAGGGTGCCCTGCTCGATGCCAATCATGAATACCTGATCAAACTCCAGTCCCTTGGCGGTATGGAGGGTCATCAGGGATAGGTTCCCCGAATCATCGACGATCTCGTCGGCCGCGGCCGCGAGGGTCACCTCGGCAAGGTAGTCGGAGAGGGTTCCCTCGGGAAACTTGGCCTGCCACTCGTAGAGCTGACCCAGGAGTGCGTCGAGGTTTTCAAGTCTTGCTTCATCCTGAGGATCACGACTGATCTCAAGTTCGGAGCGATAGCCGCTCTTGATCAGCGCCTGCTTGAGAACATCTGCAGGACCATCACTTGCGCTCATGGCATCTAGCTCATTTAGTAATTTGCCAAATTCGTCGATTGCTCCGGTGAGCTTTGGACCTAGCCCCAGCTCTTGAGAGCGCAAAAGGGCCTGCCTGATAGAGATCTCATTGGATCTTGCGAACTGCGAGATCTTGGCCTCGGTTTTGTCACCGATCCCGCGGGCTGGGACATTGATAATGCGCCTGACCGCCTCGTCGTCTCTGGCATTTGAGATTGCTGCTAGGTAGGCAAGTGCGTCCTTGATCTCCTTGCGCTCGAAGAACTTAAGGCCTCCAATGACCACGTAGGGGACTCGTTGAACCTTGAGCTCGTTTTCAAGTGAAAGAGTGAGGGCATTGACCCTGTAGAGGACAGCCATGTCCCGGTAGTTGGTGCCGCTCTCGTGAAGCTCCTTGACCTGGTCAACCACAAAGGCTGCCTCATTGCGCTCGTCGTAACCGGTGAAGAGGGTTACCTTCTCGCCAGCTCCGCTGTCGGTCCAAAGGTTCTTGGGCGGGCGATAGGGATTCTGAGAGATGACGGCATTTGCAGCCGAGAGGATGTTTTGGGTGGAGCGATAGTTCTGCTCCAGAAGTATCGTCTCGGCTCCCGGGAAGTCTCGCTCAAACTCGGTGATGTTTCTTATGTCCGCACCCCGGAAGGCGTAGATGGATTGGTCGCTATCGCCCACCACAGTCAAATCTGCAGGTGGCATAACCTCACCGGTTTCCTCGTTCACGAGCTGGTGCTCGGGTGGAAGAGGTCTGGTGAACTCTCGAATTAGGGCGTATTGCGCGTGGTTAGTGTCCTGGTACTCATCGATCAGGACATGGCGGAACTTCTTTTGATACCTTGCTCGAACCTCCGGAAATGCGCGCAGCAGGTTCACCGTCTCCGCGATCAGATCATCGAAATCGAAGGCGTTGTTTCGTTTCAGTTCCTGGGTGTATGCCTGGAATACCTCGGCGACGATTCGCTGCCTGGGATTTGAGCGATCTGCATTCCTCGCGAAGTCCTCGGCATCCTTGAGCTCGTTCTTGGCGTTAGAGATCATCGCCGCGGCCTGCTGGGGTTTGATGTCGGCATCCTCCGCCCCGGCCTCGCGCAAGAGCCTGCGAAGCAGGGCCCTGGTGTCTCCTGTGTCATAGACGGTGAAGTTGGAATCATGGCCAAGCCGCTCGGCCTCGCGCCTAAGAATCTGCAGGCAGGCCGAGTGGAAGGTTCTTATCCACATACCTTCGGCCGATTGCCCAATCAGCGACTCCACCCGCTCCCGCATTTCGGCAGCTGCCTTGTTGGTGAAGGTAATTGAAAGTATTTGCGAGGGCCAGAGCTCTTTGGTTGCCAGCAGGTGGGCAATGCGGTGGGTGAGGACTCTGGTCTTGCCCGATCCGGCACCCGCAACAATTAAGAGCGCACTGCCTCTATAGAGGACTGCCTTGCGCTGCTCGGGGTTTAGCCCCTCAAGCAGTGGGTCGATTTCGGCTGGAACCCTGGACATCTTGCGTAGCCTAGGGCAGGGCAGCTACAACTTCGGCTAGCAGGTCAGGCTGGTCGGTAAAGATGCCATCCACCCCGGTTGCAATCAGTCTTTCGAACCAGGCCCGCCACTGACCCTCAGCCGTCTCGGTTCTCGCGGTGTAGGTAAAGATGTAGAGGCCCTTGGACTTTGCCCTAGCTACCAGGTCACCCTGCAGCACCATTGGAATAGCTACCGAGACTCCATCAAAGTTCTCGGCGATCTCCTCGAGCAGCTCGTCCTCGAGTTCGCTGAAACCCTCTGGCAGCATGTCTGGCGCTGAGAGAAAGACATACTGTGCCCTGCTGCCAATCGCTTCTTTAGCTCTCCGCAGGACAGCAAACTCAAAACACTCGATGGTGACCCTGACCCCGCGCTCAGCGAGGTTTGCTTCGTCAAGAACTTGCTTCAGTGCCTGAACCGAGTCAAGCCCGGCATCAAAGAAGTGCTTGCCGTATTTGAGCTCAATTATGAGGTGGCGGCCATCAAAGCTGGGGTGATTGACAACCTCACGAAGGGTGGGGATGTGATACCTACCATCGTGACTTGCAGACTCCTGGCGACCATCTGGGTATCGCTCAATCGCCTTGAGTTGTGCGACGTCCTCTGCCTTCAGCTCATCAACCATGTTGCTCAGAAAACTGTGCTTTTGGATATCAGTGGTGTGAGTGAGGTCCCGATCGTGACGAATCACGGGAACCCCGTCTTGAGTCATGACAACGTCAAACTCAATTGCGGCAGCGCCTAACTCGAAGGCGTGCTCGAAGGACTCCATGGTGTTCTCGGGTAGATAGCCGCACGCACCGCGGTGCCCAAAAACCTCCACTGCTATTCCCACTCGATCGTGCCGGGAGGCTTCGAGGTGACATCCAACACAACTCGGTTCACACCCTCGACCTCGTTGGTGATTCGGTTGGAGATTCTTGCCAATAGCTCATAGGGCAGCCTCGACCAGTCGGCGGTCATTGCATCCTCGGATGAGACAGGGCGCAACACGATGGGGTGTCCATAGCTGCGGCCATCACCCTGCACGCCAACAGACCTAACGTCCGCCAAAAGGACCACTGGGCACTGCCAGATCTCACCGTCCTTGCCCGCTGCGGTTAGCTCTTCCCGCACAATCGCATCCGCATCTCGCAGCAGGTCAAGTCGCTCCTTGGTGACCTCTCCAACGATGCGGATGCCAAGCCCTGGCCCTGGGAACGGATGACGCTGGACAATCTCGGCAGGGAGCCCAAGCTCAGCTCCAATTGCCCTTACCTCGTCCTTGAACAAGGTCCGCAAGGGTTCCACCAATTCGAAGTCGAGGTCCTCTGGAAGGCCTCCAACGTTGTGGTGAGACTTAATGCCGGCAGTTACCCCACCACCAGACTCGACTACGTCCGGGTAGAGGGTTCCCTGAACCAAGAACTTGATTGGCTGGTTGTCATCAATAGCCTCGGCCACAAGCTTGCGCTCGGCCTCCTCGAAGGTCCTAATGAACTCCCTACCGATGATCTTGCGCTTTTGCTCGGGATCGCTAACTCCGCCAAGTGCTCCAAGAAACTTCTCCTCGGCGTTTACAACAACAAGCTTGATTCCGGTGGCCGCAACGTAGTCACGCTCGACCTGTTCTGCCTCCCCTTTGCGCAACAGGCCGTGATCGACAAACACGGCGGTCAGCTGATCGCCAACTGCGCGATGGACAAGTGCTGCTGCAACGGCTGAGTCCACTCCGCCAGACAGACCGCAAATCACCCTCGCGCTTCCAACCTGGGCACGAATCTTTTCAACCTGCTCAGCAATGACATTGCCCGAGTTCCAACTCGGCTCAATGCCTGCACCTTCGTAGAGAAAGTTCTTCAAAACCTGCTGGCCCTGCTCGGAGTGCTTGACCTCTGGGTGCCACTGGACACCGAAGATTCTCTTGTCTAAATTCTCGAAGGCAGCAACCGGAGTAGTGGCGGTTGAGGCAAGCACCTCAAAACCGCTAGGGGCCTCCATAACCTGATCGCCGTGGCTCATCCAGCACACTTGAAGCTCAGGCTGGGAGGAAAGCAAAGTACCGCCAGAGCTCAGCTTGAGATCTGTTGCCCCGTATTCTCTCTTGCCGGTCTTATCGACCCTTCCGCCCAGTGCCTGGGCGAGAACCTGAAAGCCGTAGCAAATGCCTAAAACCGGTATGCCAAGCTCAAGAATTTTTGCATCAAGTCTGGGGGAGTTTTCCTCGTAGACGCTTGAGGGTCCTCCAGAGAGAATGATGGCTGCGGGAGCCTTCTCGGCGACCTCGTCGGCAGAAATGTTGTGCGGAACAATCTCTGAATAGACATTTGCTTCCCGAACTCTGCGGGCAATCAGCTGCGCATACTGGGCACCGAAGTCGACAACTAATACTGGCTTCATTTGGCCTCTAGTTCTTTGAGCTGCTCTTGAGCCAACTTTGCGTACTTGGCCTCGGTGTAGAAGCTCAAAAATGGCACAACACCGCCAGCTCCAATAATTAGGAACCTGGTAAATGGCCAGCGCATTAGGGTCCAAAGCCTGAAATCAGCCAGCAAATACACGACATAGAGCCAGCCGTGAACTATCAAGATCAAAACTGTCAGGTTCAAACCGACCTCTGGAAGTCCCTCACCATCAATGCCATAGCTCTCAAAAGAAATAAGCCCGTTGGGACCAAACATCCACAGGTCATAACCTAAAAAAGGAAGCCGTCTGATACCCCAGGTCACCATCAACAGCAGCAGGAAGACGCCGGTCACGTATGAGGAGACTTTGTAGAACTTCAGCACCGAGTAAATGGCAGGAATCTGGCTCGGTGAAGGGGAAGACATGCCCTAAGTCTACTTAGCGATTTCGACCAATTTGGCGAGTGCAAGTGACTTGGCCTCGTCGCTGTCGCTACCAGAAATCGCGGCCTCAAAGACCTCACGTGCTTCGTCATGGGTGACCGAAGAGAGTGCCGTCCTGACCGCGCCAACCTGGGACCTGGAGGAGGAGACCGAGTCGTAACCCATACCCGCTAGCACCACGGCAAAAGCCGGGTCAGAGCCGCTTTCCCCACAAACTCCCGAGTAAATACCGGCCCTCTTGGACTCGATGGCAATTTGGTTCAAAGACGCAATCAGGGCGGGCTGCCAAGGGTTCAACATCGCACCTAGGTTTGGGTTCATGCGGTCAGAGGCGAAGAGATATTGGGAGAGGTCGTTGGTACCAACAGAGATGAAATCAACTACTCCTTTGAGCTTTGAAATCTCATAGACAATCGAAGGTGTCTCCACCATGATCCCGACCTTGAACTGACCTGCGGCCTTGGCAAGCGCGGCGAACTCTTTCGCCTCGGCGGCCGTTGCAACCATCGGAGCCATCACCCAGACCTCGCGACCAGATGCCTTACGGGCCTCTTCCAAAGCCTCAAGCTGCGAAACAATGAACTCCCTGTGATCGGCCACAAGCCTGAATCCGCGAACACCTAGAGCAGGATTTTCCTCATCTGGCATTTTCAGAAACGGAACAGGCTTGTCACTTCCGGCATCAATCGTCCTCACAACAATTGGCCCCTCAGGGCAGGCAGAGAGAATCTCGGTGTAGGACTGTATTTGCGAATCACGGGTTGGCTCGGTTGTGGCGGAGAGGTACAAAAGCTCCGTGCGGAACAGTCCAACACCCTCGGCAGCTGTTGTAGCGGCAGCAACGGCATCTTCAAGCGAGCCAATGTTTGAGCGAACCGGGATAACTGGCTCTGTGGACTTGGCAACAAAGCTAATCGCCTTGGTCGCATCGGCCTCAGTCCCACCAATTACGACCCTGTCACCCACCGGATCGACCAAAACCTTTTGGCCATTTGTCAGTTCCTTTGCACCGGCGCAAGAAACAACTGCAGGAATCGACTTAGAGCGGCAGATGATGGCGGTGTGAGAGGTCGGGCCGCCCTGAATCGTAACTACCCCCACCACCGCAGGAGTGAACTGGGCGGTGTCTGCGGGAGAGAAGTCTTCGCCAACAATCACGAACTTTCCGGTCTCTGGAAGGTCTAACCCCAGGGAAATGCCGTGAATACTTGCGGCAACCCTTTTTGCAAGGTCTCGAATATCCGCAATGCGCTCTTCGAAGGTGGGGTCACCGGAGAGTAGCTCAGCGAAAGTCTCCATAGCATTCACAAAGGCTGTGCCGGCCTCCCAGCCATCATCAAGCTGAGCAACGGCTGCGTCAAAGAGGCTTTCATCCAAAAGGATCATTCCTAGTGCCTCGAAGATCTCAGCTGATGTCTCACCCGCCTTCTCGGCAAGGCTCTCTAGATCGCTTGCGACCTGATCAACTGCTGAGCGCAGCTTGGCCTGCTCGGCAACGAGATCGCCCGAATGCTTTGCAGGAATTGGAAGAGGCGTAGCCTGACGGACGCGAAAGACCTCCGCGGTTACCGCCTCGAGCCCAACGCCGAGGCCTGAGAGGACCTGTTGAGTCAAAACTAGCCTTTTAGAAACTGCTGAATCTGGTCGATTATGGCTTGTGCCTGAGCCTCGTCTTCGGTGTCAACCTCGACAGTTAGCTCTTCGCCCGTCTTGCCTTTCATGGCCATTAGACCGAGTGGAGAGTTGGCCTTGACCAAGTTCCCGCCGACCTTGCCCATCCTGATTTCAAGACCGGACTCTTTCACAAGCTTCACGATCTGACCTGCGGGCCTTGCGTGAAAGCCGATCGGGTCTTCGATTGTGACAGTGGCCGTGACGGTTGACATTCTTTCTCCTTACAATCCCTCAGGATGCTAGCAATTAATGTTTGAAGTTACCCCAGAAGGCCCTGACGAGCTACCTGACGTTTGTGATTGTCGATTGTCTCGACTAGATACTCCGAAAGCGGGTGAGAGGCGGAAATCCCGCACACCTCTTGGGCAAACTCCGAGGTTGAGAGGCTGGTGAGAAGAAGTTGCAGCCTCGCCACTTCAGGGTCGTCATCATTTTCAAAGGCTAGAGCTGCCGAGACCACATCCAGCAGGTGCTCAGGGCGACCGTAGTGCTCTGCGTACTGAGCCGCAGGGCCAATCAGCCTCTCGAGCCGTGAGAGCTTTCTAATGGGATCACGACCCACCCGCTCGACCTGGTCATCTATTGCGGGGCTCGTGATGCGCTTTAGAGTCTTTTTTACATATCTACTGTGTGCTGCGGGATCGAAGTTGTGTTTGCGCACCAGCACCTTCGACGTCTCCTCTAAAACAGCCTTTGTCTTCTTCATCACCGCGGGGTCATTGAGTGCCAAAACAACCGTTGCGTGGCCAGCCTGCTGGCCCAAATAGGCGGCAGAGAGGTGAGATGTATTGACTGTGAAAAGCTTGCGCTCGATAAAGGGCTCAAGCCTGTCGACGAATGTAGCTGAAGGAATCTCCAGCTTGATGCCGGAGAGATTGCTCGAGTCAATAACCCATTCGCAAAACGCCTCCACAGCAACGTCGGGCTCTGAGCCATCAGGTTGGATTGGGACGATTCGGTCAACAGCCGTGTTGGCAAAAACCGCAACCGAATCCAGGTTTTCAACTGTGCGAATCTCGGACTTCAGAATGTCCGTCGCATTGATTGCATTTTCGCAGGCCATCACAACAGCTGGCTTTGAAAGAGTTCTCGCTGAAAGCCCCTCTGCGATCACGGGGGCAATCAGGGGCAAAATATTTGCGCCCACTGACGCAGTAATGATCTCGGCCTTTGCTAGCTGGCCGATTAGCTCAGATCGCTGCTCGACAGAGTGCAGGGCTCGATAGTTGGCGTAGGTCTTCTTTTGCGAGCCCGCTCCGAGCTCGGTGAGGGTGTAACTGCCTCTTTCATTGAGGGCATGGATAAGGCCTGGGTTTACATCCGCAAAGACCACAAAGTAGCCGGCGTCCTGAAGGACGGCACCAATAAAGCCGCGGCCGATGTTACCGGCGCCGAAGTGAACGGCTATTGGTCTTTCGGAGTTCATAATTGCTTTTCTTTATCAGTGGCCTAGGCCACACCGCCATCTAAAATCAGCTCGAGAACCTGGTCAGCACCGCCAGAAGCCACTAACAACTCAAGCTTGGTCTCGTCTTGAATTAGCTCAGCTAGGTTGCCAAGAATTTCGACGTGGCCGTCACCACTCGAGGCTATTCCCAACACACAGCTGACCTCCTCATCACCCCAAGTGATCGGCGATGCAAGTCGCAGGAATACCAGCTGGTCAAAAATTACGTGAACACGAGATTCGTCAGTTCCGTGAGGGATTGCAAATCCCATTCCGATTGCCGAGGAGAACTTTTGCTCTCGCTCCCACATCGCAGCTGCATATTCTGGACCAATGGCGCCCAGTTCTAGAAGTAGCTCGCCGCAGATGCGCACGGCCTCCTCTGTTGAGGAGGCCGTGACATCTAACCGGATTCCGGCCCTTTGAATCAGATCAGGCATCGCTGATTTCGTGACCTTCCTGAATCTCATTGACCAGCTGAGCGATACGCATATCTCCCAGGAACATGTCAAAGATGATTACAGGTGAGTCAGGAACGGCCTGCTTCGCACGCTGCGAGAGGCCACGATGGACCAGCACCAAGTCATGCGTGGTGTCAGCCAACTGATTCACAGGGGAGTGAGTTACCTCGACGCCGTTTGCCTTCAGCTGCTTGGCCAGCATTCTGGCAACCATGACCGAGGAACCCATTCCAGCCTCGCAAGCCACAACTACGTGCTTGACGTCAGCTCCAGAAATGCTAGCCATGGATTACTCCGCACCGCCGGTCTTCATCGACTTGCTCTTGGCCTTTGCGGCCTCGAGGTCATCATCGCCATCCTTGGAGGCTTTGAGAATCACAAATGCGACGAGGAAGGAGACGGTGGCCGAAAGGAGAATTCCTAGCAGCACACCAAAGTGGTTTCCTGGAGGGGTAACCGCTAGGTAGGCGAAAATTGAGCCTGGGGCTGGTGTTGCCACCACGCCAACGCCAGTTACTAGGAAGGTAGCAACACCAGTTGCACCACCTGCAATGGCAGCCAAAACCAAAATCGGCTTCATTAGGACGTATGGGAAGTAGATCTCGTGGATTCCACCCAAGAAGTGAATCACGATCGCGCCTGGAGCACTTCCGCGTAGAACCTTGCTTCCTGCTGCTAGCCAGACGGCAACAAGGATTCCCAGTCCTGGACCTGGATTGCTCTCGAGCATGAACATGATGGACTTGCCAGCTTCTTCAACCTGAGCGACTCCAAGTGGAGCGAGCACACCGTAATTTATGGCGTTGTTGAGGAACAGAATCTTTGCAGGCTCAATCAGGATTGATGCCAGTGGCAGCAGTCCTGTGTCAACCAGTGCCTTCACACCGGCGCCGAGAGTGTCGGAGAAGGTGTTAACGACCGGTCCGATACCTACGAAGCCAAGGATGGCCATTAGGAGACCCGAGATACCCAGAGAGAAGTTTCCGATGAGCATTTCGAATCCTGGAGGGGTGACTGGGTCTAGAACGGCATCAATCTTCTTCAAGATCCATGCAGCTAGAGGACCAATAAGCATGGCACCTAGGAACATTGGAATTGAAGCGCCGACAATCACACCTACGGTTGCGACAGAACCGATAACGGCACCGCGCTGACCATGAACCATGCGACCACCGGTGTAACCAATGAGGATTGGAAGCAAGTTAACGATCATTGGGCCGACCATCGAGGAGAGTTCCTCATTTGGTAGCCAGCCAGTTGGAATGAACAGTGCTGTCAGAAGACCCCATGCGATAAACGCACCGATGTTCGGGATCACCATTCCAGCTAGGTTTCCACCTATTTTTTGAGCCGCTGCGCGCCAGCCAGTGTGGCCGCCGTCACCCGCGGGTATAAAATTAGCCATTGGTACTACCTTCCTTTAGGGGGTTGTATTCATTGGGCGGTGTCGCTGCTTCGGCATGGTTTGAGGCCCGCCCTAGCATTGACATCTCCCTTTTTCCAACGGTTTCGGCAAGGAACCGAGGAAATCTAATTGGCAAGTGCAACTTCAACACCTGCCTTACTGAACCCCTCGACGTAAGTCGGGTCAGCGTCAACATTTGTGACCACGCGGTCAAACTGATCAAAATCTGCAAAACGAGCGGGGTAGGTTGGACCAAACTTGCTGCTGTCAGCTAGCAGGATGCGCTCTACAGAGCGGGACATCATGGTCTTCTTTACTAGGGCCTCGTCGGTGTCGTAAGCGGTCATGCCGCCCTCAAGTCCGATGCCATTGACACCCAAGAAGCTAACAACGGCGTTGAAGTCAAGTAGGTCCGCAACCGTCTTCGCTCCCACTGCGGAGAGTGTGGCAGGCCTAATACGTCCTCCCAGAATGGTTACCTGAGTTGTGCTGTCGGCAAGCTTGGAGGCGAGAGTGATGTGGTTGGTCACAACCATTAGCTTTGGCTTGTTGCGCAGGTGAGGCTCCAGGTACTCGGTAGTGGTACCGCCGTCAACAAAAATGCAGCCCTCTTCGGGAATGTATGCCGCGGCAACATCGGCAACCGACTGCTTTTGCTGGGGGTTCCGGTTGTACCGCTCGGGGATGGTGTATTCGCGTGCAAATCTCTCTAGGGCGATCGCACCACCGTGCACCCGGCGAAGTGCGCCTCTGCGCTGAAGGACGTCTAGGTCACGCCTTACGGTCTCTACCGCTACGTCCAATTTGTTCGCAGCCATGTTTGCGTCGAGTCGACCATCTTCTCTGGTCCACTCCGCAAGCTTTAGTCTGCGCTCTTCAGCTAACATCCTTGTCAGTCTCCGAAATTGTCCGTTTACAAGCAATTGCTAAGAAAGTAGCACCGCAAACGGGCAATTGAAACTAAAACGGGCAAAAACCCACAAATTCAGATAACGATTCTATTAACTGGTTTCTCGGGCGACCTGGTCCATTACAAGCCTCCACCACAGATAAAAGGCGGCGAGCCCAAACAGAAGCCACTCGATTGCATAAAAGGCGGTGAGCCAATTAATCTCTACGGTCTCATCTTGAATGCCGATTGCGATCCGCTCAGCCTCTATGGCAATCCCATCCTGAACAATTACGTAGACGGGGAAACTCTCGAAAGCTTCATCGGCATAGAGGTTTACAAGTTGCGAGAGTGCCACCGAGCCCAGGGTTCCCGACTCTGACTCGGCGACCGGTTCACTTGGCTCTAGATAGCCCACGATTTCAAACTCGCCTACAGGCACCTCAATGTCAACTACGGCTTCCAGCTCGGATGCAAAGCCAAGCGCAAGCGTCAGACTTGCTCCCGTTTCCTTTTCAACGCTGTTAGCCACAACCCAGTAGCCCTGCACTTGCTCAGTGCCCTGGACCTGAAGGCGATCAGAAACTACATATACGTTGTCTGGATCTGTCGAGACCGTCGCTGTCACTAGGCGGTCATAGCTTCCCGGTGCCAAACGCTGTGGTGCCGCCAGTTCTGAAATTGGAACCGGCTCAAGCTCGATATCAACTCCAACTGCAACGAAGGTCCTCGAGAACTGCCACTGCATCAAAGCCGCGAAGGTTCCGGCAACAATAAATGCGACTAAAAGGCCGGCAATCCACTTAGGCCTGCAGGCAACGGAGAAGAAGCTCGGCTTCATCTACCCATAGGGGTTAAGAACGACGTCGACCCGCTGGAACTCCTTGAGGTCGGAGTAGCCGGTGGTGGCCATTGACCTCTTGAGAGCACCGATGAGGTTTGCGGTGCCGCTTGCGGACGCAGCCGGCCCGGTCAAAATGTTTTCTAGGGAACCGTGAGACCCCACCCAGACTCGTTGGCCGCGAGGTAGTTTCTGGTTCACGGCCTCGCTACCCCAGTGCCATCCGGCTCCCGGTGCCTCGGCGGCCCTAGCCAACATGGTTCCCAGCATGACGGCATCAGCTCCACATGCCACAGCCTTCACGACATCGCCACTGGTTCCAAGTCCACCATCTGCAATGACATGAACGTAGCGACCACCTGACTCATCCATATAGTCGCGTCTGGCAGCCGCCACATCCGCAACTGCCGTGGCCATTGGAGCCTGAATTCCGAGTACGTTTCTTGTTGCTCCGGCGGCTCCACCACCAAAACCAACTAGCACTCCGGCGGCTCCAGTCCTCATGAGGTGCAGAGCTGCGGTGTAGGTGGCTGCGCCACCAACAATCACGGGAACGTCTAACTTGTAAATGAACTCTTTGAGGTTGAGCGGCTCTACCTGCTTTGAGACGTGCTCCGCAGAAACGGTGTTTCCACGAATCACGAACATGTCGACTCCGGCCTTGAGAACAATGTCTGCAAACTCGGCGGTCCGCTGGGGACTCAGGGCACCTGCCACCGTCGCACCTGAATCGCGAATCTCTCCCAGCCGCTGGGAAATTAGCTCTGGCTGGATTGGCTTTGAGTAGACCCGCTGCAACACAGCGGTCGCGTCCTCGTCTTTTGCACTTGCAATCTCAGCCAGCTGCTGGGTTGGATCCTCGTAGCGTGTCCAAAGTCCTTCCAGATCCAAAACGCCAAGACCACCCATTTTTCCAAGCGCAATTGCGGTGGCAGGGCTCATAGCCGAATCCATAGGCGCTGCTACAACGGGAAGCTCAAACTTGAATGCATCTATGGTCCAAGCGGTTGAAACATCCTCGGGGTCGCGGGTTCGACGGGTTGGAATTACCGCCACATCATCAAAGGCATAGCCAACCCGGGCGCTCTTCGCCTTACCTATTTCTACTTCAGACATCTAGGCCTCCTAACGAGTGCCGTAGTTGGGAGCCTCGATGGTCATCTGGATATCGTGCGGGTGTGACTCCCTCAGACCCGCTGCCGTGATTCTCACAAACTTGCCCTTGTCCTTCAGCTCTTCAATGCTTCCGGCACCTACGTAGCCCATTGACGCCCTCAGGCCACCTATTAGTTGGTGAACGACTGAGCTGACTGTGCCGCGGTAGGGGACCCTGCCTTCAACACCCTCGGGAACTAGCTTGTCCTCGCGAAGCACATCGTCTTGGAAGTAGCGGTCCTTCGAGAAAGACTGCGCCTGGCCACGAGACTGCATGGCTCCAAGTGAGCCCATGCCGCGATAGGTCTTGTACTGCTTGCCGCCAACATAAGTGATGTCTCCAGGAGCCTCGTCGGTTCCGGCGAGGAGCGATCCGAGCATGACCGAATTCGCTCCCGCAACGATTGCCTTGGGAATATCTCCTGAGTACTGCAAACCGCCGTCTGCAATCAGGGGAACCCCGGCAGCCTTAGCTGCCTGAGCCGCCATGTGCACAGCGGTTACTTGTGGAACTCCAACCCCAGCTACCACTCTGGTGGTGCAGATAGAGCCTGGCCCTACTCCGACCTTCACGCCATCAGCACCGGCATCAATAATCGCCTGGGCACCTTCTCTGGTTGCGATGTTGCCGCCGACAATGTCTGCGTGCTTTGCAACTGGTTCGCTCTTGAGTTTTTTGATCATTTCGAGCACGCCGCTGTTGTGGCCGTGAGCTGTGTCAACAACCAACATGTCAGCACCGGTCTCTATAAGTGCCATCGCTCTTTCCCAGGCGTCTGGGCCAACACCAACAGCTGCTCCAACCAAAAGTCTGCCCGCTCCGTCTTTTGAGGCGTTCGGATACTTCTCACTCTTGTCGAAGTCTTTGACCGTAATCAGGCCCTTGAGTCTGCCATCTGCATCGACTAGTGGAAGCTTCTCAATTCTGTGCTGAGCCAAAAGGGCCATTGCCTCGTCTGGGTTGATGCCGACATTGCCAACAATTAGTGGCATTGGGGTCATCACATCTTTCACTAGCGTTGTGGTGCGCTGAACCTCGAGGACAAACCTCATGTCGCGGTTGGTGACAATACCGACGAGCTTGTCGTCCTCATCCACCACCGGAAGACCAGAGACTCTGAACTTGCCGCACATGTCATCAACCTCTTGGATGGTGGCATAAGGGGTGGTGGTTACCGGGTGAGAGACCATGCCAGCCTCGCTCCGCTTTACAAGGTCAACCTGTGAGGCCTGATCGTCAATCGATAGGTTGCGGTGGAGGATTCCCATTCCGCCCTGTCTTGCCATAGCAATTGCCATTCTCGACTCGGTCACGGTGTCCATCGCAGAGGAGATCAGCGGAATGTTGATTGAGATATTTCTTGAGACCTGCGTAGCCGTCTGAACCGATGAGGGGATGACATCGGACTGCCCAGGGAGAAGCAGAACGTCGTCATAGGTGAGGCCGATTAGGGCAAACGGGTCTTGGTTTTCCAAAATAACCTCTCGCAGCAGTCTTCAGACCCTCAATCCTACCCAGCGCAAGGGCTAGGTGGCGAGGGTGGTTTGGGTTGCCTTCCCGGTGACTACTTATCAAACCCACTACGCTGGTATG
Organism: Aquiluna sp.; assembly: GCA_028144365.1. GTDB lineage: Bacteria > Actinomycetota > Actinomycetes > Actinomycetales > Microbacteriaceae > Aquiluna. The sequence goes on from JAOGAX010000002.1 coordinate 71,648, forward strand.
GTTTTGTACTACCCCGTCATAGGGGACATAGACCAGGCGAGGGTGCCTGGAAGGATTTGGAGGAGAAGTGAAGTTCCTCTTGGATGACACTCGACGCAGAGTATTGCGCATCATTCTTGTCGCCCTGTTGGCCGTATTCGGTGGCCTCAGTGTGTCAGCACCTGCGCTCGGAGACAGCGTTGGCGAGGAGTACTCGGCGACAGTCTTCGGCAACGTCAAGGTTGACGGTGAGCCAATCGCCGGAGTGAGAATCGTGGTTGATGGCGGCGGCTACACCGCGGAGACCGTTACCGACTCAGATGGACGCTGGTCAATTGGTGTTCCAGAGGTGCGCAACTACAACGTAACCCTCGATGAATCCACCCTCCCAGAGGGCATTTCAGTGCTCGAGGGCGGAGCAACACAAGAGGTTGAATTCGGTCTCACCGACCGAGTTGCGAAGAACTTCTTCATTGGTGAGGGTGAACGCAACGAGACCTCCATCTTTGATCAGATCGTCTCAAGATTTATCTATGGAATTAATTTCGGACTGATGCTCGGACTTGCGGCTGTCGGTGTCTCGCTGGTGTTCGGAACAACCGGGCTTTCCAACTTCTCTCACGGAGAGATGGTCACCTTCGGAGCGGTCGCCGCCCTAATCTTTGGTGTTGGCCTCCAGCTTCCGCTTTTCATTGCCATCCCAATCGCAGTGGCTCTATCAGCCGGTCTTGGTTGGTCTTTGGATGCTGGGCTCTGGCGACCACTCAGAAAAAAGGGGTTGGGCATTGTCCAGCTGATGATTGTCTCCATTGGACTCTCACTGACAATGCGCTACGTCATCCAGTTTGTTATTGGTGGCGCAACAGAACAGCTGCCTGGTTTTGACTCTCCCAAGATCAACCTGTTTGGTGCCGTCGCACTTAGCTCCACAGACCTGATGTCCATGGGTTTGAGCATCGTCGTCATTATCGCTTTCGCCTACTGGCTCCTCAGGACCAAGACGGGTAAGGCAACAAGAGCAATCTCCGATAACCCAGACCTAGCTGCAGCTTCGGGCATCGATGTCGACAAGGTCATCAGAATTGTTTGGATTATGGCTGCATCACTGGCTGGTTTGGCCGGAGTGCTCTGGGCCTACTTCCGACCCGGAATCAAGTGGGACATGGGAACCCAGATTCTGCTTCTAATTTTTGCTGCGGTCACCCTCGGAGGTCTCGGCACGGCATTTGGTGCTCTAATCGGTGCTCTGATTGTAGGTGTGCTCGTCGAGATGTCGGGTCTAATCATCCCGGCCGACCTGAAGTACGTTGGAGCGCTGGTCGTTCTGATTGTCGTCCTGCTGGTGAGACCGCAGGGATTGTTGGGCCGAAAACAGAGAGTTGGGTAGGAGGTAGACCATGGACTGGGGATCAATTCTTAATAACACTCTGGCGGGCTTTCTAACCCCGACCACGATTGCCTTCGCACTGGCTGCGCTGGGTCTTGCAATGCACTTTGGTTTCGCAGGGCTTCTGAACTTCGGTATCGCAGGCTTTATGGCTATCGGTGGCTACGGCTACGCGATCTCTGTGCTCACCTTTGGGCTGCCCTGGTGGGCAGGCATGCTGGTTGGAGTTCTTGGATCTGTGGTGTTTGCACTAATCCTGGGTATTCCGACGCTGAGGCTTCGCGGCGACTACTTGGCAATCGCGACCATCGCAGCCGCCGAGATTGCCAGGCTGCTCTTCTTGACCACTGCCTTCACGGACGTGACGGGCTCTGCAGACGGCCTCTTTGGCTTCAACTCCAGGCCTGACGGGTCAGGATTCCAGAACTCAAACCCAATACCTCAGGGAACCTACGGATTTGGACCGTTTACCTACAACGAGCAAACGCTCTGGGTGCTGGTCTTCGGACTGATTGTCCTTACCGTGGCTGTTTGGTTCCTGTGGGCCCTAATGCGTTCCCCTTGGGGCAGAGTCATCAAGGGCATTCGAGAGGACGAGGAGGCCGTTAGGTCCCTTGGCAAGAACGTCTTCGCCTACAAGCTTCAGGCGCTGGTAATCGGAGGTGTCTTCGGAGCCCTCGGTGGCATCATCTACACCGCCGCCCAGAACATCTCCCCTGGAGTCTATGTAACCTCGCTTACCTTCTTCATCTGGACCTCGCTGCTACTTGGTGGCGCTGCCACAATCTTTGGACCGGTAATTGGAGCGGTTATCTTCTGGGTCATCCAGGCCTTCCTGTCCAACCTTTTGCCAGCACTTTCAACATCCGGCATCCTTCCTGTTTCGACAACTCAGGCTTCAACCCTGAGGTTCGTGCTCGTCGGTATAGGGCTGATGCTGCTGGTCATATACCGCCCGCAGGGCATCTTCGGAGACAAGAGGGAGCTGACCTTTGTCAAATAACGAGAAGCCACAAAAGACAACCGACCTCCACATCGGTGATGCAGTCCCAGGCTGCAAGAAGAAGGACCCGATGCTCGTCATCGACCACGTCAAGAAGACCTTTGGTGGTCTGACGGCAGTCGACGTTGAGCACCTCGAGATCCCCTCGGGAGTGATTACTGCTCTCATTGGTCCAAACGGTGCGGGTAAGACCACGCTGTTCAACCTGCTGACCGGCTTTGACACCCCAGACACTGGCACCTGGTCCTTTATGGGGACCTCGCTATCTGGCGTGCCATCATTCAAGGTTGCCCAGATGGGCCAGGTCCGCACCTTCCAGCTGACAAAGGCGCTGAGCCTATTGACCGTAATCGAGAACATGAAGCTCGGTGCCAAGGGTCAGAGCGGTGAAAGCATCTTTAGGGCCCTGTTCCCAGGGTTCTGGAAGAAGCAGGACGCGGACATCGAGGTCAAGGCCATGGAGCTTCTCAAGCGCTTCAAGCTCGACACTAAAAAAGATGACTTTGCCGCATCCCTCTCGGGAGGGCAGCGCAAGCTGCTCGAGATGGCTCGTGCCCTGATGACCGACCCGACCCTGGTCATGCTCGACGAGCCAATGGCGGGTGTGAACCCAGCACTTACCCAGTCTCTTCTGGACCACGTGATTAGCCTCAAGGGTGAGGGTATGACCGTACTGTTCGTTGAGCACGACATGCACATGGTTCGTCACATTGCCGACTGGGTTGTGGTTATGGCGGAGGGCAAGGTTGTGGCCGAAGGTCCGCCTGACACAGTCATGAAGGAGCAAGCCGTTATTGATGCCTACCTCGGCGCCCACCAGGAAACCGACCTCGGTGAGGTCACCGGCAGAATCAACATCATCAAAGGGGAGGACAAGTGAGCGACACAGTAATTGAGGTTAAAGACCTCGTCGCCGGCTACCTCCCAGGCGTAAACATTCTCAATGGGACCAACTTTCACGCCGACAAGGGTGAGCTAATTGGAATCATCGGCCCAAATGGAGCGGGTAAGTCAACATTGCTCAAAGCCATTTTCGGCCTGGTAAAGGTCCGGGAGGGCTCGATCACTCTTAACGGTGAGTCAATCGTGGGCCTCAAGTCAAACCAGCTTGTCACCAAGGGTGTTGGCTTCATCCCTCAGAACAATAATGTTTTCCCCTCGCTAACCATTGAAGAGAATCTCCAGATGGGTGCCTTTCAGGAGCCTGAGAATTACTCGGAGAGACTCGACTTCGTAATCTCAATCTTTGAGGAACTGGGTAAGCGCCTAAAGCAGCGTGCGGGTTCGCTATCGGGCGGTGAAAGACAGATGGTTGCCATGAGCCGAGCGCTCATGATGGACCCAACCGTTCTGCTGCTGGACGAGCCTTCAGCAGGTCTTAGCCCAGTTAGACAGGACGAGGCATTTCTAAGAGTCTCCGACATCAATAAGGCTGGTGTGACATGCATCATGGTCGAGCAAAACGCTCGACGTTGCCTTCAGATCTCAGATCGTGCCTATGTGCTAGATCAAGGCAAGGATGCCGTTGTAGGCACCGGCCGTGAGCTTCTGAACGACCCTCAGGTCATTGGTCTCTATCTAGGCACCCTTGGCACCTAAGCCCAAGGCTCCAACAGGCTCAGGCATTGGCGTCGGTGTCGCCATCGGTGTCGCCGTGGGCGTGGCCACAGACAATCTAGGTCTTTGGATTGCTCTCGGAGTAGCTCTGGGAGCTGCCTTCGAGGCGACAGTCCGCAAAGGCAAATAGCGTTACCAACCCCGTATTAGTTGGTGCAAAAGAAATCCCCCCGACCTCAGGCCGGGGGGATTCTCTTTGTTCTTTAGAACTCGCTACTATCCACGGATGGTGGCAGGAACGTTGTTTCCGTCGAACTGCTGAATCAGGATGTTACCGTCAGTTGGGTCTCCGACCTCGTTGAAGGTAATTGCGCCGGAAGGACCGTCATAGTCTGCGGTTCCGCCGTCGTTGATGATGTCAGCACACTCGGCGAAGCTGGTGCACTTGGTGCCGTTGCCGGAACCACCAGAAACTTCCTGGAGCTTCTCAGCCATGTTGGCACCCTCGGTGCTGCGAGCCTCAAGAGCAGCAAGCGCTAGAAGCACAACTGCGTCGTAGGTCTCAGGACCGTATGCGTTCAGCTCAAGAGCTGCGTTTCCGCGAGCAACCCATGCGTCGTTCATCTTGGTGACGAAGTCAGCAATCTTGCTCTCGTTAACACCTGGGTAGGTACCCTTGGCGCCCTCTAGGGTTCCTGGAGCAAAGTCGTCCGAGTAGTTGGTGAGGTTACCGTCTACGAAGTAGAGGTCCTTACCAGGGAACTGGCTGGTTAGCTCTGGAACGATCGTCTTTGCCTCGTCGAAGGTAACCAGCACGATAGCGTCTGGGTCGCCTGCGAGAGCCTCGGAGATCTGGCTGGTGAAGTTAGTGTCACCGGTGTTGTAGGTAGGTGCAGCGATAACCTCTCCACCTGCAGCCTCGAAGGCCTCAGTTACGAAGCCAGCTAGACCGGTACCGTAGGAGTCGTTCAGAACGATCATGGAGATCCTCTGGTGTCCGTCCTCGGCTACTAGGTTTCCAAGCACCTCACCCTGAAGAACGTCAGATGGAGCGGTACGGAAGTACAGTCCCTTGTCCTCGTAGTCGGTGAATGCTGCTGAGGTGTTAGCTGGTGAGAAGTGAATTACACACTCAGCGGTTAGGCGGTCAATGAACTGCAGTGACACACCGGATGATGCGGCACCTACTACAGCCTCAACGCCAGCGTTAAGCAGACGTGGGATTTCGGTGTCGTAGGCCTTGTTGTCGGTATCACCTGAGTCACCTGGGGTGTAGTCAATGGTGATTCCCTTACCAGCTGCGTTGATCTCGTCAACGGCTAGGTAAGCGCCGGCTTCCTCAGGTGGGCCGAGGAATGCGAGGTTTCCGGTCAGAGGTAGCGCGGAACCTAGCTTTAGGGTTAGGTCTCCACTCTGCTCTGAACCGAGCTCACAACCGCCAGCAGTGGTGGCAGGGGCGCAGCCAGTCAAAACCACAGCACCCAGCGCTAGTGCGCTAGCTGCGGACAGGGTCTTAACGAAGCGCGACCTGTTGTTCGATACGGTCATTCTTGCTCCTTGCAATTGCAATTTGTAATGCGAATGCGGGCTTGATTGCCCGCATTGCTAGGTAAAGCATAGTGAAAGCCGCGTGTAATCCCTAGGAAATACGGGAGCCTGAAAGCGTTAACGGCCACCAACCTTCTAGAACTACTCGAAACTATGTAGAATATCTACGAATTCCGCTGAAAATTACTGCAAAAGATGCGAAATCAGTTGAAATCTAGACTCTTGCCATTTGAATAACAATTAGATTTCATCCTCAGCCCTGCACGGCAATCGGTAGGTCGGGCTTCCTTCGCCTAAGGGCATCTGTCGTAAGAACGACAAGTGAGACCCAGACCAGCGCGAAACCAATCCACCTCACCGGAGGCATCGGCTCCTCCAGAATGAAATAGCCAACGCTGAACTGCAGAATCGGCGTCAGGTATTGAATAAAGCCGATTGTCGATAGCTTCACGCGCGACGCAGCAGCACCAAAAAGGATTAGCGGGATTGCCGTGAGAATTCCAAATGAGATGAGGATCGAAGCCTCAACAACCCCGGAGAATATCATGATCGGCGTGAACATCGAGACGATCCATAGCTGAACAAGCACAAAAGGTAGGACTATGCCGGACTCAATGGTGAAGCTCTGTAGCGCCTTGATCTTGCCTCCAACCCGGTTCTTCGCTAACGAGTAAGTCGCGAAGCTAATTGCCAGAACAAGCGCAATCCATGGGGGTCTGCCGTAGTCGAACGTGAGGATTACAACCGCAATCAGGCCAATACCAAGGGCAACCCACTGACCCTTCCGCAGCTTCTCTTTGAGAAAGACAACCGCAAACAGCACGGTAATCAGCGGATTGATGAAGTAGCCGAGAGAGGTCTCGAGCACATTGCTGGTTGCAACGGCAACTACATAGACCGACCAGTTCACAAAAATAAAGAGTGAGGCAACCGCAACCCAGCCGAGCTTCTTGGGCGATCTAACCAGCTCCACAGTCTGCGCCCAGGTTCTAGTTAGGGTCACTAACAGCGCGGCGAAGAGGAAGCCAAAGACCACCCGCCAGACAACGACCTCAAAAGGGTTGGCGAAGCTGGCTGCGGTAATGATGAGGGGAAATGAACCCCAAATGAGGTAGGCGGAGACTCCGAATGTGAGGCCTGTTGCCCCCTCGGATTGCTTCTTCACGCGCTAATCCTAGGGGCAAAAAGACAGACGGCCCCTCCGGTGGAAGGGCCGTCTTACTTGAGTTATTTAGCGCTCGATGATTGCAAGCACGTCACGGGCAGAGAGCACTAGGTACTCCTCGCCGTTGTACTTGAGCTCGGTGCCGCCGTACTTGGAAAAGACGACCATGTCGCCAACCTTGACATCCACTGGGATGCGGTCACCCTCGTCGCTGAAACGACCTGGTCCGACAGCAACAACCTCAGCCTCCTGAGGCTTCTCCTTGGCGGTGTCTGGGATAACCAGACCCGAGGCGGTTACCTGCTCCGCCTCAAGTGGACGAACGACAATACGATCTTCGAGTGGCTTGATAGAAACCGACACTTTGACCTCTTCTTTACTAAAGATTTTGGATTAGCAGACTCGGTATCCGAGTGCTAACTAAAACTTTAGGCCCTTATTAGCACTCAGTCAAGGTGAGTGCTAGGTGTGTAGCGACTATGTTTTATCAAGTGAGCGCCACAGCCGTATTTCCCTCTGATGACGCGCTTGCCCTTCTCGAACAGACCTACTCTCCTGAGGTTGACCCAGACGCGCTAAACGCGAAGCTGAGAAAAGCTGGGCATGACCCCGGGGTAATCGTCGAGGTGGTCAACCAGGTTGCTCTGCGCCAGAAGGCCAAGCAAAAGCTTGGACCCCTAGCCGACTCACTGCTTTTAACCAGGCAGGGGCTGGAGCAGTCTTCGAGGTTTGATGTTGCGAAATACCACGCTAGAAAACTGAGCTCACTCGGTTCTGTGACTGACCTTGGCTGCGGGCTTGGAGTTGATTCTATTGCATTTGCACAGGCGGGAAGCGCGGTGGTGGCCGTCGAAAAAGACGAGGTGACCGCCGAGTTTGCAAGCAGCAACCTCGCGCGATTTCCCACCGCCGAAGTCCACAGATCAGCCGCCGAGGACTTCGATGTGAGTACAGAGGGAGTCTTTCTAGACCCCGCGAGGCGAGACCTGGCTTCATCAGGTCGCAGTCGGAAGCTTTTGAGCCCAGACGACTTTTCGCCTTCTATTGGCTTCGCTTTGGAGCAGTTAGCGACGGTTCCTGGCGGAGTGAAGCTCTCTCCTGCGCTTCCTCACGAGTTGGTCTCCGACAAATTTGAGGCAACCTGGGTTTCTCACCGCGGTGACCTCGTGGAGTTTTCGCAGTGGAGCACTGATCCTGGGCGGCTTGGAAAGCGCTATGCGGTCATGGTTGATGGTGAGAGTGAGCTGGAGTTCACAGGGGATGAGTTTGAGGCCGAGGTTAGCTCCCTTGACCAGTTTGTTTATGAGCCCGATCCAGCCTTGATTCGCTCACACCTGATTGGCGCATACGCAGGCGAACAGGGGCTTGGTTTGTTGTCCGCAGGAATTGCCTACCTCACGGGTAGCGAGAGACAAAGCCCTTGGCTCAGAGGCTACAAACTCCTTGCCGAAATGCCCCTCGATGAAAAGGCAATCTCGCGCTACCTTTCCGAGCGCAGCATCGGGAGCCTCGAGATCAAGAAGCGAGGAGTGGACATCGACCCGCAGCTGATGCGCAAGCGGCTGAAGCTTAAAGGTTCGGGCGCCGCCACTCTGATAGCAACCAAAGTGGGCGGCGCCCGTAAGGCACTTGTCTGCGAACCAATCCGCTAGGTGGCTCCCCCAACAAATTGGAAAACGTTTTTGTTACAACTCAGACCCTCCGGCTGGAGTCCAGAGGAGCTGAGGCGACTCGTGCTGAAAAGGCAAACACCCTTACTTGCGAAAATCTTCCAACTGGTTGCTAGGTGGTCTGAACTGTTGTCACTGGGAGCGTGGACTCAGCTCCAAAATCTAGGCCGCTGGGTTCTCTTCCGTCCATAATCAGCTGCGAACCTAAAGCCGCAATCATCGCCCCATTGTCGGTGCAGAGGGAGAACCTGGGGATCCTAAGCTCAATTCCGGCTTCTTGACAGCGTTGCTCGGCCTCCTGACGCAGCCTTGCATTGGCAACCACGCCACCGCCAAGCAAGAGCCTCTTTACGCCGAACTCCTCGCAGGCCCAGAGCGACTTTGTTAGTAGGACATCAATTACTGCCTCGCGGAAGCTTGCCGCAACATCCGGTTTTGAATACTCCTGACCCCCATCTTCAAGCTTCTCAACATGCCTGGCCACAGCCGTCTTGAGCCCTGAGAAGGAGAAGTTGTACTTGTGCTTTTCTAAGTCCTTGGGAAGTGTCAGGCCCCTGGGGAACCTAATGGCATTCGGGTCACCCTCTGCCGCAATCTTTTCTATTTGAGGGCCTCCAGGGTAGGGAAGGCCCAGCACCCGAGCTACTTTGTCAAAGGCCTCACCGGCTGCATCATCAATAGTCTCTCCGAGCAGCTGGGTGTCGTTCAGTAGGTCACGAACCAGCAGGAGTGAGGTGTGGCCACCGGATACCAAGAGGGCAATCGTGGGCACCTCAACCGCACCACGCTCAAGAACATCCGCTCCGACGTGTCCGACGAGGTGATTCACCGCGTAGATGGGTTTGTCTAGTGCGACCGCAAGCCCTTTGGCAGCACCAATGCCAACCATTAGCGCTCCGGAGAGCCCGGGACCATTCGCAACCGCCACAGCATCGATGTCTTCGTAGCCAATTCCCGCTTCAGCGAGCGCCGCATCTAGTGTCGGTGAGATTGCTTCAAGGTGTGCCCTCGCAGCAACCTCGGGAACCACTCCCCCATACTTTGCATGCTCGTCCATCGAGGAGTGAAGCGCATTTGCTAGCAGCCTGTTGCCGCGAACTATCCCTACTCCCGTCTCATCACAGGTTGACTCAATGCCCAAGACAACAGGTTGGCTTATTGGCATGCGCATCACAAGAGCGTCTTCCCCGGAGGGCTGGTAGTAGCGCTTGCGGACATCAATCTGTTCAAAGCCAAGGCTCAAATAAAGCCCTATCGCAGACTCGTTTCCGGCCTTGACCTCCAGAAAAACCTCCTCGCTACCCTGCCTCTTTGCGAAAGCAAGTAGCTCATTCATGAGGGTTCGCCCGATGGATTTCCCCTGACTCTCTGGTTCAACCCCAATTGTCTGAACATCACATGAGTAGCTGGGCCCACTAACCTTTAGCCCGGCATATCCGAGCAGTGAACCGTCAAATGCCCCGACGTAGTGGGTTTGAGGTGAGGCGATTTCTGCGGCCATGGTCTGCTCGAGCCAAGCCTCATTCTGAAATAGCCTGCGCTCTAGGTCCATGACCTGGGCCAGATCTTCAATAGCAAGCGTCCTAAGTTGCATCAGCCGCTCACCCTTTTTCCCGGCGATGGCGTGACATCCGGCGAGCGCAGGTAGATGGCACCGGTTTCACTCAGATCGATGCCTTTTTCGAGCGCCCAAAGGGCGTAGCGCCCGACCTTCTCCGCATCCGCAGGCTCGGAGACATGTTCATAGTCCCCAAACTCAGCGGTGGTTGATGGGTCAATAACTCTCGGGCCAAACTCTCTCTTGCCAAAAACGTAACCGGCTGCGAAAAGCTCCCCACGCTTGGCATCAGTTGTCACAAGCAAGCGCTCTTCTGTTCTAGAGAAAGCAATCGCATCCAGCACCATGACGCCGTGCAGACCCACACCAAGCGGTCCCGCAAGGGCCTTAGCCGCTGCAATGCCAACCCTCAGGCCGGTGTAGGGGGCAGGACCGATGCCAACCGCGATGTTTTCAAGTGCGTTTGCAGGCAAGTCCGCCTGGGAGAGGACACCGGTAATTGCCTTGGCGATGTTCTCGGCGTGACCAAATGGGTCGTCAAAGAAGACCGAGGACAAAAGCCTTTTGCCATCGAAGAGAGCTGCGGAGGTGCCGGCAGAGGTGTCAATTGAGAGAAGCAAGGTCTACCCCCTCCCACCTTGGGCCCAAAGCGGACAGGACTACCTCTCGAATCTCGTCATCTGAGGTTCGATCTATTTCTACGCTTAGGTAGTTCTCTGCATAGCCATCAAGAAAGTCCCTAGCCCACTCGACAACAACTATTGAACCGGCGAAGTCAATGTCTAGATCATCAAGCTCCACCGCGCTTGCAAGCCGATAGGCATCGACATGAACCAGCTTGCCGCCACTGGCAATTCTGTGCTCGCGAGCTAGCACAAAGGTGGGCGACTGGATTGTGCCTTCCGCGCCAAGGGCTTCTCCGAGCCCGCGGGTGAGGGTTGTCTTCCCTGCTCCAAGCTCACCAGAGAGCAGGAGCAGGTCACCAAGCTGCAGCAGATCGGCCAGCTTGCTTCCCAGCTCCTCCATTGCCTCGGAGGTAGTTATAGTTAGCTGCATTAGCGGCCTAGGTAACTTCGGTTTGCTCTGCCGCCAATGCGAGTGACGATCTCGTAGTTGATTGTCCCGGCAGACTCTCCAAGTGCTTCCGCACTTGGTTCGCCCTCCTGGGGATTGCCAAAGATGACCACCTCGGTACCTATGGCTGGCTCTGAACTGCCCAGGTCCACAACGAACTGGTCCATCGCAACTCGGCCAACCACCGGGTAGAGCTTGCCCGCGATTAGAACTTCGTGGTTCACAGATACCCGGGGCATGCCCTCGGCGTAACCGAAGGGAACTAGACCTAGATTGGTTTCCCGCTCTGTTACGTAGCGGTAACCGTAGGAGACACCCTGACCTGCGGGCACCTTCTTGACGTTTACCAGTTGGCTCAGAGCCCGCATTGCAGGCTGCAGCTCAATTCCAGAAAGCTCTCGGTCCTCATAGGGGTTTAGCCCGTACACCGCAATGCCACACCTGACCATGTCAAAGCGAAGGTCCTCATAGGAAAGTGCTCCTGCGGAGGCAGCTAGGTGCCGCTCGCTAAATTCAATGCCTTTGCTGGATGCCATCGAGATGGCATCCTCAAAGAGCTCTTTCTGCTTCAGATCATCTGAGACGGAAGTATTTGAAAGGTGCGTGAAGATCCCAACCGGATTAGTTCCCTGTAAGCGAGTAAAAAGCTGTTCTAAATCAAGGCGGGAAAAACCATTTCGTCCAAGTCCGGTATCGATCTTGATATGAAATAGCGCGGCCGGAGGAAGTCGGTCGAGCTGATCAAAGGTCGATACCCCAAGCTCAATATTGTTTGCAACGGCTGCTTGTAAATCGTCCTCAGGACCAATAATCCAAGCCATGACTCGGGCTTTGATGCCTGCATCTCGGAGAGCCATTGCCTCTGATAGGTCTGCAACACCAAGAGCATCAACGTTTCCGTTCAGCGCCCTGGCCACCTCGATCATGCCGTGGCCATAGGCGTTTGCCTTAACCACTGCCATCACCTTGGCAGGGGCAAAGGCCGCCCTAAGCGCGGCGTAGTTTGACCTGATTGCGTTTAGGTCTACCTCGATTTGGCGCATCTAAATACTCTCCACTACAACCGTTGCCACTGCAACCGGACCATCGTGGCTCATCGAAAGGTGGAACCTGAGATCACCCAGATCACGAATCTTTTCTGAGGTCTTGCCATGAAACTTCAGTGAGGGTTTTCCGAGGGCATCTTTCACAACCTCAATCTCGTTCCAAACCAGAATTGCGGGAGTGCCTAGAGCCTTGGCTAGAGCCTCTTTGGCAGCAAACCTGGCAGCAAGTGACTGTAGTGCTAGATCACGCTCGTTCTCATGGAAAAGGCGAGCGCCAAGGTTCTCGGTTCGGCTTAGCGACTGCTCCAGACGCTCGATTGAGCAGACATCAACGCCGGTGCCATAGATCAAATCACTCCACCGTCACGCTCTTTGCCAAGTTTCTCGGCTGGTCAACATCGAGGCCCTTGGCGCTGGCCAGCTCGAGGGCGAATATCTGTAGTGGCAGAACCGCAAGCTGCGCTGCCATAAAGGGGTGGGTCTGGGGGATGAAGAATACCTCGTCAGCACTCTTACCGACTGCGCTGTCCCCTTCCTCTGCAATAGCAATGACCTTGGCCCCTCTTGCCTTAATCTCCTGAATGTTCGAGACCACCTTGGGGTGCAGGGAATCTTCGCCATTTGGTGAGGGCACGACAACAATTACAGGCTGGCCCTGCTCGATTAGCGCAATTGGGCCGTGCTTGAGCTCTCCAGCAGCAAAACCCTCAGCGTGGATATAGGCGAGCTCTTTGAGCTTTAGTGCACCCTCCATCGCAATCGGGAAGCCCACGTTGCGACCTAGGAAGAGAACGGACTTGGCGTCTTTCAATTCCTTGCCAAGCTCCCTCATGCGCTCAACGGACTCGAGGACCTGCTTGACCATTCGGGGGAGCTTTAGAAGCTCTAGGCCAAGCTCCTTTAGGTCATCTTTGTCCATAGCCCCGCGCTGCCAAGCAAGCGACAGGGCGACTAGCTGACCTGCGGTTATTTGCGCGGTGAAGGCCTTGGTCGATGCGACTGCAACCTCAGGACCTGCGTGGGTATAGATGGTGGCATCGGATTCCCTAGCGAGAGTGGCCCCCTGGGTATTGCAGATCGAGAGCACCTTCGCTCCGCGTTCTTTTGCGTAGCGAACAGCCATCAGCGTGTCCATGGTCTCTCCGGACTGACTGATTGCAATAACCAGGGTTTGCTCGTCAATTATTGGATCGCGATAGCGGAACTCATGGGCAAGCTCAACGCTGGTTGGAATCTTGGCCCACTTCTCAATTGCATACTTGGCAACCTCACCGGCATAGGCTGCAGTGCCACAGGCGACGATGGTTATGCGGTTGACCTCGCTTAACCGGTCCAGACCGGCAAACTCGCTTAGCTTTACCGAGCCATCCGAGGCGAGGCGACCCATGAGAGTGTCGCCCACAGCCTGAGGTTGATCCGCAATCTCCTTGGCCATAAACGAGGGCCAGCCGCCCTTGGATGCGGCAGATGCGTCCCAGTCAACGGTGAATTCGTCTGGTGTAACGGCTTCCCCCGAGAAGGTAGTTACTGTGACTGAGTCCTGCCTTAGCTCAACCAGTTGATCCTGTCCCACTGACACCGCACGCTTGGTGTGTGCGACAAAGGCCGCAACGTCGCTACCGAGGAAGTTCTCACCTTCACCTAGACCAATAACTAGCGGGGAGTTTCGTCTGGCAGCAAGTACCAAATCCTTGTGGTCCTCGTGGATGCAGAGCAGAGTAAAGGCGCCCATCAACCTGTTTACAACCGCCCTAAAAGCCGCGGTTAGGTCCCCAGTTTTCTCGTACTCTCTTGCAACAAGGTGTGCGGCAACCTCACTGTCAGTCTCCGAGCTGAACTTGACCCCAGCCTCTTGCAGCTCAGTCTTGAGCTCAGAAAAGTTCTCAATGATGCCGTTGTGGATGAGGGAAAGCTTGAGGTGTTCGCCTCCGAGATGCGGATGGGCGTTGGTGTCCGTAGGGGCACCATGGGTTGCCCAGCGGGTGTGGCCAATACCGATGTGTGCGTCGGTGATGGGCGACTTCTCCAGATCTTCAACCAGAACCGAAAGCTTTCCTGCGCGCTTTCTTGTTTGCAGCCCAGCATCTTGATCAATTACCGATACGCCAGCGGAGTCATAGCCTCGATATTCCAGGCGCTTTAGGCCGCCCAGTAAAACATCGAGTGTTGACCCCGGGCCCACGTAGCCCACGATTCCACACATGACCCCTAATCTACGGCAGAATAGCCCCTTGTGAGTGCAGCGCAGCGGCCCCAGAGCCGCTCCCCCTACGTATCTATCGATAGAGCGGACTGGTCCGATCTGGCTGGCTCATCGTCGCTGCCGCTCACCGAGGAAGAACTGAGAAACATCCGCGGTCTGGGCGATTTACTAGACCTGCAGGAGGTCAGTGAGGTCTATCTCCCCGTTAGCGAGCTGCTGAGCATCTATGTGAAGCAGGCGCAGCTGCTGCATGGCAACACTGTGGAGTTTTTTGGTGAGCGGGCTGCCAGAACACCGTTTATCATCGCCGTGGCAGGCTCGGTTGCCGCTGGTAAATCCACAGTCTCCAGGCTCCTCAAGGAGTTAATGCAGCGCTGGGAGGGTATTCCAAACGTGGAGCTAGTAACCACCGACGGCTTCCTCTACCCAAACAGCGAGCTGGAGAAGCGGGGCCTGATGGAACGTAAAGGCTTCCCGGAGAGCTACGACCGAAAGAAGCTCTTGGAGTTTGTTGCCGACATCAAGTCTGGAAAGAGCGAAATTCAGGTTCCTGTCTACTCGCACCTCACCTACGACATCGTCGAGGGGGAATATGTCACTGTTACAACCCCTGATGTGCTGATCGTTGAAGGGCTAAATCTCCTGCAGCCTCCGGCTCCTGGTCAAGAAGTTGCGCTCAGCGACTACTTTGACTTCAGCATCTACATTGACGCCGACCCAAAGAATCTTGAGAAGTGGTACTTGGCTCGTTTTGCTCAGCTGTGGTCAACAGCATTTACCAACCCCCGGTCCTACTTCCACGACCTAACAAAAAACCTCACGGAGGAGCAGGCCATGGACAGGGCTCAGGGGTTCTGGAGAAACATAAATTTGATAAACCTGAGGGAAAACATAGAACCCACTCGTTCGCGCGCAACTCTGGTTATGCACAAGGGCGATGAGCACCGGGTTGAAAAGGTGCTGCTGAGAAAGATTTAGAGGGCCAGCTTCTCGGCTACAAGATTGGCAATGCGCTCGGCCCAGCTCTGGGCGCTGCCCTGATCTTTGGCCTCAACCATGACCCTGACAAGTGCTTCGGTGCCAGAAGCACGAAGCAGCACTCGGCCATTTTCTCCGAGCTCCGCTTTTGCCTGGTCCACAAGCTCTGCCAGATCCGGATTGCCTGCAAGTGCGGACTTGTCGACATCTGGCACGTTGATGAGAACCTGTGGGTAGGTGTCCATCACCGACGCCAACTCACTTAGGGGCTTGCCAGTCTCCACCATTCTGGCCGCTAGCTGCAGACCTGTGAGAACGCCGTCACCGGTAGTCGCATATTGACTAAAGATGATGTGCCCGGACTGCTCGCCACCAAGTGCGTAGCCTCCAGAGCGCATTTCTTCGAGTACGTAGCGGTCACCAACCGCGGTCTCAAGCATCTTGATGCCCGCCTCTTTCATGGCTACCTTGAGCCCAAGATTTGACATGACAGTTGCGACAAGAGTGTCCCGGCTGAGTTTCCCGGCATCCTTCATGGCAAGGGCAAGAATCGCCATTATGTGATCACCATCGATTACCCGACCGCTTTCGTCAACGGCGAGGCAGCGATCGGCGTCTCCATCGTGGGCAATACCAAGAGCAGCTCCGTGTTCAACCACCGCAGCCTGCAGAGCGGACAAATGAGTTGAGCCATAACCGGAATTTATGTTGGTGCCGTCTGGGTCAGCCCCAATAACGACCACCTTCGCGCCCGCATCACTCAGGGCCTGAGGAGATATGGCGCTAGCTGCGCCGTGTGCGCAGTCAACAACAACCTTCATGCCATCGAGCTTGGTATCAAGTGTGCCGAGGAGGTGCACGAGGTACCTATCCTCTGCATCTGCAAACCTGGTCACCTTGCCAACCTCGCCACCCAGTGGAGTGAGGTTCTGGCCCATGGCGCTTTCAATCTCATCTTCTAGCGAGTCTGGGAGCTTGTGGCCGCCGTGAGAGAAAAACTTGATGCCATTGTCAGGCGCAGCGTTGTGGCTTGCCGAAATCATGACTCCGAAGTCAGCGCCAAGGTCTGCAGTTAGGTAAGCGCAGGCTGGGGTTGGAATCACGCCGGCATCAAAGACGTCAACACCGGAGGATGCAAGGCCTGCTGAAACAGCTGCCGAAATGAAATCGGAGGAGACTCTTGGGTCCTTAGCGATTACCGCCCTCGGGCGTTCTCCACGCTCTCTGGCCCCAGCTGCCAAGACAACCGCGGCCGCCTGAGCCAGGCGCAGCGAAAAGTCAGCGGTGATGTCTTTGTTCGCTGTGCCGCGAACGCCATCGGTGCCAAAAAGCCTGGCCATGGCGGAAGCTTAACGCTTGGAGAACTGGGAGGCCTTGCGAGCCTTCTTGAGTCCAGCCTTCTTGCTCTCGATTACACGAGAATCGCGGCTTAGGAATCCAGCCTTCTTCAGCGTCGGACGGTTGTTGTCAGCGTCGATCTGGTTCAGTGCACGGGAGATGCCGAGACGAAGCGCTCCGGCCTGTCCTGCAATGCCACCACCATCGATACGAGCAACGACGTCGTAGGCGCCCTGCAGCTCCAAAACCTTGAACGGGTCGGTGATTAGCTGCTGGTGAAGCTTGTTTGGGAAGTAGTCCTCGAAGGTGCGGCCGTTTACCGTGATCTTGCCGGTTCCAGGTGCGATTCGAACCCTGGCGACAGCCTCCTTGCGGCGACCGGTGCCAGCGCCTGGCTGGGTTAGCTCGCCACGAGAGCGAACCTTCTTCTCAACCGGAGCACTCTCGGTGCTGTAGGTGGTGACCTCGGCCTCTGCCTCGGTCGCCTGAGTCTCTACTACGTCGTTTTCAGCCAAGTTCTTTTCCTTACTGGGCAATCTGATCGATAACGAAAGTCTTTGGCTGCTGCGCCTCGTGAGGGTGCTCGCTGCCGGAGTAAACCTTGAGCTTCTTCAGCATCTGGTCTCCAAGAGAGTTCTTTGGAAGCATTCCGCGAATGGCCTTCTCAACAGCCTTCTCAGGGCTCTTCTCGAGTAGTTCTGCATAGCTGGTAGCGGTTAGACCACCTGGGTAACCGGAGTGGCGGTAGGCCATCTTCTGGGTCAGCTTGGAACCGGTAAGCGCAACCTTCTCGGCGTTGATGATGATTACAAAGTCACCGTTGTCCATGTGGTTTGCAAAAGTTGGCTTGTGCTTGCCGCGCAGCAGGGTGGCTGCCTGGGATGCTAGGCGTCCTAGCACCACGTCGGTGGCGTCGATGACTAGCCACTCGTGGCTCAGCTCGCTGGCCTTTGGCGAATAAGTACGCACGCTAAATTACCTCGTAGTTTCTTTTTGAGTGATTCCGCAGACTTATGCGGTTTCAAACCGCTCGGCAAAGCCGAACCAAGCAGCAAGTCTAGGGGTTTTGAACCCCATGGTCAAACAGAAATATCCTCGTCTGAACGCAGGTTTCTAGCCTTCTCCGCCTGCGCTGCAAGCTGATCATCCTCGGGGTATTGAACATCGTCCAATGACAGCCCCCGAGGATCAACGACCTTGAACCGACTAGTTCTTTTTGCTGCCTGTGTTATCTCGCCCAACTCAGCTATAGAGAGCTTTCCCTCTCCCACGGCGATCAGCGCACCAACGATGGACCTGACCATGTTGTGACAGAAGGCATCTGCGCTAAGTGTCACCAAAATCCGGCCATCCTGCTCCCGCAAAACACTTAGCTCCCTTAGCTCACGAATAGTGGTTGCGCTCTGTCTTGGTTTGCAAAAAGCACCAAAGTCGCGCAGCCCAACCAGCGACTTTCCTGCAGCATCCATGAGCGTCTCATCGAGTTGTCGAGAGACGGAAAGGACATACCTGGCCTGCTTGGGATCTGGTTTACATGCTGGATCGGCTATTCCAAAGTGGTAGGTGCGGCCGGTTGCACTAAATCTGGCATCGAAACCATTAGGCGCCTCAAGAATCTCGATTATCGCGACATCCTCTGGCAATAAACCATCCAGCCGCGAAGCCGAAAATGGAGCTCGACCGAGCCGAACAAGCTGGTCCTCAGTTATGTCGATATGGCAGACCTGAAACCCTGCGTGAACGCCGGCATCGGTTCTGCCCGCAACCCGCATCCCAAAGTCATCTGTGCTAGGTCCAAAGATTGTGTTCAGGGCACTTAGCAGTTCACCCTGAACAGTTCTCAGTCCAGGCTGTTTGGCCCAACCCACAAAATCTGTGCCGTCATAGGCGAGGTTGATCCGGAAACGAGTAAGCCCGCCGGGCAAACCAGCGGGCGTACTCATGAATTGATCCTGTTTAGGCCTTTGGCTCTTCCTCGGCTGCAGGCTCCTCAGGAGCTGCCTCCTCAGCGGGAGCCTCTTCGCTTGCTGCCTCTGCAGCAGGCTCTTCAGCTGCTGCTTCTTCAGCAGGTGCTTCAGCTTCGACTGCAGGAGCCTCTTCTGCTGGCGCATCCTCAGCAGGAGCTTCAGCTGCAGGGGTCTCTTCAACGGGTGCCTCGGCAGGAGCTTCCGCAACAGCCTCCATCTGCTCCTCAACCGCTTCCGCTGCTGGCTCTTCAGCCGGTGCAGTGGTAGCAACGTTGTTGGTGAGCTTGACCTTGTTGGCCTTTGGCTTTGGGGTTACTGGGTCTAGAACGAGCTCGATCATCGCCATCGGGGCATTGTCGCCCTTGCGGTAGCCGAGCTTGACAATGCGGGTGTATCCGCCTTGGCGGTCCTGCACCTGAGGTGCAATCTCAGCGAATAGCTGGTGAACCACGGTCTTGTCGAGAATCTGCTGCATGACCCTGCGACGCGAGGCGAGGTCGCCACGCTTTGCAAAAGTCACTAGGCGCTCAGCAATCGGACGTAGACGCTTGGCACGAGTCTCGGTCGTGGTGATCTTGCCGTGCTTGAACAGGCTGGTTGCCATGTTGTTTAGCATTAGGCGCTCGTGAGCTGGTCCGCCTCCGAGACGTGGGCCCTTTGTTGGGGTAGGCATTTGTTTCTCCTTGCGCTACTTAGATCTGGTCTTCGTCGAAGCCGCCACCGAAGTATGCGGAGTCGAAGCCTGGGACGGCATCCTTGAAACGTAGGCCCATGCTGGTGAGCTTGTCGCGAACCTCGTCGACAGACTTCGAGCCAAAGTTACGGATGTTCATTAGCTGGTCCTCGCTCAGTGCAATGAGCTCGGAAACTGTGTTGATGCCCTCACGCTTGAGGCAGTTGTAGGAGCGAACGGTTAGGTCCAGGTCCTCAATCGGGGTGGAGAGCTCGTTAGAGGCAGCTAGCTCGACTGGAGCTGGGCCAATCTCGATACCCTCGGCCTCTTCGTTTAGCTCCTTGGCAAGGCCAAACAGCTCAACCAGGGTGGCGCCTGCTGAAGCAACCGCGTCCTTAGGGGCCATTGAGCTCTTGGTCTCGACGTCCACTACCAACTTGTCGAAGTTGGTGAACTCACCGGCACGAGTTGCCTCGACGCGATATGAAACCTTGAGGACTGGGGAGTATATGGAGTCAACCGGAATTACTCCAGCCTCTGCATCAGGGTTGCGGTTCTGGCTTGCCTGGACGTAGCCGCGGCCACGCTCAATAATGAACTCGACCTCCAGCTTGCCCTTGGTGTTCAGGGTCGCGAGAACTAGGTCTGGGTTGTGAACCTCGACACCTGCTGGAACCTGAATGTCGGCTGCGGTTACAGGACCGGCAGCGGACTTGGACAGGTGAGCAACTACGGGGGCGTCGTGCTCCGAGGAAACAACGAGGTTCTTGATGTTCAGGATTACCTCAACAACATCCTCTTTCACACCAGGGATGGTGGAGAACTCGTGGCTAACGCCCTGAATTCGGATGTTGGTGACCGCTGCGCCTGGAATCGAGGAGAGCAGGGTGCGGCGGAGAGAGTTTCCTAGGGTGTAGCCGAAGCCTGGCTCCAGTGGGTCCAGGATAAAACGTGAACGATTGTCGCTGATTACTTCTTCGTGAAGGGTGGGGCGCTGTGCAATTAGCACTATTTGGTTCCTTTCGTCTGAGTACCCGCTATTTGATACTCGTCGGGGCTTGATCCGGTTGGGCTGACCGAATCTGTGGGTTTAAGTTTTTGGTTAGACGCGGCGACGCTTTGGAGGGCGGCAGCCGTTGTGAGCTTGTGGGGTGACGTCGGAGATTGAGCCGACCTCTAGGCCTGCGGCCTGCAGCGAACGGATCGCGGTCTCACGACCGGAGCCTGGGCCCTTTACGAACACATCGACCTTCTTCAGTCCGTGCTCCTGAGCCTTGCGGGCAGCGTTCTCGGCAGCCATCTGGGCAGCAAATGGAGTCGACTTACGCGATCCCTTGAAGCCGACATCGCCGGAGGAGGACCATGAAATCACAGCACCGGTTGGGTCGGTGATGGTGATGATGGTGTTGTTAAAGGTTGAGCGGATGTGAGCCTGACCGGCTGGCACATTCTTCTTGTCCTTGCGGCGAGGCTTCTTAGCCGCCGCGGTTGCCTTAGGGGTTGCCATTATTTAGTCCTAGACCTTCCTGCCGCGACTAGCGGGCTGCCTTCTTCTTGCCGGCGACCGTGCGCTTCGGACCCTTACGGGTTCTTGCGTTGGTCTTGGTGCGCTGACCGCGGACTGGAAGTCCCTTGCGGTGGCGAATTCCTTCGTATGAGCCGATCTCGACCTTGCGGCGGATGTCGGCTGCGACCTCACGGCGAAGGTCACCCTCTACCTTGTAGTCCTTTTCGATGACATCACGCAGCGCAACTAGCTGGTCGTCTGTTAGGTCCTTGACCCTGATGTCCTCTGAGATTTTGGTGGCCTTCAGAATCTCGCTTGAGCGAGTGCGGCCAATACCGAAAATGTAGGTAAGTGAAATAACCACTCGCTTCTCGCGAGGGATATCGACTCCTGCTATACGTGCCATTTTTGATTGCTCTCCATGTTTTAGAAGGTCTTTGGCATCACAATCCCGCTCTGGCGGAGAGGGCCCCGGCCTTCTACCGGGGGTTAGCTTTCGCTCTGTGCTGCCCTATTGCTATTTAGTTGTTAGGTGCTGCTGGCCTAGCCCTGGCGCTGCTTGTGACGAGGGTTCTCGCAAATCACCATTACGCGGCCATGACGACGAATGATCTTGCACTTGTCGCAAATCTTCTTGACGCTCGGGTTAACCTTCATGATCTTTCTTTCTACTTGTAGCGGTAGATAATGCGGCCTCGGGTCAGGTCGTAGGTCGACAACTCAACAATCACGCGGTCCTCCGGGAGGATGCGGATATAGTGCTGTCGCATTTTTCCCGAGATGTGGGCTAAAACTATGTGTCCGTTGGTTAGCTCTACCCGAAACATTGCGTTCGGGAGCGCCTCAACGACCGAACCCTCGATCTCGATTACGCCGTCTTTGTTGGCCATGCACTCACTTCACTACTTTTTAGCGTCACGAACACGCGAAAGCCCAACGAAAAGAAAGGTTTTTCACGTAAGAAACGCCAAGGGACAATACTAGGGGGAAACTTGGGCGAATGCTAGTGGCTAATCCAAAGAAATTGGGGTAATTCCAAAGGGGGCGAGCTTCTCTTTGCCACCATCAACTTCGGTGAGCACCCAGATGCCGCCAGAGTGCCTTGCAACGCTGTGTTCCCAGTGGGCTCCGTCCGAGCCATCCATGGTCTCAACGGTCCAATCATCGTCCTGAATAAAGGTCTGCTGATCGCCTGCGGTGATCATTGGTTCAATCGCGATACACATCCCAGCCTCGACCTTTGGTCCGGCGTCTTTGGTGCGGTAATTGAACACGGCCGGATCCTCATGCATGGTCCTGCCGATGCCGTGGCCAATGTATTCCTGCAAGATGCCGTAGGGGCCCTTTGACTTTATGTGCTGCTCAACGGCAATGCCTACCTCGTTGAGCCTTGATGCTCCGGCAAAGGCGGCAATCCCGGCCCAGAGTGACCCCTGACAGACATCGGACTGAACCTGACGCTGAACAGCAAGCTCTGAGGTATCACCTGGAACGACAATTGAAAATGCACTGTCTCCATTCCAGCCATCGACCTCCGCGCCGCAGTCAACAGAGAGCAGATCGCCCGCCTCAAGTTTGCGATTTGAGGGGATGCCGTGGACAACGGCGGAGTTTATTGACGCGCAGATGGTGTGGTAGTAGCCAGGGACTAGCTGAAAGTTTGGGATTCCGCCGCCGTCTCTGATGGTCTGCTCTGCGATTTGATCGAGCTCCAAGGTGGTGACGCCTGGCCTGACAGCGTCCCGAACAGCACCTAGAGCTTTGGCTGTAAGTAGTCCAGCAACCCGCATCTTGCGGATATCGTTATCGGTTTTGAGTTCGAAGCGCTTTCGCATTAGGAAACTAGACCGCGGGCATCCAGGACCTCAATGATCCGGTTTGTGACATCGCCAATTTCACCCAATCCATTGACCTTGGCAACCAAAGAGCGTGAGGCGTAGATATCGATTAGCGGCGCTGTCTGCTCCTCGTAAACGTCAAGCCTGCGCTTTATGACCTCTGGGGTGTCATCGCTGCGACCCTGCTCCTGTGCCCTGCCGGAGAGCCTGCGAAGAAGCTCCTCGGAGTCTGCGGTTAGCTGGACAACGACATCAAGCTTCTTATCGGTTTCCTCGAGGATGTCGTCTAGCTCTTCGACCTGGTCGATAGTTCTTGGGTAGCCATCCAGTAGGAAGCCCGCCACTGCATCTTCTTGGTTTAGGCGATCGCGCACCAGCGCATTGGTCAGAGAGTCTGGAACATACTCGCCCCGATCCATAAAGGCTTTTGCCTCGAGACCGAGCGGGGTCTCATTGCGGACGTTCTCACGGAAGATGTCTCCGGTGGAGATGGCTGGAATCCCGAAGTGCTGCGCCAGCAGTGCTGCCTGGGTTCCCTTGCCAGCTCCCGGAGGGCCGATCAAGAGTATGCGGATCACTTCAGTAGACCCTCGTAGTTACGCTGTTCCATCTGCGCATTGATCTGCTTCACGGTCTGCAATCCAACACCGACGATGATGAGGATCGAGGTGCCGCCGAACGGGAAGTTCTGGTTGGTTCCAATAGCGGTGAAGGCAACCAGCGGTATCAGTGCGATGAGACCCAGGTAGATAGCACCAGGAGCCGTGATTCGGCTGATGACGTACTCGAGGTACTCGGTGGTCGGACGACCGGCGCGAATACCTGGAATAAAGCCTCCATAGCGCTTCATGTTGTCGCTGATTTCCTCAGGGTTCAAGGTGATCGCAACGTAGAAGTAGGTGAATCCAACAATTAGCGCGAAGTAGACAGCCATGTAGAGCGGGTTGTCACCTGCGGTTAGGTAGGTGGAGATAAACGTCACCCAAGGAGCTACCTGACCTGTTGTTGGGTCTGGCTGGTTGAACTGCGCGAGCAGAGCTGGGAGGTAGAGCATCGAGGAGGCGAAGATAACCGGGATAACACCAGCGGTGTTTACCTTCACAGGAATGTAGGTGGACTGGCCACCGTAAGCCTTGCGACCCACCATGCGCTTTGCGTACTGAACCGGAATCCTGCGCTGCGACTCCTCAACCAAAACCACCAGTGCAACGATCAAGAAGCCGACTGCCATCACGATGACGAAGATCTCGATGGTCCTGGTCTGCAGAATCTGCAAGAGAGATGCTGGGAAGGTCGATGCAATCGAGGTGAAGATAAGTAGCGACATGCCATTACCAACACCACGCTCGGTGATTAGCTCACCAATCCACATAATCAGACCAGTACCTGCGGTCATTGTGATGACCATCAGGGTGATTGAAAGCGGTCCGGTGTCAACCAGGATCGGCAGCGTACAGTCGGCACCAAACAAAGCGCCCTGTCTCGCAACCGTAATCAGGGTCGTTGACTGAAGCAGCGCAAGAGCGATTGTCAGGTAACGGGTGTACTGGGTGAGCTTGGACTGACCCGCTGGGCCCTCCTTGTGAAGTGCCTCAAACCTCGGGATAACGACCCTCAGCAGCTGGGTGATAATCGAAGCCGTGATGTACGGCATGATTCCCAGCGCGAAGATCGACAGCTGGAGCAGTGCTCCACCCGAGAAAAGGTTCACAAGCTCGTAGAGGCCAGAGGTGCTCTGGGACTGCGCTAGACACTGCTGAACGTTGGTGTAGTCCACGTTCGGCGATGGAATGAAGGATCCCAAACGGAATACCGCAATCATTCCCAGCGTAAACGCAAGCTTGTTGCGCAGGTCCGGAGTGCGGAACGCGCGAGCTATTGCCTGAAACACCTGATACCTCCCCTAGTTCTGACTAGGCGTTGACGCTGCCTCCGGCAGCCTCAATCTTGGTCTTGGCCGACTCGGATACCTTGTCGACAGCGACCTCTAGCTTAACCGAGACATCACCATTGCCAAGGACCTTCACAGGCTCACCCTTACGGACTGCACCCTTAGCAACTAGATCATCGATTGTGACCTTGCCACCCTTTGGATACAGCTCGCCGAGCTTGTCCAGGTTTACAACCTGGTACTCGACCCTAAATGGGTTCTTGAAACCACGCAGCTTGGGTGTGCGCATAACTAGGTTCACGCCACCACCTTCAAAGCCAAGACGGGTTGTGGTGCGAGCACCAGTTCCCTTAGTTCCGCGACCCGCGGTCTTACCCTTAGATCCCTCACCGCGACCCTTACGAGTCTTGTCCTTCTTCGCACCAGGTGCTGGGCGAAGGTGGTGAAGACGCAGAATCTGTGACTTCTCCTTAGGCTCGCTTGGCTTCTTAGCTGCTGGCTTTGCAGCGGCTTTCGCCGGTGCGGCCTTTGCAGGTGCAGCCTTCTCGGCCGCTGGCTTTGCAGCTGGCTTTGGAGCTGCTTTGGGGGCAGCCTTAGCAGCAGGCTTAGCAGCAGCTTTCGCAGGTGCAGCCTTAGCAGCAGGCTTTGCCGCTGGCTTAGCGGCGGCTTTAGGGGCAGCCTTTGGAGCGGCCTTGGCAGCAGGCTTGGCTGCAGCCTTAGGAGCAGCTTTAGCAGCAGGCTTTGCCGCTGGCTTAGCGGCTGGCTTCTTAGCGGCTGGCTTCTTTTCTTCAGCCATTAGTCGATCTCCTCAACTTTTACGAGGTGGGCAACGGTCTGTACAAGGCCGCGCACGCTCTTGGTGTCTTCGCGCACGACAATGTCACCGATGCGCTTGAGACCTAGCGTGCGAAGTGAATCGCGCTGGTTCTGCCTGCCACCGTTGGAACTCTTTACTTGGGTTACCTTCAGACGAGCGGCCATTTACTTAGCACCTGCCTTCTCAGTTTCTTTCTTCTCGCCACGAAGACGCGCTGGTGCTACCTCGGCAACGGTCTTGCCGCGTCGGGTTGCAACAGCCTCTGGCTCCTCCAGTAGTCGGAGTGCCTCAATGGTGGCGTGAACGATGTTTAGGGTGTTTGAAGAACCGAGTGACTTTGAAAGCACGTCGTGAACTCCGGCACATTCCAAAACAGCACGAACTGGACCACCGGCGATAACACCGGTTCCCTCAGCGGCTGGACGCAGTAGTACTACTCCGGCAGCTGCCTCACCCTGGACTGGGTGTGGGATGGTCGATCCGATGCGAGGAACGCGGAAGAAGCTCTTCTTGGCCTCTTCTACACCCTTTGCAATAGCTGCTGGAACCTCTTTAGCCTTGCCGTAACCAACGCCGACCATGCCGTCGCCGTCTCCGACTACAACCAGTGCGGTGAAGGCGAAGCGACGACCACCCTTGACCACCTTGGAAACGCGGTTGATTGTTACAACACGCTCCAAGAATGGGCTGGACTTGTCTTCGCGCTCACGGCGCTGCTCATTACGTGGACCACGCTCGCGTGAACCACGACGCTGCTCGCGCTCGTTCGGGTCAACCGGAGGCTGACCTGGAGCCTGAGTCTCGGCTGCAGCTTCGGTAGTTTCTACCACTTGCTCTTCCTTCTTCTCTTCGCTCACAGTTTCAGTCCTCCCTCGCGGGCTGCCTCAGCAATTGCTGCGACTCGACCTGCGTAACGGTTACCACCGCGGTCAAAGACGACCTCTGAGACGCCGGCCTTCTTGGCCCGCTCAGCGATCAACTTGCCAACCTGGGTGGCTTTGTCGGTCTTGTTGCCGCTCACCTTGCGCATCTCGTCCTCCATGGTTGAGGCGCTAGCAAGGGTGTGGCCCTTGGCGTCATCAACCACCTGAACGAATACGTGGCGGGCGGAGCGGGTGACCACCAGGCGCGGACGCGCAGCGGTACCCTCGATCTTTTTGCGCAGCCGGGCGTGACGACGGGTCCGAGCTGCTGAATTTGACTTAGTTGCCATTTCTACTTACCAGCCTTTCCAGCCTTGCGACGGACTCGCTCGCCCTCGTAGCGAATTCCCTTGCCCTTGTATGGCTCAGGCTTACGAAGCTTGCGAATGTTTGCTGCTACCTCGCCAACGGCCTGCTTTGAGATGCCGGAGACGATGATCTTGTTGTTGCCCTCAACGGTCAACGTGACGCCGTCTGGTGGGGTGACGACTACCGGGTGGCTAAGGCCGAGTGCCAGCTCGATAGCTGAGCCCTTGGATGCAGCGCGGTAACCGGTTCCGACAATCTCCAGTGACTTCGAGAAGCCCTCTGCGACGCCGTGAACGTTGTTGGCAATAAGGGTTCTGGACAGACCGTGAAGCGACTTGCTGGTCGCCTCGTCGTCTGGCCTAGAAACCAAAATCGAGTTGTCCTCCAGGGCAACCTTGATTGGTTCGGAGATGGTTAGGTGCAGCTCGCCCTTGGGGCCCTTCACCTTGACATCCTGACCGGCAACCTCAGCGGTTACACCCTGGGGTAGTGGGATAGGAAGCTTTCCAATTCTTGACATGCGCGCTTACCAGACGTAGGCGAGGACTTCCCCACCTACTCCCTTCTTGGCTGCCTGGCGGTCGGTTAGTAGACCGCTCGAGGTGGAGAGGATTGCGATGCCCAGGCCACCGAGAACCTTTGGTAGTTCGGTGCTCTTGGCGTATACACGCAGTCCTGGCTTGGAAACGCGCTTGATGCCGGCAATGCTGGCCTCGCGGTTTACGCCGTACTTCAGGTTCACAACCAGGCTCTTACCGACCTTGGCATCTTCGACCTTGTAGGAGTCGATGTAGCCCTCAGCCTTCAGAATGTCGGCGATGGTGCCCTTCAGCTTTGAGTAGGGGACGCTCAGCGACTCGTGGTGAGCCTTGCTGGCGTTGCGCAGCCGGGTCAGAAAGTCTGCCACCGGGTCTGTCATTGTCATTTGTGTCTTCTTTCTCGAGGCGGTTTCTAGGGCGCTTTACAAGCTCCCCGGACCTACTTCAATCGGTTTATTTGAACGGGAAGCCGAGCGCCTTTAGTAGCGCCCTACCCTCGTCGTCGTTCTTGGCAGTGGTCACCACGGTGATGTCCATGCCGCGGACGCTATCAATAGAGTCCTGATCGATCTCGTGGAACATTGACTGCTCCGAAAGACCGAAAGTGTAGTTGCCGTTGCCGTCAAACTGCTTTGCAGAGAGGCCGCGGAAGTCGCGAATACGAGGCAGTGCAAGGTTGAGGAGCCTGTCTAGGAACTCCCACATCCTGTCGCCACGAATGGTTACGTGAGCGCCGATTGCCTGGCCCTCGCGCAGCTTGAACTGAGCGATTGACTTTCTAGCCAGGTTAACCTGAGGTTTCTGGCCGGTGATGGCGGTTAGGTCGCGAACAGCACCCTCGATGAGCTTGCTCTCCTTGGCGGCCTGTCCGACACCCATGTTCACAACAATCTTGGTGAGCCCTGGCACCTGCATTGGGTTTGCGAAGCCAAACTCCTTCTGCAGCGCAGGAGCAATCTCCTTGCGGTATTCAGCCTTTAGACGAGGCAAAGCCTTGGCGTCAGCCTTCTTGGTAGCGGTAGCCATTAGATTGCCTCCCCACTCTTGCGAGAAACACGGGTCTTCTTCTTGCCGTCCTTGGTGATTTCAATCTTGAAACCGGCCTTGGTTGGCTTCTTGCTCTTCGGGTCAACGAGCGAGACGTTTGAGATGTGGATTGGAGCTTCCTGGGTGATGATGCCACCGGTCTTTGCTCCGCGGTCACTCTGGCCCTCGCGGGTGTGCTTGGTTACTAGGTTGACGCCCTCAACGATTACTCGGTTGGTCTCTTTGTGGACAGCTAGCACGTGGCCCTGCTTGCCCTTGTCCCCACCGCGAGCCTCACTGCCGCCCGAGATGACCTGAACTAGATCGCCCTTCTTGATCTTCATTACAGCACCTCCGGAGCTAGCGAAATGATCTTCATGAATCTCTTGTCACGAAGCTCTCTACCAATGGGGCCGAAGATACGAGTTCCGCGTGGCTCGCCATCTGCTTTGATGATGACGGCTGCGTTCTCGTCAAACTTGATGTAGGAGCCGTCGGCCCGACGGGTCTCCTTGACGGTGCGGACGATTACAGCCTTAACGACCTCGCCCTTCTTGACGTTTCCGCCTGGGATGGCGTCCTTTACCGATGCCACGATGACATCTCCCAATCCTGCGTAGCGACGGGTTGAACCGCCGAGCACGCGAATCGCGAGAAGCTCCTTGGCGCCGGAGTTATCGGCTACCTTCACCCTTGATTCTTGCTGAATCACTTGTGTTCTCCTTGCTTAGTGAATAACGATTACCGACCGTTATTCGCGGGGGGGTTACTTCGCCTTTTCGAGAATCTCGACTAGACGCCAGTTCTTGGTTGCTGACAGCGGACGGGTCTCGTTGATGAGTACCAGGTCACCGATGCCGGCAGTGTTTTGCTCGTCGTGAGCCTTGATCTTCTTGGAAAGGCGCATGACCTTGCCATAGAGAGGATGCTTCTTCTTCTCCTCGACGAGGACAACGATGGTCTTGTCCATCTTGTCCGAAACTACATAGCCACGACGTGCCTTGCGGTAGCCACGGCTGACCTCTTTGATCTCCTTTGGAGCCCTAGGGGTCTTTGGCTTAGCCGGTGCTTTGGCTGCTGGCTTTGCTGCTGCCTTAGCTGCTGGCTTCTTGGCTGCGGTCTTCTTCTCTTCGGCCACGTCTATGCCTCCTCGGCTGGCTTCTCAGCAGCCTTCTTCTTCGTGGTGGTCTTGGCTGGCTGCGGCGTTGGGACGGCACGAATGCCGAGCTCACGCTCACGCAGCACGGTGTAGATGCGAGCAATGTCGCGCTTGACGGCCTTGAGACGGCCGTGGTTGTCAAGCTGACCGGTTGCGGACTGGAAGCGCAGGTTGAATAGCTCTTCCTTCGCCTTCCTCAGCTCTTCCGCCAACAGGGAGTCTTCGATCTTGTCGAGATCCTGTGGGCCTAGGTTCTTGGAACCGATCATTATGCGTCACCTTCTTCACGCTTGATGATGCGAGCCTTCAGCGGGAGCTTGTGGATCGCACGGGTCAGCGCCTCTTTGGCTACTGTCTCGGAAACA
Source organism: Aquiluna sp. (assembly GCA_028144365.1). Taxonomy (GTDB): domain Bacteria; phylum Actinomycetota; class Actinomycetes; order Actinomycetales; family Microbacteriaceae; genus Aquiluna. Next base: position 101,168 of record JAOGAX010000002.1, read on the forward strand.
CCAGATAGCTCAAACAGCACGCGACCTGGCTTTACGTTTACTACCCACCACTCTGGTGAACCCTTACCGCTACCCATGCGGGTTTCGGCTGGCTTCTTGGTGATTGAGCGGTCAGGAAAGACGTTGATCCATACCTTTCCACCACGCTTGATGTGACGGGTCATGGCAATACGAGCAGCCTCA
>JAOGAX010000020.1 GCA_028144365.1 Aquiluna sp.
CTGCAAGGGCAGCAGCCAAGATTCTCGCCCAGCGCATCCCACCAAAGGCCAAAGTGCTGGTCGTTGGCGGAGAGGGACTTAGGTCCGAAGTCTCCGCACTCGGCTTCGAGCTGGTTGAGTCGGCAAGTGAGTCTCCGGTGGCGGTTATTCAAGGGTTTAGTCCGAGTGTCGGCTGGGAGCATCTTGCCCAGGCCGCTTTCGCCATCCAGGCAGGAGCCATTTGGATTGCAACGAACCAGGACTGGACCATTCCTCTTGAGGCTGGAATTGCCCCCGGCAACGGGACACTGGTTGGTGCCGTCCACACTGCAGTCGGCCAGCTGCCGGACTTTGCCGGAAAACCGTTCAGACCAATCTTTGATTCAGCCCTCGAGCAACTCAACATTGAGTCTCCGCTTGTTATCGGGGATCGGCTCGATACCGACATTAAAGGCGCAATTGGTGCGGGTCTCAAGTCGGCGTGTGTTCTAACCGGTATTGCTACCAAAAAGGAGCTGCTAGGCGCCAAAAGCGACGAGCGTCCTGACTTCATACTTCGGGACCTCAGTGAGTTATTCCTGGACTACCCGGAACTGAAAACCACCAAGCGCGGGGTTAGCTGCAGAGACAGCGAGGTAGAGCTACTGGGAGACAAGATTGTCTGCAGTTCTCAAAACCCTAAGGAATTGGACTCCCTACGCGCGGCGGCAAGCCTAATCTGGTCAAGTGGCAGGCCAATATATGGTCTGCAGGTAGAGCAAGAATTGATGGGCTAGGTAATTTCCGTGGAAGACGACTACGAAGCTCGTATAAAAGAAATCGAGAACATGGAGCCAGAGGCACAAATTGAGGCTCTAAAGCAATTGGTAGCAGAGCTCGAGGAGTTGCTGGGTAGTTGAGGCTAGATGTAGCGCTCACAAGTCGCGGAATTAGTAGAAGCCGCAACCAAGCAGCGAGGCTTATCCAGCAGGGGTCCGTCACCGTAAATGGGCAAACCCAAACCAAACCTTCGCACGTAGTTTTAGAGTCTGATGCCATAGAGGCCCATCAGGTAATGGCAGTTTCAAGGGCAGGTGGCAAGCTCTCCTTCGCACTAGAGGAGTTTGGGATAACTCCAAGTGGCGTGTGCCTGGACGTTGGGGCTAGCACTGGGGGATTCACCGAGGTGCTCTTGGGAGCTGGCGCTGAGAAGGTAATAGCCATAGATGTTGGGCACGATCAGCTCTCACCTGAACTTCAATTGGACCCGCGAGTAGTGAACGTTGAGGCCACCAACGTCAGGGAGCTGAGCCTGAGTCAGCTAAGGAAAATAGCTCCGGAGAAACCGAGTTTGGTTGTGGTAGATCTGAGCTTCATCTCACTCACTGTGGTGGCAAAGAAGCTTCTTGAGCTTGCTCAGGGAGCAGAGCTAGTGATTTTGATAAAGCCGCAGTTTGAACTGAGTAAGGAAAAGCTCAGGGCTGGTGTGGTCAAGGTAGATAGTGATCGAGAGGCCGCTAGGGACAAGGTCCTGGCGGAATTCAACGAGTTAGGAGCTGAGGTAGCAGGGGTTTGTGTCTCTCCGGTTGTCGGAACCAAGGGCAACACCGAGTTCCTGGCACACCTCCGATAGGACAGCCTGCTAGAGCTGCAATGGCTGTTGAAAAGTCCACGCGAGGACTGAACGCAGTAGCCTTTTGGTTATAGGAGTAATGGGCATGCAGAGAGTTTTGATTGTCATCAGTCACGCTGACGATGCCGCTGCCCAGGAGGCGACGAACGCCTGTAAGCATCTGGCCCAAAGAGGCATTTCGTGCGTGTTTGATAAAGAAGACCTAGAACACTTCGCCGCTCTAGGTGCTGCCCAACCGGAGGGCTCAACGGCCTACTCTGGTGAAGATCTTGACCTGGTTATGGTCCTTGGCGGCGATGGCAGCATCTTGCGGGCAGCTGAGATTGTCAATGGCAACCCAGCACCAATACTCGGCATCAATCTGGGTCACGTTGGCTTTATGACCGAGGCTGAGCGCTCTGAGATCCCGGCTGTCTTGGATGCAGTGGCTGGGGGCAATTTTTCCACAAGCGAGCGCACCACTCTTGAGGTGAAGGTGTGGCAAGAGGGTAAAGAGGTCTTTTCGAGTTGGGCAATCAATGAGGTTGCCGTGGAGAAGAGCGCTCGCGAGCGAATGCTCGAGGTGGTGCTGGAGATTGACGCAAGACCCGTATCGAGCTTTGGTTGCGATGGGGTACTAGTCAGCACCCCAACCGGTTCAACCGCCTACGCCTTCAGCGCTGGGGGACCGGTGGTCTGGCCGAATGTGGAGGCCTTTGTTGTCGTGCCCCTTAGTGCCCATGCTCTATTTGCCAGACCTTTGGTTATTGACCCAGAATCAACCGTTGCGGTAGAGGTCCTCAGGAGGTCTCCCGGCAGCGGGGTGCTGTGGTGCGATGGACGCAGAACATTTGACCTAGGTCCAGGTGCTCGAATTGAGGTCGCCAAGCGTCCTGTTCCGGTAAAGATGGTCGTTCTCGACAACGCTCCATTCGCCGACAGACTCGTTAGAAAATTCTCACTTCCGGTGTCAGGGTGGCGAGGTCCGGAGGCTGAGGCTTGATTGAGTCACTCTCGATTCGCTCAATTGGCGTAATCAGCTCTGCAAACCTGGAGTTAGCCCCTGGTTTTACCGCCCTCACCGGAGAGACAGGTGCCGGCAAAACCATGGTCCTGACTGCCCTCGGCCTGCTGCTAGGTGAGCGTGCCGATTCGACCAGCGTTAGAACAGGTGCGAAGCAACTATTTGTTGAGGGAAGGATTCGTTCTGCTAACTCAGAGCTTCTCGGGCGTCTCGAGGAACTAGGTGCCGATGTAACAAGTGGCGAGGTCATAATCAATCGGTCGGTGAGTTCTGATGGTCGATCTCGTGCCGCAATTGGTGGGGCATCAGTCCCGATTTCGACTCTCAATGACATTTCAGAGGAGCTCGTTACCGTCCACGGGCAGTCCGATCAGCTGCGGCTGCGCTCCAGCTCCCGGCAGCGCGAGGCCTTGGATCAATTTGGAGCTGATGAAATCTCAGGTGCTAAGAACGCCTATGCACAATTGTTTGGTCAATACCGTGAGCTTGAGCAGCGTCTCCGGCGGATGCGTGGTTCCAGCGAGGCAGACGCCATAAGGATTCAAAGACTTCGGGAGCAAATAGCAGACATCGAAAAGGTCAACCCCGAAACAGATGAGCTTGGAAGGATCGATGAACAGGTAAAGCGCCTGAGCAATGTCGAATCGCTCAGGATGTCCGCCGGTTCCGCCCACGATGCTCTCACCAATGACGAGGGGCTAGACGCCAGTGGCCTACTTGGCCAGGCGAGAAAGGCTCTGGAGTCCTCAGGTGATTCAAAGCTGCAGGAGCTTGCGGCACAGGCCTCCGAGGCAGCAGCTATTGCCTCGGATCTTGCGAGCGAGCTGACTTCCTTCTTGGCGGAACTAGACGCTGACCCTGCAAGGCTCGAGCAGCTCATGGCAAGAAAAGCGGAGGTCATTGCCCTCGAGCGACGCTACGGTAACTCGGCCGAGGAGCTGGTTGCGATGCTCCCCGCACTTCACGCAGAGCTATTGGACCTTGACTCCTCTGATGAGCAGCTAGAGAAACTTGAGATGCAGTTTGAGGCAACCTCCTCGCAATTGTCATTTGCCGCAGGGCAGCTAACCCAGTTGCGAGAACGTGCTGGGGAGCAGCTTGGGGTGCGGGTCACCGAGGAGCTGTCTGCTCTTGCGATGGGAGGTGCTGCGTTAGAGGTGAGAATCAGCCCGTTGACAGACTTTGAAGCATCGGGCAAAGACCGGGTGGAGTTTTTGTTGGCGGCTCATCCAGGCGCCGAGCCAAGAGCTCTCGGCAAAGGAGCATCCGGGGGAGAGCTTTCGAGGATCATGCTGGCGATTGAGCTCGTCCTCTCAAGTAATCAGGTGCTCCCGACGATGGTCTTCGATGAGGTGGATGCCGGCGTCGGCGGTGCTGCCGCGATTGAACTTGGCAAGCGTCTAGCGAAGTTGGCCGAGTCAACGCAGGTCATTGTTGTAACACACCTTCCTCAGGTGGCGGCGTTTGCTGACCACCAGATTCGAGTTGCAAAGGATGTTTCGGGTGAGATCACCGAGTCCAGCGTGAGTCTGCTATCTCGCCAAGAGCGTGAGGCAGAGCTTGCAAGAATGCTCTCGGGTAACTCAACCAGTGAGGTTGCGCTCGAGCACGCCCGAGAATTGCTCGATTACCAAAAATAAAATCATGTCTATTTCCGCTTGCACCTAGGCAGGTGATAGATTGAAGTTCCATGGCGGTTAGCTCTGGGAATGTAAGACATGTGTTTGTCACCGGAGGCGTTGCCTCCTCACTAGGCAAGGGCCTCACTGCCGCCTCACTCGGAAATCTCCTTAGAGCCAGAGGGCTCTCAGTGGTTATGCAGAAGCTTGACCCCTACCTAAACGTTGACCCCGGAACCATGAATCCCTTCCAACATGGTGAGGTTTTCGTTACCGACGATGGTGCTGAAACTGATCTAGACATTGGTCATTATGAGCGCTTCTTGGATATCAATCTCAACTCCGCAGCGAATGTAACCACCGGTCAGGCATACTCAACGGTTATTGCCAAGGAACGCAGCGGCGAGTATCTCGGTGACACGGTACAGGTTATTCCTCACATCACTGATGAGCTAAAGCGGAGAATGCGCTTGCAGGCCGAGATGGAACCAAAGCCAGATGTCATCATCACCGAGATTGGCGGCACAGTCGGTGATATCGAGTCGCAGCCATTTATGGAGGCCGCTCGTCAGGTTCGTCAGGATGTCGGCAGGGACAATGTCTTCTTCGTACACGTGACACTTGTTCCCTACCTCAACCCCTCTGGAGAACTCAAGACAAAACCCACCCAGCACTCCGTTGCCATGCTGCGCTCTCTCGGTATTCAGCCAGACGCCATTGTCTGCCGCTCAGACAGAGAGCTGCCAGATGCCATCAAGAACAAGATTTCGCAGATGTGTGACGTTGACAGGGAAGCGGTTGTGACCGCAGCCGACGCCTCGTCCATCTATGACATTCCAAAGGTGCTTCACTCCGAGGGACTCGACTCCTACATCATCAAGGCCCTTGACCTGAAGGCCAAAGATGTCGACTGGAGCGGTTGGCAGCCTGTGCTAACGGCAGTCCATGAGCCAAAACATGAGGTGAACATTGGGCTGGTTGGAAAATACATAGACCTTCCCGATGCTTACCTATCGGTGACAGAGGCCCTCAGGGCCGGAGGCTTTGCCAATTCCACCAAGGTCAATATTCACTGGATCAAATCCGATGACTGCGAGAGCGCCTCTGGAGCAAGAGAGAACATCGCAGAGCTAGATGCAATATGTGTTCCTGGAGGTTTTGGCATTCGCGGCATCGAGGGCAAGCTCGGTGCTTTGAAGTTTGCAAGAGAGAACCAAGTACCCACCCTTGGCCTGTGTTTGGGTTTGCAATGCATGGTGATTGAGTACTCGCGAAACGTCGTTGGCATTGAAGGCGCAACCTCAAGTGAGTTTGAGCCCGAGGCAAAGAACCACGTGATTGCAACCATGGCGGAACAGGTCGAGCTTTTGGACAAGTCGGAGATGGGCGGGACCATGCGGCTGGGGCTGTATGAGGCCAAGCTCGAAAAGGGTTCGCTCGTGCAGAAGCTCTACGGGGCTGACTCCGCCTCGGAGAGGCACCGCCACCGCTATGAGGTAAACAATGCCTACAGGGAACAAATAGCGGGGGCAGGGCTCGTCTTCTCAGGGACCTCTCCCGACGGCAACCTGGTTGAGTACGTGGAGCTTCCAAAGGAAGTCCACCCCTTCTACGTTGCGACTCAGGCTCACCCGGAGTTCAAGTCTCGCCCCACCAGGGCAAACCCACTCTTCGATGGACTTATCAAGGCCGCTCTAGAAAGACAGAAGTCTCAGCGGCTATTTGACGAGAGCTAATTTCCATGTCGCCGCTTGAGCGCTATTTGCGGCATCTAACCGTTGAGCGCGGGCTTTCTAAAAACACCCTCGCTGCTTACCGAGCTGACCTTGCAAAATATGCGGATTTCCTTGAAGCAGCCGACGCGGAACCAATGACCGCTTCTCATCTTGATCTGGAGGAGTTTTCAAACAGGCTCACGGAATCAGGGTTTCGGGCGTCTAGTCGAGCCCGAATCCTTGCGGCAGTGCGGGGCTTTCACAAGTTTCTTGCATTAGAGGGCCTCAGAGAGGACGACCCAACCTCGCGCCTCAGGCAGCCCAAGCTTCCGAGTCGCCTACCAAAGGCACTTTCCCAGGAGCAGGTTGTGAAACTCCTGGAGGCTTCGGGTCCCGAACCGGATGATGAAGCTGCCGACCGAATTCGGCTGCGCGACAGGGCGATCGTTGAGCTGATGTATTCCAGTGGCGCAAGGGTTAGTGAGGTTGTTGCACTGGATTTGGATGAGGTGACCGATGACGGTCTCATCAGAGTCAGAGGCAAGGGCTCCAAAGAGCGCATAGTTCCCGTGGGGTCGTTTGCTGCAAAGAGTCTTGACGCCTACCTGGTTCGGACTCGGCCAGAGCTTGCAAAGCTGAGAGGGGAGCGAGCACTGTTTTTGAACAAGCAGGGTGGAAGGCTCAGCAGGCAAAGCATATGGGAGATTATCCAGAAAGCGGGGGCGCAGGCCGAACTCGATGTATCGCCGCATACCCTGAGGCATTCCTTCGCAACCCATCTGATTGAGGGTGGAGCAGATGTCAGGGTGGTGCAGGAGCTATTGGGCCACGCATCGGTTGCGACAACGCAGATCTATACGCTAATAACCGTTGACACGCTGCGAGAGGTGTATTCGCAAGCTCACCCCCGTGCACGGCGGTAGGCTAGAGCAATAAATATGGGAGGTCACGGTGGATCTTTCTAAGAAGACATTTGCCACCCCGGCCAAGCTGAAACAGCATGGCCCAGCACGCATCATTGCCATGTGCAATCAAAAAGGTGGCGTCGGCAAGACAACGACCACAATCAATCTTGCTGCCGCACTAGCCGAGTACGGCAGAAAAATTCTTGTGGTGGATTTTGATCCGCAAGGTGCGCTGTCGGTAAACCTCGCAAGCGACTACCAAGAGGCCCCGACCATTTATGACCTGATGATGGACACCTCAATGGACCCTCGCGAGGCCATCCAGCAGACCAACATTGAAAACCTTGACATTATCCCGGCGAACATTGACCTATCTGCGGCCGAGATGAACCTCGTCACTGAGATGGGACGCGAGAGAGTGCTCGATGGCATTCTCAAGAAGGTCAAGGCCGATTACGACGTAATTTTCATTGACTGCCAGCCATCGCTGGGTCTGCTAACCGTCAACGCCCTAACGGCAGCTCACGGGGTTCTAATACCTATGGCAACGGAGTTCTTTGCCCTCAGGGGAGTGGCACTGCTGATCCAGACCATCGACAAGGTTAAGGCTCGCACCAATCCAACTCTTGAACTTGATGGTCTAATTCCAACCATGCATGACCAGCGAACCCTGCACTCTAGAGAGGTGCTTGAGAGACTGCAGGAGGCGTTCCCTGGCAAGGTCTTTGACACCGCAATCAGTCGCACCATTAAGTTC
>JAOGAX010000021.1 GCA_028144365.1 Aquiluna sp.
AGAAATTTGGCCGGATTGCAGTTGCTGCACTGGCCAGCGCAGCACTTGCACTGGGCCTCAGCGCCTGTGCTCCAGCCGAGGAGAACTCAGCTGGTGAACTACAAACTATTACTGCCGGCAAGCTAACCATTGGCACCGGCCTTCCTGCCTACTACCCATGGGTTTTGGATGACACCCCAGAGTCTGGAGAGGGATTCGAGTCCGCTGTTGCATACGCAGTTGCAGAGGAGCTCGGCTTCGCACCCGAGGACGTAGTTTGGGTCAGGACCACATTCGAAGAGGCAATTCAGCCTGGACCGAAGAGCTTTGACTTCAACCTGCAGCAGTACTCGATCACCGAGGAGCGCAAGGCATCGGTTGATTTCTCAAGCCCCTACTACTTCACAGCTCAGACTGTGATCACCGTTGCTGGTTCGGCGGCTGAGGGAGTTACCGACCTAGCCGGATTGAAGGACCTCTTGATTGGAGCCCAGACTGGAACAACCAGCCTCAAGGCCATCGAGGAGATCATTCAGCCAAATGGCGGAGCTCAGGTCTTCAACTCCAATGACGATGCCAAGGCAGCACTTGCCAACGGTCAGGTCGACGCAATCGTTGTTGACCTCCCAACCGCGTTCTACCTAACAGCGGTCGAGCTTGACGGCGGAATCATCCTTGGTCAGCTTGAGGGTGCTGAGGCTGGAGACAGCTTTGGTCTTGTCCTAGACAAGGACTCACCGCTAACCGATGCCGTGACTGCGGCTGTCGATGCCCTGCGTGAGAGTGGCAAGCTTGCCGCGATTGAGCAGGAGTGGCTGGCAGATTATGTTGGTGCACCGGTACTGAAGTAGTTATTTCAGGGTTAAATAGGTGGGGCGAGAAATCGCCTCACCTATTTCTCTTTAAGGCTCTACATGGCACTTGACGACTCGAGCATCTCCTCGGCCGAACGCGCCCGGAGAGATTTCAAGCGCCGGAAGAAGAATAAGTCTGTTGGCTTAGCGATGCTCTCCACGCTCGCCTTTGCGGCATTTGTTTGGTTTGGCCTTTTGGCAACACCGGGCTGGCAAAGGGTTGAGACTAGTTTTTTCAATTGGGAAGTCGCCATCGAGGCGTTTCCAAGGGTTTTTGATGGGCTGCTGCTGAACCTGCGCGTGCTAGTCGCTGCTGCATTTCTGGTCTTGATTACCGGGCTTCTGCTGGCAATTTTCAGAACCCTCAAGTCGCCCGTGTTCTTTCCGCTCAGAGTCCTCTCGCGAGGCTACGTGGACCTATTCAGGGGATTGCCGCTGATCATTGTGTTGTATCTGGTGGGATTCGGTATACCTGGTTTGCGGCTTGAGTTTTTGGGCCGCGTTCCCGCGGAGGTGCTGGGAACTATCGCGCTAACCCTTACCTACAGTGCTTATGTCTCAGAGGTATTTAGAGCAGGCATTGAATCCGTGCACTCTTCGCAGCGCCTTGCTGCCAGAAGCTTGGGGTTGAGCTACTCCAAGTCGATGCGCCTGGTTGTCTTGCCACAGGCTGTCAGAAAAGTAATTCCTCCACTTATGAACGACTTCGTGGCGCTCCAGAAGGATGTTGGGTTGATCTCGGTGCTTGGTGCCGTTGACGCGGTCAGAGGCGCGCAAATCGAGGCGGCAAAGTTTGCCAACTTCACCCCCTACGTTGTGGCTGGTCTGCTATTCGTGCTGCTGGCAATCCCTACAGTTAGATTGGCGGACCGAATCTCTCGGAAGTACTCAGAGCGTGAGCAGATGGGAAGCACGCTGTGATCAACTGGGACAAGCCACGCCTTCGGGTGACCGGCCTCAAAAAGCACTACGGCGATCGAGTTGTAATTGACGGGGTCGACCTTGAGGTGTTTCCCGGACAAATCGTTGCGCTGATCGGGGCCTCAGGTTCAGGAAAGTCCACACTTCTAAAGTGTTTAAACCTGATCGAGGAGATTTCGGATGGGCAAATCTTCCTAGACGATGAAGAGATCTCGGCCCCTGGAGTCGATGAGGATGAAATTAGGGCAAAGATCGGGCTAGTTTTCCAGTCCTTCAACCTTTTTTCTCACTTGAGCATCATGGACAACATCACTCTCGCCCTCAAGCACGTCAAAGGCATGAGCAAAGAAGAAGCAACAAAAATTGCCCAGAAGTGGCTTGACCGAATTGGGCTGGGCGATCGAGGAGACTCCTACCCAGACAAGGTTTCCGGTGGGCAGCAGCAACGAAGTGCCATAGCCAGGGCAGTTGCCATGGACCCCAAGGTCTTGCTGCTTGACGAGGTCACAAGCGCCCTCGATCCTGAGCTGGTTGGGGAGGTTCTGGATTTGATTCGCGACCTCAAGAAGACCGGCACTACTATCCTCATGGCCACCCATGAGCTGGCGTTTGCTCGAGAGGTCGCGGACTGGGTAATTTTCTTGGAGCAAGGCAAGATTTACGAAGCCAACGAAGCCAAGGAGTTCTTCGCTAACCCGCAGCAAGAGCGGACCAAGGCTTTCCTCTCAAGGATGGCTCTGTAATGCAGCTGATTGGCATTTGGGCGGTCGTTGCAGCCACTCTCGGCCCCATCCAAAACATCACCGGATGGACACTATCGGCGCTGCTGTGGCCAGGGTATGACCCCATTCGTCAGACCATCTCCGACCTCGCTGCAGATGATTCTCCGGTGAAGTGGGTGCAGACCAGCTTCTTCCTTTTTGGCTCAACCCTTACTTTGATTGGGGCCTGGCACGCGAAGTCGCTCGCCATGCCCGGAAGAATCACACTCTTTCTTGCAGGACTGAGTTCATATGGGGTTGCCATATTTGCGGTGCCGGATCAGACATCTAACTCTCCTCAGCACCTTTTCTTTGCCACCTCAGCCTTTGTGTTGTTTTCGGCCTGGCCACTACTGGCCATGAGGTTTGACCGCCAGTATCACTGGAGCATTCGGCCACCGGGGGCAATTAGTGCAACAGCCGTGATGACAATCGCAACCTTGGTCTTTTTGCTTACCTGGCTAGACCCGGATCGGACGGTAACTGGACTTGCGCAGCGGGCAATCGTAGTTATGCAGGTGGTTTGGCTAACTTTTGCCATTTGGGCGCAGTGGCTTCACCAGCGTAAGAAGTTAGGAAGCGTTGTCTATCAAACCTGATTCAAGTATCTCTAGGGATACCGTTATCGATTCCTCAGGCTCTCCCGTGAGGAAAGCAAGGGCTTCCTTGATAACGACCGCATCCTCGATTCTCCTCACCTGACTAATTGCTCCAGGCAACTCTTTGGCTTGAAGCGACCACCAGTCACCGTCTCGCTCAGCCATGATTGTGAAGTGTGTCACCTCCACCACCTGCTTCCTAGCTCATCGGAAAACTGCTCATAAAACTTTACGACTGTCTTGTTCGGTATCTCACTGTGACGACCAAGTGTTTTAGTAGTGTTACCGATTTTGATACCGGTGTGCCTTTTGAGCTCAATAATTTCAAAGGGCAGATCTTGTTTTCTAGCCTCTTTTTTCAACTTCAGAATTACCTGTCTTCGCTTCACCCCCTGAAGCTAAAACTTGAGCAAGCGACGCTAGAGGCGGGCATTTAGAAATGGGGATAACCCGGTGAAGTCGGCGTTGTGGGAAAGTCCTAAAGGTAAATATTTAGCCTTGACTCAACGAGTTTTTCAAACGAGTTCACCCTTCCACCAGCTGCCTTGAGCTCCTCATAATCCAAAAACATCGAGATCGAGCCGTCTTCGTATTGAAGCAATACACACGGCTCCCTTCCTTTTGAGGCGGCGAGCTCGGCTTCTGTTCGTTCATTCATATGGACAAGGCGGACATCAATGCCTCTTTTGGCTCGAAGCCTCGCCTCGAATTCTTTGAAGGCCTTCTTTTTCATGATGGGGGAGTGGGTTATGTCGCACAAACTGCATTCCTTGACCCCTACCAGATGACCAAGAAAATAACTCACTTCACCCACCAGACCACCATCGGCTTTATAGACACCGATGAGGGTCTTGCCTTTACTCTGCACTCACTTGCAAACCAGTTATGTGGCAAGTTGCTTCCAGAGATGGGTGGAACAAAGCGTTCAATGAATCGGTTTGTCTAGCAATGATGAAGGTAATCAGGACACTCGCGAGGGTTTTGCTGGGTGGAGCGCTCATGATGGCAGGCGTTGGCCATCTGACTGATGCTCGCCAAGAGTTTCAGGCCCAGGTTCCGGTATGGCTGCCGCTGGATCCTGACTTTGTTGTGGTCGCATCCGGCATCGTCGAGATTCTCCTTGGACTATCCCTACTAACCGTGGGCTGGGTTGTGCCGTGGGCAGGTCTTGTCACCGCGCTGTTTTTCATCGCCATATTTCCCGGCAACATCAACCAATATGTGGAGGGCATTGACGCGTTTGGTCTAGACACCGATCAGGCCCGATTCACCAGGCTCTTCTTCCAGCCGCTGCTGGTTCTTTGGGCGCTTTGGTCTTGCGAATCACTAAAGCTAATTAGGCGACTAACAAGCAGGCAAAAGAGTGAAACTTACTAGAGCGCTGGTTTTTCTCACTGTCTTGGCACTCACAGGGTGTCAGGCCTCAGACGAGTCGCCAGTCTCCACCCCAGCTCAGGCCGAGAGCGAAGCGCCTCAGGAAGACACAGTGCCTCAACAGGAGGCTGAGGAGGAAAACACCTCGGAGCCAGAACCCGCCGGCCCGCAGGAGTGCCAAGAAGCAACTCAGCTCAGCATTGAAGATTCAATTGACACCCAAACCGCGGCCTTCGGTGAGGGCGAGTTTGATAGGGCGTATGCAATTTCCTCCCCCAGTTTTCAGGAAAGCGTAACCCTAGAGGGGTTTATAGAGATCATTTCCGGTAGCTATGGCCCTCTGATTGAATCCTCAGAGCTTGCCTATCGGGACTGCATGGTGGACAGCTCAGAGGCCATCGCAATCATTGACGTTCGTTTCATAGAGTCGGGCAACGCCGTCTATGGGCTGCGGTATCTAATGGTCAACGTGCAGGGCACATGGCGTGTTGATGGAGCAAGCAATCTTCAGGTTGTGGGCGAGGGCACCTAGAAAGTTGTAGGCCCCGTGGGGCTCGAACCCACGACCCACGGATTAAAAGTCCGTTGCTCTACCAACTGAGCTAGAGGCCCCTACGGCCACAAAGTCTAACAGCGCTAGCTCAGGATGTCCTTGGTGGTGAAGCGGCCATAGGCAAGAGCTCCAAAGACTGCGATCCAACCAAGCTGCAAAACAATGTTGTTTAGCATTGAACCCCACTCAATTGGCGCTCTCAATAGATCTGCAAAGTAAGGCCAGTAATACGTGAATAGCCAAGCGTGCATCCACTCAAGCTGGGGAATGCTTCCAAGGATGTTGCTAACACCGCTGGTGACCAAGGTTGCGGTCATCGCTCCCACGGGAACCGTGGTGAGCGTGGAGATAAACAGGCCAACGGCCGCCATACCGGAAAGCGAAACTGTCGTGTAGAGGGCAACAAGTGCCATCCGCCCGAAGGCCTCAAAAATGCTTATGGTGAACCCTGACAACAAAGTCACCGGGCCAACCGGGAACAGGATTGCTCCAATTGCCGCTCCGACAATCATGAGTGTGAATGTGCCGGCGAGAATGAACACCAGCGATGCCAGGTACTTCATGACAAGTAGCCGAACCCGTCCGACCGGGGAGATCAGGAGGTAGCGAAGGGTACCCAGCCCAGCCTCGCCAGCGATTGTGTCACCCGCTACGACCGAAACCGTGAGCGGCAAGAACAGTGGCATGGCCAACATCATGGCCGTGAAGCCAGTAAACAGCCCGTTTTGTGTGACCTCAACTAAGAATGGCGGGCCTTCACCTGGTGCTAGGCGCGCCGATGAGAGCGCAACTGCTACTGCCAACAAAATGGGAATTAGTGCGATCGCAGCAAGCATCGCCCAGGTGCGGCGACGAGTGAACATTACCTTGAGCTCTGAGAGGAAGAGCCTGATGCCTAGGGCCTTAGCGAACAACTTCAAACCCCTCTCCCGTGAGCTTCACATACTTCTCTTCGAGGCTAGAGCGCTGAAGCCTGATCTCTTTCACCGAGACCTTTTTACTTACTAGCTTTGCGTTCAGGCTGGCGACATCGAGGGCGGGATCTACCTCACAAGTGATCTGGTCCCCGAGAATCTTGGCTTTACCAATTCCATTTGCCTTCAACGTCTCGACAGCTGCGTCAATGTCATCGGTTTTGAGAATGAGGCGGGTTGGCTCCTCATTCCTGAGGTCTTCGATAAGCCCCTGAGCAATAATCTTGCCCGCGCTCATCACTGCCACATGGCTACACAGCATCTCTATCTCGCTGAGCAGGTGGGAGGAGAGGAAAATCGTGATGCCCTCGGCGGACAGTGAGCGAATGAGATTTCTGACCTCTCGGGTTCCCTGGGGGTCTAGGCCGTTTGTCGGCTCGTCGAGCACCAAGATGTCTCTGGGTTTCAGCAGGGCATTTGCAAGTCCCAAACGCTGCTTCATTCCAAGTGAGTAGGCGTGGACCTTCTTGTTGCCTGCGTTATGAAGTCCGACTCGATCCAGTGCCGCCTCGACTCTTTGAATTCTGGTGCTGGCATCGCTGAATCTGTCAGCCGCATCAATCCGGAGAAGGTTGTTGCGTCCGGACATAAACGGATAGAAGGCCGGACCCTCGACAAGGGCGCCAACTCTAGGGAGAGCCTTCTCAAGGTCCTTTGGTATCTCGGTGCCGAGGAGTTTGATTTCACCCTCGGTAGCCTCAGCTAGCCCAAGCAGCATGCGAATGGTGGTTGTCTTGCCGGACCCGTTGGGACCCAGGAAGCCAAACACCGAACCGCTTGGGACCTCAAGGCTTATCGAGTTGACTGCCTTCTGGTCACCAAAGCGCTTGGTTAGACCTCTGGTCTCAATTGCCAGCTGTTGTGCCATAGAAACTACTTTGCTGTGTCAAACAGGTGCTGCACGCTTACTGCGCCAGCGTAAACATCGCCCGAGTCGGTCATAAAGACGTTCATCAGCGGAGTGCTCAGGAGCATGCCACCTGCGACCGGTGTCATAAGTGACTGCAACAGCTGGCCACCCATCTCTTCCAGTGTTTTTTCTCCTGCTGGCATGTGCACGACAGTGTCCCAACCCTCGCCGATCATTACCGGTTCTGGCTTCTCCTCGAGAGACTCCATCTCTTCCATGTCCATCCACATTTCGAGATCCTGCTTCTGTTCCTGAATTGCATTCAGGTCAACAATCTCGGTTCCGGCTGGGGGAGTGAAGCTAAACAGGCTCTCGTCCTGGTCTGCGAAGCTGATGCTCTCGTAGCCAACCTCCATTGCAGCCTCAGCCTGCTCTGTCGAGTTGACGCTGAGTGCCAGCGGCATGCCTGTCTCGGAGTCAACCGAAACAACGATTGAGTCAA
>JAOGAX010000022.1 GCA_028144365.1 Aquiluna sp.
CAGATGCGGTGTCAATGGTCTCCAGTGCCTTGGGAACGGTGCTGATCGGCTTCATACCGGCGCGAACGCGCACTATCTCTCCGTTACTCATACCACCTTCAATGCCGCCTGCTCGGTCAGTCTTGCGGGAAACCTCGCCGTCTTCGCGAACAATCTCGTCGTGCGCAACGGAACCGCGGCGCTTTGTGGTCTCTAGACCATCACCAATCTCGACTGATTTCATGGCTTGGATGCCCATTACCGCGGCAGATAGCTGGGCATCTAGCCTTCGGTCCCAGTGGACATAGCTGCCAACTCCCGGAGGCATGCCGTAGACGAGAGTTTCGACAACACCGCCGAGGGTGTCGCCCGAGGCATGGCAGTCGTCAATCTCGGCAACCATGGCAGCCGAAGCTTGCTTGTCGAAGCAGCGCAGTGGATCAGCGTCGAGGGTTTCAACATCTTTGGGCCTAGGTAGCGCCTCGCTGTTATTGGCGACTGGCCCAATAGCGACGGTGTGGGTTACCAGTTCAATTCCAAGCTCTCTAAGGAAGTTCTGAGCAATTCTCCCCAGTGCAACTCTCGTTGCCGTCTCCCTGGCACTCGCACGCTCGAGCACTGGCCTAGCCTCATCGAAGCCATACTTCTGCATCCCAGTAAAGTCCGCGTGTCCTGGTCTAGGCCTGGTTAGCTTTGCTGCCCTGCCTCCAGTCAGCTCCGCTTCGTCAACGGGAGCTGCGCTCATCACGGTCTCCCATTTTGGCCACTCCGTGTTGGCAATTCTCAGCGCGATTGGGCCGCCCTGTGTCAGTCCAAAACGAATCCCAGTTGAAAGAGTGACCTCGTCCTGCTCAAACTTCATCCGGGCTCCGCGGCCATAGCCGAGTCTTCTTCGAGCTAGAGCGTCTTGAATGTCCTCAGCAAGAACCGGCACACCTGCAGGAAGTCCCTCGATGACCCCAATTAGCTCGGGTCCATGGGATTCACCTGCGGTCAGCCATCTAATCATCTGCCTATTCTCCCATGTCTAGTGCCGAGCGCATTGCAGCCACTACAGCTACCTCATCGGCTAGCGGCGACTCAAATTGCGCTGTTCTAAACAATCTCTGTTGCCCTACCGCCTGCCAAAGCAGCATCTCAAGGCCGGAAATGCTCGACGAGAAGTGAGAGGCGGTGTCCCTATTTGCATATGCGACATCCAATAGCACGCCTGGGTAAGCATCTTGCAGCAGAGGTTTTAGTGCCCCAGCAGGCAATGTCGAGACCACGAGATCGCACCTAAGCGCTTCATCGAGGGAAGCAACTCTGCCTACGTAGCTTTCGGTGATGGCCATGGCACGATCGCTGTTTCTTGCCCAGACGAGAACCTCGTGGTCTTCGAAAGCTACCGCTGCACTTCTAGCAGTTGCCCCATTGCCCAAAATAGCTACTGTCTGGAAAGTTTGACTTTGAACTGCCTGCTGGAGTCCCATGACGTCGGTGTTATAACCAAGCCAGGCATCGGATACTCGAATCAAGGTGTTTGCAGCCCGGGTGGAAATCGCGAGCGGATGAAGTTGCTTGGCAACATCCAGCGCCTCTTCTTTGAGCGGCATTGTTAGCGAAAATCCCTGCCAGCTCTCATCCAGTGTCGAAACAAAGTTGGACAGTCCGCCAGCAAGCTCGTGCGACTCATAGCTGGCTTCAATTCCAGAAACGGCAAAAGCGGCCTTGTGCAGCGCAGGTGACATGGAATGGGCAATTGGCGAGCCGAGTACCGCGTAGTTACTAGTCATCCCAACCCGGATTATCTCTTAGCCACTGCCTGTATAGTTCCGCTGCACGCTCATGCTCAACTAGTGTCTCGGAGAAGACCGTTTCTCCAGTTGCAAGGTTGATTGCCACAAAATAGAGCCAGTCTCCCGCTGCTGGGTTGATTGCAGCATCAATCGCGGCCGCTCCGGGTGAACTGATTGGCCCAGGCGGCAACCCGGGGTAAACGTAGGTGTTGTAGAGGTTTGCGGTATCCGCTAGTCCCTCCTGGAAGCTTTCTATTGAACCTTCGTAGTAGTACTTAACCGTTGGATCAGACTGGAGTGCGATGTTTCTATCGAGTCGGTTATTAAACACCGTAGATATTTTGTACATGTCTTCCTCGGCACGACCCTCAAGCTGAATGATTGAGGCGAGGGTGAGATAATCAAAACCCTCCTCAACACCAAGGCCATGTCCCTCAAGTTCGGCATCCATGCGCGCGAGCATGGTGCTGATGACAGTTTGCTCGTCAACACCAGGATCGAAGGTGTAACTGGCGGGAAAGAGCCAGCCCTCAAGTGTTTCACCAGGTCGTTCAGCGTTTGCTACTTCAATACTCTCCAGCAGCCTCTCCTCTGAAAGCCCAAGGTCAGAGACCAGCACGGAAACAATCTCAACTAGCTGCAGACCCTCTGGAATCGTCACCTGAACGACTACCCGGTTCTCTCCAGCAAGCAGGATTTGCAGTGCCTCTAGTCCTGGTATCTGGGTGGGGAACTCGAAGTGTCCCGGATAAATGGTGAGCTCAACGTTCAGCATGTCTCTATAAATGGCATCAAAGCTCTTGATGACATCAGCCTCCACAAGCTTGCGAGCCACGTCCTCTCCAGTGTCACCGGCCTCAATGACAATCAAAACGGGAGGACCTGGATTGCCGTCATAGTCTTCGACGCTGAAACGACTGATGAGGGCTCCTACTCCCCCCTCAAAAGCATCCCTGAAGGCAAAGTAACCGGCTGTGAGACCACCACCAACAATGGCGATTGAAACCAGCGCAGCTATCCAGGAGCGGGCTCTCTTTGGCTTCACTTCCGTAGCCTCGAAATCGTCAAGCATCAAGATCTCCAATCTTGATTGCCGATTGCGGTGACTCGAGGGCGAAATCCAGAATTGCTCTAGCGCTCTCCGCGTCAATCAATGACCTTGACTGCTTGGCACTCTTGCCTGCCTCACGCAGCAAACGCTGCGAGGAGACTGTCGACAGGCGCTCATCAATTACGAAAACTGAAGCCGGTGTTTGTGCTGAAAGTTCACGGGCGAAATTGGCAGCCATCTCAGTACTTTTGGTGTGACCTCCCGAGAGCGAACGCGGAAGCCCTACGTAAATATCCCTGACATCCTTCTCAGCCGCAAGGTCGGCTAGGAGCCCGACTGCCGATTCATCGAAAGCCAAGGTGTCATGGGCGAGGGCGAGGGTCCCCTCAGAGAGTGCCACTCCAATTCGGACAGCCCCTACGTCGATTCCCATTGCCCTCAAAGCAGTGCCTTAGCCTCAGCAATTGCTTGCTCAAGCTTTGTCAGTTCGGGACCACCGCCCTGGGCAAGGTCTTTCTTGCCTCCGCCTCCACCACCTAGAACTTCAGCGGCCTTCTTGGCTAGAGCCCCGCTGTCTTTGCCGGAAGCAACCGCATCTACACCCGCTGCGACCATTACCGTTGCGCGATCAGAGGCGCTTGCCCCAAGAATTACTACTGAGTTCCCACCCATCCGCTCACGCAGCTGAAGGATTAGCTCTCTGAGCGAATCTGGAGCTAGTTCTCCAACAGACCCGGCTACCAGCTTGATTCCGGATGTCTCAGTTGCGCTGGCTAAAAGCTCGGGAATCAATGCCATGGCGGCCTTGGTAGTCGCATCAGCTAGCAACTTCTGGGCACGTCTTACTTCCTCGAGGGCCTCAGAGATCTTTGTCTCCACCTCAGCTGCGGGAGCCTTGAAGCCTGTGGCTATCCTGCGAATGGTTTCTCGGTGTTGAATCAGGGATCTCAACGCGTCCATGCCGACCTCTGCCTCAATGCGGCGGCTACCCGAGCCAACCGAGGATTCTCCAGTAATTGAGACCAGGCCAATCTGTGCGGTGCGGGTCACATGTGTGCCACCACATAGCTCGCGAGACCAGGGTCCGCCAACCTGCACCACACGCACCATCTCGTCGTAGGTCTCGTCAAAAAGCGCAATTGCTCCCCAGGTCTTCGCCTCGGGCAGTGTCATAAATTGTGCGCTTACGGCTAAGTCTGAACGAATAGCTAGGTTTGAAACCTCTTCGATTTCGCTCTTTGTGGCTTCACTTAGCGCCTCGCCCCAGGCAAAGTCCAGCCTCATGTAGCCGGGCTTGTTGAAAGACCCAGACTGTAGGGCCTGAGGTCCCAGTACCTGCCTAAGAGCTGCGTGTATGACGTGAGTTGCGCTGTGTGCCTGACAGGCACCAAGTCGCCAGTGAGCATCCACCTTTGACATAGCTTTCGAGCCTTTAGAAATCTCACCTGAAACCACGCGCACGCTGTGGGAGAAAAGGCCCCTTACTGGCTTTTGAACATCCAGCACCTCGAGTTCAAAGCCGTCTCCAAGGATGACGCCTGCGTCTGCCGCCTGGCCGCCAGACTCTGCATACAAAGAGGTGCGGTCGAGAACTACCTCACCCATTTGTCCCTGAGTCATTGACTCAACGGCGTTGCCCTCGCGGATTAGTCCTAGTACTTTGCCTTCTGCCACTAAGGATTCGTAGCCGGCAAAGTCGGTGGCGCCAGTGGAGCGGAAGTCGCTGTAGACCTGTAACTGAGCACCGCCTGTCTTCTTGGCCTTCGAGTCCGCCTTGGCACGGTCCCTCTGTTCTTGCATCAGTTCGTCAAACCGAGTCCTATCGACCTCAAGATTGCTTTCGCCCGCAATCTCCACGGTGAGGTCAATTGGGAAGCCATAGGTGTCGTGAAGAAGGAATGCTGTCTCTCCATCTAGCTGCTTTGAAGCCTTGCCAATGGCCTCCGAGAGCACGGCGGATCCGGTCTCTAGAGTCTTTCTAAA
>JAOGAX010000023.1 GCA_028144365.1 Aquiluna sp.
TCGCCATGGTTAGCTCAGGTGAAACGGCAAAAAGGGCATTCGCCAACCTCGTTGAAATATTAGCTTCGCCTGCTGACACAACAGTTCCGAAAAAACAAGACCTGGATTTGAATAAGGCGTTTCTCGAGTTCCAAGGGGTCACATTTAGTTACAGCGGGGCTGAAATCACTGCTATTGAAGACGTTTCGTTCACCGCGAAGAAGGGTGAGAAAACTGCAATAGTTGGACCCTCAGGAGCAGGAAAATCAACCATCTTCGAGTTAGCAACGGGTTTCGTCAGACCTGCTCACGGGTTTGTGCAGGTTTATGGTCAAGACCCAACATCTCTAGTGCGCAGTCGACCGGGGATACTCGGAGTCGTGCCCCAAAGACCGCACCTTATTTCGGGCACCCTCGCCCAAAACGTGAGCTTAGATTTCGAGGAAGCTCCAGAGGAAAGTAGGGTAAGAGACTGCCTAGAAATGGCACAGCTATCTCACATACTTGCCTGGGACGCTGCAGGGCTGAACATGGAAATATCATCTGACAGCGGGAGACTTTCTGGGGGAGAAATCCAGAGGTTGGGAATAGCCAGAGCTCTATACAGAAATCCCGATTTTATTTTTCTTGACGAGGCAACTAGTGCCCTTGATGCCAAAACAGAGGATGAGGTTACTCAAGCAATCGATGCTCTTAGTGAGTCTCTCGGCGTAATTCTTATTGCCCATAGGCTCTCCACTGTCATGAATGCTGACAAGATCATCTATCTGGAGAAGGGCAAGGTTGTCGCACATGGAACTTTTGCGGAGCTGAAAAAGCAGGTTCCGGACTTTGCGAAAGCGGTTCAGCTTATGGACCTAGGGGAGTAGCGCTCTGTGGAGCGAGTGACGGGAATCGAACCCGCGTAATCAGTTTGGAAGACTGAGGCTCTACCATTGAGCTACACTCGCGCATCGTTAGACGACACCCCATTCTATGGGATAGAGTGTCAGGGTTCATGACGCTAGTTATGAAATCCCCGGGATGTAGCGCAACTTGGTAGCGCACCTGTTTTGGGTACAGGGGGTTGCAGGTTCAAATCCTGTCATCCCGACCAGTAAATCAACCAACCCCTTGGAGTAGGACTTGAAAACCACAGTCGAGAAGCTAAACCCAACACGCGTCAAGCTGACGGTGACCGTCGACGAGAAGGCTTTCAAGCCAGCTCTCGACAAGGCCTATAAGACCATTGCGGGTCAGGTGAACATCCCAGGCTTCCGCAAAGGTAAGGTCCCAGCACCGGTTCTTGATCAGCGGGTCGGCAAGGACGCAATCATTGGTCAGGCAATCAACGACGGCATCGACGACTTCTACCGTGAGGCTCTCATTAGCGAGAAGCTTCGTCCGCTAGCAGCCCCAGAGGTAGACATCAAATCTGCTCCTAACGCGCAGGAGCCCAACAAGGAACTAGTTGTTGAGCTAGAGGTAGAGGTCGAGCCAGAGTTCAAGATGCCCGACTACAAGGGTGTGAAGGTAAAGGTTGACCCAGTCAAGGTTGCCAAGATGGACATCGAGACTGAACTCGATGCACTTCGGGCTCGATTTGGAACCCTGAAGACGGTTGAGAGACCTGCGAAGATGGGCGATTTCACCACCATCGACCTAACCGCTTCACTTGAAGGTGCAGAGATTGATACCGCCAGCGACATTTCCTACGAAATTGGATCCAACCAACTTCTGGATGGAATTGATGAGGCGCTAGACACTCTCACTGCTGGGGAGTCCACAACTTTCCGCTCCAAGCTGGTTGGCGGCGAGCACGCCGGCAAGGAGGCAGAGGTTGCGGTGACGCTCAAGGCCGTCAAGGAGCGCGAGCTTCCAAAGGCAGATGATGATTTTGCGCAGCTTGCCAGCGAGTTCGACACCCTAGACGAGCTCAAGGCTGACATTGAGAAGAAGGTTGCCGAGCAGTTAGGCCGCAAGCAGGTGCTGCAGGCAAGAGACATAATCGTCGAGGAGCTAATTTCTAAGGCCAAGATCCCAATGTCGGACGTTGCAATTGAGCGCGAGGTCCACAACCACCTCGAGGGGGAGGGCCGTCTCGAGGACGACGTTCACCGCAAAGAGGTCACCGAGGAGTCCCAGAAAAACTTCCAGACCAGGTTGATCTTGGACAAGGTCGTCGACGCTGAAGCGATCAAGGTGGAGGACCAGGAACTCATCGAGTACCTAGCGATGAATGCGCAGAACTACGGCATGGACCCAAACGACTTCATCAAGCAGGTTGCCTCTAACGGTCAGGTTGCCCTCTATGCAAGTGAGCTTGCAAGGCGCAAGGCGGTTGACTTCTTGGTTGCAAACGCGGAGATTACCGATACCAAGGGCAACAAGGTCGACTACCAGGTCTAACGCCCAAGGCGAACAAGCACCTAATTCCGCAACACTCGTGGCTATCGTTTACTAGATAGCTAAGGAGTACTGGATGGCAATGCCACAAATGGAGCGCAATAACGTTTTTGAGAGGCTACTCAAAGACCGTATCGTCTGGCTGGGCAGTGAGGTTCGTGACGAGAACGCCAATGAGATCTGCGCCAAGATTCTTCTTCTCGCAGCAGAAGACAGCGAGAAGGACATCTACTTCTACATCAACTCTCCGGGTGGCTCGATAACCGCGGGTATGGCGATCTACGACACCATGCAGTACGTGCCCAACGACATTGTCACAGTGGGTATCGGCATGGCAGCCTCAATGGGCCAGTTCTTGCTCTCCAGCGGGACCAAGGGCAAGAGATACGCAACCCCAAACACCAGAGTCTTGCTGCACCAGCCACTGGGTGGTTTTGGTGGAACCGCATCCGACATTCAGACTCAGGCAGAGCTCATCATGTCAATGAAGCGTCAGCTCGCAACCCTGACCGCAGAGCAGACCGGCAAGACCGTTGAGCAGATCATTGCCGATGGTGACCGCGATCGCTGGTTCACAGCTGCCGAGGCACTCGAGTACGGCTTCATTGACCACATCCAAGAGTTTGCATCCGGTTCCACCGGAGTAGGGAAGGGCAAGTAAATGAGTTTTATTGAAACCGGCTCAGGCAAAATCGCAATGCCCGAGGCCCGCTACATCCTTCCTGAGTTTGAGGAGCGCACCTCCTACGGCTTCAAGCGACACAACCCCTACACCAAGCTCTTCGAAGACCGCATTGTCTTCTTGGGGGTTCAGGTGGACGACGCCTCGGCGGACGACATCATGGCGCAGCTTTTGGTTCTCGAGTCCCAGGACCCAGATCGCGACATCACGATGTACATCAACTCTCCTGGTGGTTCCTTTACTGCCCTAACCGCTATTTACGACACCATGGAATACATCAAGCCCCAGATTCAGACAGTTTGCCTGGGCCAGGCCGCATCGGCTGCTGCCGTGCTGCTGGCAGCCGGAGCAAAGGGAAAGCGCCTTGCGCTTCCAAACGCAAGAATCCTCATTCACCAGCCGGCAACAGGTGGTGGCGGACAGGGCCAGGCGTCAGACATCGAGATTCAGGCTGCGGAGATCATGCGTATGCGCGAGTGGCTAGAGGACACTCTCGCAAAGCACTCAGGCAAGCCCAAGGAGCAGGTAAACAAGGACATCGATCGCGACAAAATCCTTACCGCGGCTCAGGCTGTTGAATACGGTCTAATCGACCAAGTTCTCTCATCTCGCAAGGGTTAAACACTCCGAGAGCTCCTAAGAGCTTCGCTATGCGGAAGATATAGGCTTTTCTCATGACTTTGAGTGAGACAAGTGACCTGCTGAAGTGCACCTTCTGCGGCAAGAGCCAGAAGCAGGTTCGCAAACTCATTGCTGGACCATCGGTCTATATCTGCGATGAGTGCATTGAGCTCTGCAACGAGATCATCGAAGAGGAGCTAGGTCAGCAGGTAGCCGAGTCGACCGAGTCTCTCGAGCTTCCTACACCCAAGGAAATCAAGTCGTTCCTAGACGAATACGTCATTGGGCAGGACGATGCCAAGAAGCAGCTCTCGGTTGCGGTCTACAACCACTACAAGAGAATTCGAGCCACCGGCACACTCACTAACGCAGGCAAGCCACACGACGATGTGGAGATTGCTAAGAGCAACATCTTGATGATTGGTCCAACCGGTTGTGGCAAGACCTACCTGGCGCAGATTCTTGCAAAGCGGCTCAATGTCCCATTCGCTGTCGCCGATGCAACCGCACTGACCGAAGCCGGGTATGTCGGAGAGGATGTCGAAAACATCCTTCTCAAACTCCTGCAGGCTGCTGACTACGACCCGAAGCGCGCTGAAACTGGAATTATCTACATCGACGAAATCGACAAGATCTCTCGCAAGGCCGAGAATCCATCAATTACCCGCGATGTTTCAGGCGAAGGCGTCCAGCAGGCCCTACTGAAGATTCTTGAGGGTACGGTTGCATCCGTTCCACCACAGGGTGGACGCAAGCACCCCCAGCAAGAGTTCATTCAGATCGACACCACAAACGTCCTCTTCATCGTTGCCGGTGCTTTTGCGGGACTTGAGTCGATCGTCGGTGAGCGAACCGGCAAAAAGGGAATCGGCTTTGGTTCGCCTTTGAAAGAGAAGACAGATGACTCGAATGTCTTCCGTCAGGTTCAGCCAGAGGATCTGAGAAAATTTGGCCTGATTCCAGAGTTCATCGGAAGGCTCCCGGTGGTGGCGACAGTTGAGCAGCTGGACAAGCCGGCTTTGATTTCAATC
>JAOGAX010000024.1 GCA_028144365.1 Aquiluna sp.
TGTCGGCCTTCAAAGTTGCGGTTGGAGGTGGAGGCTGCTCGCTCTCCGGGACCAAGCTGATCGGGGTTCATACCAAGACACATCGAGCACCCTGCAAAGCGCCACTCCGCCCCAAAGTCTTTGAATACCTTGTCCAGACCCTCTTCTTCGGCCTGCAAGCGAACCTTCTGAGAACCCGGCACCACCATCATGCGAATGCCATCCGCCTTCTTCTTGCCCTTGATGATCTCGGCTGCAGCCCTGAGGTCTTCGATGCGGGCGTTGGTGCAGGAACCTAGGAACACGGTGTTGACAGCAATGTCCTTCATCTTGGTTCCGGGTTGAAGGTCCATGTATTCAAGAGCCCGCTCGGCAGCCGCTCTGAGGGAAGGGTCGTCATACGATGCTGGGTCTGGAACGCTGTCAAGCAGTGAGACACCCTGGCCAGGGTTAGTACCCCATGTCACAAACGGATCGAGAGAATCAGCATCAATAAAGACCTCGGCATCAAACACCGCGTCATCGTCAGTCTTGAGAGTCTTCCAATACTCGATAGCGGCATCCCAGTCAGCACCCTCTGGGGCGTGCGGACGGCCCTTCAGGTATTCAAAAGTGACCTCGTCTGGGGCAACCATTCCAGCTCTGGCTCCAGCCTCAATGGACATGTTGCAGATTGTCATCCTGCCCTCCATGGAGAGCGAGCGGATGGCGCTACCGCGGTATTCGAGAACGTAGCCTTGACCACCACCGGTAGTTATCTTGGCAATGACCGCAAGGATGATGTCCTTTGCCGAAACTCCTGGGCGCAGTGTGCCCTCAACATTGATTGCCATTGTCTTAAATGGCTTTAGTGGCAGGGTCTGGGTCGCTAGCACGTGCTCAACCTCACTGGTTCCAATGCCCATTGCCAGTGACCCAAAGGCACCGTGGGTAGAGGTGTGAGAGTCACCGCAGACAATTGTTAGCCCCGGCATGGTTAGCCCCAGCTGCGGACCGACAACGTGCACAATGCCCTGATTCTTAGCTCCCAGAGAGTGGATCCTCACCCCGTACTCCGCGGTGTTGTCTCTCAGCGCCTGAACCTGGGCCCTTGAGGTTGGTTCTGCGATTGGAAGGTGAATGTCAGCGGTTGGAGTGTTGTGATCTTCGGTGGCAATGGTTAGGTCCTTGCGCCTGATATCACGACCGGCAAGCCTCAGGCCATCAAAGGCCTGAGGTGATGTGACCTCGGTGTAGGTCGATATACAAGAGGTCAGGCGCGCCATTTTCACCCTTGACCACCAAGTGGTCACGCCAAAGCTTTTCAGCCAGGGTTAGGGGTTTTTGCGTCATTTTCACCTCGCGATTGCGCTGAGAGGCAAGTTTAGTCCAAGGAGTAGATTGGTGGGGTGCCGCAAAAACAAAGCCATGACCTGAACCTTATTCAGGCCAGGGCAGTCAAAGTGTTAGCTCTCGGTCAGGCCCTAGGAGGATTTGGATTCGGTGCCACACTCTCGGTCGGTGCAATCATGGCAACCGAGCTCAGCGGCACTGCCGCCTGGAGCGGAGCGGCAGCCACACTGAGCACCTTAGGTGCAGCCTTTCTATCGATCCCGCTTGCCAGACTCGCTGCCCGTCGGGGCCGACGCCCTGCTTTGGCTCTAGGTGCATTCTTAGCAATACTCGGGGCTGCTGGAATGATGCTGGCCGCCGGACTTAGGTCATTCCCTGTTGAGTTGGTAGCTCTTTTCTTGCTGGGTTCTGCTTCTGCAGTTGGGCTCCAAGCGCGCTTCGCAGCCGCCGACATACCCACCAACAGGCCTAAGGGTAGGGACCTATCCATTGTGGTTTGGGCCACAACACTGGGTGCTGTAGTTGGTCCCAACCTGATTGCACCTGGCGAGGCAATGGGCTTGGCTCTGGGACTTCCTCACCTTGCAGGACCGTTCCTCCTAACGATTGTCGCCCAGACCACCTCCACCTTGGTCTTCTGGTTTGGGCTGCGCCCAGATCCTCTTCTGCTAGCTCAAGAGGTAGCGGGTGTCGAGCCAGGGCTGCCACAGCGCAAGAGCAGTGAGGCAATCAGCATCATTCGCCGCAACCCACTTGCCGCGTTCACAGTCCTTACGATTGCGCTGAGCCACATGGTGATGGTTTCGGTGATGAGCATGACTCCGGCCCACCTCTCTCAGGAGGGTCACTCACTGGCAGAG
Source organism: Aquiluna sp. (assembly GCA_028144365.1). Lineage (GTDB taxonomy): Bacteria > Actinomycetota > Actinomycetes > Actinomycetales > Microbacteriaceae > Aquiluna. The sequence goes on from JAOGAX010000024.1 coordinate 2,172, forward strand.
GTTGGGTTCACAATCTCACTGCACGTGGCTGGCATGTATGCATTTGCCCCCGTCTTTGGGGTGCTGAGCGATCGCATAGGGGCCAAGCCAACAATCCTTCTTGGGCAAGTGGTGCTGCTTTTCTCACTTGCAATCTCGGGTTTTGGACAATCTAACTTCACCCTCGTAGTTATCGGGCTGTTCTTACTGGGTCTGGGCTGGTCAGCGGCCACGGTTGCCGCGAGTGCGATGCTCAGCGAGGTGCTGGAGGTCGATCAAAAGCCTGTTGTTCAGGGCTTTAGTGACTCGCTGATGAGCCTCAGTGGCGCCTTCGGAGGAGCCGTTTCCGGGACGATTCTCACCCTCTACAGCTTCGGCGGCCTCAACGCTGCTGCCTTGCTACCTGTGATTTTGATTGTCCTGGCCACCGCATACTCAAGAAGGTGGCGCGCATAAAGAAATCTCACTCCCGAGATTTTGTCATCAAGAGTGAGATTTGTGACCCCAGCGGGATTTGAACCCGCGCTACTGCCGTGAGAGGGCAGCGTCCTAGGCCGCTAAACGATGGGGCCCTAGTTGCAACCTAGAAATCATGCCATAAACCAGCTCGTTGGGCAATCTAACGGCTAAGTAGGGCCAAACCCTTCGGCCTAATCTCAACCGAGAACGGTGCTGGGCCAATAATCTCGCCATCGCAGGTCATTGGGAACCCGTCATTTTCGATTCTCACCTTAGAGGCTTTGAAAATCTCGACCTCGGCGTAGTTGACGTGTTCGCCTTTGTAGACCTTGGGGAAAATCTCGAGCAGCTTGCGCCTTGACACTTCATGAAGGATGAAGACCTCCACCTCACCGTCGGTGATCTCCGACTGCGGAGAAATCTTCATGCCTCCCCCAAAGTTCTTCACATTGGCAACCCCACACAGCATTGCCTTGAACTCACGAGAAACGCCGTCGGCCACCAGCCTGTAGGCAATCGGCTTGAATTTCGGAAGCTCCAAGAACAGCGCTGCGACATAGGAGTTTGGGCCCTTTGGCCAAACCAGGCGGTTTGCCCGCTCGGCGCATAGCGCGTCAAAACCTGCGGAAATAGAGCCAAGTGACCAGAACTTTCGATAGCCGGTCTCTACCCACATCACATCGACTTCTCTGGGACACTCAAGGGTTCCGACGATGTTTGCAACAGCCGCTGAGGTGTCAGTGAGTGGGACAGCTAGCTCCCTGACCTGATCGTTTCCACTGCCGGCAGGGACCAGACCAAGCGGCAGTGAGTACTCCATCGCAAGGTTGACACCTAGCTGTGAGGTGCCATCGCCCCCGATAGCGACTAGTCCCGAGATTTCTTTTGCGGATGCTTTGACCTTGGCGCGGATATCGTCCTGGCTAGTCCCGCTGAGATTAGTGGTTGCAATCCCGGCCTCGGCAAATGCTGCCAGGGCCCGCTCTCCCACCTCGTTACCTCGGCCGCGATTAGCAGCGGGGTTGATAATTACTCCTAGTGGCTTCATTGCCACCTCCTAATGGCTCAAACATAGACTGATTGCGGGAGGTTCGCCATGAGGGTCACAAAGCACGAGCACGCCTGCCTCGTAGTTGAAGAGCAGGGTCACAAGCTTGTGGTCGATCCCGGCATGTATTCGGCGAAGCTTCCAAAGCTTACAAACGTCGTTGCACTGACCCTCTCCCATATCCACGATGACCACAGTTTTAGGCCTCATGTGGAGAAGTTGCTTGAGCATTTTCCCGAGATAAAAATCTTTGGCACGCAGGAGGTCGCAGAGAAACTCGAGGGCTTGGCGGTGACAGTTGTCTATCACGGTGACCGGTATGAAGTTGGCCCCTTCACTCTTGATTTCTTTGGTTATTTCCACCAGGAAATCCACCGGTCGATACCTCTGGTGCAGAACTTTGGCCTCATGGTGAACAGTGAGCTTTATTACCCCGGCGACAGCTACACCATCCCCGAGGTGCAGGTAGGCACCTTGGCCTGCCCATCGAGTGCACCCTGGCTAAAAATCGGGGACGTGATTGACTTTGTTACTGCGGTCAAGCCGAGGCGATCATTTCCCACTCACAACGCCCTGCTCTCAGAGCATGGCCACAAGCTACAAAACTCAAGAATTCAAGAGCTCACAGAGAGTTTCGGCGGAGAGTTTCGATATTTAGAAGTGGGACAGAGCTGGGAGCTCTAGA
>JAOGAX010000025.1 GCA_028144365.1 Aquiluna sp.
TCAAATTGGTTCCAGGTCCCGACCTGCCCACCGGAGGCGTGATCCTCTCCAATGAGGCTCTGCTGGAAGCATACGAAACCGGAAAGGGTACTTTCCGAACCAGGGCAAAGATCTCGGTAGAACAGGTAGGTCCCAGAAGGACGGGCTTGGTTGTCACAGAGCTTCCCTACCTAGTGGGTCCGGAGAGAGTCATAGAGAAGATCAGGGACGCCGTTAACGCAAAGAAGCTCGAGGGCATCCACAACGTGGTAGACCTTACAGACCGTGAGAACGGCCTCAAGCTTGTTATTGAACTAAAGACAGGTATAAACCCAGACTCGGTCATTGAGGCGCTCTATCGACTAACGCCTCTGGAGGATTCCTTTGGAATCAACAACGTAGCTCTAGTTTCAGGCAGACCACAGCAGCTGAGTTTCAAAGAACTCCTTGAGGTTTATCTCAACCATCGCCTTGCTGTGACTAAAAGGCGCAGTCAGAACAGGCTGGACAAGCGAAATGCCCGACTGCACCTCATCGAGGGTTTGCAGCTGGCAGTTTTGAACATTGACGAGGTCATTGAGGTCATTCGCACCTCTGACACCGCAGAGGATGCCCGAGCTCGGCTGCGCACAATCTTTGACCTGAGCGAACTTCAGGCTGAATACATCCTTGAGCTCAGGCTTCGAAGGCTCACTAAGTTCAGCCTCTTAGAACTCGAGCAGGAATCTGATCAACTTCGCAAAGAGATTGAACAGTTACAGGCACTGCTTGCTGACGAAGCTCTCCTAAGAACCACCGTTTCCAGGGAACTCGGAGAGGTCGCCAAGCTACATGGCACGCCAAGACGGAGCCAGATAATTGATGCCAGTGGCGTTGAGCTAAGTCGCAAGCCAGTTCAGGTGACAGAGATTGAAGATAGTGAAACCTATGTCACTCTCAGTCCCTTGGGGGGAATCTCTCGCTCAGATGTTCCAGGAATTGGAACGACACTAGGTACTTCGCTAAGAAAAGATGTCGGGCTCGTATTACAGGACGGCAGGGCGATTCAGGTCCATGTTTCCGATCTGCCCACCCAGGCGATTGGCTCCAGCGCAGAGAATGACGCCTCGGAGTTCTTAGGTCTAAAAACTCAGGTTGTTGGGATTGTGGGGTGGCAATCGGAAAAGACCTATGCACTTGGAACACGCTCAGGAGTGGTGAAGAGGATTACATGCCCGCTACCTGACAAGCACGAGGTGTCACTCATTTCCCTCAAAGAGGGTGATGCCCTCATCGGCATTACGGAGACAGAGGCAGACGCTGACCTAGTCTTTGTTACCGACGCTGCCAGTGCACTTGTCTTCAGCGCAGATGCTGTGAGGCCTCAGGGTCTTGCCGCCGCGGGTATGGCGGGCATGAATACCGCAGATAGTCGAGTTATCTTCTTTGGCTCCGGTAACAAGGACAGCTTGCTATTGACCGCAGCAAATAACTCTCAAGCGCTTGGAGCCACTGACCCAGGTAGTTGCAAGCTCACTCCAATTTCTGCATTTCCTAGTAAGGGAAGAGGGTCTATGGGGGTCCGCTGCCAGCGGCTGCTAAAAGGGGAAGACCAGCTCTACTTTGCCGGACTTGTATCGACCGAACCTGTTCTCCTTGATTCCACAGGACAGACCCTTGTAATACCTGAAATTGAGCCAAAGCGAGATGCAAGTGGATCAACCGCCCCCGGCTACATCCAAGGTGCCTGCTAGGCGTCGATACGCTCTCTATCAAATTCGTCAGCGGAGCCAACGATAAAGTCACGTCTTGGCGCGACCTCATTACCCATAAGTAGCTCAAAGATCTGATCGGATGCAGCCGCATCTTTTGCTGTGATGCGTCTGAGAAGCCGGTGAGAGGGATTCATGGTGGTTTCCGCAAGCTGGTCTGCATCCATCTCACCTAGGCCCTTATAGCGCTGGATGGGCTGCTGATAGCTCTTGTTTCGCTTTTCCAAGTCCCGAAGTAGTTCATTTAGCTCTGCCTGGGAGTAGGTGTAGATGGTTTCCTTATTCTTTCCAGTTCCAACAATTACTCGGTGCAGTGGTGGCACTGCGGCGTAGACCCTTCCGGCCTCAACCAACGGGCGCATGTAGCGGAAGAAAAGGGTCAGCAGCAGAGTGCGAATGTGGGCTCCATCCACATCGGCATCGCTCATGAGAATGATTTTTTCGTAGCGGACCGCCTCCAGCTCGAAAGTCCTGCCGGATCCTGCGCCCAGGACCTGAATGATTGCCGCACACTCCGCGTTCGAGAGCATGTCTGCCATTGAGGCCTTCTGGACATTTAGTATCTTGCCGCGGATGGGCAGCAGTGCCTGAAAGGCGCTGTCTCTTGCCAGCTTTGCCGTTCCGAGTGCGCTGTCACCCTCAACGATGAATAGTTCGGAGCCATCGGTGGCCGCTGCCCGACAATCAACCAGCTTCGAAGGGAGCGAGCTTGATTCCAGCGCATTCTTGCGTCTTTGAGTGTCCTTAAGGGTTCGCGCACTGATTCTTGTCTTGGCTTCGCCGACCACTCTCTCTAGAAGTTTCTCTGATTCGGCCTTGCTACCTCTGATCTTTCCCGCAAGAAAGTCGTCAAAGAACGTTCCAACGGCGTTGCTGACAATTGATTTGATTGCAGGCGTTCCCAAGGTCTCCTTGGTCTGGCCTTCAAACTGCGGCTCAGGAAAACTGACAGTCACAACAGCACTGAGGCCAGTCAGAATGTCGTCCTTCTCAATCTTGAGGCCGGTGGCTTTATATTTCCGCGCGGAGGCTTCGATAGCTGAGCGGAAGCTCTTAGTTAGACCTTGTTCAAAGCCGCTGAGGTGAGTGCCACCCTTTGGGGTCGCAATGATGTTGACGAAGCTCCTGATTTGAGTGTCGAATCCAATCCCCCAGCGCAGAGCGATGTCCACCTTGCACTCCCGCTGCACCTCCTTGGACTCCATAGTCCCCGATTTTTCGTTTAGGACCGGGACAGTCTCGGAGAAGGTTGCGATCTCGGTGATTTGCTTAAGCGGAATGAGCTCACCATCTGGAGCGATGTGTTCAACATACTCAGCTATGCCGCCGTCGAATTGAAAACTGAAGCCTTCAGAGCTGGTGTCCTTAGCGCTGAGGGTCAGGCCAGGCACCAAAAATGCGGTCTGCCTTAGTCTTCCCTCAAGCTCCGAGATAGAGAACGTGGCCCCAGGTTCGAATATCTGCTTATCTGGCCAGTACCGGACCCGGGTGCCGGTTACCCCTTTGGCGACCTTTCCAGCTTCAACAAGCTCGCTTTTCTTGGTGAAGGCTTTGAAAGGAGCCTCGGGTCCATCTCCGGAGAAGATGCCCGGTTCTCCCCTGCGAAAAGACATTTTGTAGGTCTTGCCCCCACGATCAACCTCTACATCCAGCCTGGAACTTAGAGCGTTCACCACCGAGGCTCCTACACCGTGAAGACCACCAGAGGCGGCGTAAGATCCGCCGCCAAATTTTCCTCCGGCGTGAAGCTTTGTGAAAACTACCTCCACACCGCTTAGGCCCGTCTTGGGTTCGACGTCGACCGGAATCCCACGGCCATGGTCGGCCACAGAGACTGAGCCGTCGTCATAAAGTTCAACGTCAATTGACTTGCCGTGTCCACCAAGGGCCTCATCCACTGAGTTATCGATGATCTCCCAGAGGCAGTGCATCAGGCCTCTAGCGTCGGTGGAGCCAATGTACATGCCAGGTCGCTTGCGTACGGCCTCAAGCCCCTCTAGGACGGAAAGATGATGGGCTGAGTAGGTTTCCACGTCGAAAGAATAAGGTAACCCCGGCACCGCTCACGATTGCCACTTCGCAGTTAGCGAAACGAGCCACTTCTGGGATTATTTGTCACCCGCGGCGGTTATAGTTCATCAAATGGAAGAGACCAGAGAACTACCAAACCTGCTAGCAACTGACCGCTGCGACGTCTGCGAGGCGCAGGCTTACATTCGCGTCGAGCTGGAGTCAGGCCAATTGCTCTT
>JAOGAX010000026.1 GCA_028144365.1 Aquiluna sp.
TATCACTCGCAACAGAGCACCGCATTGAGCAATAAGATTTCAGCGAACACAAGGCGTTTTCAGGGGTAAATCGGTATCTTGTAAAGACCCAGTTAGTAATTCGGACTTTTTACCGTCAAAAGCACCTTGCCCGCATAGCTGCTAGCACGAGTGGGTTTGTTTTGATACCAAGTCGACAAATTCGGGTTTAGCTGTTTTGCGTATTCGCAAGCGGCTTTGGCCCGCTTTCTAACCATGATGTTCACGCTCATGGGTTGCGAGTAGTAACGAATGCCCGTGCATATGAATTTATCTGCCGCTGGATTTGCCTCCACCGCCGCTTTTACCTGGGCTTTCTGTTGGCTAGTCAATCCCGTTGCGTAGGAGCTGAAAGCTGAAAGAGTCTTCTGGTTGACAGACCATTTGGGAGAGATTGAGGCTAGGTAGGCCTCGGCTTCGGCAATTGTCTCAAGACCGAGGTAAACAGGGAAAACCCCGACAGTTGCATCAGAACCATCAGGCGTGCCGTCGCCACCATAGCAATTTGTTATGCCCAGTGGCCAAGCCAGCACCCCAAAGTAGGTGAACTCGTCTCCATCACGAAGATAGTAGCCAGAGCCAGAGTCACCATCGCAGGTCTGAGGCCCACCTTGAGCCTGTGAAACGGCCAGCACATTGTCTGGATAAATCTCAAGCACATGGCTCCAGGCCTTGTGCCTTTCAACTCTGGGCTGAATCTCAGCGATTGGAATTAGCGGAAACTTAGCAGTTGCTGGCAAGACGTATCGGGGGTCTACCTTGGCAGATTCCCTATCTGCTTTGCTTTGGTAGCCGTAGCCAGTTGAGTAAACGTTTCCCCTAGCATTTGAAAGCGCAATTGCCTCCTCCTCAGTTATCAAGGAGGCAGTTGTCACGTTTGCAAGCGGCCTATCAAGAACCAAGACGCCGAAGTCGTTCAAATGGGCCGCTATTTGTCCATTCCTGTCAACGTAGGCGGGGTGGGCAAAACGCTTAATTACCTTGACCGAATTTGAATCATTTACGTTCCAGGTGGTTCTGAGGCCAGGCCTCATTGCTCGCATCGGGTATTCGACCCCGTTGTGGCTAAGGCAATGTGCTGCTGTGAGAACTATTCGTGGGCTATATAGAAAACCCGTGCAACCGCCGAGTGAAACCACCCTCGGATTGTTGTTGTCTTCCTCAGCACGTTCCATGGCGCTGGCTGGGCTTGCCGTTCCAATACTCAAAGCTATCGAAGCAAATAGCGACAGGATTTTCTTCATTTCTACCCCCTCATCTCAACCTATCGTTAAGCCATTCGTTAAGCACTTTGATCCAATAACCATTCGATGTCAAGAGAGACAACGGGTAACAATAGGCAATAAGATTTCAGCGAAAACAAGGCGTTTTCAGGGGTAAATCGGTATCTCGTAAAGAGCAGGTCGCCAGTTCGATTCTGGCAGGTGGCTCGAGCTATAGCCCGCATATCTCCTTGGGTCTTTGCAGATCTAAAGGAAACTACCAATTAGCCACAAGAATGCGCCGACTGCGATTGCGACGAAAAAAAAGCCTCGTTTTCCCTTTGACACCATAAGGACTTGTTCTATGTCATCCTCCGGAGTTGCGTCATTCCTAAACCCACTTTCCTTGCTTGGCATATTCACAAATCTCCTCGGTAGATACGCGCCTCAAAACCTAGCCGATTGAATCGATTATTCTGTCGATTTTTTCAAGCATCACTCTCTGCAGTTCAGGATCGTAGTTTTCTCTGTAGAAGTCCCAACGCCCCATGCTCCCGGTGGTTGAGCTCAGCTTGTCAATCGCAGCTTCATGCTCTGCCCGGCTGGTCGGGATGCGAGAACGATACTCCTGAAGACGTGATTTGAAATCGGTCGGTGCAGGTAGATCCGCAACAGCTGCAAGTGTTTCGCGGTCTGCTGGAACGCCCCAAAACTCAAAGATTGGAGCCAAGTTGATGTTGATTGCTTTGGAGCCCAGAGCGATTGTCTCCTGGTCATCCATTTCAGCCGTTCCCAAGCTGTAAAACACCCGATGAATCTCACCTACAGCTTCCCAGCCGAACAGTCCTGCAATCTCAACTAGACGAGCCCAGCTCCTGGTCTGGTAGCGCATCTCGTTATCCCACTCATCGAAGCACATCCGCTCATCGGCTTGCCAGCTTGGTGAGAACATGGTGTCCAGGGCTGCATCACTCAAGTCATAATCCTGGAATCCTGAGTAACGCAAAGCTTTATCGATGCTCAACCCGAGAGTTTTGTTGTAAACAACAGCCGCTAGAAGATGAACATTGGACTCGACCTCCTGGCAAATTCCCGCCTCAAATCCCGGCGTAGGAAGGTTGTTGAGGTGTCCCCACTCGTGCCAGACAGACACGATTCCACTATCTCTAAGGAAGGCCTCATCCACTTCCAGTAAGTGCCTTGGATTCCAGAAGCCCTCGCCCTGAATCTTGTCGTAAACCGATGAGGCTGATCCTGCCTCTTGAAAGTCCTCCAACTCAGTAAAGAACCCAAAGCTCGGGTTCGCAACCGGCCACGGCACCAAATTGGTTATTGGCTGAGAATCCATCGCGATCCATTCCTCGCGGAATCTCTCTAACGGACGGCCAGCCATGATATTCACGTCCGTGAGGGCACGATTCCAAACCTCGAGAAGAGGCCGAGGATCAAGGTAGTTGTGGGACATACCAATCGGGTATGTCAGGGCAAACGACTGCCCCACGATTTCAAACCAAGGCACTTGAGCACTTCTCAGCAGCTCCTGGTATCGCCTCACATCATTATTTGCTCCCTCAAGGTCTTTGCCCGAGAAGGTGGGCATCTCTACAGCACCGTCAATCCCGACCCTAACTTTTCCGAGTGCGGAACCATCTGGGACCTCGATGTAGAGAGCTCCCCCTAGGGGGTTATCCACAATCGTTTTTGTCTCATCAAGCTTGAATGTTCTCGAAATTCGAGGGAATCTGGTGAATTCGGAGTAGTAGCGCTCTAAGTCGGCGTAATGAATCCCGACTCTTGCCACTAAACCAGCCCCGGCAGCGGAACTAGGTATATCAATACTCACAAGCTCTCCCGGTGCGACGTATTGACCGGTAGACCGCAGCACGGTTTCTTGACTGGCAATGTAAAAATTGGGGTCTGTCTCATAATCCCCATCAATAGCGACCGTAATCTCACGCCTTGGCGCCCTGGGTGAGACCGCACCTGGGAAACTATCCGATTCTTGGAA
>JAOGAX010000027.1 GCA_028144365.1 Aquiluna sp.
GTTCCCAGATTCGCTGTCCGACTTTGTAGGCAGGGGCCTGTCCGGGCCAACCGAAGTACCTCGTAACCTCAAAGCGAACGAACTCTTTAGACATGTTCACATTGCTTCCCATGAAATTGAGCGCATAATCAAAGTCCCAGATAGCGCTGCCCTCCAGGTTTGGCTTCTTAGTGTGAACACCAATGTCTAGAACCACTCGGGCAGCTCTCATACGCTGAGCGTCAAGCATTCCCAGCCTGTCGGCAGGAGTGCTTAAAAACCCAAGCTCGTCCATCAAGCGCTCTGCGTACAGGGCCCAGCCTTCACCGTGACCCGAGGTCCAGGAGGCAAGCCGGCGCCAGTCGTTAAGGGTGTCTTTGATATAGGTCTGCTGGGCCACCTGCAGGTGGTGACCGGGGACTCCCTCGTGATAGACGGTTGTGGTCTCGCGCCAGGTGTCAAATTCTTCAACACCCTCGGGAACCGACCACCACATTCTTCCCGGCCTTGAGAAGTCATCTGTTGGGCCGGTGTAGTAGATGCCGCCGTGCTTAGTGGGGGCGATCATGCACTCAAGCTTCTTCAGTGGCTCTGCAATCTCGAAATGGCTTCCAGAGAGTTTCTCAATTGCTTCATCTGAGAGCTTTTGCATCCACTTCTGAAGCTCATCGGTGCCGTGCAGCTTAGTGCTGGGGTCATTCTCGAGGTGCTTTACTGCCTCTTCGACGCTCGCACCGGGCTTGATCTGGTTGGCCACCTCAGACTGCTCCGCGATGATTCGTGCCAGCTCCTGTTTTCCCCACTCGTAGGTTTCGTCGGGGTCAATCTTTGCTCCGAGGAATCTCTCGCTCAGCAGCGCATAGCGCTCAGCACCAATGGCATCTTCGGTATTTGCTGCTGGCAGTAGTTCGGTCTTCAGAAACTCAGCGAAGGTTCGGTATCCCTCGGTCGCCTTTTCTCCGGCAGCGGTCAGCTCTTTGCGAAGCGAATCCGGTAGGTCCTTACCCTCTGCCTTCGAAAACTCTCTAAAGAACCCCTCCCGAGAGTCAATCTGAGCGGCCTGGGTGATGATCTCCTCGACCTGGCGCTTGGCTGGTGTGTCACCGCTTTTGATTCCAACCCTCAGCGACTCGATGTAGCCGGCAATAGCCTGCGGAACCTTCGACATCCTGGCCTCTAGGTTCTCCCAGTGCTCGACGCTTTCAGTTGGGGAGAGGTCGAAGATATCTCTGATGTCCTGAGCTGGGGAGGCAATGTTGTTCATGTTCCTAAAGAGCAGCCCTGAGTCGTAGGTGCGGATGCTGAGGTCGGCATCGGCAATCATCGCCTCTTTGGTGACCCTATCGACCTCGTCCACCGGCTCCTCGGCTTGGAGTCTTGAAATCAGATTCGCATAGTCGTGGCGGTCTTGCTCGAGGGCCTCCGGCGAGAAGTCGTCAACGTCCTTCTCACCTCCGGGAAATCCCAGATAGGTGGCATAGGAGGGTGAGCGCTTGGCTAGCTGCTTCACCCAGTCATTTGCGATCTTGTCGATTGCTGTTTCTTCACGCTTCATTGCATGCCTTTCTTATTTACTAAACCTTGGGTTGCTGCTGGGTGATGCAGTGGATGCCGCCTCCTCTGGCAAACAGCTCTCTCGCATCAATTAGTTCAATTTTTCTGTCCGGGTAGATATCTCTTAGTTGGGCAGCCACCTCTTTATCCACCGGGTCATCAAAACTACACAGCAAAACAGCATCGTTTAGCACGTAGTGGTTGATGTAGCTGTAATCCACAAACCCGTGCCCGTCCACCTGCACCTCAGGAGCGGATACCGCGACTGTTTCTAGGCCTGCTGCCTCGAGGGTTTGCCTAACTTCGTTGGAGATCAAAAAGTCCGGATGGCGCTCGTTTCTCTGGTCGTGGTAGAGCACCCTGCCGTCTGGTGTGAAACAAGCGACGATGTCGACGTGACCCTTGGTGCCGAACTCGTCGTAGTCGCGGGTTAGGCCACGCTTTAGCCAGATGGCCTCGTGAGTACCAAGCCTCTCGTGAATCTCAGCCTCGACTTCTTCTTTGCTCAGTCCCGGGTTTCGCTCTTTGCCAAGCTGGACCGTCTCGGTGAGAAGCACCCTTCCCTGGCCATCGACGTGAATACCGCCGCCCTCGTTCACGAGATTGCTTGCAAGCCTCTCCACACCGAGTAGTTCCGCTATCTCGCGGGCAACCAGGGCATCGCTGTCGTATTTCGCCCAGCTCTGGGCTCCCCAGCCGTTGAAAATCCAGTCGACGGCAGCCAGCCTGCCGCCCTCGATTACAAATGTTGGCCCGCTGTCGCGAAGCCAAGCGTCATCTATTTCGATCTCAGCGATTTCAATTTGGGAACTTAGGTGCTTTTTAGCATCCTTGACGCCTGCGGGGTGGACTACCACCGTCACCGGTTCATAGTCGGAGGCTCTGTTTGCAACCTCTGCCCAGGTATTTCTTGCGGCAAGCTGCTCAGCTTCAGTGTCACCGAGGGTGTAGCCGTGGTGGGGGAAGGCGACCCAGGTGCGCTCATGCGGGTGCCACTCTGAAGGCATGTGCCTCATGGTGCTAGCCCCGCAATCCCTCCGAGCTCGCCATCGCCACTTGGTCCTCTTGGGTTCACAACATCTTTAGTGAGAAGTCC
>JAOGAX010000028.1 GCA_028144365.1 Aquiluna sp.
TTCCTGGCCCAGAGCGTCACCTCGTGAGCGCCGTCGGCGATTACCTTGGCTACTGTGGTGCCCCAGCTTCCGGCACCTAAAACTACGTACTTGCTCACTTGCGCTTCCTGAAGTTGCCGATCTCGTCCTGGGAGTGAGCGGCAGGGTCCCAGCGCAGCTTCGGTGGTGATTCTGAGCGCATCTCGCCAACCAGCTCAGCTATGGCGTTCATGACCTGCTCGGTTGCCTCATTCAGCTGCGCTGCAGAAGGCGATGACCCGAGCTTAGAAAAGTCCATGGGCTTGCCTATTTTGACCCTGACGGTGTGGAAGGGATTTGGTTTGATTTTTTTGTCGTAGTTGCCCATGATCTTGTGAACACCCCAGTGGGCTGCTGGCACGATTGGCAAACCAAGCTCTGCCGCCATCCTCACCGCACCGTGCTTGCCGCGCATCGGCCAAAGATCTGGGTCTCGTGTGAGGGTCCCCTCGGGAAACACCACGACAACCTGGCCCGCGCGAAGAAATTCCTTGGCCGCACGCAGAGCGTCCTCATTTGACTGCCCGGTTCGGTAGACCGGTATCTGGCCCACCCTGGGCAAAACCTGCTTGAGTAGTGGAATCCTGAATAGAGACTCCTTCACCAAATAGTGAGGCACTCGCTTCATGTGGATGTAGACGGAGTAGGCGAAAGCAAGCGGGTCCAAGTGGCTCAGGTGGTTTCCCACCAATACATATCCGCCACTTGGCAGGTTCTCCTGGCCCTCAGTCTTGACGTTGAAGAAAAGCCTGATAATCGGTGCAAGAATGCCCGCGACAATCCGAAACGGCAAAGCGTGTTCGTTCTTCGAGATTTTTGGCACTGGGACCTCAGCCACGGCTAGGCCTCGAAGGTAAAGTCGGCCCCGAGATCTTCAAGCTTCTGCAAGAAACGCTCATATCCCCTTGAGATTAGCTGCACATTAGACACATTGGACTCACCCTCAGCGGCAAGTGCCGCAACCACGTGGGAGAAGCCGCCGCGCAGATCAGGAACTCTAATGTCAGCTCCGATGAGCTTTGTTGGACCCGAGATGACCGCCGAGTGGTTAAAGTTGCGCTGGCCGAATCGGCAGGGGTGACCGCCCAGACACTCCCTATAGATCTGAATGTTGGCGCCCATCTGCTTCAGGGCATCGGTGAAACCAAAGCGCTGCTCATAGACCGTCTCGTGAACAATCGAGAGCCCCTGAGCCTGGGTGAGGGCAACCACCAGCGGCTGCTGCCAGTCCGTCATAAAACCAGGGTGGACATCGGTCTCGATTACAACCGGCTGCAGCTCGCTGCCCGGGTGATAAAACCTAATCCCGTCATCGCCAATCTCGAGCTGACCGCCGACCTTGCGATAGACATTCAGGAAGGTCATCATTTCGACCTGCTTGGCTCCGCCCACATAGATATCGCCACCGGTAGCGAGTGCGGCGGCGGCCCAGCTGGCCGCTTCGTTGCGATCAAAGATTGCCCTGTGGGTAAAGCCCTTCAGCGACTTCACACCTTCAATTCGAATCACCCGGTCGGTATCGACGGAGATGATTGCGCCCATCTTCTGCAGGATGGAGATCAGGTCGATAATCTCCGGCTCGATGGCAGCGCCTGTGAGCTCAGTTTTACCCTCGGCGATGGTGGCCGTTAGCAGCACCTGCTCCGTGGCACCGACAGAGGGATAGGGCAGCTCGATTTTGGTGCCCTTGAGGCCCTCTGGGGCGCTTAGCCGCGTGCCGCCGGGGTGCTTCTCAATAACCGCCCCAAAGCTTCTTAGGACATCGAAGTGGAAGTCGACAGGCCTTGAGCCAATTTCACAGCCACCAAGACCTGGGATGAAGGCCTCACCCAGGCGATGCAGGAGCGGACCGCAGAAGAGAATTGGGATGCGGGATGAGCCCGCGTAGGCATCGATGTCGGTCATCCGGGCCTGCTCGACCCGAGAGGGGTCCAAAATCATGTCTCCGGTGCGCTCATCGTGATTGATGGTCACCCCGTGCAGGTTTAGAAGCCTGGAAACAACCTCAACGTCTGAGATGAACGGGACATCAAAAAGGGTTGATGGGGTATCTCCAAGCAAAGCGGCAACCATGGCCTTGGTGACCAGATTCTTAGAACCCTTGAGATCAACCCGACCGGTTAGCGGCTTTCCACCATTGATGGTGATCTGAGACAATCAGACTCCTTTGGCAGGGAGGGTCTTGGGTTTCCAGGACTCTCGTCTGGCCTCATAGTCGGCAATGGCCTGCTCGTTCTGGAGCGTGATGCCAATGTCATCAAGCCCCTCCATGAGACGCCACTTAGTGTATTCGTCTATCTCAAAAGGCACTACCGTATCGCCGTAGCTGAGCTGTTGGGCCGGTAGATCCACCTTCACCTCGAGGCCCGGATTCGCATCGATTGCCTCCCAGATCTGGCT
>JAOGAX010000029.1 GCA_028144365.1 Aquiluna sp.
CTCCGCTGCCAGGGCGTTGAGAACCTTGCCCGAGGCAGCTCTGGTGGCAAGCTCGGCACCCGCCTCAAAAACCGGTACCGCTTTCGCTATGTCTTTGGGAAGCTGTCCAGAGCGGAGTCTCTCAAGAAGTGCCGCCCGCTCCGGGTTGGCCTTTTGCCAATCTGCAAACTGCTGGTCCCATACTGCGCGATCGGCTTTTGCCCGATTTGCAAGGTCTCGGGTGTGGCTCAGCACCTCTGCGCTCACTTCAAACGACTGCTCTGGGTCAAACCCAAGAGCTTCCTTGAGCCCCTTTACCTCGTCCTCGCCAAGCTTTGAACCGTGAATCTTGCCGGTGTTCTGCTTGGTGGGAGAAGGCCAACCAATTATGGTCCTGAGAGTAATTAGGGTTGGCTGCTCGGAGTTTTGCTTTGCTTTTTGGATTGCCTCGTAAAGAGCGTGAACGTCCTCTTTGTACTCGCTGCCTCGGAAGCTGACCTCTAGGGTATCCCAGCCGTATGAGCGGTAGCGGGCTGCAACATCCTCCGTGAAGGAAATGTTGGTGTCATCCTCGATGGAGATCTGGTTGGCGTCGTAGATCGCAATGAGGTTGCCAAGGCCCAGGTGACCTGCAAGCGAGCCAGCCTCACCGCTCACTCCCTCCATCATGTCGCCATCACCGGCTATGACGTAGACGAAGTGATCAAAAACAGAGTTCCCGGGGGTGGTCTCTGGGTCAAATAGCTCACGTTCGAACCTTGTGGACATGGCGAAACCGGTTGCTGAGGCTAGGCCTTGACCGAGGGGACCGGTGGTAATTTCAACGCCCTTGGTGTGGCCGAACTCGGGGTGACCCGGGGTCTTAGAGCCCCAGGTGCGAAGTGACTCAATGTCCTCCCTCTCAAGCCCAAAGCCTCCTAGGAAAAGCTGGTTGTAGAGAGTCAGGGAGGAGTGTCCTGCTGAGAGTATGAAGCGGTCCCTACCGATCCAGCGATCATCAGCTGGGTCGTGGCGCATTACCTTTTGAAAAAGTAGATAGGCGGCTGGGGCAAGGCTAATTGCAGTTCCAGGGTGGCCATTGCCTACCTTCTCGACCGCATCTGCGGCCAATACCTTTGCGGTTTTGACTGCTAGGTCATCGATTTCGTTCCACTGAAGCAATGTGAGTATCCCGTCATTTGGGGGTGAAAACCCAGGAGAAAAGATCAGGCGACTTTGCCTTGAATAAGGCCTAAAGTCTATACCCTGAGCCAGATTCGGCTTCTTGGACAACGTAGACTAGAACAAATGTCTGCTCCCACACGCACTTCTGTTTCGCTTGCGCGCAAGCTAGCGGCTTACCTCGCGCTAACCAAGCCAAGAGTCATTGAGCTGCTTCTAATTGCCACGGTTCCGACTATGGTCCTGGCGGAAAGAGGACTTCCAAATCTCTGGCTGGTTCTTGCAGTCCTATTTGGTGGCGCGCTGAGCGCAGGAAGTGCGAATGCGTTCAACTGCTACATAGATGCAGACATAGACAAGGTGATGGGTCGCACCAAGAACCGGCCTCTAGTCACGGGCGAACTGACAAAAACCGAGGCCCTTGTTTTTGCTTGGGTTATCGGAGCCATCTCTGTTGTCTGGTTTGCGGTGTTGGTCAATCCGCTGTCTGCGCTATTGAGCCTGGCCGCAATTCTCTTCTACGTCTTTGTCTACACGCTCGGCCTCAAGCGCCGAACCCCTCAGAACATTGTCTGGGGAGGTGCCGCGGGAGCAATGCCGGCCCTGATCGGCTGGGCAAGCGTGACCGGCGAGGTTTCGTTTACTGCTTTCGTGCTATTTCTGATCGTCTTCCTTTGGACGCCGCCGCACTACTGGCCACTGTCGATGAAATACCTCGAGGACTATAAGAGTGCGGGTGTGCCCATGCTGCCCGTAGTTGCCAAGAATCAGGTTGTCGCTAGGCAGATAATCCTCTACGCGTGGGCCTACCTGGCGGCCTCGCTCTTACTAATTCCCGTGGCGCAAATGGGGCTGATCTACACGGTTGTGGCCCTAGCATCCGGGCTTTGGTTCGTGGTCGAGTCGCACTTGCTCTATCGAGAGGCCAAGACTTCAATCCCGGCTAACCCCATGAGGCTTTTCCACAGCTCCATCACTCAGCTGACCGTCTTGTTTATCGCGATAGCTATCGATCCGCTTATCTACCTCTAGCTAAACCTTTATCTCCTCAAGCCTCGCAAGAGATTCATCGCGCTCTTTGGCGTGATCGACAATGGGCGGGGGATAGCCGTGGGCGTTTCCGTCCACCAA
>JAOGAX010000003.1 GCA_028144365.1 Aquiluna sp.
CAATCCACTCGCTAAAGTCCGCCATTCAAGTAAACAGCGCGTTTCCCAATGACCTAGCTATGGCGGCTGAGCAGTTTGGTTTTAGGGTCATTCAGGTCGCAACCGATTGCGTTTTCAGTGGCAGGCAGGGTGGCTACTCCGAAGAATCTCCGCATGACCCTCTGGATGTTTACGGCAAGACAAAGTCTTTAGGCGAGAGTCCAAGTCCAAACGTTATGCACCTCAGGTGTTCCTTGATTGGTCGTGAGGCACATGGCCGAAATACGCTGCTTTACAACTGGGTAAGCATGCAAAGCCAATCCGCACGCATATCCGGCTACACGAACCACATTTGGAACGGTCTCACCAACCAAGTTTTCGGGAATATCGTAGGCGGGATAATAAAAGGCGGGATGGAGCTCGCTGGATCCGCTCATCTCGTGCCAGCTAACAGGGTTACAAAAGCAGAGTTGGTGCAGATGATTGCGACCAAAGAAAACCGGCTGGACATAGAAATCACGCCCGAACCAGCCGACGCATCGATCAATCGGACTCTGTCGACTCTAAATCCTTCTCTCAATAGCGAGCTGTTTGCTCTTGCGGGTTACTCGCAACCACCATCTATTGAGCGAATGATTAGCGACCTGATATAGGGTTTGAGAGACATTTAGGAGCACGAATTGGTAAGGAATCTCAAAGATTCGGTTGTGTTGGTAACCGGCGGGACTGGTTCATTTGGATCAACCATGGTGAGGCACCTCATCGACAAAGGCGCAGCTGAAATTCGAGTCTTTAGCCGTGACGAGGCCAAGCAGGACAACCTAAGGAGCCAAATCAAGGACCCTCGAGTGAGGTTTTACTTGGGAGACACACGTGACAGGCAGTCGGTAGACAATGCAGTAAAGGGTTCTGAGTTTGTGTTTCACGCCGCGGCTCTGAAGCAAGTTCCCTCGGCTGAATTTTTTCCTCTTGAGGCTGTGAAAACTAACATCTCTGGTTCTGCGAATGTGCTCTATTCCGCCGTCGAGAATGGGGTCAAGGGAGTCGTCTGCTTGAGCACTGACAAAGCCGTATATCCCATCAACGCCATGGGCATGTCAAAAGCATTGATGGAAAAGACTGCCATGGCGATTGCTAGGGACTCTCAGGATTCCGACACGACAATAGCTGTCACCAGATACGGGAATGTCATGTACTCAAGAGGGTCAGTCATCCCGCTTTTCGTGCGCCAAGCTATCGAACGTCGGCCTTTGACAATTACAAATGCAGCTATGACACGTTTTCTGATGAGCCTTCAAGAGTCTGTCGAGTTGGTTGAGTATGCCCTCACCAATGCAAATACAGGTGACTTGATGGTTAAGAAAGCGCCAGCCGCGACGGTGGGGACTATCGCCGAATCAGTGGCTCAACTCTTCGGAGCCGATTCCAAGAATATTCTTGAAATTGGAGTGAGGCATGGTGAAAAACTTTACGAGTCTCTACTAGGTGTTGAGGAGCAGGCCAAAGCTCAAGACCATGGAGACTACTTCAGAGTGCCATTGGATACGCGAGACTTAAATTACGAGGTATTTTTCGATAAGGGTGAGGTGCATCTAGAGGGAGTTGAAGGTTACACCTCCCATAACACAACCAGACTTAATGTTGCCGAGGTGACCGAATTAATTAAAGCGTTGCCAGAGATCAAGGAGCTCATAAATGGCTAAGCCAAGAGTTGTAACAATTGTTGGCACCAGACCGGAAATCATTCGCCTTTCTCGGCTGATCGTCAAATTGGATGCTTTTGCAGATCACACCCTCGTCCACACAGGGCAGAACAGCGACCCAAGGCTCAACACAATTTTCTTTGAGGACCTGGGTTTGAGGCAGCCGGACCGCTATCTTGAGGTAAATACGGATTCCATGGGTTCAGTTATGGGGGAAACTCTTCAAAAGAGCGAGCAACTTCTTAGAGAGCTACAGCCGGACGCGGTGATGATTCTCGGTGACACGAACTCTGCCATCGCTGCAATTGTTTCTGAGAGATTACACATCCCTGTGTACCACATGGAGGCCGGGAATAGGTCTTTTGATGCCAATGTCCCGGAAGAGCTGAATCGAAAGATGGTTGATCACGTATCCACTTTCAATCTGCCTTATAACAAGTACTCTCATCAGAACCTGCTTCGGGAGGGAATTCACCCGCGATTTATGCAGATCACGGGCTCACCTATGCGGGAGATTCTCGAGCACAACAAAGCCAAGATCCAGGCCTCGACAATTTTGCAGGACCTTAGTTTGACCAGAGATAACTATTTCTTGGTCAGCGCGCACCGCCAGGAAAATGTTGACAACCCAGAAAAAGCCTTCGGTATTTTCAATTCATTGGAAAAGCTCGGTGCGGAGTCAGGGCTAAGGGTTATCGTCTCGACGCATCCACGGACAAAGGCTCGCTTGTCCGGTCTCCTCGGGGAGTTCAAAACACTGGAGTTTCTCGAGCCGTTTGGATTCACTGACTACATCTCCTTGCAGGAATCTGCTCGATGTGTTTTTTCTGACTCGGGGACCATCAGCGAAGAGTCCGCTATTTTGAGTTTTAGAGCGGTCTCTATCCGGGATTCAATCGAGCGACCTGAGGCCCTTGACTCGGGTCACATGATCTTGGCGGGAACAACCGAAGGATCAATTAAAGCTGCATATGAACTGGCACTGAGTCAGCTTCCAGTTTCAAAAGCTGTCGCGCTTCCAGATGGCTACGAGACCAGCAACTTTTCTGAGAAGGTGACATCCTTCCTCTTCTCTACCTACCACCTAGCACTAAAGTGGAAAGGCATAGAAAAGAAGGTTATGTAGCCTTGCGCATCGACCAAATCTTCGTTTTAGCCGGGGGCCGCGGGACTAGAAGCGCAGACCCTTCAATTCCGAAGTTCGCTCAGAATCTTTCGAGCGGGGTAGATGTTGCAGATTTTCTGCTCCAGGTATTACAAGATTTTCCGGAAGCAGAGACCACTTGGGTCTTAGGAGAACACTCTGAATCCGTGCTCGCAAGGATAGGAGAACGTGCGAAGAGTGATCGAATAGTGTTTGATCAAATTTCTGGCACAGCCAATTCCCTTCGCGAAGCAGCCAGAGAAGTTGGTGATGGCAATGCGCTTGTCATGCTAGCCGATACTGTCATTGCCCTTCCTCTCCGGGCCCTTATCGAACGCCTCCCTGAATCTGATGGGTCATGCTTCTTTGGCAGATTTAGTGACCATGCTTGGGATTCAGATCATCTCGTAATTGGAGAGGGGAACGAGGTTGTCAATTTCATTTCCAAATCCCAAAAACGAGAAGCTTCAGGTCTTGCTCTGGCTTTGTCCGGGGTAACAATCACGAACACACAAATACTCAGAAGCCTTGGGCCTGGCGACGCGCAAGAGCAGACATTTCGAAAAACGATTGAATCCGGCCAGAACGTTCGAGCCGTTAATTCCTCCTGGTTTCTTCGAGACACAGGAACGCCTGAGCGACTTCAAAAAGTATCCAAACAGTATCGAGACGGCTCTTTGGGTAGGAGGGCCTCTCGGCTAAGGTCCGCCATCTTCATTGACAGAGACGGAACACTTGTTCCCGATAAGGGGGAATGCAGAGTTTCAGTGAACCGGGAAGAGATCCCGCCAATGGTCAGCGAAGCAATCGAATCCGTGAATAATCTTGGGATTCCCATTTTTTTGGTTACCAATCAGCCCGGAATCGCAAAGGGTTGTATTAGCGAATCTCAAGTCCTTGATACATTTCAGGACATCGCAGAGGCATTGGGAGAAAGCGGTGCATTTATTGATGCCTTCTACTTCTGCCCTCACCACCCAGAATCGGGCTGGGAAGGTGAAGTGGCGGCCTTAAAAATTCCTTGCGACTGCAGAAAGCCGGAGGCAGGGATGTTCCACAAGGCTGCGTCCGATCATCTAATAGATCTCAGAACAAGCATGGTGATCGGAGATACGGCTAGGGACGAAGGTGCTGCAGCTGCGATTGGAGCTGAATTCAATTTGGTTGCCTGGTCAGCGGATGGAAAGCAAGTGGCTAAGGCTATTCAGAATTTTGCCGCCTCTGTGTTGCAGAAAGATTGAGAGCACTAATTTCCGAACAATGATTGGCATTTAGGGTAACTTGAAAAGGTGCTGTCCTCTATCACTCCCCTTCGAATTAGCTTTCTCGGCGGTGGAACCGATTTTCCTTGGTTTTTTGAGGAGCACTCAGGTGGCGTAATTTCCACAGCAATAGATAAGTACATCTACGTTTCTGGGATTCCAAGTTTCGATAGAGTTACCACCTTTTTGAAGTACTCAAGCTACGAGAAAGTTGTTTCGAATCGAGAAATTCGGCATCCGATTTTTAAGGTGATTCTCAATAAATACGGCCTACCGCCATTCGATTTTGCTGTGATGTCTGACATTCCTGGAGGCACTGGCCTTGGATCTTCCAGTGCTTTTACGGTGGGATTACTGAACTTTGTCTCGTCGTTTCTGAAACACTCGCAAGACAGTGAGTTTTTGGCCCGCACGGCAATCGATATCGAGCTGAATCAACTGTCCGAACCAATAGGTATTCAAGACCATCTGCCCGCTGCATTCGGCGGCTTTGCTCACTACAGTTTCGAGAAGGGCGGCTCATTCAAGAGATTTGACTTGGGTCTAGAAGCCTTAAGTCAATTTGAGCTAATCCTCGTCCCTACCGGCGCGCAACAACGGCAGGCAAGTGCCCTAACTTCGGCCCAGAAGGATTACGTGTCAAAAAATGCAAAGGGCATGAATGCCTTGCAAGAGCTCGCTGCACTCACCGAAGAAGCGGGGGAGGCAATCAAGTCAAAACCTGAGCTGCTCCCGAACTATGTTTCTAAAGGATGGGAGCTGAAGAAGGCTACAAATCCCTCTTCCTCTAACGATGCAATAGATCGGATCATTAGCGAAGGTGCAGCTAGAGGGAGTCTGGCTGGAAAGCTTTTGGGTGCTGGCGGCTCAGGGTTTGTCCTACTTATGTTTCACTCTGGAGGCACGGAGAAATTCAGGTCATTTGCAAACGAAGTAAGCTGGAGAGTCGTCGACGTCGCCCCTACTTCGAGAGGTAGTCATGTCCAACAGGCCAACTAATCACGAGAGCTTTGAGGACTACTTTGTCCACACACAACAAGCTATGGAAAGTTTGCTCGCCTCGGACCTTGAGGGCCTGCGCACAGCGGTTATGGGTGCAGGTAAGTCAGGGTCAACTCTCTGGGTTGCAGGTAATGGGGGCTCAGCTTCAACGGCATCTCATTTTGTTGCAGACATGGTTAAGTCGAGTACGGGATTCGGTGGCCTGAGCGTCCGCACCGTTGCCTTGCACGAACAGGTAGCGCTGGCAACTGCCCTTGCGAACGACATTTCGTTCGAGGAGGCATTTGCAGAGCAGCTTCGCTTCCTTGCCAAGCCCGGGGACCTGTTTCTATACCTTTCGGTGAGTGGGACTTCTCCGAATCTGATTCAAGCAGCAAAAACTGCGAGAGAAATTGGACTCCACTCCGCCTGCATAGTTGGAAGTAAGGGGAGAGAGCTGGCGGAGCAGCTGTGCGAAATTCCTATTGTCGTGGAGTCAACTGATTATCAGGTAGTTGAGAACGCCCATGTTATTTTGATGCACTGGCTTTGCCGAGTTCTGCAAGATGCCTGAAGCTATATCCGTTTTAGTAACAGCTAGGAACGCCGAAAAAACAATTCAGACCTCGGTTCGGAGTGCATTGTTTGCTCTCGGGAAGCACGATGAAGTCATAGTCTTGCTGGACCAGTGCACCGACGAGACTGAAAAACGGCTTGACGCGATTCGTGATAGCAGAGTTCGGAAGGTAGTGAGTGAGACACGGCTCGGCATCAACAAAAGTCGCAATGCTTTACTCGACCTCTCTGCAAATGAATTTGTGGCGGTCTTGGATGCAGACGATATTTGCCTACCTTGGAGATTTTGGATTTGCAGAAGAAGGCTGGGATCCGGTGACCTCTTGTTTGGAACCGCAATAATTTTTGGGTCCCAACTTAGGCCGTTGCCAGTGTTACCGCAGTACCCGATTGCTTTGAACCCTGCACAGGTTGAGCTGGCATTATGCCTGGGTAACCCGCTAGTTCACAGCACGATGTTCGGCAGGAAGGTTGCGATCCAAACGGTCGGAGGCTACTCGGATTCTCTGTCTGAGGACTACGACCTTTGGCTGCGAATGGTGGCTGCTGGTATGAGCCTTAGACGACTGGCAATCCCCGTAATTCTTTACCGCTTTCACGCTGGTCAGGCGTCACAGGTCGAAGGTTTCAACGAGACTGTTTCTTCTAACCCTACGCTTCGGGAGTCCAAGCGCAAGGCAGTCGAGTCGGTCTCAAAACGAAGCAACCTTGAGAACTTAGAATCACTGGATCTGGAAGTAGAACTTCGGTCAAAACTCTATGAAGCACGACCACTCATGCGGTTGGAACATGCGGGGCTGCCCGAGCCACTTAGGCGATGGAAAAACCGCAAAAAATCTCATTGAAGGCCAATTACGGACCTCCAGTAATCCGGACTCAACGCTTGACGCGGATTGTCCAAATGTTTGGAAAACTCCTCTTCAAGATTAAGCTGATGAATCTCCTCCCAGGAATCCAATTGAACGATGGGAAGACCTAACTCTTCGATCATCTCTGTCCAGGCTGACCTTTTGACCACTGGAATACTGCCCCGATACAGGGTCTCCCAGAAACGATGAGTGTCGATTCCATTGCCCCTCGGGCATGCTATGAATGCGTACTGTTGCGACAACCGTGAATACTCCCAAGCGGTAATTCTCTTGTGAATTGCCATGACGTTTGAAATGTCCTCGGTGACCAGTTCTAACAGCTCTTTGCGTTCGGGGTGGGTCATTCCAAACGGACCGACGAGGATTTTGCGGAATTTAGGTTTGGCTCGATTTATGTAAAGGTGAGGTAAGCCAGCCTTGGCAAGGCCGAGATTCTCAATTCCAATCGGCAGTAAGTGCGCGCGTTTTGACTTATGGCAAAGATTCTGAAGGTAAACCCTTTCAACTGATGATGGGAAATTCAATGGCTTCACAAAATCTCGATCACTGTTGCCCGACACCACAACTTTGACAGATTCGGGGAGAGCCTCAATAAATCGATCATCCAGAAGATCACTTCTCACATAAATCGATCGTGTGCCTTTTGGTACGCCCCGTTTGACATCGTCAGGCGTCATAAATCTGGTATCGCAGAGCGATGCAAAGAGGTCTTGATTTACTCTCTTTCTTCCCACGGATCCTCGTAGAAATGGACGCAAGGCTAATGCAGCGTAATCCTCGATTCTGACTGCACTAATCATCCGAGTTCCAGTCTGACTTGACGGGCAGCCAGCTCTCGGGGAAAAGGTCATTTGAGAATTTGGAAGTTCTAAACCAAGGCTGAGGATAGGCAACAACTGATGTGTCTGGACCTGAATTCAGGTTGGCAGCCCACCAGCTGAAGCTTGAGTTGGCAAGAACAAAGCTGGAGCCTTGTGACATCGCGTAAAGGTCTTGTTCTGGAGAACTCATTGGCTTTATCACCTCTACGTCAAAAGACTTGCTGAGCATTGGAGCCATGACGGTCTTCACGTATGAGGGTTCGTCAGAAAAGATAAAAACCTTGCCTAACTCCCCACTGCTTTGCTCGATACTCTCGAGTGCTCTCAAGTAATAGGTTGGCCCGAGGACTCCGAAGGAACTTCCAAGGCTTGTGTAGTCGCCCCGTCTCACATGAAGAATCACTCCCTTTTGATCTACAATCCTCAGACCAAGCTCGTGAGCCTCCGATGTTATAGTTTTGGGTTGCGGCGTTGTCCACTCTTGACGCCTTTTTAGGCCTTCAAGATATTTGTGACGCTGAAAGTACCCTCGGACATACAAGGCTTTATCACTAACCGCCTCTCCCATTCCTCCGCAGTCTCCATGGGTCGGCAGCAGACCGCTCTCTTTTGCAAAGAGCCTCAGCCGCACGTCCGACAGAAAATTCAATGCAGCATTCATTGGATTCTCTAAAGGCTTGGCCAGCCTTACACGAGGATCTAAGTGAAGTTTTTGCAACGAAGATGAGAGGTTGTGATGGTTGCCCCCCTTTGAGGCGCCGGCAGCAAACTGGGGGTCGATTGACACTGTTTGACCGGATTCAATGGCGTGGTAGAGCGCAGCTGAGTAAACAAAGAGCTGGTTACCAAGCCCACCCATTAGCTTGAAGGTTGGGGCCATAATCAAAGTTTAGTCTCACGATAGTGTAGGGGCCGTGAACCACCGTTATCCGTTGCTCTGTTTCGTCCACTTAGGTGACTCGATTCCGCGTCACCTTATAGAAAACCTCGTTCGCACGAGAAATCTATTCCCTGAACTGGATCTTATGCTCATCACTGATGTACCGAAGAGCAAACTAGGATTCTCCCAGGACTTGGATGTGAATGTTGTAGAGCCACTAGATTTTCCTGAAGGCGCAATCCCCGCCCCCACTCTGGGCTCGGATCCAAGATTTTGGGGCGGTTATTGGCAAAAGACCTTCAATCGCCTGTTTGCTCTGCAGGCAGCATTTACTGACAACCAAGGTCGCACACTTGTCCACGTAGAAAGTGATGTTCTGCTGCTTCCAAGCTTCCCTTTCGACTATTTTGTTGATGCTCAGAAGGTCTCTTGGGGCGAAGTGGGCAATGCCCATGACGTGGCTGCGCTCCTAATAATCCCGAACAGAGAGGCGCTCCTCTCTATGTTGCAGGAATTGTCGCGCCTGGTTCAAGATGATCCAGGGCTCAATGATATGACTGCGCTTCATAAAATAGCAATTGCCAAGTCCATAGATCACAATTACCTAGCGATGATTCCAGAAGATGACGGTTCAAGCGATGCCGGCCTATTTGACGGCGCGCCGTGGGGGCACTATCTATACGGAACTGACCCAAGGGCGTTCTATGGTAGAAGAATAGTTGGGCGAACCATGAGCCTTTCGAGATTTACTCCCTCTGATTACGAACTAAGGGTCGAGGGTCAGAAATTACTCGTAAACGGGCTACCTTTACACACACTTCATATTCACTCCAAGGCTCTATTTGCATTTACAGATACACCTCTGGACATCCAGCAACGAATTGAAAAGGCAAGTAGGGGGCCTCAATTGCTCCGAACCAGTTTTATAGCTTCAGCCTTTGTCTTTTCAATGAGGACAATGTTGCCAATTTGGATAAAATCGGCCTTTTCTTACTCGAAGTGGCGGCAATTGCTGGGGCGTTCGAGGGCCTAGTTTTCGTCACCTAGGATTTGGCTTGCTGGTGAATGGACGTAGCTCGCCGACTGCCGATATCTGCCGGCAGCTCCTGGAAGGGAGTAAACCCCCGAACCATCGAAGTCAACATCAGTTTGGTTAAGTCTGTGCGTCGGGCTCTCCAAGAGAAAACTCCAGACACTTTCGGTAAATGGTCGCGGGCCAGAAAACTCCAGTATTGCAGCCTTGGGGTCTATGAAAGAACGATTTCGATAGGCACCTTCTCTGTTCTCAATAGTTTGAATCTGGAGCTCCAATATTCTGTGTTTGGGCGCAAAGCCAAAACCCCACTGAGCAACGAGATGTTGATGATTCCTTAGGCGCCCAACTAGGTGCTTAGGAGCCTCGCGATGGCTGAGGTTTCCTTCAGAACTGAGAAGTTCTCTGCTATCGGGTTCGATGAATTCTCGTAATGGTCTAGTCACACCTTTAGAAATGTCGAAGTAGAAACCACCCTGCTCGAAGAGTATGCAGTAGCGGAAAACATCAGCCTTTAGGGGTCCAAATTTGGCGTCTTTGTAGACTGCAAATATATCTCGTTCACCCCAACGCTCCTCCATATAGTCGTCACGAGCTTTTGCATCAAAAAGTTTGAAGGAGAGCTCTGGATTGAGTCCTCGAAATCTAGAGACTGACCTATGTAATCTGCGCGTGAGCTTTCTTGTCTCCCAGGTTTGAAAGACATTCGCGGGGATTTTCCCCAAATGGTCCTTAGTTCCCATCGAGTCCTTCAGCTCAATGGCCGGGTAGTCGAACGGAATAGTCACAAACCTTTGAAGTTTTTGAAGGTTACGGCTCACGGGCGACCTTTCGAGACAGTGTCGCGGATGGAAGTCTCCTTGCCTAATTGAGCTGAAAAATAGCGGGGCAAGTATCGACACTGGCTAGCCGCACCTTCTGCAACTGAAGGGGTTGAACCCAATGGCCAAGTCTTTAGGCTATCCCCACCCCTCAGGCTTACTGAAGTCAACCTATTCAAGAATCATTTCCCTCATGTTTGTCAAACCGCCGGCGCTCACGCAACGCCCGGGCATTACGTCTCGCCACCCTAATTGCCCCAGCAAACAAGAATCTCATCATTTCGGTAATGCAATAGAAGGTCAGCCAAAAATTAGGAAGCCCCCGGGAAATTGGGGCGGTTGCCAGGTCTTCATCTAGAAATTCTTGGACTGTCAGTACTCGCTTTTTCTCGGCGCTAAATTGAGGATGGTTTAGGAGGTATTCAAAATCAGGGAGGTCCGAGTCAAAGGTCAATCCGTTACCATGCTTTTGCACCTGACGCTCCAGTTGCCCTCCAGACGGCACCGCGCAAGGAACGCCTGCCATTAGGGAGTCATCCACACGAGCAGATGGTAAATCAAATAGTTGGTCGTAGAGAAAAACCTGATGCCTCAACCTCAGAACAGCTTCGAAATAGGGCTGGCCAGTGAGCAGGCGATCGGTCTTCTGAAAATTTAGGGGCATCACTAAGTGTTTTTCTTCTTCAGGCAAATGCACCTCATACGTGCATTTCTGGCAGAGTCTCGTATCACTCTCTAGAAACTTGCTCAGGAGCTCTTTTCCGCGAAAAACCAGCCGAACTCTGCCATGACGGCCGCTGCTGGTGAGAGTCTCGGATTGACGCTCAAAACAGCTGAAGTCACTTACCAATCTCGCGACTAACCCAAATTTCATAAGCACAGCCATTTGTGCCTCTGAAGCGCATGAGATTGGCTCACAGCGCTTCAGAGCTTTTAGCCTCAACTTCGAGCGCAATTTACGTTCAAGTTCTTGCGCACTCTCGAAGAGGACAGCACTAATTACCATGGGCTGCCTAAGTGAGAATAATGCTAAGTGAAGGAAGGGTAGAGCTGATAACTTACAGTCGATGCTTTGAAGGAAGACCTTCCTTGGTTTCAGACCTAGCGCCAGTTTCCCAAGGGCAAAGTAGAAACTCGGTGGTAAAATAGGATGAGCCACATCATGGAAGGCTCCCGAGAGCATGATCCTCTTTGAGTTGGGGTGCGCGATTAAAGCAAGGCCCTTTGAGTCGAGAGAGCCTCTGAACGCTTCAGGAAAGGTTTGGTAATGACCTGGAGCTCCGTCACCGTAGTATGGTGCGAGAACTATGGATAACAAGTCAGCTTCAGAGTTCGGGCGCAAAATAACGGGTCACACTCCTAAGTTGCTGACCATCAAGTTATCACTTCCCGGAGTCGAGACCCTGGACCTAGCACAGTTTCTTGGCCCTATGCGAAGTTTGGAGAGCCTCCCTTTTACCCTTCACGTTAACAAACACGTTGATAATCCGGATTACTGGTTTGTTGTGGAGGGGTTTGAGCAGGATGACTCGGAGGCAAGAATCGACAAGAGCCGGATTATCTTTCTGGGTGCCGAAGCGGGTCATCCACCTGACTTTTGGCTTCGGGATGAGGCGCAACGAGACTTCCTCTCGCAATTTGGAGGAACGAGAGGGCATCTAGCGAGGTACGAGGATGGCGCGGAAGCTAGCTCACCTTTTCTCCCGTGGATGCTTTTTGCTAACCACGGAGCATCCATATGGTCTCCAAAGACTAAGTCCCAGATTGATTACATTTGGAGCGATGTTCCTCCAACAAAGTCTTCAAGGAAGATTTCAATGTTCTGCTCCAATCAGCAGTGGAACCCCTATCACAAGAGGAGATTTGATTTCGCAAAAAAATTGAAAGAGGTTTTTCCTGATCACATCGATTGGTTTGGAAATGGTGTGAATAATGTGGCAACTAAATTTGAAGGACTGCATCCATATAGGCACTCACTTGTGTTGGAAAATGGCAATGGCGCCAATCTAATAACAGAGAAACTGATAGACGCTTACCTGGGTTGGTGTTTTCCAATTTATAGCGGAGCCTCAAACGTCCATGACCATTTTCCCCAAGAGTCGCTCCTAAGGCTCGACTTAGAGGACTTCAACAAGTCATGCAAACAAATAGAGGCGATATTAGGTGACGAAAGTCACTGGGAGAGTCATCTTGATTCGCTTGTAGAGTCTCGCAAATTAGCTAGGCGAAATTTCAACTTTCTAGACAGGCTTGGTGATTTGGCCAACGCCCTTGAGCATCAAGGCCTCCCGCAATCAAGTCAGCTAGTTCGACTCAAACCACTTCAATCATTTGAACCTAGAAAAAAAGTTAGCTATCGATTGGCGTTAGCTGCCTACAACCGATTCTTCCGCAGCTGAACCACCATTGCCAGACTAGCCTCATTCTGCTTGGAGGACAGACCAGCTATTCGGATATATGCCAGAACCATCTCTGCTTCTGGTCCACAAACTCGGCCTAATTATTTTGTCGCCGTCCAGCTCTGAAAGCCAAGCAGCCCACCACGAGAATGAGCTGTTGGAAAGAATCAACCTGGATGCCTGTGAAAGTAGGTGCAGATGCTGTGCTGGTCTTTCCCCGCTTGTTTCTGAAACGAATGTGGCTCCAGCCACTGTTGAAAACTCGGCTCGACACCACTCTTCGTCATCGGAAAAGAAGAAAACTCTTCGCTCCGTATGTTCAAGAGCTTCAAGAGCCTTCCAGTAATACCTCTGCGAAAGAACTCCGTGTTGGTCTCGAGCAGTTGAAACGAAATCTCCCCTGCGAATGTGAACTGCGAGAGAGTCAGAATCCCTAATCTCCCGTTCTATGCCAGCAAGTCGTTTTGGCAACGGACTTAGGATTTGAAGGTGGTTCTTCAAGGTCTCGTCGGCTTGATTGGCAAAAACCGGCGACGACCAGTACCCCTCGGCATAAATTAGGCCACATTTTTCGAATCTAGATTTGGTATCTAAATCTTCAAGGTTGCCGTCTCGGGATTCTTTGTAATGGCATCTTGAAATTCTCTTCGATGTGATGTTCGCCGCCAGGGAGTGAACAGGGGATCTCCCCGAGTTTCTCAAAATATCAATCTCCCGGGGCAAGTTGCCGCTCCTGTTGGGCAGGAAATTGAGGCCAGTATAGAGGTCGAGCTCCAGCCTTCGTGCAGTTGCTCTGGCCCTACGCGACAGATGTTCTAGACCGCGCATGTCGAGCCACAGCTCCCGCTTAAGTTTGTCGGCCAAGGCGAGACCGAAGGCCAATTGGAATAGCTGATTACCTAGGCCGCCATTTAGTTTTATGATGAGAGTCATTTGACACCATTTTAGGAGGGTTCATTGGAGTCTGATCGGCCGGTTCTCACAACCCAGTTTTTTCCGTGTTCCAGGATTTAGTTTTACGATGACGCGCGTTGTTCTGATTGGGATGTTAGATAGTGTGCACTTTGCCGGATGGCTCAAGCATTTTGCTGGCTTGGGAGTAACTTTCTACTTGTTCCCGTCATCGCCTCACCGAAGGCTTCACCCTGACGTCAAGGAACTGGCAGACGATTTTCCCAAGAATTTTGTCCTGCCCCGTCACCACATTTTCTTGGGTTTGCCTGCCTGGTTCATTGATAGGTTTCTGCGTGACCACTTTCGCTCCTTTTTACTGAGTCGACTTCTCAGACGCATCCAGCCAAAATTCGCCCATGCTCTTGAGATTCAACATGCGGGCTACCTATTAGCTAAGGCCAAAAAAAGACTAGAGTCTGTTTCCTTTAGCACAGTCCTCACAAACTACGGGAGTGACATTTATTGGTTCCGCCAGTTCCCTTCCCACAGACGCAACCTAATTGAACTCTTGGCCCATACGGACTATTACTTAGCCGAATGCAGCAGAGATGTTGACTTGGCTAGAGAGCTCGGGTACTCGGGGGCTGTATCTCCTGTTTTTCCTAATTCTGGCGGATTCGATAAAGACGACTTGCCGAAGCTTGCTGCAGAAGCGAGGGGAACTATTGCTATTAAGGGCTATCACGGCTGGGTTGGTCGGGCAAAAACGGCACTTGACTCGCTCGAACTCGTTCGGAAGGAAATAAATGAATTTCGAATTGTGGTGTACTCAGCCAATCTAGTGACACAACTCAAGGCATTCTCTGTCAAGAAGAGAACGGGGCTGGACATCCAAGTTTTCAAGAAAGGCAATCTGTCTCGCCTGCAGATGCGGGAGCTGTTTATGCAATCTGCTGCCTATGTTGGAGTCTCTTTGAGTGATGGCATAAGCACCTCCATGTTGGAGGCGATGGCTTTTGGTGCGATTCCCGTGCAAACAGCAACCTCATGCTGCAACGAGTGGTTCGAATCGTCGGGGGTTGCACTTAAGGAAATATCAGCTCAGGCGGTCGCGACTGGCATTTTAGATGCGATAGCACTCTCGCAAGATCCGAAGCACAGGTTAGCCAATCAAAAAACCGTGCTAGATAAGGCTGCTCAGAGAGATGTTGCTGAGAATGCTCTGGCAACATATAGCCTTTGACTCACGAGCGAATCTCCATGAAATCAGAGATTTGCGCCTCCACCAACTGGCGCGGATTTTGGCGCCATTCCCTCTCCGCAAGGCTTAGTGTTGCGGATTCGAAAAAGTCGTATTTTGGAGTCCATCCAAGTTCAGATCGGGCCTTGGACGAATCTAGGCACAGAAACTGCGTTTCCTTGGGATCAGAAAGAGAAACTGCTGACTCAACTCTTAGACCGGGGAGTTTTGACTTTGAAAATTCGACTACGTCTTGTACTGACTTGAAGTCGTCACTGTCAGGTCCGAAGTTGAGAGCGACAGGGGTTTGTCTCCCGCTTGACTGGATTCTCTCTAGGAATAGTAGGTAGCCATTGAGACAATCGAGAACATGTTGCCAGGGTCTCACAGAGTCTGGATTTCTTACAACAAGGGGCTCTTCCGTCTCGTGGGCTCGCAACAAGTCA
Source organism: Aquiluna sp. (assembly GCA_028144365.1). GTDB lineage: Bacteria > Actinomycetota > Actinomycetes > Actinomycetales > Microbacteriaceae > Aquiluna. The sequence continues at coordinate 15,049 of JAOGAX010000003.1, forward strand.
GGAAAGAGTCTATTAGCCGCATGATCAAAGGCTCCAATAACGTTGCCGGCCCTGGCAATTCCTAGTTGCGCGCCCGGGTAGGTGTGACGCCAACTTTGCGCAAGAATGTCCGCCATTGACTTAGACGCACTGTATGGGTCAATTCCACCGAGTTCGTCCTCTTCGGAATACGAACGCTTTCCGCTGTCCTTGTAAACCTTGTCTGTTGTTATTACTAGGGCAGGCTTCTCTTCGGCCTCCGTGATCCATGCTTCTAAGAAATTGAGAGTGCCACTAACGTTGGTTGAGAATGTTTCAGACGGATCCAAGTACGAGTCTAAAACCAAAGGCTGTGCAGCCAGATGCAGTCCAACATCTGGATTTGCCTCGAATATGGCCTCTCTCAGCAATTTTTTGTCGCGGACATCACCAATAAAGTGATGGGTAACATCCGCTTCGAGACCTGCCAGTTGAAACAGAGATTTAGCGTGAGGCTCCAGTGAGAAACCCGCGACCTCGTGCCCTAGATGCCGCAGGAGTAAGACTAACCAAGACCCCTTGAATCCCGTGTGGCCTGTTATGAAGTATTTCATTTCCTCTGGTCTGCAAATTCGTGGAGAGATTCGATGACATACCCAAGCATCTCATTCGTTAGCCCAGGAAAGACGCCCAGCCAAAAAGTGTTCTTCATAACCACATCTGAATTGCTAAGTGATCCGATTACACGATGTTCAATGTTTTGATAAGCCGGCTGACGAAGGATGTTGCCTGCAAACAGAAGCCGAGTGCCGATCAATCTTTGATCTAGAAATCTAAGGAGGTCCGTTCTGTCTAAGGCACTGTCAGGGTGAATAGTAATCGGAAAGCCAAACCAAGAGGGGTCAGATTTCGGAGTGGCCAGGGGCAGAATGAAGTCGGAGATATCTTGAAGTCCGGCCGTCAAAGTGGAGAAGTTTTTCTTTCGAGCATTTACAAATTTATCAAGTTTGGCTAGCTGAGAAACACCGAGAGCCGCCTGCATGTCAGTAGCCTTAAGGTTGTATCCGATATGGCTGTAAATGTATTTGTGGTCATAGCCTTTTGGCAGATTTCCCAACTGCCATTCAAACCTTTTGTGACAAGTGTTGTCGTGACCCGTAGCGCAGTAGCAGTCTCGACCCCAATCGCGGAAAGATTCCACCTGCTTCTTTATTAGAGGCTTATTTACAAACACCGCACCACCCTCGCCCGTTGTTATGTGGTGGGCCGGATAGAAACTAACGGTTGCTGTGTCACCAAAGCTCCCAGTTTTCTTGCCATCGTAAGTTGAGCCAAGCGCATCACAAGAATCTTCGATAAGCCATAGGTCGTGTTCCTGGCATATCGATTTGATTTGGGCAACATCAAATGGGTTTCCGAGAGTGTGTGCCATCATGATGGCCCGCGTCTTAGGAGAGATAGCTTCTTTGACCTGGTCGATTACTGCGTCGTAGGTGCCGAGTTCAATATCGACAAAGACCGGGATGAGCCTATTTTGAATAATTGGATTTACAGTTGTTGGGAAGCCAGCTGCAACGGTTATGACCTCATCTCCGGGTTTGAGTGCTCTTTTACCGAGCTTAGGGCTCGTGAGTGCAGAGAGGGCGACAAGATTTGCACTTGATCCGCTGTTTACGAACACGGCATTTCTAACGCCCACGTATCTAGCCAAGCCACGTTCAAACTCGTCGTGAAATCGACCCGAAGTTAGCCAGCCATCAAGCGAGGCCTCAATCAGCGCCAGGTAATCATCAGTTTCAAGGACCTTGCCTGACACAGGAACCGGGGTGTGACCGCGGAGAAAAGCACCAGTTGAAACATGCTCAGCTTGCAGTTTTTCGCTGACGAGTTGTTCAATTAGAGATTTCATTTCTATATTCAAGGATTCCCCACCTATAAATTTGCCAAATCCTGGGCAATTTCCCAGATCACGCTTTCTTGCCCGGCCACAAGCTTACGTCTTGCAACCTCGCTCCATATATCTTGGGCAGGGATTGAGTGAGCTAAGGATGCCATTTTCACCTGAGGGCTGTAGCCACTGAATGCACCAGCTAATCCGCTCCGAACACTTTGCGAGGAGATCTTAGGCAAGTAGTCGGTGAAAGTGGCTTCAACATACTCCGCCATCTGCATAAACTTTTCGAAATCTGAAGAGCGAATCTCACCTTCCTGATTCAACCATGCACCTAGAAGCTCTAAATGAACATTTCCAGCTCCAGCACCCAGGCCGGCAGACGACCCATCCAAAATGTCCGCACCCGCGCGCGCTGCTGCAACTGCATTTGCCAATCCAAAACCAAGGTTGTTGTGTGCGTGAAATCCAATCATGATTTTTTCGGGGAGGGCATCCCTGAGGACTTGAACTCGCTGACTTACTGTTTCAGGACGATAAGTTCCAGCCGAATCCATGATGATGACTCCAACGGCGCCATACCCGACAAGTTTCCTCGCTTCAGCTGCAAGTTGTGTCAACTCTGCCATGTGGCTCATCATAAGGACGCCATGAACAATCACTTGCCTGTCCGCCAACTTCTCGATGTGAGGGGCACAAACGTCGGCTTCGGTCACGTGGGACGCAACACGATATAAATCGATACCGATATCCAAGGCAACGCTAACGTCGCGCCTAAAAGTGGCGAAACCAGGAATTATATGGACTCCAAGTTTCCTGTGCGTCAGTGATTCCCGAGCGGCACTGAGTAGGTCATAATCTAGAGCTGAGGACTTTCCCACGAGGTAGGACGAGGCGCCTAGTCCATTTCCATGTCCAACCTCAATGACTTCCGCAACACTGTCGTTAGCAATTTTGCAATACTCCGAGACTTGAGAGGCTTGGAGGCTATGGCGCAGAGCGTGGTTACCATCTCTGAGCGTTACATCATGAATGTCAATCTTCATTTTGACATACCGCATAAAATTCGCGCGGTCTGTATCGCGGCGGCGTTGATAATGTCCAGATTTCCCGAGTAATTTGGGAGGTAGTATCCCGCACCCTCCACGCTAACGGTGCTGAGAAAAACGTTTTTTGCGATTTCGGTGGGAGGAAGGACTAACTTGTAGCCAGGGACATCCGCAGAAACTCGATTAATCATCTCAATCACATTTTTCTCGGCAGCCTTGATATCCATGCTGCTCGCCTCGATTGTCACAGAGGTCCTCATCATTACCTGAGGCAATGCAGGGTTGAGAACCAAAATAGCCTTGCTCGGGGCTCCAGCTAGTCGAGCAGCGGTTGCTTCTGTGGCCTCAATGTAGTGATCTAAGTTTTTTCTCGTAGCCGGTCCCGCTGAATCCGAAGCAATGCTTGAAGAAATCTCTACGCTTGCTATTTCTCCGCTGCCGGCGCACATTGCTGCGACTATTGGGCTTGAGGATTGTCCACCGCAGGTAACCATGTTGAAGTTTCTTTTGTTGCCTGTTTGAATCACACTTTTGTCGAGAATCGGAATCACCTCAAGTCCGATGCGAGAAGGTGTCAAGTCAATTGCCCATGCTTCTGTCTCAGTCTCAATTCGCTGCCAATGCCGAACATGATCGAAAGCTGAAGTCGCATCAAAAAAACCATCCACGGAGACGCCTTGGTCCAGAAATTCTTCTAGGCCACCGGCAAATGTCGACACCCCTTTATCCGCCATTCGCTGCAAACCCGGGCTGTCGCTTCGTCTTCCAATTAGTGCTGCAATTTTAAACTCGGAGTCGTGAAGTATTCGTTCGGCCAGATCAACGCCAATGTTTCCAGAGCCCAGTATCGCGATAGTGGGTTTACTCACTTCGAAACACCTTTTCAATTTGATCCATAACTGCACTTGCAAGGGGCGGATCGAGGTCCTCGAGAGGTGGAGACGTGAGGGACCCATCCTGCAATTTACGCGTTCCGAGTCTTGGTAGATATTTCTGCTCGGGGTCCATAAGTACCTCAATTAGCATGGCTTCTTGCGACTGAAGCGCTTCAGATAGATCCTTCGAACTAGAATTTGCGTCCCATCTGAGGTAGTCCAACCCAAAGCCTCGAGCTAGGGCTTCAAAATTAGGGAAAGACAAGTGTTGGCCGGAATCCGATCCTTCAAATCTCCCATCGAATAGATTTGATTGGGAGATTCTGATCATGGAATAGCCGCGATTATTGAACACGACCAGCTTGATTGGCAGTTTCTTGGTAACGAGTGTCTGCAGCTCTTGGAGATTGAACATGATTCCACCATCAGTGTTCAAACATACGACTTGCCTCGCCTCCATTTCTGACCGTGTACCAATAGCGGCACCTATGGCCCCAGGTAACCCAAATCCCATCTCGCCGAGACCTTGTGAAGTGAAAATTGTTCGCATGGAGTTCCCGCGGAGGGCGTAGTGACCGGATAGAAGTCCCGCCCCCACGTCCGTGGTAATAATGGCATTCTCGTCAAGTAATTCATTCAAATAACTGATAAACGCCAGCGAGTGAACATATTTTTGACCTAAATTTTGCTTGGCTTCTTTTTCGAATCTTGGAAGAAGATTTCGTGTACTGGCGATTTGGGTCAGCCACAACTTTCTTTCCGAATTAACTGACTGTTTGCTTGAGATTGCTCTTGCAAGCACGTTCGCGTCCCCCAGCAGCGCCAGGTAGCCTTCCCTTGGATGCTTATTCAATTCATTTAGATCGACATCCACAACAATTTTCAGAGCACAACGCCCAAAATCCCGTCTGTCGTAGCCAACTTGGGGAATAGAGAGCCTCGTGCCTAGGCACAGAATCAGGTCTGCTTGCTGAACGATGTGATTTGCAGCCCGATCGCCGTAAATGCCAACTCTTCCAATGTTTAGATCGTCTATGTCGGAGTGCTTGTCAATGGCTGACCACGATACGGCATATGGAATCAAGCTTTTTCGGCAAAAGTTGCGAATCGATTCGTGTTCTGATAACCCTTGGCCTATGTAAATTAGAGGCCTCTTGGCTGCGGTTAGTCGGCTCAGAATGTCCTCGAGGTCAAAAGGCAGGTCAAGAGTGGTTTGCGACGCTGTGATTAATTCGCGCAAAGACCCAACTGCCTGAGATGGCTCAGCAAGATTACCCAGGATCTCTCTCTGAATGTCCATTGGAAAGTCCAGATGAACAGGACCTTTGCGATCGGTGAGGGCATATCTTCCCGCCAGAGTGACGATGCAGAAGACATCCGAAGCGAACGAGACACGTTCCGAATGTTTAGATACGGGTTTTAGGAATTCAACTGACTCGTACCCTTGCACTCCGAAAGCACGCATGCCCCGCATGGCCGAAATGTGGTAGCTGCTCTCGTTTCCAGAAACAACGAGAAGTGGTACTGAATCCAAACAAGCACTCAGAACTCCTGTGGCTACATTGGATGTTCCACCACCTGTCGTTACAAGCACAAGAGGCAGACGACCGGTAGTTCGCCAATAACCGATCGCCGCCATAGCGGCAGCCTGCTCGTGATGAAAGTAATGAACAGAGATACCTGCAAGGCAAACTTCATCAACTAGAGCTAGATTGCCTGCCCCCGTGATGCAAAAGACATCGTCAATGCCCAAATCTTGAAGAGCACGCACGAATTCTTTAGCCCCGGTAGTCTTCATTTTCCTCCACCGCTGTCTTCTGTAGTCTAATTAAGAACATTCGTTGAAGGGTTACCAATGAAAGCTGTCATCCTGGCCGGGGGCCTTGGAACTCGTATTTCAGAGGAATCTGATACCAAGCCTAAGCCGATGGTTGAGATCGGCGGCAAGCCGATGCTTCTACACATCATGTCTCACTTTGCCAAGTTTGGAATCACAGAATTCATAATCGCTACGGGTTATCGCGGTTACCAAATAAAAGAGTACTTTGCCAATTACTTTGCCCACAACAACGACTTCACTGTAAATCTGGGGTCGGGTATCCGCTCCTACCATGGCAAATCTGTCACGATGGACTGGAAAGTGACAATCGTAGACACGGGTCTTGAAACACAAACCGGTGGAAGGTTGAAACGCCTCGAGCCTTTTCTCCAAGGTGAAGATTTTTTTCTGACATACGGTGACGGTCTAACTGACGCTGATTTGTCGCAGGAGTTAGCTCTGCACGTTAGCAATGGATCTGCCGTCACAGTTTTGGCGGTGCGGCCACCCGCTCGATTTGCGAGGTTGGAGATTAGTGACAGCGGTCTGGTAGAGGAAGTGGTTGAAAAGCCTCTGGCCGAGGGTGGGTGGATTAATGGTGGTTATTTCATTATGTCATCTAAGGTTTTTCAACATCTCGACGGCGATCAGTGCATTTTGGAGCGCAGCCCTCTTGAGGCGCTAGCTGCAAGTGGCGAACTCAATGCCTTTAGGCACGATGGTTTTTGGATGGCGATGGACACACTAAGGGACAAGCGGATGCTTGAGGATCTTTACGCCTCGGGTAATCCGCCTTGGGAAAGTTAGGGAACGATTTGAGGGTCCTTGTCACTGGTGCGTCAGGAATGCTTGGAGGTGCAGTAGTTAGAGCACTAATGTCTTACCACTCCTCAGTCGAGATTTTCGCTCTGCGCCACCGCAGCAGTATTCCAGCTGGCGTAAGGGAACTATCCCGGAACGAATTGAGTCCAAAGAGATTCGATGTAATTGTTCATGCCGCCAGTCCAGCATCGCCTGTAGACCATGTAAAGGCAACTAATGTGATTGATGCAAATGTTCAACTAACTAACGAGCTACTTGCCACCACCAAACCAAATGGGGTTTTTGTATTCATCTCAACGGGTGAGGTATACGGACCCGAGGCGGGTAACGGGGTGGGCGAATGGGAGTCAATCAAGCCCCAAATGGCAGGACCTAGAAGCTATTACCCTTTGGCGAAAGTCCTTGGTGAAAATCTCGTACTGTCACAATGTAATGTCCGTAGTGTGGTGCTTCGAACTTTTCATACGTTTGGTCCTGGAGTGCGGCGTGATGATGGTCGCTCATTTGCTGATTTCATTTGGGGGGCCGCGCAAAACAAAAGAATTGAGCTCAAATCGGACGGAAGTGCCGTAAGGTCCTTGCTGCACGTAGATGATTTTGCCAGGGGTGTTCTTGCTGTGATGGATTCAACTGTCGCGCATGGCATCTACAACATCGGATCATCGATCCCAATGAGCATTTTGGACATCGCAAAACGAATTTCTACGATAGCAGGCGCGGACTTGAGTTTCTCTTCAATCAATAATCCTAAAGATGTTTCACCGATAAATGTCTTGACGCCAAATGTTGAGAAGTTGGAGTCAGCCGGCTGGCGGAGGCTGAAAGGCGTCGACGACATCATAAAGGACACCCTCTATTGGATTAGTGTAGTCAATCCGAGTGAGTGAAGTTGCGCCAATTTATTTGATCATGTATGGGTTGTGGACTGGGACGCATCTAACTGCGATTTGGAGGGGAGAGTCCCATTCAGTCACTTGGAAACGCAGGCTGAAATGCGAAGGCGTACATTATGTTCACGTCTCAGACAAATGTAAAAGACTCTTTGGTTTTTCAATAGGCTTTAGAAATTAAAGAAAGGGGCGATGCGTCCTTGCATCTAAAGAGCATTACCCTGAAAGGCTTTAAGTCCTTTGCTCGAGCCGCACACCTGCCTCTCGAGCCTGGAATCACATGCGTAGTTGGGCCAAATGGTTCCGGCAAGTCAAACATAATTGATGCCCTTGCCTGGGTGATGGGTGAGCAGGGCCCAAAGACCCTGCGGAGCGGCAAGATGGAAGATGTCATCTTTGCGGGCACTAACAGCATAGGTCCGCTTGGAAGAGCTGAAGCCCACCTAACCTTTGACAACACCGACGGAGTTTTGCCAATCGAATTCGCCGAGGTAACAATTTCTAGAGTGCTGTTTCGCAATGGCAGCAGCGAATACTCAATCAATGGTGAGGGCTGCAGGTTGCTAGACCTTCAAGAAATGCTTAACGGCACTGGCCTTGGCCGTGAGATGCATGTGATTGTTGGCCAAGGCCAACTCGATAGCCTCTTGAAGGCAACCCCTCTTGAGCGCAGAGCCCTGATCGAAGAAGCGTCAGGAGTACTCAAATACCGCAGAAGGCGAGAAAAGACTGAGCGCAAACTTGAGGCAATGCATGCCAACCTCATCAGGCTCCAAGATCTGATTGCAGAGGTGAAGCGGAATCTCAGGCCTCTTGGCAGGCAAGCAGAAACGGCCCAGCAGGCCAAGGAGATCGCAGCAGGCATTCGCGATGCTAAAACCCAGCTATTGTCTCTGCAGCTAACCTCCCTCAAAGAGAAGCTAGAGCTTGCCTCTGAGGAAGAATCAAGGCGTAAGTCGGAAGCATCCATGATTCAGAGCCAGCTGGACACTTCAAGGCAGGCAGTGGCTGCACTTGAGTCTGAGCTAAACCAGGCTTTACCAGATGCTGCTAGATCAAGACTGTTCACCCTCGAGTCTCTAGAAACCTCCATTAGAAGTTCGAGGAGTGTTGCGACTCAGAAGATCAACTTGGCAATGGACAGCTCAGTGAATTTCCAGATGGAGCAGCTGGATTCCCTCCAGCGTGGCTTGAAAGACATTCAAAACGGCAAAGAAAAGCTCATTGGCCTTGTTCAGGCAGCGAATGAATCGCTGGCTGAAGCTTCAAAAACCAAAGCCGCAGCAGTTTCGCAACTCGACGAATTTGACTCCGAGGTTGAAGCTCTTCGCTTGCAAGCAGAGGCCTACAAATCAGTTTTGGCAAAAAGAGAAAGCCACAAGGAAGCTCTTGAGCAGGCTGTCAAGGTTTCCAAAGACACACTCTCGTCGCAAAGAGGCCAATTGGAGAATATCTCTGTCGAACTCAAGAAACTTCAGGCGATGCGCACGGCAAGCGATACCAATGCTTCGAGTGCTAGCGCTGAGCTAAGGGCAAGGTATGAAGAGTCTCGCAAGAAGGAGATTGGGGCCAGGGCATCAATTGACAAAGCGCGCGAGGAGCTTCACAAGCTTGAAAAGAAGCGAGACTACTTGGCAGCCAGGCATGCGGCTTTGGGGCAGGTGCTAGAGAACCCAGATGGGTCTGGAAACATACTCCGAGCAAAACTTCCCGGAATTGAGAGACTGCTTGCTGATGCAATCAAGGTCAAACCCGGTTACGAAAAAGCCGTCGCTGCAGCCTTGGGTTCACTTGCAAACTCTGTTCTGGTAGTAAACCAACAAGCCGCCATCGCCGCACTAAATCACCTAAGGCAAAACGATTTAGGTCGCGCGGAGTTTATTGTTTCGGGGCGGCTATCGAAGGCCGAAGTCAACAATTCTCAAGCGACAGCTTTGCTATCAGTGGTTGAGGTCCCAGGAGAACTTCAGGGGCGGCTAGAGAGCTTTGTGGTCGCGAAAGACCTATCTGAAGCAGAACAATTCCTCAAAAAAGACAAAACGGCCACAGTTGTGACTTTGGACGGCGATTATCTGTCAGCACATCTGGTCAAGGGTGGGGGAGCATCCGAGCCTTCAAAGGTTGAGCTGATCTCAGAGAGAGCACGAATCTCTGAGGAGTTGTTCACAATTGGTAAGCAAATTGAGACAGCAGGCTTCTCTCTGGATTCTCTAAAAAGCGCTCACGAGGCGCTGAGCGAAGAAGTAACTGCAAACCTAAATGAACTTCAACAGCAGGACGCTGAATCGGCTACCAAGGCAGAGGCTTACGGCAGGCTCATCGCTCAAATAGAGGGTGCTCAAGCTGAAAAGACCCGACTGGAAGTATCTATCGCTCAGCTCACGCAAAAACTAAGAATTGATAGCGAGGAGCTTTCCGCTGTCGCTAATGAACTCGACGACAAAGAACAGCCAGCTCTTCCGATAGACCCAGAAGCAGGAACCGAACTAGCCGAAAAAGTGGAGGTCGCTAGAGAGTCCGAAACTCAGGCGCAGATCGAACTGGGAGCAATGCGTGAGCGACTTGCAGCCGCTGAGCGCGATGAGGCTGCTCTTGATCAAAGGCTCCAATTGGCCAAGCGGGAAAAGGCCGACTGGGAGCAAAAACAGTTGCTGCAGGGAGCTGAGACCGAAAAAGCGAGAAGAGTATTGGCAACCTGCGAGCCACTCATGCCGCTCATGGAAAGGCTCGTCTCGGCAGCTAGGAAAGAGCTTAGGGAGCTTGAGTCCTCACGTCAGCAGAAGGCAACGCGGGTGACCGAACTCAGGGCTCAAATTACGGCCATGGAGTCTCGCTCACTCGAGCTCAGTCGAAGGGTCCAAGAGGCCGAGATGAAGACCTATGAGCTGAAGCTCCAACAGCAGAGCATCAACGAAAAGATTTTTGACGAGCTTTCTCTCACCCCCGAAGAGCTGCTTGAAGACGCAAGAGATGCTAAGGACAGCGAGGCGAGGTCTGAAGAGGAGCTGAGAAAGGCAATTAGGACCGCTGAGTCAAGACTTTCACAATTAGGAGCTTTCAACCCACTCGCCCTCGAAGAATTTTCCGCGCTGGAGGAGCGCCACAAGTACCTCACAGAGCAGCTAGCTGATCTCAACAGCGCAAGAGCCGATCTCAAAGGCATCATCAAAGACCTTGACGAGAAAATGAACACCACTTTCCTTTCAGCCTTTGAGGACACCAAAAAGGCTTTTGAGGAGATTTTCCCTGTCCTGTTCCCTGGTGGCACCGGCTCGATTTCCCTCACCGAACCCGAAGAGGGTCAAGAGGCAGGAGTTGAAGTCTCGGTCAGACCTGCTGGCAAGCGCATCGAGCGCATGAGTCTTCTGTCAGGTGGGGAGAGGTCTCTCGCTGCAATCGCACTTCTTATTGCAATTTTCAAAGCGAGGCCAAGCCCGTTCTATGTACTCGACGAGGTTGAGGCGGCGTTGGATGATGCCAACCTGGGAAGGCTTCTGGAGGTCCTTGAGACCCTTAGAGAGACCTCTCAGCTAATTATTGTGACCCACCAAAAGCGCACGATGGAAATCGCAGATGCTCTCTATGGTGTGAGTATGGGTAAAGACGGCATCACGAGGGTGGTCGGACAAAAACTCGACAAGGCCAGCTAAGTGTTTAAGTTCCTAAAGCGCCTAAGGGGTAAAAAAGAAGAACCCCAGCTGCAGCCAGAGGCAGTAGCAACGGAGGTAGTCCCCGAGCCTGTGGTGGAGGCGCCAGTTTCGCCTCCAGAGCCTGCCACCGAGGTCCCGGCCAGCGTCACGGCCACAGACCCAGAGCCAGAAAAAGGTATCGACCCAGAGCCAGTATTCAAAACTCCAATTGAGGCTGTTGTCGAGCCTGCGGGGGAGCCTGAGCCACCAAAAGAGGCAGAACCTAAGGCAGAGGTTGTAGAGGTAGAGCTTCCAAAGAGGTCACTCAGTGATGGCATTAGGTCGCTCTTTTCTTCAAATGTCGACATCGAAGATCTCGAAGACATCCTGCTGCTTGCAGACTTTGGAGTCGAGGCATCGGTCGAGATCACCGAGAGCCTGCGCAAAGCGGCGAGTAAGGCTGGTGCCACCTCCGATGCCGAACTTAGGTTGCTCCTAAAAGAGCTGTTGGTTGAAAAGCTTCATCGAGATGATCTCCAACTCAACCTCTCGGACGGAAAGCTGCCGTATGTCTTCTTGGTGGTTGGAGTCAATGGCGCCGGCAAGACAACAACAATAGGAAAGCTCGCTAAATGGCTAAGGGATGGTGAGTGGGAGGTGGTTCTTGGAGCTGCCGACACTTTTAGGGCTGCAGCTGTGGATCAATTGGCAACCTGGGCCGAACGCTCAGGGGCTGGAATTGTCAGACCAGAGCGCGATGGGCAGGACCCGGCCTCTGTTGCCTACCAAACCGTTGAGCTCGCTATCAGCAACGATGCTGACATTGCCATTGTTGACACCGCCGGCAGACTTCAGAATAAGAAAGACCTGATGGACGAGCTTGGCAAAATTCGCAGAGCGGTCGAAAAGCAGGCGCAAATCAATGAAGTCCTCTTGGTGATAGATGCCACCACAGGTCAGAACGCCATAAATCAGGCAAAGGCCTTCACCGAGGTTGCGGAAGTGACAGGAATCGTCATGACAAAGCTCGATGGCACGGCTAAAGGCGGCATTGTTTACACAATCCAGCAGCAGCTGAACTTGCCCGTGAAGCTAGTTGGAGTTGGCGAAGGGGTAAACGACTTTGCATTTTTCTCCGCCGAGGAGTTTGCAAACGGGCTTGTGGCAAGAAAAGCGGGAAACTAGCCGGCTTTGGAAGTAATTCGAGTTTCTGCTGATTTAGACTTACAGAGTTTTCAAGGAGTAAATAGTTGACCTACGTAATCGCACTACCGTGTGTGGACCTCAAGGACAAAGCCTGCATTGACGAATGTCCCGTGGACTGCATCTACGAGGGCGATCGCATGCTCTACATCCACCCAGATGAGTGCGTTGACTGCGGTGCCTGCGAGCCGGTTTGCCCCGTAGAGGCCATCTATTACGAGGACGACCTACCCGGTGAGTGGAGCGACTACTACTCGGTAAACGTCGATTTCTTCAACGAGATCGGCTCTCCGGGAGGTGCTGCCAAGACAGGCCCAATTCCAGGTGACCACCCTCTTGTGGCAGCACTACCCCCAAACCAGCAAGACCAGTAAACCTAAGGTTTTTCTTGGAAAGCAGAAACTTTTCAAGTAAGCTTTCGTGGGTTTGGAAGAAGGTTTAGAACCTTCAAACAACAAAGACTTTTCCCGCTTTCCATATAGAGCGGGCCTATTGAGGAGCTACAGATGCCAGTACCAAAAAGGCGCAAGTCACGTGCTAACACTCACGCACGCCGTTCGCAGTGGAAGGCCGAGCCAGTGACCCTGGTCAAGACCGTTGAGAATGGACAGACCGTCTACAGCCTCCCTCACCGGGCCAAGGTAGTTACCGACTCAGTCGGCACCGAGCTCTACATGGAATACAAGGGTCGCAAAGTAGCCGACAGCTAACTAATGTCTAACGAGCTGCTGGGGCGGCTCGGGGCTGAGATTTCACCCGAGCTTCTCAAGCTCGCCCTCACACACTCCTCCTTCGCCTACGAAAACGGCGGCTCTGACAACGAACGCCTAGAATTCCTTGGTGACTCAGTGCTCGGTTATCTGGTCGCCTCCCACATCTTCACCGCTCACCAGGAGCTCTCCGAAGGTGAACTAACAAAGCTAAAAAACGGTGTTGTCTCCGCCCAGGCTCTTGCAGTTGCAGCAAACCGCATTGATCTTGGCAAGTACCTATTTCTAGGTAAAGGTGAGGAGCAAACAGAGGGCAGGCGCAAGGAAAACATTCTCGCCGACGCCTTTGAGGCCCTCATTGGCGCTGCCTACATACACTCAGGACTTGAAAACGCAGGCAAGATAATTACCGCTCACATCCTGCCGCTACTTGACGACTCCGACGCCCTCAGAGAGTTTGCCGACCCCAAGACATCACTTGCTGTGAAGCTCAAGAAGCTAAATCGCGAAGAGCCCACCTACGAAATGTCAGAATCTGGACCGGAACACGAGCGCATCTATTTCGCGACCTGTTTTTCGGGCAAGCTGAGCCTGGGGTCAGGTTCGGGACGGACCAAGCGCAAAGCTGAAACCGACGCAGCTCTTAGTGCACTAAGAACCCTCTCGGAGCTCTAGTGCCTGAACTACCCGAAGTCGAGACTGTTCGTGCCGGTCTCGCCACTCACGTAATAGGCGCTCAGGTAAAAGAAATCCAGGTCCATGACAGCCGCAGCCTGAAGCGCAACTTCTCTGGCCCGGATGGCTTCGTCAGCGAGCTAACAGGCGAGCGCCTCCAAGGAGTAATAAGGCGCGGCAAGTTCCTTTGGTTGCCGCTATCTGCAACCCGCGCAGTTGTCTGCCATCTCGGCATGAGTGGACAGGTCTTGGTTAGGTCCAAGGACTTTGGTGAGGACAAGCTCACCAGAATCACCCTGCGGTTAGAGAAACCAACCGGTGAAAAAATAGAGATGCGCTTTGTAGACCAAAGGCTTTTTGGCGGCATGCAAATTGATGACCTCGTAGACACCGGAGATAACTCTCCCGCAGGCTACTTTCCAGAGGGAGAGGGAAGCTCGTTGATACCAACCTCCGTCTCTCTTATTGCAAGAGACCTATTGGACCCAAACTTTGATGCCGGGCTAGTGGTTTCCAAAATGCGCAAGCGAAACTCTGGGATCAAGAGGGTGCTGCTCGACCAGAACCTTCTTAGCGGCATAGGGAATATCTATGCTGACGAGAGCCTTTGGCGATCAAGGCTTCACTACGACAAGCCCGCCAGCGCGATTTCCGCCAGAAAGCTCAATAAGCTTGTGGGCGTCTCTCAAGAAGTCCTTCGAGAGGCGGTTGAGCGAGGCGGAACAAGCTTTGACGAGCAGTACAAGAACGTAAATGGTGAATCTGGTTACTTTTCCCAAGACCTCAATGCCTACAGCCGCGCAGGGCTGCCGTGTCAGAGATGTGGCAGCGCCATCAAACGACAGGCCTGGGCAAACAGGTCATCGTATTTCTGCCCAAGATGCCAGCGGCGCTAAAACCTAAGAACGCAACCTTGGAAACATAGCCACGAGTAAAACAATTGCTATCGACCCGTAAGACCAAATGTAGCCAATTGTGGTGGCTGGGATGAGCTTGTCTTGACCAAAGTCTTGGGCAAAGAAAAAGATCAGTGCTGAAACGGTGAGAGCAAAAGCCCAAGACTCTGATTTGTGAGGCCTGAGAGAAACCGCATAGACAATCAGCGAAAACAGCACCATCCCCAGACCAAATGGCAGACCCGAGAGGATGCTCTGGTGAAAGATGGTGCCGAGAACTGCAAACACGGCTCCTGCGAAAATACCTCGCAGCACCAACCCCAGTCTGCCTACTTTGCTCACCAGTCAAGACTATTGGTAAGCCCCTAGATTAGGCTTTTGGCGGTAAGCGAAGGAGAAATGGATTGTTCGACAATCTTTCGGATCGCCTAAGCGGGACGTTCAAGAGCCTCAAGGGCAAAGGCAAGCTCTCCGCTGCCGATATCGACGAGACCCTCAGGGACATTCGGCGTGCCCTGTTGGAGGCCGATGTCGCCCTCGAGGTGGTCAAGGACTTCATCGCAAGGATTCGAGAGCGCGCAATGGGGGACGAGGTCTCCAAGGCACTAAACCCTTCCCAGCAGGTGGTTCAGATTGTCCAAGACGAACTAATTGGCATTCTCGGGGGAGAGGCGAGGAAGCTAACATTCTCCAAAAACCCACCGACGGTTTTGATGCTCGCAGGTCTTCAGGGTTCGGGTAAGACAACGCTCGCTGGAAAGCTCGCTAGGTGGCTAAAAGAGCAAAACCAGACGCCACTGTTGGTCGCCTGCGACCTTCAACGACCAAATGCCGTAAATCAGCTTCAGGTGCTCGGGGAGAAGGTTGGGGTTCCGGTCTTTGCCCCCGAGGCAGGTAACGGCTCAGGTGACCCCGTGGCTGTGGCCAAAAAGGGTGTCGAAAAGGCTAAAAAAGAGCAGCACTCGGTAGTGATCATCGACACCGCCGGTAGGACCGGTATCGATGAGGAGATGATGAAGCAGGCGAGAGATATTCGCGATGCTACCTCTCCCGATGAAATGCTCTTTGTGATCGACTCAATGCTCGGTCAGGATGCTGTCAACGTTGCAAATGCCTTCAAGGATGGCGTTGGGGTAACAGGAGTGGTTCTCACCAAGCTCGATGGTGATGCGCGCGGCGGTGCGGCTCTCTCGGTTGCGACCATCACCGGCGCACCAATTCTCTTTAGCTCAACCGGCGAGGGGCTAGAGGCGTTCGAGCCCTTCTACCCAGACCGCATGGCTAGCCGCATTCTGGACATGGGAGACATTCTCACTCTCATCGAGCAGGCTCAGCGTGCCTTTGATGAAGAGGAGAGCGAGAAGCTCGCTCAGAAGATTGCCCAGGACCAGTTCACGCTGCAGGACTTTTTGGACCAGATGCAGCAGCTAAAGAAGCTCGGCAGCATGAAGGGCATCATGGCCATGCTCCCTGGGGCCGGCCAGATGAAACAGAATCTCGAGGACTTCGACGAGAAGATGATTGACCGCACCGAAGCAATCATTCGTTCGATGACTCCGAAGGAACGCGAGCAACCCAAACTTCTCAACGGCTCTCGGCGCATGAGGATTGCAAAGGGTTCGGGAACCACCGTTACAGATGTGAACCAGCTAATGCAGCGCTTTGAGCAGGCCGCAAAGATGATGAAGACTATGGCAAAGGGTGGAGCGCCCACTCTTCCCGGCACTAACCCAGTGATGATGGGTGGCGCAAAGGGCGGCGGCTACATCGGCGGCAAGAAGAAGGACAAGAGGAAAAAGGGCTCTAAGAGCGGCAACCCAGCCAAGCGTGCTGCCGAGAATGCCGGACTCACCTTTGGCACTGACGACTCGAAAGGCAGTTCTTTCGGGCTTTGAAACTAGCCAAATGGCGAATTTTCTGGCAGACTCTTCCCTTGTTCGAGCGTCTCGACCCTCTATCAAGACGTACGAGAAACCCTGAGAAGCCTCCGAGTGTGCCCCCACGCTCACGGTGGAGCCTCGCCCCTAAACTCACAGGAGAATTGTGGCTGTAAAGATCCGCCTAAAGCGCATTGGTAAGAAGCGCAACCCCCACTACCGCATCGTGGTAGCAGATTCAAAAACACACCGTGACGGAAGAGTCATCGAGGAGATTGGTCGCTACGTGCCAACCACCGACCCTTCAATCATTGAGGTCAACTCTGAGCGCGCTCAGTACTGGCTGTCCGTTGGCGCTCAGCCAACCGAGCCAGCTGCAGTAATTCTCAAGCTGACCGGTGATGTTGCCAACGAAAAGGGTGAGAAGAAGAACACTGTCAAGCCCCAGGCAACAAAAGAGACTTTCGCAGCGGACAGCAAGAAGAAGTCCGTAATCCTTCCAAAGGAAGAGAAGAAGCCAGAGCCTGTAAAGGAAGAGACTCCAGTCGCAGAAGCTCCAGCTGAAGCTCCAGTGGCCGAAGAGGCTGCGGTGGCTGAGGAAACTCCAGCGGAGGCCCCAGCAGAGCCAGCAGCCGAGGCTACCGAAGCCCCGGCCGCAGAAGCACCTGCAGAAGCGCCTGTGGAAGAGACTCCAGCAGAGCAAGCAGCAGAAGCGCCGGCAGAGGAGGCCCCTGCGGCTGAGGCTGCAGAGGAAGCTCCTGCCGAGGCACCTGCAAGCGAGGAAGCTCCAGCTGAAGAGGCACCTGCCGCAGAAGCAGCTGAAGAGCCAAAGAGCGAGTAATTATGTTGCAGGCGACCCTCCAGCACCTTGTGCGAGCAATTGTCGACAATCCTGAGGATGCGACCGTTGAGCTTCGCACTATCGCGAAAAGCGAGTTGCTGGAGGTTCGTGTGCACCCAGATGACCTCGGAAGGGTCATCGGCAAAGGTGGCAGAACTGCCACCGCGCTAAGGACGATCATCAACGCCCTTGCCGGAGGCAAGCGCATTCGTGTAGACGTGGTGGATACCGATTACTAGCACCACCAAGCTTCGGGTAGGCCGCCTGCTCAAAGCGCACGGCCTCAAAGGCGCAATCAAGCTAGAGCTCTACACCGACTCCCCAAACGAACGTTTCGCTCCAGGCACGGTGCTAGAGCTGCAGGTTCCTGAGGACTCGCCCTGGCATGGGAAAACAGTCAAGGTAACCGAACTTCGTTGGTATAACACCATGCCTGTCCTGTTCTTGGATGGCATCAACGACCGCAACCAGGCTGAGAGCCTTATCCGTGCAATTCTGCTTGTTGAGGCAGATCTTGATGCCAGTCCACCTGAGCCTGAGGCCTGGTATGACCACCAGCTGGTTGGCCTAAAGGTTAACAGAGACGATGCAGAAATTGGCGAAATCGTGCGAGTTGACCACCTTCCAGCCCAGGACCTCCTTGCGATCAAGACGGACTCTGGCGAGGTGCTGCTGCCATTTGTGAAGGCTTTTGTGCCAGAGGTTGATGTCCAGGCTGGCAAGGTAACCATTACTCCTCCTGGAGGCCTTTTTGAAGAGTTAGCTGAGCCAAATGAAGATTGACGCAATCAGCATTTTCCCCGAGTTCTTTGATGTTTTGGAGATCTCGCTTTTGGGCAAGGCCCAGGAGTCTGGGCTGATCTCGTTTGAGGCTCACAACCTGAGGGACTTCACTCACGATAGGCACAAGACCGTGGACGACACCCCCTATGGCGGGGGAGCGGGCATGCTCATGAAGCCAGAGCCCTGGGGCGAGGCTTTTGACCAAGTAATTGGCAAAGACTGTCCAGTTGTCATCTTCACCTCTCCTGCCGGAAAACCCTTCAATCAGGAGCTAGTCAGAGAGCTCTCCCAGAGAGATCACCTGGTTTTCGCTTGCGGCAGGTACGAGGGTATCGACCAGCGAGTGGTTGATTACGCGGGCACCGTTGCCGAAGTTCATGAGATTTCCATTGGTGACTACGTGCTAAACGGTGGCGAGGTTGCCGCTGTTGCCATGATCGAGGCCATTGCCAGACTGATTCCTGGGGTGATTGGAAACAATGAGTCGCTCACCGAAGAATCTCACAATGACGGTCTCCTGGAGGCCCCCAGCTACACCAAGCCACAAAATTGGCGTGGCCTGGAGGTTCCAGAGATGCTGCTTTCCGGACACCATGCAGAAATCGAGAAATGGCGTAAGGCTCAGTCGCTTGAGCGCACCAAACAGAACCGGCCAGATTTACTCGATAAGTAGTTGCTGTTAGGCCCTTACTGTGGCAGAATTTGACGCTGTGCCCAGAGGCTCTGCCGCAGGGGAGCAAAGAGCACAAAATTAGAAACTATTTAGCCATTTAGACCTGCGCGCTAAAGGAAAGAGCAGAAAATGCACATTCTCGACTCAGTTGATGCCAAGAGCCTCAGGAGCGACATCCCAGACTTCCGTGCCGGAGATAACGTCAAGGTTCACGTAAACATCGTTGAGGGTAACCGCAGCCGTGTCCAGGTCTTCCAGGGAGTTGTAATCTCCCGCAGCGGCCACGGAGTTCGCGAGACCTTCACCGTTCGCAAGGTTTCTTTCCAGGTCGGCGTTGAGCGTACCTTCCCAGTACACAGCCCAGTTCTCGAGAAGATCGAACTGGTTTCCAAGGGAGACGTTCGCAGAGCAAAGCTCTACTACCTTCGCAACCTTCGCGGCAAGGCTGCCAAGATTCGCGAGAAGCGAGAGAACGCCTAACTAAACTAGGCGTTATGTCGTTTTCCGGGAGTCGCAGACCCCGCAGTAATTCCCTCTCAGCCCGTTGGCGCAGGTCATTCAGGCGCGCCCGGAAAAACGCCTTTCTCAGCTTCCTTATTGACTTCACGGTCATTGTGGGAACAGCGCTTGTGCTCTCGGTTGTCATCAAAGCCTTTCTCATTCGCAGCTTTTTCATCCCATCAGGTTCGATGCTTGACACCCTCGAGATCAATGACCGAATCATTGTCAATGTCTTAGCCCCAGAGGTAATGCCACTAGAGCGCGGTGACGTTGCGGTGTTCAGAGACCCAGGTGGTTGGCTGGGCGCCATCCCGACCCAAGAAAAGGACACCCTGACTGAGATCACGGACTTTGTTCTTGGCACCTTTGGAATAACAGCCCCCGACTCAGCTGAACACCTTGTGAAGCGAGTAATCGGGCTTCCCGGTGACAGGGTGGTCTGTTGTGATGCGGATGGAAAGCTGACCATCAATGGCGTTGCAATCGATGAGCCCTACGTCCGCGGAGACGCCGCTCCCTCAGAAGTCGTGTTTGATGTCACGGTTCCTGAGGATCACTACTGGGTGATGGGGGATAACCGTCCAAACTCCACAGACTCTCGGTATCACCAAGATCTCCCCACAAAGGGCTTCGTCCCAGTCGAAGTGGTGGTTGGCAGGGCGTTTGTGGTGAGCTGGCCAGTGGAGAACTGGGAGTTTTTGACCAACTATCCAGAGACCTTCGGTGACGTTCCCAAGCCTTGACCTCGAGAAAGAGCTGCTAGAAAGCTTTGATGCCGTAATCGGCATAGACGAGGTTGGTCGCGGAGCACTTGCAGGACCGGTTGGGGTGGGGGCATTCTTACTCACCCGAGAAATGCTCGACTCGTTGCCGGCATCAATCCGCGACTCCAAATTAATTGCGGAGAAAAAGCGCGCAGAGGTCGCTGAAGCGGTTATGAGTTGGGGCGAATCCGGCGTTGGACTTTGTCCCGTCAGCACAATCGAAGAGAAGGGCATCTCCTTCGCGCTAAAGATGGCCGCCCTCGAAGCCATCGAGAACCTAAGCCCCCAAAACGTCGTGGTCTTGCTTGATGGCTCTCACAACTGGCTTGGCGAAATTGGCGTAAAAGTTGTTGTCCAGACCAAGGCCGACAGGGACTGCGGCAGCGTTGCAGCAGCATCTGTCGTGGCAAAGGTGAAGCGTGATGCCCTAATGGCTGAGCTCTCCAAGGACTTTCCAGATTATGGCTGGGACTCCAATAAGGGCTATAGCTCCAATTCACACATCGAAGCCATCCAGCGGCTTGGCCCAACAAAGCATCACCGAACCAGTTGGCTAGAAAAAATCCTCAGTAAGGACCTAGGCCTTTTCTAGCTGCGCTCAAGAGCCTCTGCCTCCAGCTGGGCTAGCTTGGTTACAAGGCGCTCGTCGAGACCCTTTGCGATGAGCGACTGAGCTATGTCTCGAGCCTGTTTTATGAGCTCTGCGTCCTTGGTCACCTTTAGGAGCTTCAGCTGGCTTCTGCGACCTGATTGGTTGTCGCCAAGGACATCTCCCTCGCCGCGAAGTTCTAGGTCCAGCTCGCTCAGCCTGAAGCCATCTAATGTTCCAGCAATAGCCTCGAGCCGCTGGCTTGCAAGCGTCCCGGCCTCGGCGGAGGAGACCAGGAGGCAGATGCCTTTGTGCTCACCTCTGCCTACCCGGCCTCTAAGTTGGTGGAGCTGAGAGATACCAAAACGATCTGCATCGAGTATCACCATGGCGGTGGCATTTGGAACGTTCACTCCAACCTCAATGACTGTCGTAGACACCAAAACATCCAGCTCACCTGCGGAGAATGCCTCCATGACCGAAGACTTCTCCTCACTGGGTAGCTGCCCATGCAAGAGGCCGATTCTCCGACCCGCCAGGCTTGGGTTTCTCTGCAAGCTCTCAATGACTTCTTCAGCCGCAGCCGGTGGAGTCTCGGATTCTCCCTCGATGCTGCCGTCATATTCGCTCCCGACAATTCGGGGACAGACAACAAATGCCTGCCTGCCCGCTGCAAGTTCCTCGGAGACTCTCGCCCAAACCCTCGAGACCAGTGTTGGCTGGCCGACCGGAACCACAAAGGTTTCAATCTCCTGCCTACCTGCAGGCAGCTCAGTGAGGGTTGAGATATCTAAATCTCCGAAGGTGGTGATGGCCACGGTCCTAGGGATTGGAGTTGCGGTCATTGTCAAGACGTGTGGCGGCTGCTTTGCCTTTGCCCTGAGCAGCTCTCGTTGCCCAACCCCGAACCTGTGCTGCTCATCGATTATGACAAGGCCGAGGTCAGCAAAGCTAACCTTCTCGGCAATTAGGGCATGTGTCCCAATGGCCAGGAGGCTCTTCCCACTTGCAATATCCAGCATCGCGCGCTTGCGCTCTGGTGCAGAGAGTGAGCCCTTGAGCAGCTTCACTCCCAGTTGCCGGGTGAGATCTGGGCCAAGAGTCTTGATAGTGGAGTTGTAGTGCTGCTCGGCAAGAACCTCTGTCGGGGCTAAAAGCGCGGACTGGTGACCCTCAGAAGCTGCATGAAGCACGGTCCTGAGCGCAACGACCGTCTTTCCCGAGCCGACCTCGCCCTGCAGCAACCGGTGCATGGGGTGACCGGCTGATAGATCGCCTGCAATTTCAGAAATTACCTGCTGCTGACCCTCGGTGTAGTCAAAGTCGAGTTGCTTATCAAACTGCAGCGCAAGCTGCGATTCACCAAGCACCAAGGCGGCATCTGTCTCTTTGGCGGCCCTGGATTGCAAGAGAGCCAACTGCAGCAAGAGCGCCTCGTGATACTTCAGGCTCTTTCTTGCTGCGAGAAAATCGCTATCGCGCTGAGGTAGGTGAATCTTGGTTATTGCTTCAGTGAGCGAGATCAGTTTGTCCTTGGCAAGAAGAGCCGGGTCCAATAGCTCCTCGACGGTAGAAGATTCCAGAGCCAGTGCCACCGCCTTTTGAATCTTCCAGCTTGGGATAGTTCCGCTCGCTGGGTAGATCGGGATCGGCAGCTCGGCCCATGCCTTTGCCTGCTCCTCATCGGTCTCCTCGAAGAGTTCGTAGTCGGGGTGGGTGAGCTGCAACTTCCCTAAGAACATCCCTACCTTGCCCGAGAAGAAGCCCCTCATACCCTCCTTGAGCTGGTCCTTGCGCCAGGCCTGATTGAAAAAGGCCAGGGTCATCAGCGAGCTGCCGTCAGTAATCACTACCTCGAGAATGCTGCCAGCTCGACCCTTTGTGAAGCGAGATGAGACTTTTACAACCTCACCTACGACTGTCGCAACCTCGCCAACCGGAAGTGCAGAGATGTCAGTGAGTTGACCCCGCTTTGCATAGCGTCTGGGGTAGTGCTCTAGAAGCTCTCCCTCGAAGCTCAAACCTAGGTGACGCGCAAACGACTTAGCGGTGCGCTCTCCAAGGAGCTCACTGAGTTTTCTTCCCTTATCCAGCACAACACCATCTTGGAGCCTTGGCCCAAAGTATTTGGCTAGGCTCACCTTGTGAGCAGGATTATCAGTGGCTTAGCGGGCTCAATCAGGCTTGCGTCGGCTCCTGCCGGCACCAGACCTACCTCTGATCGCGTCAAGGAAAGCGTCTTTGCGTCTTTGGAGGCTGTAGGAGCTATTGAAAATGCTGACGTGCTGGATTTGTTTGCGGGGACCGGAGCACTGGGTCTTGAGGCGCTATCTCGGGGAGCAAAGAGTCTTGTTGCCGTCGAGTCAGCCAGAGCTGCGCTCAATGTCTGCCTAAAAAACTCGGCAAGCGTTGGAACAGCACTCTCGGCCGCCGGAGCGCAACCTCCCATGGAGATAAAGCTCTCGGACGCAGTTGCCTATCTAGCTTCAACCATCAAAGAATTTGACCTCGTCTTCGCAGACCCTCCCTATGACCTCGATGTGGCGGGGAAGCTTTTTGAGCGAGTAGGTGCCGTCTTGCGACCAAATGGACTATTCGTCTTGGAACTTTCGAGCAAGACAGAGAACCCAGCACTAGTTGAGGGAATTGAGCTTTCCAGCGAGAAGGCCTACGGCGACACCAAGGTCTTGATTTTTAGACTGACCGCTCAGTAGCTCCAATGTAAACCTGCTGCGGGCGACCGATTCGGGTGCTGTCATCGGCCATCATTTCCCGCCAGTGAGCAATCCATCCCGGGAGTCTTCCGATCGCAAACATCGGGGTGAACATCTTTGGTGTGAAGCCCATGGCCTTGTAGATGACTCCGGTGTAGAAGTCGACGTTCGGGTAGAGCTTGCGCTCTGCGAAGTAGTCATCCTTGAGTGCTGCAGCTTCAAGCTGCTTTGCGATGTCTAGCAGCGGATCGTCAATTCCCAGCTCGTCAAGAACTTGGTCCGCCGTTGCCTTGACAATCTTGGCCCTAGGGTCAAATGACTTGTAGACGCGGTGGCCAAAGCCCATGAGCCTTATGCCATCCTCTTTGTTCTTGACTCTTTCGACGTACTTTTCTACCGACTCACCTGAGTCTTGAATGAACTCGAGCATTTCCAAAACTGCCTCGTTTGCGCCTCCGTGGAGTGGGCCAAAGAGGGCGTTTACTCCGGCGGACACCGATGCGAAAAGGTTTGCGTTTGAGGAGCCAACCAGCCTCACGGTCGATGTGCTGCAGTTCTGCTCGTGGTCTGCGTGCAGAAGCAAGAGTGTGTCGAGTGCCTTTGTGACAATCGGGTTCTGGGTGTACTGCTCCGCCCTTGTTCCAAAGGTCATCATGAGGAAGTTTTCAACCATCGACAGGGAGTTGTCCGGATACATCAGCGCCTGACCGACTGAGGTCTTGTGAGCGTAGGCGGCAATTACCGGCATCTTGGCAAGCAACCTGATGGTTGAGATTTCTACCTGCTCGGGGTCCTTTGGGTCTAGCGAGTCGGGGTAGAAGGTACTAAGCGCCGACACTGCAGCGGAGATGATCGCCATCGGGTGAGCGCTTGGAGGAAATGCCCTGAAAAAGTCCTTTAGGTTCTCGTGAAGCAGGGTGTGCTTGCGAATTGTGTCATCGAATTTCGCAAACTCCTTCTCGTTTGGTAGCTCCCCGTAGACCAGCAGGTGGGACACATCCAGGAAAGTCTCTTTCTCTGCCAGCTGCTCGATTGGGTAGCCGCGGTAGCGCAGAATGCCTGCCTCGCCGTCGATGTAGGTGATTGCGGAGGTGGTTGAGGAGGTATTCACAAAGCCCTGGTCGTAGGTGCTCATGCCGGTCGTGGCCATCAGGCCCTTGATATCAATACCGCTGGCACCATCAGTTGCTTTTACAACTGGAAGCTCTGCTTCTTTTTCGCCAACTCTGATTACTACCTTTTGGGTTTCAGCAGAAGTCAAAACGCAATCCCTCTCTTTGTTTTCAATAGCCTAAAGCACCATTGGCCCCTGCAAAAACCCAAGTATTTCACTTGTGAGTAGAGAAGAAATTTCTTGCGAGGAACTGGGCTTAGACTGAAAGAGAAATGGACGAGAACGACTTCGAAGATTACGACCGCGATGCAGAGCTAAGCCTCTATCGCGAGTATCGCGATGTAGTCAAAATGTTTCGCTACGTGGTTGAGACAGAGCGCCGCTTCTACCTGTGCAACGATGTCGAACTCAAGCGCATTGACACCGCCACAGACTTTTACTTCGAACTCAACATGCAGGACGTATGGGTCTGGGATATCTACCGCACAGACCGCTTCGTCAAGCAGGTCAAGGTTATGACGTTCAAGGATGTCAACGTCGAGGAGATCGGAAGCCAGGAGCTAGAGATACCGGAAGAATTGGCAGTCGGAGATCAGCCCTAGTTATCCACAGCCTCGGCTAACACGTATCTAAAGCTCTCAAAACTGCTGCACCATGCCTCCGAGGAGGAACCCATGCAGCTCACAAAAGACCAAGAACTCACAGTCCTGTGGTCAATGCTCCACGAACCAGGCGATGGAGTTGCAAGAGAGATATTTGATAGCCGCGGTCCAAAGGCCATTGAAGACTTTAGAACCCAAAAGGCCAGCAGGCTCTGGCCAGAGTGTGTGGGGGAGGAGTACCGAGCCCACATCCCAGAGCTTCTCGAGCGCATCGAGCTGCGGCTTTCGAAAATCAACCTCATCGAGCGCATCGAGCGTGGCATCCGCTGGAACGCAAGGATTTACTTTGAAGATTCCGATACCCAGCTATTTGAAAAACTTCGTGACCTTGGCCCCCACAGACCCTACCTGCTTTGGATCGCAGGCGATGCCGGCATCCTGGCCGGGGAAACTGTTTCCATTGTTGGAACGAGAAACCCGTCAGCCACCGGACTCGCAAATGCCAAAAGACTCGTAGCTGAGCTAGCAAGCCCGGTGATCTCAGGAGGGGCTGTTGGCATAGACGCCCAAGTTCACAAATCTGCCATCGACAGAGGTTTTAGGACCGCAGCGTTCATGGCAGGTGGTGTCGACAAGGCCTACCCCCAGGCCAACTGGGAGCTCTTTCACGACATGGTTCAGCGAGGAGGGGCACTAATCAGCGAAGCCTCCCCGGGAACAACCCCCTCACGTTTTCGCTTTCTACAGCGCAATCGTCTGATTGCCGCTGCCAGTAGCGCCACCTACATCGTTGAGGCCGGCTATCGTTCCGGAACCCGCAACACCGCAAATCATGCAAGGGTCATTGGCAGGGAAGTCTTGGCTGTGCCCGGCCCTTGGGCCTTTGCACCTGCCAGGGGAGCAAACGCCATGATTGCTGAAGGTCTCGCTCGCCCCTATCCACTTACCAGCTTTCCCGTCGAGCTGAGCATGAACCAAAAACGGATTCAGGACGCGATGCGAGCGGGGGCGAGATTTCCAGATGAGATTGCGGCGGAATCTGGGCTTAGCCTGGCAAGTGTTCTAGAGGAACTAAAGCCCGCCTAGTGCCTTTCTAATGGCCGAAGAGTAAGAACTCTCACATAGTCTTGAATCATGGACCTAGACGGCGAACTGACTGGCTTTGCAGGCCATCTAGCGTCCCGTGGAACTAGCAGTAACACTCAAAAGGCCTACCTCTCCGACATGCGGGACCTATTGGGCTTCCTTCACGATAAAAAGCGCGATCTGGACCTTGACGCACTTCGCGATTGGATGTGGCAAATGAGCGAAGCCGGTGCCACAAAAACCACGCTTTCCAGAAAGACCTCGACTGCAAAAGCCTTCACGCAGTACTTGTTTGAAAGAGGGAAGCTCGAATCCGATCCTGGCCTGAGACTCAGGGCGCCAAAGCTCGATAGGGGGCTTCCAAAGGTTGCAACAGAGAAGAGCCTGGACGAAGTTTTCAGTCGACTGCAATTCTTGGCCACTGACGATAACCCCTCTGGCCAAAGAGATCTGTGCGCATTTGAACTTCTCTACGCCACCGGGATGAGGGTAAGCGAGCTAGCGGGCATAGACCTTGAGGACATCGACTACTCGAGGTCCCTAGTTCGGGTCACCGGAAAAGGAAATAAGCAGCGAATGCTGCCTTATGGTAGCTCTGCGGCTAGGGCCATAACTTCCTGGGTCAAGACCGGCAGAGATCAGTACCGCACTGATTCTTCACCCCAGGCACTGCTGTTGACATCTCGGGGCAAGAGGGTGGGAGTTAGGCAGCTCTACTCACTTGTCGCGGAGCAGCTAGCTGGTACTGCCACCGGAAAAGCCGGCCCCCACACCCTGAGGCACTCTGCAGCTACTCATCTCCTGGACCATGGTGCCGACCTGAGGGCAGTCCAAGAGATTCTTGGTCACGCTTCCCTGGCCACCACCCAGATTTATACGCACGTCTCGGTTGACAGGCTGAGAAAGTCATTTGAGCAGGCACACCCAAGGGCCTAACTGACTATTTTGCTCGGCATCAGCTGCCCAAAGAACAGCAAGGGATTCAGGTAGCCCCTTTGAACCCGAACAGACAGGTGCATGCACCCTTCGCAATGCTCTTTGTAGCCAGCCTCACCCTCGCATAAGTAGCCCACTAGCTCTCCCTGCTCAATCGGCTGTCCAGTAACGAGATCGCTGCAGACGGGCTCAAAGCTGATGCGATAGTCGTCCGAACGAATTGTTACTACCCGCCTGTCAACCACTAGGTCGTTGAAACTCACGAACCCGGCTTGCGGAGCCCGAATACCCTCATCTCCCACGAGCACGTCAAGACCTCTGTGACCGGGACCCCTCTCGGAGTGAGGAGCGATGTAGTTACCCATTTGTTTGTCCAGAAAGTAGGGGATGGGCTCGGCCCAGATTTCAGGGGCCGGCAGTGAGGAGGTGAAAAGGCCAAAGATGACCTTGATTGCAAGAGCGAATTTGAACATCTGTCAATGCAATCCAAATGCTCTAAAGAGCGCTTGAGCAGATAGAAATAAGTGGAAAAGCCCCTAAATCACGGGTATGCTTACACTCACACATCGATTCGGTGTGAATTCGCGTGTTCCAGCCAAATTCGCTAGCTCGGTCCCTTCGGGGTTCTAGGGAATTGGAATGCCAGGGAGATGGGCAACCGCTCATTTCAAGAAACTGAGGGGCGCATTTGCGTCCAAAGGAGTGCCTTATGGCAAGCGTAACAATGCGCCAGCTACTTGATGCTGGCGTCCACTTCGGTCACCAGACCCGCAGGTGGAACCCGAAGATGAAGCGTCACATTCTGACGGATCGTTCGGGCATCTACATCATCGATCTACAGCAGTCAGTCGACTACATCGACCAGGCCTACAACTTCGTTCGCGACCTTGTCGCAAACGGTGGCTCAATCATGTTCGTCGGAACCAAGAAGCAGGCCCAGGAGGCTATTGCCACTGAGGCACTGCGCGTGGGCCAGCCCTACATCAACCAGCGCTGGTTGGGTGGACTGCTAACTAACTTTTCAACCGTTGCCAAGCGAATTTCTCGCATGAAGGAGCTCGAGGCACTTGACTTCGAGGATCCAGCCAAGTCGGGCCTAACCAAGAAGGAACTGCTCATGCTCAAGCGTGAGAAGGACAAGCTTGAGAAGTCCCTGGGCGGTATTCGCAATGTCACCAAGACTCCAAGTGCGCTCTGGATTGTTGACACCAACAAGGAGCACCTCGCAGTTACCGAGGCAAAGAAGCTGGGCATCCCAGTAATCGCCATCCTCGACACCAACTGTGACCCGGACGACGTCGAGATCGGCATCCCCGGTAACGACGACGCAATCCGCTCCATCGAGCTTTTGACCAAGGTAATTGCCGACGCGGCAGCCGATGGCATGATTGCCCGCCACACCAAGACCGATGCTGAGGCAGAGCCACTAGCCGAGTGGGAGCGCGAGCTTCTAGAAGGCCAGAAGGAAGAGCCAAAGGCAGACGCTCCAGCAGCTGAGAAGGCAGCCGAGAAGGCTCCTGCCAAGGCTGCTGCAAAGCCTGCCGCAGAGAAGAAGGCCCCTGCAAAGAAGGCCCCAGCCAAGGCTCCTACTAAGCCGGCAGCCGAGAAGGCTCCTGCCAAGGCAGCTGCAAAGCCTGCCGAGAAGGCGCCGGCTAAGAAGCCAGCGGCAAAGCCTGCCGCAGAGAAGAAGGCCCCTGCAAAGAAGGCCCCAGCAAAGACTGCAGAGAAGAAGGACGAGAAGTAAATGGCTAACTACACCGCAGCAGACGTAAAGGCGCTTCGCGACAAGTCCGGCGCCGGAATGATGGACTGCAAGGGAGCTCTTGACGAGGCTGATGGCGACATCGAGAAGGCATTTGAGGTCCTTCGCCTCAAGGGACTCAAGGGAGTATCAAAGCGCGAGGGTCGCACCACCACCAACGGCCTAGTTGTAGCGAGGGTCGCAGGTGGCAAGGGAACTCTTATTGAGCTTGCTTGCGAAACTGACTTCGTTGCAAAGGCCGAGAACTTCGTTGCCCTCGCCGAAGAGGTAGCGGATGCTGTTGTGGCATCTGGAGCTTCGGATGTTGAGTCTGCGCTTGCCGCTTCTCACGGCGGCGGAACCGTTGCAGATGCCATAACCGACAAGGCCGCGATCATGGGCGAGAAGGTCGAGCTGCGCAGGGTTGCAGTAGTTGAGGCCAGTGGCGTTGACGCATACCTGCACCGCACCAGCCGTGACCTACCACCTCAGGTTGGCGTCTTGCTAGGTTACGAAGGCTCGGACAGCGACACCGCGCACGACATCGCCGTGCACATAGCTGCCTTTAGCCCCCAGTACCTAACCCGTGACGATGTTCCAGCCGAAGTTGTTGCCAAGGAGCGCGAAATCGCCGAGGCGACCGCTCGCGATGAGGGCAAGCCAGAGGCTGCCCTGCCAAAGATCGTCGAGGGAAGAGTCAACGGCTTCTTCAAGGATACCTGCCTCTTCGATCAGGACTTTGCAAAGGACAACAAGCAGAGCGTAGGAAAGGTTGCTGAGGCAGCAGGCCTTAAGCTAACCGGCTTCGTGCGCTTCCGCGTTGGCGTCTAAATAAAGCAATTTAGGTTGTGGGCTCGGTGAATGCCGGGCCCACTTCGCTTTTTCCGCTCTAGTATTGTCTTTGGCTGAATCTGGAGGTGCCATGGCTAATAAAAAGCGCAGAGTACTGCTCAAAATCTCCGGAGAGGCTTTTGGTGGAGGGTCCCTGGGGGTAAACCCAGATGTGGTCTCCGAGATTGCCAAAGAGATTGCTAAGGCCTCCAAAGAGGTAGAGATCGCGATAGTCGTAGGCGGTGGCAACTTCTTCAGGGGAGCGGAGCTATCCAACCGAGGTATGGACCGCGGCAGGGCCGACTACATGGGAATGCTGGGCACAGTTATGAATGCCCTCGCCCTGCAAGACTTTATCGAGCAGGCCGGCGCTGACGTAAGAGTTCAGACGGCCATCTCAATGGCTCAGGTCGCCGAGCCCTACCTACCCCTTCGAGCCATCAGGCACCTCGAAAAGGGACGAATCGTAATCTTCGGAGCCGGAGCTGGGCTTCCTTATTTCTCCACCGACACCGTTGCAGCTCAGCGGGCGCTCGAGATTCATGCGGATGAGGTACTTGTTGCCAAGAATGGTGTGGACGGTGTCTATTCGGCAGACCCCAAGAAGGACCCCGCAGCCAAGAAGCTCGGTGAGATCAGCTACCAGGAGGCGCTGGTCCAGGGCCTTAAGGTCGTCGATGCAACTGCGTTCTCTTTGTGCATGGACAACAAGATGCCGATGCGAGTTTTTGGAATGGCCGACATCACCAAGGCCCTGCTTGGCAAGGCAATTGGTACCAAGGTTCGGGCTTAGAAGGAGCAAAGCTAGATGATTCAAGACGTGATGGCCGAGGCCAAGGACAAGATGGACAAGGCTCTCGAGGCCACAAAAGAAGACTTTGCCTCAGTACGAACGGGCAGGGCCAACCCCGCGATGTTCCAAAAGATCATGATCGAGTACTACGGCACACCAACTCCGCTTTCGCAGCTTGCGGGCATTCAGAACCCAGAGGCCCGATCTATCCTCATTACTCCTTACGACAAGGCGGCTTTGGGAGATATCGAGAAGGCACTGCTAGCAATGCCAAACCTGGGTGCTCAACCAAACTCGGATGGCAATGTGATCCGCGTGAATCTTCCTGAGCTCACCGAGGATAGGCGCAAAGAATACGTCAAGCTAACCCGCGACAAGGCCGAGCAGGGCAGAGTCTCGGTTAGGAACATCAGGCGCAAAGCCAAGGAAGACCTTGAGGCCCTGAAGAAAGACGGAGCTGTAGGGGAGGACGAGGTCGAAAGAGCCGAAAAAGAGCTCGAGGCCGTCACCAAGGCTCATGTCGACAAGATTGACGAGGCCCTGAAGAACAAGGAAGCGGAGCTCCTAGAGGTCTAGTTGGATAGCTCTAAAACCAGAACTTTAGGACCTAGGTTCGCCGTTGGCCTCAGCCTCGGCGGTGTATTTCTTCTCTCTCTGCTTCACCCATTCGCATTCACCTCTTTCGCGGCTATTTCAACGGCAATAGCGACCTTCGAGCTCGCGAGAGTACTGCGCCTGGCGGGTTGGCATGTTCCAGCTGGAGCTGCACTGGCAGCTCCGACGATCGTTTACGCAACCTATTTCTATGGAACCCTCGGCCAGTGGTTCTCGCTACTGGGCTCGCTTGGGCTTTTAGTTCTCTGGAGACTTGTTTCGCTTTTGATCGTTGGTAAGCAGCAGAGTGCGAAACAGACACTGAGAGACTTCGGGGCAACCGGCTTCTCGCTGGTTTATGTGCCACTGCTTCTGAGCTATGCCGCTCTGCTCATAAATCGAGACGATGGCACGGCCTGGGTTTTGGGCATAGTACTGGCCGTTGTGATGATCGATAGCTTTGGCTACCTAGTCGGCAGATTCTTTGGCAAGACCAAGCTGATCCCCAGTATCAGCCCGAAGAAGACCTGGGAGGGATTCCTGGCATCTGCATTGGGTGCCCTGCTCGGAGGGATAATTCTCGGGCAGTTAACAGCAACTTCACTTGGCTTTGCTTTACTGTTTGGCATAAGCATTCTGGTGAGTTCGGTTCTCGGGGATCTTTCGGAATCACTCATCAAAAGAGATCTGAATGTGAAGGACATGGGGGACGTTCTTCCGGGACACGGAGGGTTTATGGATCGCATCGACTCCCTCCTGCCCTCGGTCTTTGTCGCATACCTCCTAGCCCAAGTGGCCTTCTGATGGCTCTAGAGCGGGTTTCCAAGACGGTTCTGGGCTATGACTCGGAGCAGGTTGATGCCCTTCTTGACAGAGTTCGCAGGCAATACGAGAAACCAAAGAGCAGGTTCATCACCCCTGCGATGCTGGCCTCGGTGGAGTTCGACCTTGCGCCGGGTGGCTATCGCATCGACCAGACCGATGCTGCCTTGGCAGAGGTCGCGATTGAATTTGAACACCGCGAGCTCAAAGCCCGACTGGAACGGATTGGAACCAAGCGTTTTAGAGCCGAGACAAGAAGCCTGATCGGCACGATCGTCAAGGTTTTGAGCCAAGACGAGAAAAAGCAGTTCAGCCCGGCCAGAAACGGCTACCACCCAAAGCGAGTGCGGGAAATCCTCATGAAGGTCAGTGTGCAGGACGGTCTGTTAAGCGCCCCAAGCCCCAGTGAACTCAAGACCGCACCGCTTGGAAGAAAGAACGGCGGGCCGGCCAGGTTTGAAGTAAACGAGTTTTTGGGCATTGTTGTTAGTGTCATCCAGCGCCAGGAGCTAGTGCGGTAAAGACCGTAAGCGAATAGGCTTAAGTCTCTTGGAGGCAAATGGCTAAGCACGCAAAGGTACCTAGAGGCCGAGGACGAGGTTTATTTGTCCTTGGCTACTTTTTCGTAGCCTCCCTGGTGATGGTCTCAGCCGTCGATCCCTACTCCGGAACGATAGCTTCTGCGAACTCGGTTGATACCTTCGACGAGCCACTGGTTACCTACCAGTCCCTCCAGTTAGTCCCGTTGAGCGCGGTTGATTATGGACGAGGCAGCTTCGAGGTCCTCACAGGTGAAAGAGCTCGTCCGATCACTGTCAAGCGCGCGCCAACTCCAGAGACCGGGAGCGTTAAGGGATTTGCTTTGAGCCAGGTCGAATCAAAGGGCTGGGATTATGACCAGTTCTCTTGCCTTGTAAAGCTGTGGGAGCGCGAGAGCAACTGGCGCTGGAATGCCACAAATAAGTCCTCCGGTGCCTACGGCATCCCGCAGTCGCTTCCAGCGACCAAAATGGCAAAGGCGGGAGCTGACTGGAGAACAAATCCTGAAACCCAGGTTCGCTGGGGCATTGGCTATATCGACGGCAGGTATGGATCGCCTTGTGCAGCCTTGGTGCACTCTGACGAGCACAACTGGTACTAATGGCTAGGGGCAAAAAACGTCGCGGAGCTCCAAAGCGCGAGTACGAAGAGCTTGATGTCACGAGACTGAGAATGTCCATCCCTCACACCGAGCAAAAGCGTGGGGGAGAGTTTCAAGTCCAGCAGACCATGGGCTCTAACGCCGAAGAGGGAAAGACCTGGATCTGTCCAGTTTGTGTGGTTCTCATAGAGCCAGGGGTTGTTCACACCGTGGCCTGGGATATCCACCGCGGGGTTCAATCCAGGCGCCACTTCCATAACCACTGCTGGAAGCTCTTTGATGGGATTCTTCCCTGATGGAGATCACCTCAAACACTGTCCTTCCGGCAACGCGAGAAGACATCGAACTTCACACCGCAGATGGCCAGGTCCTGGTTGGCGAGCTGGCCCTTCCCGAGTCTGGAACCCCCACGGCAACGCTCATTACTTTGCATCCGCTTCCGACCCACGGCGGGTTTATGGACTCTCACGTCCTCCGCAAAGCCGCTAATCGCCTTCCTAAGCTTGCAAACCTTGCAGTTATTCGGTTCAACACCCGCGGCACATCATCGCCCAGAGGAGCCTCAACCGGCAGTTTCGACGGCGGTGTCCTAGAGCAGCACGATGTCGCGGCCGCAGTTGAATTTGCCAAGAGTCGAGGACTGACGAACCTATGGCTCGTTGGTTGGTCCTTTGGTACTGAGCTTGCGATCAAGTACGGACCAGACCATGAGATCTCAGGCGCAATCTTGCTCTCACCACCACTTCATAGAGCAACCGAAGCGGATCTCTTGCGAT
This sequence comes from Aquiluna sp., assembly GCA_028144365.1. Classification (GTDB taxonomy): domain Bacteria; phylum Actinomycetota; class Actinomycetes; order Actinomycetales; family Microbacteriaceae; genus Aquiluna. Next base: position 48,644 of record JAOGAX010000003.1, read on the forward strand.
GGAATGAGTTTGCTAGACCACTAATTGCCTTTGTGCCGGAGCTGGATGAGTTCCTGAAGCCAAAGGAGGCGGCCGAGCGATTCGCTCTAGTCCCGCATGCCAAGGTGCTGGCATTCGACGGAGAAAAACATCTTTGGGTGGGGGAGAGTGCGACCAGAAGGGTGCTCAACCAGATTGTTCAAGAGGTGAACCCCTCGGTTGGAACTCTCCCTACAAGCTTTTAGCGCAGCTGCTGGGTGGGCATCCAAACCTCGCGGATGATCAGCAGGATCGATGCGGCGACTGGAATAGCAATTAGCGCCCCGAGGATTCCCATCAGCGTTCCACCCATCAGGGCTGCAATCACAACTATGGAAGCCGGCACCGAAACAGCGCGCTTCATGACCCTTGGGCTAATCAGGTAGGCCTCGACCTGGAGGTAAACCAGGTAGTAGATAACTGCCAAGAGGGCATAGCTCGAGCCTGAGAGGTAACTCACACCAACGACCAGCAAGCCTGCCGATGCGGGACCAACCAGCGGAATGAGGGCCAGCAAGAAGGCAGCAAGGCTGAGAAGAAGTGAGTACTGAGAGCCAACAATTGTCAAAAAGATAAACAGAACGGTGGCGTGAAGCAGCGCCACTGAGGTTTGTCCCATAACCCAACGACCCACCGAGAGTGCGACCTGGTCAGTAAGTTTCTTGAACCGCTCACGCTTAGAGGCAGCGGTAAGTCTGGAGAGGTACTCCTTCATGGGCTCAAGCGACGCCATGAAGTAGATGCTCAGAATGACGACGATAATGAACCCGACCACACCACTTAGCACCCCAAAGCCAACCTGCAACACGCCACCCAAAAGCGTTGGCCAGTTCGTCGTGTCAGTCAAGAATTCAAGTGCACCGTCAGCGGCTGCCGTGATGTTTCCACCAAGCTGAGCATCCCAAGCGGAGATTAGGTCGTTAGAAACCACGTTTGTCACGATGGTTGGGATCCGATTAATTAGCTTTCCTGCTTCGGTCACAGCCGTTGGGATAATCGCCCAGAGCAAGAGAGCCACCGCGCCCAAGAAGCCCGCAATAACGATAATGACGGCAAGTGGCCTGGGAAGCTTCCACTTGGTTAGGGCCCGAACTATCGGATCCATGCCAAGTGCAATAAAGAGGGCTATTCCGATGTAGGTGAGGATGGTTGCGGTTTGGGTAACCGCAGCACCGATAAGGATTGCCGTGAGCACGCCGAGTCCACCAACCAGGCCAACCTGGAAGGCATTTGTGACTCTCGCCCGCTGCTCCATCGCGCTATTCCTTTTCTAGGTCTGCAACCACGCTACGCAGGTTTTCCAGATAAGTCTTGCTTGACAGCACTTTGTTCTCAAGCTCGGCAAGCTCTGCCTTGGCATTTCTCACGAGTTCTGCCGCCTCAGCCTGGGCCTTAGAACCGATTGCGACAGCTTCAAGCTCGGCGGACCTGACCAGTGCTTCGGCCTTCTCTCTGGCCTCTGTAAGCATGCGCGACTGTGTCTTTGAGGTCTCAAGTTCGAGCGTTTCGACCTCGAGCCTGAGGGTCTTGGTAGCCTGCTTCAGGTCTGTAATGTCCTTTTGGGCCGACTCGAGATACTTCTGAGTCTGCAGCACCGCCTCGTTGTGCTTTGCAAGGTAATCGGCCTCTGCCTCTTTCCTGCGCTGAGCAATCTGGGCCTCAAGTTCGGCCACCAACTTCTCCCGGACCTTGTCCTCTACTGAAATATCTGAGCTAAGGAGGTACTCCTTGGAGGCAAACCTTGCCTCTAGCTCCTGCTGCCTTGCCTCGAGTTCTCGTTTCGCGGTGGTGCGCATAGCCGCAATCTCCGTGGCGACCTGGCCCCTTAGCCTGCCTGCCTCTAATTCAGCCGCACTAACAAGGGCAGTGGCACTGCGCTCTGCCTTTGCGATGAGCTGATCGGCCTCAATGCTGGCCTCTGAGATGCGCCTAGCTGAGCGGCGCTCTGACGCATCTAGCTGTTCCTGATAGCGCCTCTCGACCTCTTCGGTCTTGGTGAGCAACTCAGCCTCGACGCTCTCGACGAGCTCCTGGGCCTCTTGCCGGGCCTTCTCACCGAGTTCAAGCGCAACCTGCTCGGCCGTGGAGAGAAGAGCGGATGCCTTTGCCCCAAGGGCTGAGTAGCTGGGCTGAGTTCTTAGGCCAAGTTCCTGTTCGGTCTCCTGCAAACGCTGATTGAGCCTGAGCGTCTTGGCTTGAAGTTCGGCGTTTTGCTCCTTGAGCCTCACCAGCTCTGCGCTGAGGGCTTTGAGCTCGCGTTCGACAGGCTGAGGGTCATAGCCGCGACGGACAATCTCGAAGCGAGAATCTGCTGCCAAGAGATAACCCCCGATGTGCGACTAAACTTTTGCGAGCTAGCAAAGTCTACTCGGAGCTAATCACATGCGCTTTTGGCTTGCCCTTGTCCTATTCGTAGGCGGATTGGCAGCGGGCAGTGTCGGGGTCGTAAACCAAGTTGAAAACACCCCAATAGACACCATCATCGCTTCCCAGGAGCTTGACCAGCCCACCACCTTCGTGATGATCCCAAACAAGCTCCTCACCGCATACAGCGCTAGCCCAAAGATCACTGTTAGAGGCGGAGAGATATTTGTCGCGACGGGGCGCCAGAGCGACATCGAGGCCTGGCTTGAGGGAAGCCCATACGTTGAGCTAAGGCTAAGTATCGACGTTGCGCGGGAGACTGCGGAGCTTGCAGAGGTCTTGGTGGCAGGCAGTGGGAACCTCACGGACCCCAATGGCTCAGACATTTGGAAGCAAGAAATCAACGGTCGCTCACAGGTCACGCTCAATTTGGAGCAGGACAACCAGAGTGCAATCTTGGTGGCCTCAAACGGGCTGGAACTTGCCCCCAGAAGCATCGCGATTGAATGGGACATTGCAGACGAAGAGGTCGAAATACCGCCAATTACCTATGTTGGCGTTGGGCTGATGGCCCTCGGATCAATCGCTGGGCTCTGGGCTGCTATTGGCTTTGCCAACAAGTACCGCTCATCTAGACGTCGAGGCCCAAAGCCTCCGAGGCGAAGAAGTCCAAGGAGGGCCGTATCCCAGGCTGGAGCCGGCCCAAGGCGCGGCAGAAGAGCCATGCGGCCAAATGCCTTTATCGCAATTGGCCTTAGCACTGCGCTGCTTAGTGGCTGCGTGGCGGAGTATGAGAACCCAGTTCTTTCTCCCAGCCCACTTTCGAGTCCAGAAATTCTCACCCCAGCACTGACCCGGGACCAGGTGAGCGAGATACTCTTCGAAATCGCTGAGGTGGTGAGGGTTGCGGACGAGAACAACGATCGCGAGTCCTTGGAGACTAGGGTCACCGGCCCAGCACTTGAGATGAGGCGCTTTGCCTACAACTTAATCTCTCGACTTGACCAGGAGGAGAGCACTCTGGAGCCCCTGATGGCTGGCCCGATTCAGCTCTTCCTGCCTCCCGCCACGGACAGCTGGCCTCGCAACGTGATGGTGGTAACAGGTGAAGAGCAGCTTCAGATGCTGGTGCTCAGACAAGAGACCGTTAGAGACCAATACAAGCTCTTTCAATACATGTCGCTTTTGCCCGGAGCCGACTTCCCGGATGTGGCGTCAGAGCTCACGGGCGCGAGCTCGCTAAACCCGGACAACAAGTTCTTGCTCGTTTCGCCTCGGCTGCTCGGGGAGGCAGTCGGTGATCTACTCAACAACGGTGCGGATTCTTTGTGGGTAGACATCGTTGATCCAAACAATGACTACATCAAGGACGTTGCATCTGTTCAGCGCGGTCTGGCCGAGACTCTCAGCAACGCAAACCTGGACTTCCAGCATGAGCAGACAGAAGACCCAATGGTCTTACTTTCATCCCTTGATGGCGGAGCTCTTGTTGGTATCTACATGATTGATACCTACACAATCATCCCGAAGGAGCCCGGCGATGCAGTTGCCATAGCGGGTGACGAGGCCGTGTTGCTTGGAACCAGCGGTTCTGCAACTGGCATAGAAACTCGCTACGGCGCGATGCTGCTGTTCCACATCCCAGTCACAGGTGGCGATGCTCAGGTGAGATTGCTTGGGGCAACGCAGCAGCTTCTGACCGCGGTAGCCTTGGGGTCGTAATGACTGAATTTGGTAACGCTTTTGACCTCTCCAAGCTCTCCGGGGAAGAGGGTGGAAACACCGTCAGCGCCTGGCTTGTAAGCGGCGACGAGCAAACTCTTCGCAGCTACCTAAAGCTCAGCGAACAGGTTCCCGTCCTGATGCTCATCAGTGACGACAGCGCAGACTCTGCTGCGGTGAAGACGCTGCTGACTAAGACCCTGGAGGCGAGCGAGGGTCGCTTCGCGGGTATCGAGATCAGCATGACCTCAGCACCCCAACTCGCTCAGGCAGTAGGCGTGTCCATGGCACCTGCGATGTTGGCAATACTCTCTGGACAGCCCGCACCGCTCTTCCAGGGCAACATCGCCCAGGAGCAGTTTCTTCAGGTGCTCTCTCAGGTGCTGCAGCTTGCCAAGCAAAACAACATCACCGGCACAGTAAAGCTGGGAGCAGAACCCGAAAAGGAATCCGAGCCCCAGAAACCGCTCAGTCCCGAACACCAAGAGGCCTTTGCCGCAATTGAGCGAGGAGACTTTGCGGGAGCCAAGTCCAGCTACGAAAAGATTCTTGTTGAATACCCAAATGACCAGGAAGCCCATGCGGGTCTTGCGCAGGTAGAGCTCATGATTCGGCTGCAGGGCCGAGACCAAACTTCTGAGCTTGAGGCCGCGATGTTTGGCGCGGATCAGCTAATTGCCTCTAATAACGCAGAAGGCGCCTTCGAGCATCTTCTTGGCCTATTTGCAGAGCGAATCGATGATCGAGAAGCAATCAAGGAGAGACTGCTAAAGCTGTTTCTGATTCTCGGTAACGACCACCCTGCGGTGCTTCAAGCCCGCAGGCGCCTAGCTTCTTTGATGTTCTAGATCTTCTGAAGCACCAGTGCGCCAAGAGGCGGAACATTCAGCACCAAAGACTGCGCGCTGCCGTGAGACTGGATGTCGCTGGTAGAAATCTTCCCAAGGTTTCCCTGTCCGGAGCCCCCATAAACCTCGGCATCGGTGTTGAGTAGCTCTCGATACTCTCCTGGCTGGTCAACACCCAGCACAACATCGTGATGTGGGTTACCAGCAAAGTTGACCACGATCACGAGCTGCTTTCCGGCAGAGTCCTCGCGAATAAAGCTCAGCAGGTTTCTATTGGCATCGCCGCCATCAATCCAGCGGAAGCCTGATGGTTCATGGTCTAGCTCCCAGAGGGCGCTGTGGGCTTGGTAAAGAGCATTGAGGTCTGCAACGAGCTGCTGAATGCCGCGGTGAGGGGCATGGTCAGTGAGCCACCAGTCAAGCTCTCTGGATTCGCTCCACTCCGAGGGCTGAGCGAATTCCTGCCCCATAAACAAAAGCTTCTTGCCGGGGTGGGTCCACATAAACGCTAGATACGCCCTCATGTTCGCAAGTTTCTGCCAGTGATCACCAGGCATCTTTGCCAGAAGCGAACCCTTGCCGTGAACCACCTCGTCGTGGCTAATTGGCAGTACAAATTTCTCGTCGTAGGCATAGAGCATGGAGAAGGTAATCTCGCCATGGTGGTGAGAGCGATACATCGGGTCGCGCTCAATGAACTGCAGCGAATCGTGCATCCAACCCATGTTCCACTTAAATCCAAAACCTAGGCCGCCGGTGTCGGTGGGGGAGCTGACCCCTGCAAATGCGGTGGATTCCTCGGCAATCATCATGATTCCTGGGTTTCTGCGGTAAGCGGTTGCGTTCGTCTCCTGGAGGAACTGAATCGCGTCGAGGTTCTCTCTGCCGCCATAAACATTAGGTAGCCACTGACCATCCTCGCGGGAGTAGTCCAGATAGAGCATCGACGCCACTGCATCTACTCGGAGGCCATCGATGTGGAACTCCTCAAGCCAGTAAAGCGCGTTTGCCACCAGGAAGTTCTTGACCTCGGTGCGACCAAAGTTGAATACGTGGGTACCCCAATCAGGGTGGTCACCCCTGCGAGGGTCAGCGTCCTCATAGAGCGGTTCGCCATCAAACCTGGCCAGTGCCCAGTCGTCCTTGGGGAAGTGAGCTGGCACCCAGTCCATGATCACGCCAATTCCAGCCTGGTGCAGCTGATCAACTAGATACCTAAAGTCATCAGGGGAGCCATAGCGAGAAGTTGGCGCAAAGTACCCGGTCACCTGGTAGCCCCAGCTTCCACCAAAGGGGTGTTCTGCAAGTGGCATGAACTCAACGTGAGTAAATCCCAGGTACTTCACGTGCCCAATGAGCTCAGGAGCCAGGTCCCGGTAGTTCTTCGCACCTCTCCAGGAGCCCAGGTGAAGCTCATAGGTGGACATCGGTGAGCGAAGCGCATCGCGCTTTTCCCTGGCCTTGAGCCACTTTGAATCCCCCCAGGTGTAGCTCGAAGTCTCGACAATCGAGGATGTGGCAGGCGGAATCTCAAAGCTGCGGGCCATCGGGTCGATCTTGGTAATCCAGTTGCCGTGGCGAGTTCTGATTTGATACTTGTAGAGCGTTCCTGGACCAAGCTCCGGCACAAAGAGTTCCCAGATGCCACTTGATCCCAGCGAGCGCATGGCATGCGCAGTGCCGTCCCAGGAGTTGAAGTCGCCAACCACTCTGACAGCGGAGGCGTTCGGTGCCCAAACCTTGAAGCTAACTCCACTGATCTTTCCCAGGGAGTCCTTGGTTTCGAGGACGTGAGACCCCAGTACCTTCCACAGCTCTTCGTGACGCCCTTCTGCGATGAGGTGCAGATCTAGCTCGCCAATCATTGGCAGGAAGCTGTAGGAGTCGGCGGTGTCCCAGGTTGCCTCCTCATACTCAGTCATTAGCCGATAGTCGAAGGTCTTGGTCTTTCCTCGTGCCTCCCAGACACCGGCGTGCACGTGTTCAAGGGGGATTTTCTTGGTTTTGGCCTTTGCTACCACAGATTTGGCAAGTGGTCTTAGTGCCCTCAGCACCCAACCCTTGCCCTCAGGGTGGAGTCCAAGGTAGTCGTGCGGCGAGTGGTGAGAACCGTGGGCAAGCTGCTCGTAAGTTGCCTCATCCAACCTCATCGAATGACCCTGAGGATGTGTGCCGGTTCGCCGAAGGCATCCAGGCGAACGAAGTTGTGCTCGCCCCATGTGAACTTCTTGCCGGTGATTAGGTCCTCGACCTCAAAGCTGTGGGGAAGCTCTAAGGCCTGCATATCAAGATGCACCATGGTCTCCCTCACGGAGTGCGGATCGGTGTTCACCACCACAATCACCGTGTTGTCCTTGCCACCGTTGAACTCGGGCGCAAGCCGCTTGGCATAGACCAGAATCTGCTCATCATCGCTGTAGTGGTTGGTGATATTGCGCAGTTGACCAAGAGCCGGGTTTTCCCTGCGGAGCTTATTGAGCAGCCTGATTCTTGGGGCCAGGCTAACGCCTCTGTCCTCGCTACCTACAAAGTCCCTGGCCTTGTATTCATACTTCTCGTTATCAATGTTCTCTTCACTACCGGCGCGAGCTACGGCCTCATAGAGCTCAAATCCTGCGTACATTCCCCAGCTCGGTCCCGCGGTCGCAGCTATCGTTGCCCTGATCTTGAAGGCCGGACGTCCACCAAACTGCAGGTATTCGGTGAGGATGTCTGGGGTGTTAACCCAGAAACTGGGTCTAAAGAAGTCGGCCGATTCCTGTGCCAGCTCATTTAGGTAGGAGGTGAGCTCTGCCTTGGTGTTTCGCCAGGAGAAGTAGCAGTAGGACTGCTGGAAGCCGATTTTCCCGAGAGTGTGCATCATGGCTGGTCGCGTGAAGGCCTCGGCTAGGAAGATGACCTCGGGATGTTTCTGATTCACCTCAGCAATCAGCTGCTGCCAAAACTCGACGGTTTTGGTGTGAGGATTATCGACCCTAAAGATCTTCACTCCCAGCGAGATCCACTTTTCTAGAACTCTGAGCACCTCGGCGTGAATACCTACGGGGTCGTTATCAAAGTTGATGGGGTAGATGTCCTGATACTTCTTTGGAGGGTTCTCCGCATAGGCGATGGTGCCATCGGCCCTGGTGGTGAACCACTGCGGGTTTGATTTCACCCAGGGGTGATCGGGCGAGGCCTGCAGAGCCAGGTCCATGGCAATCTCAATACCTAGCTTGTTTGCCGCTTTCACGAAGGCGGCAAAGTCCTTCTCAGTTCCTAGGTCTGGGTGGATGGCGTCATGGCCACCCTCTTTGCCTCCGATAGCCCAGGGAGATCCGGGGTCGCCCTTTTCGGCAGCGAGAGTGTTGTTCTTACCCTTGCGGTGAGAGGTGCCAATCGGGTGAATCGGCGGCAAGTAGAGAACGTCAAAGCCCATGTCGCTAACCCGCTGCAGGCTCTTGGTTGCGCTTTTAAAGGTCCCGGACACCCAGCTACCATCGCGGTTTTGCTTGGCGCCCTCTGATCTTGGAAAGAACTCATACCAGCTGCCGCTTCCGGCAAGCTTGCGCTCGCAATTGATGCTCACGGCCTCCGAGAGGGTCTCTCGCTCCCTTAGCGGGTGCTTTGCAGCCAACTCGTTCATTCCGCTGGCGATGACCTTTTCAAACTTCTCAGCGGGGGAGAGCTTTTTGTCATCAAGAATCTTTAGGGACGCCTCGAACTTTGCAGCTATCGTCTTGGCCTTGCCGCTAGAAATCCTCTCGAGAAGCCTCTTGCCCTCAAGGATCATCAGCTCCTGGTCGACCTGGGCAGCCAGCTTGACTGAGGTGGCATGGACCCAAGAGCCATACTCATCGTCCCAGGCTGAGACTTGGTAGCCGTAGCTGCCAACCTCAGTTAGCTGCAGACGCGTGACCCACTGATCCAATCCAGGCTGCCCTGGGAGCATTGGGTGGCGGGTGGTCTTGCCGCTGGGGGAGGTTAGAACCAGTTCAACAGCGAGTTTGTCGTGGCCCTCGCGAAAGGCTGTGGCCCCGAAGTCAATTACTTCACCCTCAAAGGCTTTGACTGGGAACTTTCCGCCGTCAACGACCGGCCAGGTTTCGACTATCGGAAAGCGTCCGACCGGGTATTCAGCTTTATCCACACGCCCAATTTACTAAGGCCACCCTAGATAACCCAACTAAAAGCTTCAGGGTCTAAAGAACGCGGAAGAGTTGAATGCTGGTTTCCACCATTCTCAACTTGGCTCCCGGCGTTAGAACCAGCTCCCGCTCGGGAGGCAGCTCGAGGGCAGAATCCCATAGCAATTCGAAGCCCTTTGCGCCTTCGGGCTTTGGAAGCGAGACGTTCTTGATGGCTTCGGTGCCGTTCACAACCAGAAGCACACCCTGCTTGCTGCCGTTATTCATGAGGTGATAGGTGAGCCGCTGTATGGTTCTTCGCTCCGGGTTGTGCCAGTCCTCAATGCTCATCTCATCGCCGCGACCTGAGAACCAGAGCATTTGGTCGTGCTCCGGCGTCGGCTCATCGAGCTTTACGAAGCTCCTGGGCCGAAGCGCTGGCAGCTGCTTACGCAGCGCGATTAGGTGCGAGACGGTCTTCTGAAAACTAATCCGATGCCCGTCTGGATCCCAGTTCTGCCAGGTGATCACGTTGTCTTGGCAGTAGGCGTTGTTGTTACCGCTTTGGGTTTTCAGTCTTTCGTCGCCCGCAGTAATCATGGGAACACCCGCAGACAGAAGCAGTGTGCCGATGAGATTTCTTGCGGCCTTGCGACGAGCGAAGTTCACCGAGCTGTTTGAAGTCTCACCCTCGTGTCCGTGATTGAAGCTGAGGTTGTTGTTGCCACCATCGCGATTGCCCTCGCCGTTCGCCGAGTTCTGCTTGACGTTGTAGGAAACAAGGTCCCAGAGCGTGAAGCCATCGTGGGCCGTGATGAAGTTGATGGTGCCAAGGGGAGAGCCTTCGCTCACCACGTCCTGTGAACCGGAGATTCTGCTTGCCATCTCCTGCACTCCGTTGTGGTGATTGCCGGAGCTGCGGTAGGACGCAACGTCCTGAAGCCAAAACTTTCTTACGGAGTCTCTAAACCTGTCGTTCCACTCTGGGAAACCAGGTGGGAAGTTTCCGGTCTGCCAGCCGCCCATGCCAACATCCCAGGGTTCGACGATGAGCTTTGCCGAACTGATAACAGGGTCCTCCTGCATGGCAGTAAGGACCTCGTGGCGAGGGTTGAAGTGATTGCTCTCGTCTCTTGCCAGGGTGGCGGCAAGGTCAAAGCGGAAGCCATCGATCTTGAGCTCTTCCACCCAGTAGCGGAGGCTATCGAGCATGAGCCGCTGCACCATTGGCTGGCCGAAGTTGAGCGAGTTTCCACAACCGGTGGTGTCTTGATAGTTCCCCTGGTCGTCCTGGCGGTAGTAGCTCGAGTTATCTAGTCCGCGGTAGGAGTAGGTGAGACCCTTGTGTCCGCCCTCGGCTGTGTGGTTGTAGACAACATCCAGGATCACCTCAATACCTGCCCGGTGAAGCTCTCTAATTGCACTCTTTAGCTCCAAGAGCATCGCCTCAGGACCCTTAGCCCGCTTGGCCTCTGATGCGTAGCGCATGTGCGGGGTGAAGAAGTTGATGGTGTTGTAGCCCCAGTAGTTGATAAGACCGAGATTTACGAGCCTGGGCTCTGAGATAAACGCCTGTATGGGAAGTAGCTCCACCGCGGTGATGCCCAAAGCGGTTAGGTGATCAATTGTTGCCGGGTGACCCAGTGCGGCGTAGGAGCCACGAATATCCTCGGGGATAGCCGGGTTTACCCGAGACAGGCCCCGAACGTGGGCCTCATAGATGATGCTCTCACCCAGAGCTGTCTGAGGCTTCTCCACACTCTCCCAGTCGAAGCTGGTGTCGATAGCCACGCAGTGGTAGTCCTTGGGGCTCTCGCGCACCAGACCCCTGGCATAGGGGTCAAGCAGGTTTCGCTCTGGGTTGAAGGCGTGCCTTGGTCCCTCGGGACCCTCGGCTCGAAGGACATACTTGATGCCTCGCTGCAGTCGGTCATCCCCTGCAGTCCAAATGCCACCATCAGATTGTTCGAGATTTATCTCGTGGAGGGTCTTGGAGGTGTCCTCGGGATCGAGAATGTGAAGCTTTACGGCGCTCGCGGTATCTGACCAGACCCCGAAGACGCCACCGCCATCGAGCAGATTCATGCCCAGGGGTGCGAGGTCTTGTGATTTTTGCGCCAACATACTGCCTTTTCAACAAAGGCTATAGGTCTTTGCTTTCCTAAACGCTCAAATACACTGGTTGGCATGCCCGTGTTCTTAGATCATGCCGCCACGACGCCCTGCAGGCCGGCTGCGGTGCAGGCGTTAAATGGCGCCCTGGAGCAGCTTGGCAACCCCTCATCAGTTCACGGGCACGGCCAAAATACCCGAGCAATTCTTGAAGACGCCAGAGACCAGGTCGCTCATGCTGTGGGGGCCAACCGCAGCGAGATCGTCTTCACCTCGGGCGGCACCGAGGCAAACAACCAGGCCATCAAGGGCATCTACTGGGCTCAAAACCGCAAGAACAAGGCCCGCAAGGTCATTGTTACCGCAGCCACCGAGCACCACGCACTGCTTGACCCAATCGACTGGCTGGTAGAGCACGAGGGCGCCGAGGTCATAAATGTCGCGGTTGGTAGCAGCGGCATGTTGGATCTGGAGGACCTGGAGCAGATCTTGTCATCAAGGAGCGAGGAAATCGCTCTTGTGAGCCTGATGTGGGTAAACAACGAGACCGGGGTCATCACCGATATCGTCCGGGTAACCGAGCTTGCCAAGCGCTATGGCATTCCTGTTCACAGCGATGCAATCGCTGCCATAGGTCATGTGCCAGTGGACTTTGCAGAATCTGGGCTTACAGCAATGAGCATCTCTGGGCACAAGGTTGGAGCTCCAATTGGCGTTGGAGCCTTGGTGGTGGCAAGAGACTTCTCCCCGGTGAGCCTGCTGCATGGCGGCGGCCAAGAGCGCGGTCTTAGGTCTGGAACCATGAATTACCCACTGGCTACCTCCCTTGGCGCAGCCTGCCAAGAGGCAGTTTCGGACCGGGTCGAGCGGCAATCTCGCCTAAAACAGCTGCGAGACCTCATTGAGACCGAGATTGTCAGGGCTATACCTAGCGCAGTGGTTACCGCCCGCGACACTGACCGCGTGGATCACAACGCCCACCTGATTTTTCCTGGAACCCAGAGCGACAATCTGCTTTTTTTGCTAGACCAAGAGGGAGTTAGCGTCTCGGCGGGTAGCGCCTGTCAGGCAGGGGTGTTGGGGGCCTCTCACGTGCTGGTTGCGATGGGTCACCCCGAGGAGCTGGCTTCGGCCTGTTTGAGGATTACTCTCGGACACACCACCACAGCATCCGATGCCGAGCGCTTCATCGAGGCAATCATCAAGATTCACCCAGGGGCGCTGGTGGCTTCCCAGAGCACCCAGAGCGCAAATTAGACTTATCGGGTGAAGGTTCTAGCGGCCATGAGTGGCGGAGTTGACTCCGCCGTTGCTGCCGCACGCCTGGTTGATGAGGGCCATGAGGTTGTCGGGGTTCACCTTGCGCTCTCGAGGATGCCGGGGACCCTTCGCACCGGCTCCAGAGGTTGCTGCACCATTGAGGATTCCATGGACGCCCAACGGGCTGCAAAGAAACTCGGCATCCCCTTCTATGTTTGGGACTTTTCAGAGCGCTTCAAGATCGACGTGGTCGATGACTTTGTCGCTGAGTATCAGGCCGGAAGGACTCCAAACCCCTGCATGAGATGCAACGAGCGCATTAAGTTCGCAGCGCTGTTAGAACGCGCTCTGGCGCTCGGTTTCGATGCTGTTGGTACCGGCCACTATGCGAGCATCACTAAAGACGAAGACGACAACCTTGAGCTTCACAGGTCACTGGCGATGGCAAAAGATCAGAGCTATGTCCTTGGAGTACTAACCCAAGAGCAGCTTTCCCACGCACTGTTTCCACTCGGAGCAACTGCATCCAAGGACCTTGTTCGCAGGGAGGCCGCGGAGAGGGGCCTGACCGTCGCCAATAAGCCAGATAGCTATGACATCTGCTTCATCCCAGAGGGCGATACGAGGGAGTGGCTTAGGGACTTCGTTCCTTCGAGCCCGGGCAAGATCGTTGACCAGCAGGGCACCGAACTCGGTGAGCACGACGGTCACGTCGGGTTCACAATCGGCCAGCGCAAGGGCCTGAGGCTTGGCAGGCCGGCAGCAGATGGCAAGCCCAGGTATGTGCTTGAGATTCGCCCAAAGACCTCGGAGGTTGTGGTGGGTCCCGAGGCAGCTCTGCAAATCACTCAGCTCTCAGGTGAGCGGTATTCGTGGTGCGGCAGAGCACCTGAGAGACCAGAGGAGTTCTTTGACTGCGAGGTGCAGGTGCGCGCTCACGGCGACACCGTGCCGGCGCAGGCGGCTATTGTCGAGGCAGAGCTGGTCATCAAGCTCAAAGAACCCCTCTACGGGGTCGCCCCGGGCCAAACTGCAGTTATCTACCTCGGAACCAGAGTCTTGGGCCAGACCACGATTGACCAGACCACCAGCGCGGAAGTCGCAGTTGTCTAAGGCCGAGCGCGCCGAGGAGCTGAGGGCTCTCATAGAGCGCTATCGCAACGCCTACTACCTAGAAAACGAATCGCTCGTTTCAGACAGCGATTACGACGAACTAGAAAATGAGCTTCGAGCGCTCGAGCAAGAAAACCCTGAGCTAATTGTTGACTCACCAACCGAGAAGGTTGGAGGAGCGGCAAGCAGCCTCTTTGCCTCGCATCGCCACCTAGAGCCGATGCTCTCGTTGGATAACGCCTTCTCGCTGGAGGAGCTTTTGGCATGGGACCAGAGGGTCGGAGGCGGTCCATACCTCTGCGAACCAAAGATTGACGGCCTTGCAGTTTCCCTTACTTATGAGAAGGGAAAACTGGTTTCAGCTTCAACCCGCGGCGACGGCGAGGTTGGCGAGGATGTGACAGCGAATGTCATGACAATCAGCTCGGTTCCCCATGCACTCTCGGGTTCGAATCACCCCGAGCAGATTGAGATCCGGGGCGAAGTTTTCTTCCCCTTAGCAGACTTTGCCAAGCTCAATGAGGGCATCGTCGCAGCCGGCGGAAAACCCTTTGCAAATCCCAGAAACTCAGCCTCGGGTTCGCTTCGCCAAAAGGACCCGCAGGTGACAGCTTCTAGGCCCCTTCAGATGCTCGTGCACGGCTTTGGAGCCTGGCAATCAAATGTTTCCTCACAGAGCGAGGTCTATGAGCTTTTGAGCTCGTGGGGTCTTCCAACCACTAAGCGCTACAAGGTTGCCGGCGATGCTCAAGAGGCCGGTGATTACGTAGAAAAGCTCGAGAGTGATCGGCACTCCATTGAGCATGAAATAGACGGTGTGGTGATCAAGGTAGACGACCTTTCTCGTCAGAGCGAGCTGGGTAGAACATCTAGAGCTCCGCGCTGGGCAATTGCCTATAAATACCCTCCCGAGCAGGTAAACACCAAGCTTCTAGATATCCGAGTCTCGATTGGCCGCACCGGCCGGGCAACTCCATTTGCAGTGTTGGAGCCAGTCCGGGTTGCCGGAAGTGAGGTTGAGTTTGCGACACTTCACAACCAGGACCAGGTTCGCTCTAAGGGCATCCTCATCGGAGACACCGTTGTCTTGAGAAAGGCGGGCGATGTCATTCCAGAGATATTGGGCCCGGTGACAGCACTAAGAACAGGCTCTGAAACTGAGTTTCAAATGCCCACGAAGTGTCCGGAGTGCTCGTCAGATTTAGCTCCCGCGAGTGAGGGCGATGTAGATCTTCGTTGCCCAAATTCCCGCAGCTGTCCAGCCCAACTTAGGGAGCGCATTGCCTACATCGGTTCCCGCTCTGCAATGGACATCGAAGCCCTGGGCTACGTAAGTGCAGCTGCCCTGACTCAACCAATCGAACCCAAGGAGCCTCCGCTTAGATCAGAGGCTGACCTTTTTAGTCTGACCATTGAGCAACTACTTCCGATTCGAAGCTATGTGCTCGACCCCGACACCGGTCTTCCTAAGCACGACGGCGAGGGAAACCCGAAGGTTACCGACTTCTTCCGCAAAAAAGACGGCGAGCCCGGTGAGGTCGCACTAAAGCTGCTTGCAAACCTCGAGGAGGCTAAGAAAAGAGACCTTTGGCGAATACTCGTCTCGCTTTCCATTCGGCATGTTGGACCGGTTGCAGCTAGATCACTTTGCAACCACTTTGGCTCACTGGAGGCGATCTTTGCCGCGACCGAGGAAGAGCTGGCGGAGGTTGAGGGCGTGGGGCCAACGCTTGCGGCCTCAATCAAGCAGTGGTGGGACGAGGACTGGCACAGGGAAATAGTTGAGAGCTGGGGCAAGGCAGGTGTAGCGCTTTCGATTCCAGGTCACCAGGGACCCGGTTCCATGAGCGCCGATGGGCCATTCAGCGGCATGACGATAGTTGTAACGGGAACACTTAGCCAGATGACTCGGGACGAGGCTGAGGCAAAGATCATCGCATTGGGCGGCAAAGCCGCAAGCTCGGTGTCCAAAAAGACGGCTTTCGTGGTCGCTGGACCAGGGGCTGGCTCAAAGCTTCAGAAGGCAGAACAGCTGGGCGTTGAGGTCATCGACGAGAGCGCCTTTGTTGCCAGGTTGGCGTCCCTCACAAACTAGACTTGGTATTTTGACAACGAAAAAACTAAGAATTGAGTCCGGCCATGTCCGAAATCACTCCTGATCTTGTGCGGCACCTCGCATCGCTCTCTCGAATCCTGGTTACCGACGACGAGGTCGAGAAGCTAGCGGGAGAGCTTGGTGTGATCGTTGACTCGGTTGCCACCGTCAACAAGGCCGTGAGCGGCGATGTTGTGCCAACCAGCCACCCAATCCCAATGAGCAATGTATTTCGCGAGGATGAGGTTGCTCCATCCCTGACGCAGGAGCAGGCTCTTTCTGGTGCGGCAGACAGCGCCGAGGGCCGTTTCAAGGTAGCCGCAATTTTGGACGAGGACTAAACCTTGAGTGAGCTAATTACCAAATCAGCCTGTGAGCTTGCTGGGCTAATTGAGTCAAAAGAGATTTCGTCGGTTGAGGCCACTGAGGCCTTCTTTGATCGCTCAGAGAGCCTGAATCACCTCACCCTCAGCTACCTTCACCTAAACCGAGAGAGCGCACTTGCAGCCGCACAGGCTGCCGATAGCGACCTTGCAGCTGGTAAGCGGCACTCTGCACTCCACGGAGTTCCTATTGCGGTGAAGGACAACCTCACCACCACCGATGCCCCCACCACAGCCGGTTCCAAGATTCTTGAGGGCTGGGTCCCGCAGTATGACTCGACAGTGGTCAAAAGAATTCGTGCAGCAGGTCTACCAATACTTGGCAAGACCAACATGGATGAGTTTGCAATGGGCTCATCAACCGAATACTCCGCTTACGGCCCCTCGAGAAATCCATGGGACCTTGACAGGATTCCAGGTGGTAGCGGGGGAGGGTCCTCCTCGGCGGTATCGGGACATCTAGCACCGCTTGCTGTTGGTAGCGACACCGGAGGTTCGATCAGGTTCCCAGCGGCTGTCACCGGATCGGTTGGCGCAAAGCCAACCTACGGAGCAGTCTCTCGCTACGGACTGATTGCTCTTGCCAGTTCACTGGACCAGGTGGGTCCTGTGACGAACACTGTGTTGGACGCAGCACTTTTGCAGGATGTCATTGCCGGCTATGACCCTCACGACTCAACCTCGCTACCAGACTCTCTAGGTTCAATGGCAGAGGCAGTGAAGACAGCCCAGTTCAAGGGACTAAAGGTCGGAGTTGTTAAGCAGCTGAGTTCAGACGGGTTCCAGGCAGGTGTGAAGAAGTGCTTCGACGACACCATCGCCAAGCTCACGGCTGAGGGTGTCGAGGTCGTTGAGGTTGACTGCCCAAGCTTCGAGTACTCCGTCGCTGCCTACTACCTGATCCTTCCAGCCGAGGCATCTAGCAACCTTGCAAGGTTTGACTCGGTGCGCTTTGGCCTGAGAGTTGCCCCAGAGGGTAACCCGACAATTGAGCGCGTTATGGCGGCGACTAGGGAGGCGGGCTTCGGTCCAGAGGTAAAGCGCAGAATCATCCTGGGCACCTACGCACTGTCATCTGGCTACTACGACGCCTACTACGGTTCGGCTCAGAAGGTAAGAACGCTTATTCAGCAAGATCTTGAGAAGGCCTTTAGTCAGGTTGATGTTTTGCTCACGCCAACCGCACCCACCACCGCCTTCAAGATTGGCGAGAAGGTCAACGACCCGTTGGCGATGTACCTAAACGACATCGCCACAATTCCCGCAAACCTTGCCGGCATTCCTGGCATGTCGGTGCCTAACGGACTGGCCGAAGAGGATGGCCTGCCATCGGGTGTGCAGATCCTTGCGCCAGCCAGGGAAGATGCTCGGATGTATCAGGTCGCATCGCTCATTGAGGCCCTCTATGTGGCGCAGTGGGGAGCGCCGCTGATCGCCCAGGCGCCAGGATTGGAGGCGAACCGTGGCTAAGGAACCGCTAATGGACTTTGAAGAGGCCATTGAGAGATTCGAGGTTGTCATTGGCCTCGAGGTCCACGTCGAGCTAAACACAAAGAGCAAGATGTTCTGCGGTTGTGCGAATGTCTTCGGTAACGAACCCAACACCAACGTCTGCCCGATATGCCTAGGACTTCCCGGAGCATTACCAGCCGTGAACAAGAAGGCGGTTGAATCCTCGATTGCCATTGGTCTAGCACTGGGCTGCGAAATTGCCCCAAATGGCCGCTTTGCGAGAAAGAACTATTTCTATCCGGATCTGGCCAAGAACTTCCAGACCTCGCAGTATGACGAGCCAATTGCCTTTGAAGGCAAACTCGACGTCGAGATCTCTGACGGCCAGGTGTTCGAGGTGCTCATCGAGCGCGCCCACATGGAGGAAGACGCCGGAAAGCTGACGCACGTAGGTGGCGCAACCGGTCGTATTCAAGGCGCGGAGTACTCTTTGGTCGACTTTAACCGTGCTGGAGTTCCGCTGGTTGAGATCGTGACCAAGCCAGTCTTTGGCGCAGGAGCAAACGCGCCTGAGCTTGCCGGTGCCTATGTCCGAAACATTCGCGACATTGTGAAGGCCATGGATGTCTCTGACGCCAAGATGGAAAGAGGAAACGTCCGCTGTGATGCCAACGTCTCTCTGCGACCTAAAGGCCAAGAGAAGCTCGGCACCAGAACCGAGACTAAGAACGTCAACTCGATCAGAAGCGTGGAAAACGCAGTTCGCTATGAGATCCAACGTCAGGCCCACATCCTTGCCGGGGGCGGCAGCATCACGCAAGAGACGCGTCACTGGCACGAGGACCGCGGCTACACCTCTGCGGGTAGACCCAAGTCCGATGCCGACGACTACCGCTATTTCCCTGAGCCAGACCTTGTTCCTGTCCAACCAGCGAATAGCTGGATCGAAGAAATTCGAGAGTCCCTCCCGGAAAACCCGCAGCAGCGTCGCAAGCGGCTAGGAAATGACTGGGGTTTCAGCGAGCTTGAATTCAGGGATGTCGTAAACGGCGACCTTCTAGACCTTGTCGAGGCAACGGTTGCAGCCGGAACTACGCCTCAGGCTGCCAGGAAGTGGTGGACCGGAGAACTATCCAGGCAAGCCAATGCCATGGAGCTGAGCACTAGCGAGCTGGCTATTGCCCCTGATCAGGTTGCGACCATTCAGAAGCTAATTGATGCTGGCGACCTTACTGACCGCATGGCGAGAGAGGTTGTGGCAGGTGTTATCGCGGGCGAGGGCACGCCAGAGCAGGTTATTGAGAAGCGTGGGCTAAAGGTTGTGACCGACGAGGGTGCGCTAATCGCTGCCATCGATGAGGCATTGAAGCAACAACCCGATGTCCTAGAGAAAATTCGCGAGGGCAAGGTTCAGGCAGCTGGAGCTGTCATTGGTGCGGTGATGAAGGCGATGGGCGGCCAGGTTGATGCTGCGCGAGTTCGGGAATTGATTTTGGAGCGTGCCGGGAGCTAACTGGGGTGAGTAACGGGACTTGAACCCGCGGCCTCCTGGACCACAACCAGGCGCTCTACCGACTGAGCTATACCCACCATGTCTGGGCTAACCCAGAGCGCTTAGATTGTATCAGCGTCCAGGGAATCAGCCACTTTCTTAGCAGCTTCCGAATCGGGACCTGGCTGCTCAACCATCACAGTCTTGCGGTAATAGCGAAGCTCCTGGATCGACTCCTTGATGTCCGCGAGGGCTCTGTGGCCACCGTTTTTCTTAGGAAGCTGGAAGTAGACCCTCGGGTACCAGCGTCTCGTGAGCTCCTTGATTGAACTCACGTCTATGTTTCGGTAGTGCAGGAATGAGTCGAGGTTAGGCATGTAGCGGTTGAGGAACATCCGGTCGGTCCCGATGGAGTTTCCGGCTAGTGGCGCTGTTCTGGGCTCAGCAATCCACTGCTTTAGATATTCCATGACTTTTTTCTCCGCCGTCTCAGCGCTTTCGCCAGAAGAAATCTCGTCGAGCAGACCAGATTCTCTGTGCATGTTGGTAACGAACTCACCCATGTTTTCCATGGCGGCATCGGAAGGCTTGATTACGATCTGCAGGCCATCATCCTGGGCAGTAAGTTCTTGGTCGGTAACGATAACTGCAATCTCACAAAGCTCGTCCTTTTCGACGTCGAGACCCGTCATCTCGCAGTCAATCCAAACTATGTATTCAGCCATTGTTTTAGCCAGAGTGCCTGGAGTCCCTTGCGGCCTTGCGCTGCGCCTTGGCATCTCGCTTTGCCTGCTTCTTGGCAGCTCGCTTTTCGCTACCAGTGAGTGAAGCTTCCTCAGAGGAGACAATCGGCATCTCACTTGTTAGGAACTCGGGCATGCCAGGCTCGCTAGCTGCCTTCGCAGGTGGCTCTTCGCTTACCTCTTCCGACCAACGCATCTGGGACTCGTCGTCAAGCTTCATGTCTTCGGCTAGAGCATTTGCAATGTCATTGTCAGACCATGGCATCTCAGGCGCCGGTCCACCGGTTGCAGGAGTAAAGGACTGCTCCATTGCCTCGGCAATTGGGTTTTCCTCTTCCTTCTCAAGGGTCAACACATTGGCCTCTGCGGTAGAAGGCTCAGGTTGGTTATCTGCAACAGAGACAGGAGCGCCTGACTTCTTGGCAGCACGGTTTTCTTTCTTGGCACGTCTGCGCTCAACACGAAGCTTCTTGCGCTCCTTACGTCCCTCGACAAGCCAGTAGAGGGTTGGAACGAGAATCAGAGTCAGCAGCGTCGACGAGAACAGACCACCGATAACCACAATCGCAAGAGGCTGCGAGATGAAGCCGGAGTCGCCAGTCAGGCCAAATGCCATTGGGGTTAGGGCAAAGATGGTGGCCAGAGATGTCATCAAGATCGGCCGTAGTCGCTGTCTAGCACCCTGCATCAGCGATCGCTCGACGCTATAACCTTGCGCGCGGTACTGGTTGACCAGGTCAATAAGAACAATCGCGTTTGTGACCACGATTCCAATCAGCATCAACATACCGATCAGTGCCGGAACTCCTAAGGCAGTGTCTGTCAGCAATAGCAGCCCAAGTGCGCCGGTGGCAGCAAATGGAATCGAGATCAAAAGCAGCAGCGGCTGAATCAGGCTCGAGAAGGTTGCCACCATGACGATGTAGACGATTGCGACGGCCGCGAGGAGCGCCAGCCCAAGCTGTTCGAAGCTCTCAGCCTGATCAGCTGCAGCACCACCAACGGTTGCGGTTACGCCGACTGGCAGTTCAAGGGCATCAAGCCGCTCGAGAACGGTTGCAGAGATTGCTCCCAGGTCATCGCCCTCGGTGCTCAGCTGCACCTCCGCGGTCCTGTTGCCCCGCTCCGAGGTAATGGAAGTTGGCTTCAACACCTCATCGACGCTGGCAAGCTGATCCAATTGAACAAGTCCTTGGAAAGTCGGAATCTGCAAAGAGCGAATCTCCTCGATGGACTCAGGAGCCTCAGCACCAGCAATAAAGACCTGAACATCATTGCCCTCAACGCTGAGCGTGCCAAGAGGGCTCGGACGAAGCTGAGAGGCGACGATGCCTGTGACTGCAGTCTCGGTTAGTAGGTAACCGGCGGCTTTTTCGCGGTCGACGATGATCTCGAGGACTCGCTCATCAGCCTCCAGAGTCGTAGTCACTGCACTTACATCGGCAATGCCGTCCATGGCCGCAGCCACCTTGTCAACAGCCTCCTGCAGCAGGTCGTTATCGCTTGCCAGGACCTGGATGTCGATGGTCTCGGAGGAACCGAAGCCACCTCCCTGGCTGGTAGTGATCTCGCTATCTTCCGGCGCGTTTAGCTGCAAAACCTTTGACTGCATAGCCTCAATGTCGGCATCTTCATCGGCAATGATCGTGAAGGCGATGCCACTGGCGGCTGCGCCGAAGGCAACGCGGCCATCGGCTGCTGAGCCAACTGTGGACTGCACTACATCCACGCCTTCAAGAGCGAGAATCTGCTGCTCCATGTTTTTGGCAGCCTCATCCTGCTCATCAAAGGTCGTGCTGGCAGGCATTGAGAGCCTTGCGGTGAACTGGTTTGAACCGCCACCGTCAATGAAGTTGGTCTTCAGAAGCGGCACCAACGAGAAGGTGTAGCCAAGGATCAGAAGCGCTGCGGTGAGAGTCAGCCAGGGGTGCCTGGTGGTCCCTCTAACAATTGGAATGTAGATACGCTGCAGAATTTGCTTCTTTTCCCGTTCTTCCTCTTCAACGCGCTGCTTTTTCTCAAAGTTCTTTGGATCGGCCTCTTTGGCAGCCTGGAGACGCTTGGGCATGCGCAAGAACCAGTAGGCGAAGACCGGAACAATTGTGAGGCTGACAAGGAGCGATGCAAGAAGCGCAATCGCGACCGTGAAGGCGAATGGCCTAAAGAGCTCTCCAACAAGTCCATCAACCAGCGCAATT
Source organism: Aquiluna sp. (assembly GCA_028144365.1). Lineage (GTDB taxonomy): Bacteria > Actinomycetota > Actinomycetes > Actinomycetales > Microbacteriaceae > Aquiluna. Next base: position 70,550 of record JAOGAX010000003.1, read on the forward strand.
GGAAGGAAGACGGCGACCGTGGTGATGGTGGCCGCGGTGATTGCACCGGCAACCTCCTTGACCGCTGTCAGGATTGCGGTCTTTCGCTTCTCGCCGTAGCTGAGGTGACGGTTGATGTTCTCAATAACCACAATCGAGTCGTCTACCACGCGACCAATTGAGATGGTCAGAGCACCCAGGGTCAAAAGGTTTAGCGAGTAGTCGGCAACCGACAGCCCGATAAAGGTAATCAGTACCGAGGTCGGGATCGAGATTGCGGTGATGATTGTGGACTTGAAGCTGAGGAGGAAGACCAGGATTACCAGCACGGCCATAGTTAGACCCAGCAGACCCTCAACGGCCAAGTCCTCGATGGATTTTTCGATAAAGGGAGCCTGATCGAATGTGGTAACGACACTTACGTCCCCACCCAGACCCGCGATGAGCTCGGGAATTAGGTCCTGAACACCGTTAGAGACAGCAACAGAGTTGCCATCAGGGGTCTTCACAATTGAAACCGCTAGCGACTCATTGCCATTGGTCCTAGCAATCGAGGTAACTGGAGCATCCTCATAGGTGACCTTGGCGACATCGCCAACAGTCAGCGGGGCCTGGCCCGGTGTCGGTGTCGAAGGAATCAGAGGAAGCGATTCAAACAGCTCAACGCTGTCCACCGCGGCACCGACCTGAATTGCTATTGAACCGCCATCGTCAACGATTGAGCCGACGGGAAGGATGAGGCCATTTGAACTGATGGCCGAGACGATGTCTCGCTGGTTTAGTCCAGCCTGGGCGAGGGCAACCTGGTTGAGTTCGAGATTGATGCGCTTTGTCTTGGCTCCTGAGACAGCGATGTCTCTGATGCCGTCAACCTGACGGAAAAGTGTTGGTGCGAGTTCCTCGAGCTTCTTTCCGATGGCTTCGTTGTCGCCATCGTTGGCGCTGACCGCAAGAACAATAATTGGTACTGAGTCAAAGCTCCCCGAGATAACTCTCGGGCTTGCATCCTGTGGCAGAACCGAACCTAGGTCAGTGAGTACCTCATTTAGCTTTTGAGTGACATCTTCAGTGGAGGTTCCAAATTGAAAGGACACCCGAAGCACCGATAGGCCCGTGGTTGAAGTTACCGTCGTCGACTCGATGCCCTCTAGACCTATAACTGCCTGCTCAATGGCCTGTGATACCTGGTCGTCCACCACCTCAGGAGATGCGCCTGGGTAGGAGGTGACAATCGCTGCCGAGGGGATCTCAATGGAGGGGATTAGCTCCTGCTTGAGTCCACCAACAGAAATGAAGCCGAAGGCACCCACGATGACGGTGATAAGCGCGACAACGGCACGATTGGCGAGTGAAAGCTTGGAAAGTTTGAACAATGGAACCTCGAATTAGAACTTATCTAGCCTAAACAGGCCAATTGAGAAGAATACTCCCATAAATCTCATATAACTCTCTGGGAGTAATCTGCAAAGCCGCTTAGAGCCTCACTGACTGGACGTGCCTAGCGGGGTTTCCAAAGCGGTGGGTGGTGATCGAGACAGCCTGCTCTTTGAAAAACGGCAAGCCCTCGATGATGCCTGATTCTGTGACGGGTCCGTCGAAGATTGCGACATCGACGTTGGCCAGAGCTGAACCTGGGGTTATCTCAGGCAATTGACCTACTACGCGAACCCTGCGGGGTCTAATTTTTAGGCCCTCCAGCCAAGCCTCATCGCTTTCGAGCTTTAGCTGGATTCCAGTGCGAGTTAGCAGGGTAGAAAGCTTTGCAGGCAGCTCCCGCGCACTGACCTCCACCTGGCCAAGAGCTGTAGCGGTAACGAGCACCCGCCAAGTTTCATAGGCCGTTGCGTCCGCTTGGATTCTTATTGTGCAGTCCGATCGGAAGTAGCGCAGGTAGTTCCACTCTGCCTCCAGGCCCGTTTCGTCCCTAACGCCAGAGAAGTAGTGCTTTAGGGCTGCAATGTCGCTTTGGGCAGCCCGCAACAGCGAAGCAAGGTCGCTGTCCGAAAGCTCCGTCATGGCTGCCTGAGCCAAGAGAGCATTCATCTCGATCGTCTCAACTGGCTCGAGGGCGCCGTTTTCCTCGGCGACCCAATCGGTTAGACCAAAGAGATAGTTGGGTCCACCAGCCTTCGCGCCGGGACCAACTGCCGACTTCTTCCAGCCACCAAATGGCTGCCGCTGCACGATAGCGCCAGTGATGCCTCGGTTCACGTAGGCATTTCCGGCCTGGACTCTTGCAAGCCAGTCAGTTATCTCCTGGCTATTGAGCGAGTGAATACCCGCCGTGAGGCCATAGTCAACGCTGTTCTGCAGCGCGATGGCGGCCTTCAAGTTTGGTGCAGTCATGATGGCGAGTACTGGACCGAAATACTCCACGAGGTGGCTTCGCGAACCGGGCCTGACATGCTCAATGACACCCGGTGACCAAAGCTTTCCAGTGTCGTCCAGCTGCTCTGGCTTCATTAGCCACTTCTCACCGCGCTCCAAGGTTGTCAGCCCCGCAAGCAGCTTTCCCTCAGGCGGGTTGATCATTGGACCCATTTGTGCGGTCGGGTCGGTTGGGTGGGCGACCTTCAGAGACGAAACTGCATCCATCAACTGCCTACGGAAGCGCTTGGACTTGGCCACCGAACCCACAAGAATCACAATCGAGCTGGCAGAGCACTTTTGCCCTGCGTGGCCAAAGGCTGAGTAGGCAATGTCCTTGGCTGCAAGGTCAAGATCGGCGTGGGGGGTAACGATAATTGCGTTTTTTCCACTGGTCTCCGCCAGCAGCTTGAGGTCGGGTTTGAAGCTCCTGAATAGCTCTGCGGTTTCGTAGCCTCCGGTGAGAATCACCTGGTCTACATCCTCGTGGCTGATAAGGCGTTGGCCCAACTCCCGCTCGCCAATATGGATTGGCACAAAGAGCTCTTTATCAATCACCTCGAGAATCAGTTCTGCCAAAACGGCACCACAGCGAGCAGCGGGACCTGCGGGTTTGAGGATCACCGCACTTCCTGCGGCCAGGGCGGCAAGTGCGCCGCCGGCCGGAATAGCAATGGGGAAATTCCACGGGGGAGTTACGACTGTAATCTTTCTGGCAACGGGCTTGGCACCTGGAAGGTTAATTAGCCTCAGTGACTGCTCTGCGTAGTAGTGAGCAAAGTCAATTGCCTCTGAGATCTCGGTGTCAACCTGGTCGAGCGTCTTTCCAGCTTCAGCCATGGCAACCTCAACGAGGTACTCGCGGTTTTTCTCGAGCACAACGCCAACCTCATGAATCTTGGTCGCTCGCTCATCAGCGGTGAGCGCCTGCCATCTTTGTTGAGCTGACTTAGCGCTGACAATTAGTTCGTTGAGCTTTACCTCGCTTGAGACGGTGTGCCGCTCTACAAGATCGACACCAATTTCCGAAGTTGCAAGGCGCCGATAGATGGCCTTTGCCCAAGCCCTGTTGCCTGCAGTGGAAGGGTCAGTGTCTGCGGCATTACTGAAGCCAATCGGGTGATGTGGAGTGTCTAGCGAGCGGTCCTGAAGACGGTTGGGAACAGGCACCTCTGTGCCCATTAATTCCAGAGACTGCATGTACCTTGCGCGCTCTAATGCATAGGGCTCAGCATTAGAAAGCTCGAAGGCGTTTGACAAGAAGTTCTCGGGGCTAGCACCTTCCTCCAGCCTGCGAATGAGGTAGGCAATCGCCACATCAAACTCTTGCGAGTAAACCACTGGTGTGTAGAGAACTAGCTTCCCAACGCTCTTGCTGATGATGCTGGCCTGATTGGGAGCCATACCCAGGAGCATCTCAACGTCCATGCCATTCTGAGCACCCCGCTGTGAGGCCAAAAGCCATGCGAATGCGAGGTCAAAAAGGTTGTGCCCAGCGACACCGATCTTGACGTTTTGGACCCTGTCCTCTGTTAGCGCGTAGTTCAAAACCCGCTTATAGTTCGCGTCTGCTTCAGCCTTGGATGAAACTGTTGCCAGCGGCCAGTCGTGCATTTCTGCATCTACCCGCTCCATGGGAAGGTTCGCTCCCTTTACAACCCTCACCTTGATCGGCGCACCACCGTCAATAACTCGTAGCGCTGCCCACTGCTGCAGGTCAATCATCACTCGTAGTGCATCGGGCAAATACGCCTGCAACACGATTCCAGCACTTAGGTCCTTGAACTCAGGCTTTGAGAGCAGCCCCTTGAAAACCGCGATGGTCATGTCCAAATCGCGGTATTCCTCCATGTCTAGATTGATGAACTTCTTCTTTTGAGCCCCTGCGGCGATGTTGTAGAGGGGAGTGAGTCGCTCGATCACCTCTTGGACGGTTTGGTCAAAGGCCCAGGGGGAGTGAGGGGCAACGATGGCCGAGACCTTTACAGAGACATACTCCGTCTCAGGGCGGGAGAGAATCTCAGCAACGTGGCTCAGTCGCTTGTCTGCCTCCGCGTGGCCCAAGACAGCCTCACCAAGCAGGTTGACGTTCAGCGTCGCATCGAGACCAAGTTTCTTGGTCGCCCTGCGGAATTTGTTTTGAGAAGCGTCAATGACAAGGTGAGAAACAAAGGAGCGCAGCACTGTGCGAGCAATCGGGATAACCGGCCATGGCATAAGGGGTGCGAGGTTGGCCCCCAGACTAAGCAGTGCTCGCAGCGGCCATGGCAAGAAACCTGGCGTCAGTGTCCTTAGCTGGTAGAGGTTTGTTGCGGCGACACGGATGTCCTCAGGGCGGATTACGCCATCGATGAAGCCAACAGCGAAGTCAAGCCCGTTTGGGTCCTTTAGAAGCCCGCTGAGGCGCTGTGAAGACTTGTTTTCCTTTAGCTTGGATGCTTCTGCCACCCACTGCTCGACAAGTGCGACCGAGGCATCAATGAGTTCTGCTTTTCCCGAAATAGCAGGGATTTGCGTCGTCTTTAGCGCCATTTTCACCCAGGTTCAGAGTTGTACGTCTAATACTCTAGGGGAAACAGGCAGTTAGAATTCTTAGTCTGCCCTCGTAGCTCAGTGGATAGAGCAAGAGCCTTCTAATCTCTTGGTCGCAGGTTCGATTCCTGCCGAGGGCGCCAAGTTTTCCCGCTAGTTTCTACCTCGAATTCTGGCGGCGACGCCTACCAGCAGCAGCTTCTTGAGAGTGAGACTTTGAACCGGGTCTTGTTGACTGCTGATTCTTAGCCCCTCCTGATTCCCGAAGTGCACGCTTGCGCTGGGCGTTCTGACCAGTTGACCTGCCGTTGTTCTTGGGTTGCGATGCTGGGGCAGAAGGCTTTACGTAAGGAGCCACCTCTCCGATTAGGGCTGTTACCTCGGGGGACTTGGCATCAACCGACTTTGGTGTTGCCGAAATCTTCGCTTGTCTCATCAAAATAGCCAGATCTTTGCGCTGGGTCGGGAGCGATAGCGTCACTACGTCACCGGATGCACCAGCCCTCGCTGTTCTCCCAGATCGGTGCAGATATGCCTTGTGCTCGGCTGGTGGATCGACGTGAATCACCAGCTCAACACCTTCTACATGCACGCCTCGTGCCGCTACGTCTGTGGCGACCAACACCTTGGCCCTTCCGGTACTGAAAGCCTCTAGATTCCGATCCCTGGCGGCTTGAGAGAGATTGCCGTGCAGATCTACTGCCGGAATCCCAGCCTGGGTGAGTGATTTCGCTAGTTTCTTGGCATGGTGCTTGGTTCTCATGAACAGGATTCTTCGCCCGGTTCCAGAGGCTAGGGCAAATACCAATAGCTTTTTAGCTTCAGCGTCATTTGCTTCAAAGACATGGTGGGTCATTTGCGAAACGGGGGAGTTGGCCTCGTCTACAGCGTGCATGACCGGGTTTTGCAAAAACTTATCCACCAATTTCTGGACACCGTTATCCAAGGTCGCAGAGAACAATAGACGTTGGCCACCTCTAGGAGTTGCGGACAGGATTCTGGTGACACCGGGGAGAAACCCAAGGTCTGCCATGTGGTCAGCCTCGTCCAGGACGGTTATCTCAATGCCATCCAGCTTCAGTAGGCCCTGTTTCATTAGGTCCTCGAGCCGGCCCGGAGTTGCGACAATAATCTCAACTCCCTCCCTGATGGCCCTGACCTGCTTGTTTTGAGGCACACCTCCAAAAATTGTCGTGACTCTAAGATTCATCGCTTTGGCGAGTGGCTGGAGGGTATTGGTGATCTGAGTCGCGAGCTCTCGGGTTGGCGCTAGCACCAGGCCTCTTGGTTTCGGAGCTCCCTGAGTACTGTTGGTACGAGCGGAGAGCCTGGCAACCATTGGGATGCTGAAGGCAAGGGTCTTACCAGACCCGGTTTTGCCGCGACCTAAGACATCTTTGCCCGCCATGGTGTCGGGAAGTGTGTCAACCTGGATAGGGAAAGGTGAGTCAATGCCCTGAGTGGTGAGCACTGCGGCAATCTTGGCTGGCACGCCAAGATTAATGAAGTTTTTTGTAGACATAGTTTTAGTTGCTTTCGTGTGATGGGTTACATCACTTTTGAGCCTGATTTACGGGCTGTTGGCGAGGACATCGATGGATGTAATCGTTCGCCGAAGGAATATCATCGCCACAAATTCGTGGGGGGTCGTTCTACGACGCAAGGCGGCTAATTACTGCCGACTCTCTTGGAGTCTAGGGGTGTTATTCGAAAGCACCTAGGACTATTTGATTTGCCTCATGGCGTGGCGCAGGTCGAAGGAGGCGGTTTCCTCCTACCGAAGCGCCTTAGCAGCAGCTTTGAATCGGCAGGCTCTTCTTTTCTGCCGCAAGTTCTCGCTTTGAGTTTTCAACCTCTGCAACTACGACGGCATCCGGGTAGTAGCCGTCCGGGTAGGTCGGGCAGACCGCGGCATAGCCATCATCGCGCTTTAGGACATAGCCTGCGAAGTCCTTGTCCTGGAGGTATCCAAGAGCTTCCTCTTCAGATTCGAAGGGTTTGGCGCACTTCGTGTAGTTCCATTCGCTCATGGCTCCACTATACATAGATACCTGTCTATGTAGTTTTTATCCAGTGGTATAAACGCCTGAAATGTGAAACTCTCCTGCAGTTGTCAGCGAGTAAGGCGAGTTGTGGTCAAAAGCTTTGTCTTGAGTCCCAGAGGCATATTTCAGCTCCATCACCGAGGAGCCGGCAGTCATTTCACCTAATAGGTTGTAGTGATTGTCTTTGCTGCCGCCACGGTGAATACCGCCGCTTCTCACCGTGAACTCTGAGTCAGAGGCGAACGGCAGGGTTAGCGTGTAGTTTCCACTACCAAAATCACTGATTGTTGCTAGTGATACCTCGATGTCAAAAAACACCAGGTTCCCAAGCTTCACATAGCTGCCAACGGCAGGCTCGGAAGTCCAGCTTGGAGCATCTCCCGACCCCGCGACAACTCCAAATGTTGGCTGATAGGACTCTTTTCCGGGAATTACCGCTGCCGCTCCGGCTGGACCGGTGGGCCCAGTTGGGCCCTGAGGGCCGGTCTCACCCTGCGGGCCTGCGGGCCCCTGCTCGCCACCTGAGGGGCCTACTGGACCCTGCGGTCCTGTGGCTCCGCGTGGCCCCTGTGCTCCTGTTGGGCCAATTGGGCCTTCAACCTGAGCTGTTAGCTGTGTGCTTCCGTCAGGAAATTTGATTCCCTGCATGATTGCTAAATACCCTATTGATCCTGGGGAACCAATCACAATGTCAGCAGTGGGAGTTGCACTGGTGAGGCCAGTCTCAGTGATTTGTATGTTTCCAAGTCGTAAAGATTCAACACCATCTAGTAGAAGTGTTCCGTTGGTTACCTGAAGGCCAACGCTATCGAGAGTCTCCGTGTCAGACATGTTAATGCTGCTAGGTCCAATGTAAATATCGGCAAATCGCTTTTCGGGAGAGCCGAGGGAATAGACATCGTCTGAGACTGGAATGATGTCACTATCTACACCCGTCAGGGGAATCGTGTAACCAGTGTCACCTTTTTCCCCTTGGGTACCAGCCGGACCTTCGGGGCCACATTCACCCACAGGGCCTTGAGGCCCTTCGGGCCCTTCATCGCCTGTTTCCCCCTTGCTACCAGCACTTCCGACATTGCCATCTTGAATGTTCATTGAACCAAGAAGAGCTTCACAGCTTGCCTCGATTTGAGCCGACTGGTCGCTAGAGGCGATGAAGAGTGCTCCACCTGCCACGAGTAAAGCAAAAATAGAAAGTGCATTAAATATTTTTTGCACGGCGCCCCCCCTGGGTTTTGTTCGCCCCAGCCGTTGAGGGTCCCCAACCTTTGCACACTTTGGGTTAATTAGCCATTTCTAATTCGGAACTGTTGCTTCGTAAAGCATGTAGAGACCAAGCAGAGTAAGGGCCAGCCCACCGAGACCTCGGAAGACTGCGAGTCTTTTGGCAGATGTTGCCAGCCAGTCTCTTGCTTTTCCCGCTGCAATTGCGTAAGTGGAGTCAGATGCGATTCCGATGGAAGAGAAGAGTGCTCCCAGGAAAAGCATTTGGAGTATTGGGTCTCCATCCTCAACGGCCACAAAACTGGGCAAAGCAGCCAGAAAGAACACCAAAGTCTTAGCGTTGGTTAGCCCAACGACAACAGACTCTTTGAGAATTGTCGATTTGGAATGCGGCTTTGCACTTGCGTCCTCGAGTGATTCTGTGCGCTGCATGATGGCGCGAATACCTAGGTAGCCGATCATGATCGCTCCTGCAACCTGGATGGCAAAGAAAGCTGTGGGGGAGCTCTGAATGACTACCCCAAGACCCAGCGCGACAACAACTATCTGGACTCCAACACCCAATGCGTTTCCCAATACTGAGAGAAGGGCCGGCTTTGTCCCGAGGACTAGAGCCCTGCCAACAGCAAACAGCACACCTGGCCCCGGCACCACGATTATGACAATCGCTAAGAGGGTGAAGCCAACGATATTTGCGGCTGAGGGCACAGAGAAAATCTAGTGCTATTTCGTTGCGGCCAGAGCGAGGGTAACCATGTTCCTGAACCCGCTCTCACGCTCCTCGCTGCTGGTCTGCTCAGAACCGTCCATCATGTCCGAGACGGTGACGATGCTCAGCGCTTTTCTTCGGAATCTGGCGGCAAGGGTGTAGAGCTGGTTGGTCTCCATCTCTAATGCCAAGATGCCCAGCTTCTTCCAGTGTTCCAAAGAATCAGTTTCGTCATAGAAGAGGTCACCGGAGGCGATCATGCCCACGTGGTGATCTATTTTTAGCTCACGAGCCTTACTGACGGCCTTTTCGAGCAGCTCATAGCTAGCAGCTGGAGCGAAGTCCAAGCCACCAGTTGCTCTTTGATTGATGTTGGAGTCGGTGGAGGCGGTCATGGCAATGACAACGTCTCTGAGCTTTGTTGGAGGCAGGCCTCCGCTGGTTCCCACGCGGATGGCATTTTGAACTCCGTAGTCATTGAAAAGCTCGTAGGCATAGATTCCAATGGAGGGCGCTCCCATGCCGGTTCCCTGTACTGAGATTTTTCTGCCTTCGAACTCGCCGGTGTAGCCGAGCATGTTTCGCACGCTGTTGTACTGCACCGGGTTTTCAAGGAAGGTCTCGGCAATCCACTTTGCCCTGAGCGGATCTCCTGGAAGCAGAATGGTTTCCGCAATGTCACCGGGCTTGGCCGCTATGTGGATGCTCATCAGGTCAGCTCGAACTGGCCGCCGTCAATTTGACCCTGCTTGCGATAGAGGTCGAGTTTTTGGCGAGTGTCCTGAATGTCTAGGTTGCGCATTGTTAGCTGCCCGATTCGATCTTCTGGTCCAAATGCGGCGTCCTCGGTGCGCTCCATGGAGAGCTTTTCCGGGTGGTAGGAGAAGTTATCTCCTTGGGTGTCCATGATTGAGTAGTCGTCACCACGACGAAGCTTTAGGGTCACGCTGCCAGTTACTGCCGATGCGACCCAGCGCATCAGAGATTCCCGCAACATAAGTGTCTGTGGGTCTAGCCACCTACCCTCGTAAAGAAGCCTGCCCATGCGGCGTCCCTCTTGGTGGTAGGCGGCAATGGTGTCCTCGTTGTGGATGGCGGAAAGCAGCCTCTCGTAAGCGATGTGGATTAGCGCCATACCCGGTGCCTCATAGATTCCGCGACTCTTGGCCTCAATGATGCGATTCTCGATTTGGTCACTCATACCAAGTCCGTGGCGACCGCCAATGGAGTTTGCCTCCATCATCAGATCAACCGCAGAGGCAAACTTTTTGCCATTGAGCGACACCGGCCTGCCCTGTTCGAAGGTAATGGTCACCTCTTCGTGTGCGATCTCGACGCTTTGGTCCCAGTGCTTCACACCCATGATGGGCTCGACTATTTCCATTGAAGTATTGAGATACTCAAGGCTCTTGGCCTCGTGGGTGGCACCGAGCATGTTGGCATCGGTGGAATACGCCTTCTCCGTGCTGGCGCGGTAGGGAAGGTCGCGCTCCTGAAGCCACTGTGACATCTCTTCACGGCCTCCCAGCTCTGCCACAAAGTCACTGTCCAGCCAGGGCTTGTAGATGCGAAGGTCTGGGTTTGCTAAGAGTCCGTAGCGGTAGAAGCGCTCGATGTCGTTGCCCTTATAGGTGCTGCCATCGCCCCAGATGTCAACCCCGTCCTCCTTCATGGCCCGCACCAGTAATGTTCCGGTGACAACGCGGCCCAGGGGAGTGGTGTTGAAGTAAACCTTCGATCCGGTTCTGATGTGGAAAGCGCCACAGGCAATGGCCGTCAGGCCCTCTTCGACCAGCGACTCTCTGCAGTCAACTAGCCTCGCGTCCTCTGCACCATATTCCTTGGCACGGCCGGGAATCGAGTCGATGTCGTCTTCGTCGTACTGGCCGAGGTTGGCTGTGTAGGCAAATGGAATGGCGCCCTTTTCGCGCATCCAGGCAACGGCAACCGATGTATCGAGACCGCCAGAGAATGCGATGCCCACTTTTTCGCCTGTGGGGAGGGAACCTAGAACCTTAGACACAGGCTAAA
>JAOGAX010000030.1 GCA_028144365.1 Aquiluna sp.
CGTCCTCCTCGGACACCATTGAGCTGAGCTCTAGTGCTGGGAGGCCGAGGTTGCTGGTTTTCAAGATTGTTCCCGAGAACTCGGTGGGCTGTGCGTCCATCATCATGACCATGAGCTCTTCAGCGCTCATATCTGGCAGATCAACGGCGCTCGCCTGAAGCGGAACCAGGGAGATAGCCGCTATCACGGCAGGTGTTACTACAGCTGGCATCCAACGCTTCGAAATCTTCATCAGTTCTCCTTGTTAGGGCTCTAACCCTAGGAAACTCAACTGAACATTGGCTGAGAGTAATCCCTGGGGCTATTTATTAGATTTTATCCCATAAACCCCAGGGAACTACCTTCTTATTCCCAGTCGTCGTCTATAACGCTCGGATTCTCAGGGTTTCGATCCTCAATCTCCCAGGCCTGCTTGTATTCGTTAGCCATGGTCTCCAAGAAGACTTTGGCATCGAACTCCTCAGGACCCCGCACGCCTGTTGCCTCCCAGTCGCCGCGCTCCAAGAGCTCTAGGGCTATCACTGGAACCAGTGCTGTCTGCCAGACCACGGCCTGGGCATCGAACTCCTCCGCAGTCCACTCGGTATCGGCGATGTGGTACAGGTAGGAAGCACGTGGATTACCCTCCTTGTCCTTACCGGTCACCAAAGTTCCAGCACAGGTCTTGCCTGTCATTCGCTCTACAAGTGAGGCGGGGTCGGGAAGTACGGCTGCGACTAGGTCCCTGGGGGAAACCTGAGCACGACCGGACTTGGAACGCACCCAGACCGGGTTCACCTTGTCCAGTCCAAGTGCGTGGAGGGTCTTGAGCACGCTGATGAACTCGGAACCCAGTCCGTATTTGAAGTTCACACGCTTTGCGTCCATGGTTCTAGGCAGCATGTTCACTTCTTCGTGCTCCACGTTTACGCACTTAATGGGTCCTATGCCACCGGGGAACTCAAAGAGCTCCGGCTCAGAGAACGGCTTGGTTGTGAACCAACCACGCTCTTTCTCCCAGATAAGCGGTGGGTTCAGGCACTCCTCAATGACTGTCCAGATTGAAAATGAGGGGGCAAAGATCTCTTCGCCCTCATCATTTTCGACAATGAGGTTTCCACCATCCAAGACGGTGATCTCATCGATCTCACCAAAGAGGTGGTCTGCCGCATAGCGGGCAAAGATGTTTGAGATTCCAGGCTCGGCTCCGGTACCAACTAGTGCCAAGAGGCCAGCTTTTTCAAACTCCTGGTGCTTGGCATACTGCCAGTCACCCAGTTTTTCAGCGGGCTTGGTAAATGGGTCATCCTTGTCAGGATGAGACAGGCTCATCGCCATGTCCATGTAGTTGGCTCCAGTATCCAGCGCACCCTGAAAGATGCTCTGCACGAACTTCGGCTCTACGGCATTTACTATGTGTGTCGCAGCATGCTTTTTTGCAAGCTCTGCAACCTTGGCAGAGTCCGAGGCGTCAATGTGTGCCGCCTCAAACTTGTCAGATGGGATATCTGGGTGCCACTGTGCCACCCAGTCGACGCTCCGCTGAGCTCTTTCGAGGTCATAGTCGGAGACAATTAGTTTTTTCAAAGAAATTACGACCAGCGGCGATTTTGACGATTGCATCGCCAACTCCGCCTGCTCCAATGAGCAAGATACGCATTAGTTTCACAACCAAACGAGTTGACCGATTTTGATAGCGGGCCCAGTCCTTGCCCTCATTCACAAGTATGCGCAAGCCTCTTTGGCGTCACTGCTAGTAACTGCGCCTTCACTTGGTGAACTACATTCTTATTATGTCCCTAAAGCTGGAAAATGCCTACTAGCCAAGTTGGCGAATCGGTATCACTACCGGTGTCTTTGCAACCGGATCCTCAATAACTCGGGCCAAAATGCTGAAAGCTGTTGCCAAGTTGTTAGGGGTTATCACGTCACCGGGAGCTCCCTGAGCGATAATCTCGCCATCTTTTAGGACGACAATCTGATCGGCAAACCTCGCTGCGAGATTGAGGTCGTGAATCACTGCCACGATTGTCATCCCGCGCTCTC
>JAOGAX010000004.1 GCA_028144365.1 Aquiluna sp.
GCGACTGGATTCACCGTCGCCGCTGTACCGCTGTTCTTAGCGGGTACGGCCCTAGCCTGGACCTCACTACCGGGGTTTGTGGTCGTGCTTATCGGCTTCACCCCTGAAGGAAGCTCAAACGTCATTAACGCGAGCGAATACATCCTCTTCGCCATTCGCATTCTGCTGATTTTTGGCATCGCGTTTGTGATGCCAGTGGTTTTGGTGCTTCTAAATTTTGCCGGTCTTGCTACCGGTCGGGGAATCCTGAAGTCATGGCGTCTTGCCCTCTTCATCATTGCCGTGGTGTCAGCACTCGCCACCCCAACCGCTGAGCCAATGACCATGTTCCTGCTCATGGCACCGCTGAGCGCCCTGTATTTCTCGGCAATCGGAATTGCGATGGCCAACGATAAGCGCAGGGAACGCAAACTAGCTAAGTTGGTGGGCGCCGATGACCTCGAGCTCGACTGAGCCGAGCCCGGCGGAGCGCTACAAAAAGGCAAAGAGTAAGGCCAAGTTCCCCGAGTTTGAGCTTTTCAGTGCCGAACTTGCCTTTCCCCTGGACGATTTTCAAGAGCAAGCGTGTAGAGCACTTGAGGGCGGCCATGGGGTGTTGGTGGCAGCACCTACAGGTGCCGGCAAGACAATCGTGGGGGAGTTTGCCATTCACCTTGCGCTGGCCTCTGGTCAGAAAGTCTTCTACACCACCCCGATAAAGGCGCTTAGCAATCAAAAGTTTGCCGAGCTCGTCAAGCGCTATGGCAAGGAGCGGGTTGGGCTCCTAACGGGCGATAACAACAACAATTCCGAGGCCCAAATCGTTGTCATGACCACCGAGGTGCTCAGAAACATGATCTATGCCACCTCCACGACACTCAAAGACCTTGGGTTTGTCGTGATGGACGAGGTTCACTACCTCGCCGACAGATTTAGGGGAGCGGTTTGGGAAGAGGTTATTCTCCACCTCCCAAAGTACGTAAAGGTAGTTTCCCTCTCGGCGACAGTCTCTAATGCCGAGGAGTTTGGTGCCTGGCTCGCAGAGGTGAGGGGTAACACTCAGATCATCGTGTCCGAGCATCGGCCGGTGCCGCTTCACCAGCACGTGCTATTCGGTGACGAACTGCTGGAACTATTCGAAAACGGAAGCGGCCAGCTGCGGGTCAACCCAGAGCTGACCCAAAAACACCAGGCCCGTTCCCGTTCGCCAATTCGAAGTCGGGGAAAGTATGGAAAGGGCAGGGGTGATAGCCGTTCTAACCCAAATCAAAGAAACTTTCCCCGCCTAGACAAGCCAGAAATTGTCGAGAAGCTCGAAGATCTTCAGCTACTTCCGGCTATCTTTTTTATCTTTTCCCGTGCAGGCTGCGATCAAGCCGTCATCAACTGCAGGCGCGCGGGTATTCGGCTTACATCCAAGGAAGAGCAGCAGGAGATCAGATCACTGGTTGAAGCCCGTTGCTCCTCGATTTCAGACGAAGACTTAGACACCCTCGGGTACTTCGAGTGGCTCGAGTCCCTAGAGCGAGGCTTTGCCTCGCACCACGCTGGCATGCTGCCGGCATTCAAGGAGGTCGTTGAGGAGCTCTTTCTAAGGAAGCTTGTGAGGGTGGTTTTCGCAACCGAGACCCTTGCTCTTGGCATCAACATGCCAGCAAGAACGGTAGTTCTCGAGCGGCTTGACAAATACAACGGCGAATCCAGGGTCAACATCACGGCGGGCGAGTACACCCAGCTCACCGGACGCGCAGGCCGCAGAGGAATTGACACCGAGGGTCACTCGGTGGTGCTCTGGGGAGCACAGCTCGACCCAAATATCGTTGCTGGCCTCGCATCCAAGCGGACCTACCCTCTCAACAGCTCCTTCCGCCCGACCTACAACATGGCGGTGAACCTGATTGCCGCATTTGGAAAGGATCGAGCGCGCGAAGTGCTGGAGCGCTCGTTTGCCCAGTTCCAGGCGGATAGGTCAGTTGTTGGAGTGGCGCAGGTAATAAAGGACAAGCAGGAATCGCTCAAGGGCTACGAGGACGCCTTGAGCTGTCACCTGGGAGATTTCAAGGAATATGCGCGCATCCGCAGAGAGATCTCCGACCTTGAGCGCGAGAGCGCTCGAATACGGGTGAGGGTCGGCAACGACATTCGCCAAACCAAGCAGATGCGCACCATTGAAGCTCAGCTGGGCAGACTGCGTAAGGAACTCCGCGGGCACCCTTGCCATCAGTGCTCCGATCGAGAGGTTCATGCCAGGTGGGGAGAGCGCTATTTCAAACTCAAGCGTGAGGTAGATGCCTCACTCAGAGACATGGACCAAAAGACAGGTCAGGTCGCAAAGGTATTCGACCGCATTTGCGACCTATTAGCCGACCTTGATTACCTCCGCGAGGAAAAGGGCGAGTACGAGGTAACGACCTCTGGTGCAAGACTCTCCAAGATCTATGGCGAGCGCGACCTGCTAATCGCCGAGTGCATCAATCATGGAGCATGGAAAGACCTAGATCCTGCGGCCATGGCGGCCATGGCTGCGTCGCTTGTCTATGAGGGACGCTCGGACGAGGGGGAGTTTGAACCCAAGCTACCAAAGGGGAACTTCCGCGATGCGCTTGAGAGAACCGAGCGCATTCAGGAGGACCTCTTGGAACTTCAAGAGCGTCATCGTCTCAAAAAGGAGCAGCCTCTAGACCTTGGGCTTACCTGGGCCATCTATCGCTGGGCAACAGGCAGCAGACTTGATGACGCACTCAAACTTGCCGGATTGCTCGCAGGCGACTTCATCCGCTGGAGCAAGCAGATCATTGACCTCTTGGATCAGCTTTCGCAGTCCGCAGATCCCGAGCTAGCCGAGACCAGCTACCGCGCAATTGACCTTGTGAAGCGGGGCATCGTCGCCTACAGCTACTACCTATAGAAATTAGGCTGTTCACATGCGCGAGATGTTGTGGCGACTGCCCCTAGCGGCCTTGGGTGGTTTAGTGGCGCTCTATACATTTCCGACCGAGAGCATTTGGGTTCTCACGCCTCTGATTCCGGCTCTGGTGCTTCTTGCTACCCTCGGGGTTGGTTTCTGGAAGTCCTTTCTGATTGGGTTTGTTGCCGGACAGGCTTTTTACATCTCCCACATCGAGTGGATCTCGCTGTATTTGGGACCAGTGCCGCTACTGGCACTTAGCACCCTGATGGCTCTCTATTTTGGCCTTGGGACAGCGCTGACGTCCTGGCTCTACCAGCGCTACAAGCCAAAGGGCGTAAAGGTTTTTGCCTTTGCATTTGTGGCAGCGGGGGTATGGACCTTTAGGGAGTTTGCAGCCAACAACTTCCCCTATGGCGGCTTCCCCTGGTCGAAGCTTGCGATGACCCAGGCAGAGAGCATCTTCGCTAACTGGGTTTGGTGGGGAGGGCTATCCCTACTGAGCTTCGTGATGGCGCTACTTGGGGCATTGCTAGCGCTATTTGTGAAGCACTTCTCGGACCGCAAACTACCTAAGCGGGCATTTGTGGCAACTGCTCTTGCAACGATGCTGATTCCTGTGATTACCCCCTTGGGTCTTACCACCCAAGAGGCGGGGGAAAAGGTGATTGCTGCCGTGCAGGGTAATGCCAATGCCGGACTGTTCTCGAACGTTGACAAGGGCACCATTTTGCAAAACCACATTGACGCTACCGAGCTGGTCTTTGACTCTGATCTGGCAGGCGAGATTGACCTTTTGGTTTGGCCTGAAAACGCTTCCGATATCGACCCGCTTAGGTCGCAGACCGCGAGAGCGAAGATTGAAGAGGTCGCGGCAGCTGTCGACGCGCCGTTTGTTTTTGGAACCCTAACGGTCAGAGGGGACGAGTCCTTCAACTCCACCCTGCTCTGGCTCCCAGGGGTAGGTCCGGTTGACTACTACGACAAGAAGCAGCCGGTGCCGTTTGCAGAGTATGCACCCGACCGTGAGTTTTGGAGAATGTTCGCCCCCGACCTTGTCGACATGATCCCAAAGGGCTACAGCTTCGGAGTTCGTGACGGAATCTACGAGATTGATGACTTTGTTGCCGGGACCCTGATCTGCTTTGAGATTGCAGAAGACTCAATTTTGAGAGAGCTGACAACCTCGGGAGCCCAGGTGATTCTCTCTCAGACCAACAATGCGGACTTTGGCTACTCGGACGAGACCTATCAGCAGGCCGCTATCGCCCGGCTGAGGGCAATAGAAACAGGCAGGTCGGTTGTAAACATCTCAACGGTTGGGGTTTCGGTTATCTACCTTCCAAATGGCGAGGTGCTCTCGGAGGTTGAGTGGTACACGCCAGCTGTAATGGTGGAGCGGGTACCGCTCTACACGGGAAATACCCCTGCGATGACTGTTGGGGCAGTTTTTGACTGGCTGGTGGCCGCGTTGATAGTGATATTCACAGGGATGATGTTTGCAAGGAGAAGACGTTGAAGGCAGTTGTTCTCATGCCGACCTACAACGAATTAGACGTCCTAGAGCACTCGGTTGAACAGTTGTTTTTGGCCATGCCAAACATCCACCTGACCATAATCGACGATAACTCTCCTGATGGAACAGGCGAACTAGCAGATCGATTGGCCAGCAAAAACAATCAAATTTCTGTAATCCATAGGCCTGCAAAAAAGGGGCTTGGACTTGCCTATGTTGAGGGTTTTAGGTGGGCTATCGACCGCGGGTTTACACATGTCGTGCAGATGGACTCTGACGGCTCTCATAGGCCCAGCGACCTGCCCGAGCTTTTTGAAATGGCCGCCACACACGACCTAGTGATCGGTTCTCGCTGGGTCGCTGGGGGAGAGGTGAAGAACTGGCCGGCATTGAGGATGTTTATCTCCCGAGTTGGAAACCGCTATGCGGCTCTGATGCTCTCCAGCAGGCTCAACGACCTTACGGCTGGCTTTCGGATCTACTCAACTCAGCTGCTGGCTAAGTTGCCGCTTTCTAGCATGCGTGCCCATGGTTATGGCTTTCAGGTTGAGATGACGCTGCGAGCCAGCGAGGCTGGTGCACAGATTGTTGAGGTTCCCATTCACTTTGTCGAGCGAGAAAGCGGAAAGAGCAAGATGACTCTTGGCATTGTTCTAGAAGCATTCCTGCTTTGTACGCGCTGGGGGATAGCCAGGCTGTTTAAGCGGTGAGTCTTCCCTCACTGCGACGCTTTCGCATGTCTACCAACACCTCTTGCAAGAGGGCCTCTAGCTCCTTCTTACTTCGTCTTTCTAAAACCATGTCGTAGTGGCTGCGCTGGGTGCTTAGCTCGCCAGCGGCCAAATCGACTTCCTTGCCTGCTTCCAGACGCGTAGCTACCTCATCGCACTTCTTGCACTCCCATGTGTCTGGAAGCTCTGCAGTTAGCGAGAAGACCATGCTGAACTCGTGGCCTGCGCTGCAGCGAAAATCAATCGTTTGACGCTCTGATAGTTCAACGCCTAGATCGGACTCCAAAGACTGGCTTCCCAGTCTCATTCCGCGCATAGATTCAGCCATTAGTTCTCCTTTGAAGGTGAAAACCACGGCCGGCGATAGATAAGTCCTAACTGGCTCCGATTCTCAGCTAGTTGCCAGTTTGAAAAAGATCCACCCTGTCTGAGACGATTCCGTCTGCACCGAGCTCAAGGAGCCTGCGCATTTTGACGGGATCATTGATAGTCCAAAAGTGGACCTCAGTCTGATGTTTCTGTGCCCTTGCGATAAACCTCTTGGTGGCAAAGTTCACCGGACCTCGCCTCACGGGAATCTGGAAGGCGTGCACATCTTTCACAATTGCCGAAAAGCCTGCGCCAAATAGCAGGGTGTGACTGAGCCAGGCACTCAAAACAGTAGATAGCGAACCGGAGGTCGCAATCGGCTTCGAGAGGCCCGTCAGGGCACTTTTTCGGATTGGGTTAGAGAAGCTTGAAACCAGCACACGATCGTGAGCTTGGAGCGTCTCAATCGCCTCAATGGTGGGAGAGATTGCAGGCCTGGTCTTGATGTCAAGGTTGAATCGGGCACCTGACAGGGTCTCGAGTGCCTCGGCAAGCGTTGGAATTTCACCGCCATTTTTTAACCTGGTGGACTTCAGCTCGCTGAGCGATAGCTCCCTGACTTTTGCGTCAATACCTGCAACCCGTGAGAGGTCCTCGTCATGGAATAACACCGCAACATCGTCTGCTGTGGCCTGAGTGTCAGATTCGAGGTGAGTTGCGCCGTGATCTAGAGCGGCCTGAAAGGCTGGGATTGTGTTTTCGTCGAGATCCGCATGCTGTGCGAGACCGCGATGGGCAAACAGCCTTGGCTTAGGGGAGTCGAAATAGGGAAAAAGGTCAGTTGCTGACATTCTTACCCCTAACATTTAGCAGTGCTTCAGTCTAAGTTTCCCACTCGCTTTATAAAGCTAGTTGTCGGGCTATTCATCTATGGCATCGGTGTCGCAATGACCGTGGATGCGCAGCTGGGCCTGGCTCCCTGGGACGTGCTGGCACAGGGTATTTCGAAGCAGACCACCCTCACTTTTGGCTACGCAACGGTTGCAGTGAGCATCTTGGTGCTGATTGCTTGGATTCCCCTAAGGGTAAAACCAGGACTTGGCTCAGTAATGAACGCGGTAATGGTGGGTCTTGTTGCCGATCTGGCGCTGACCTACATCCCAACGCCAGATGTCTACTGGCAGAAGCTGCTGCTCTTCTTCGGGGGAATGGTTGTAATTTCCTTTGCAACAGGACTCTACATTTCCTGCGGCATGGGTAAGGGGCCCAGGGACGGGCTGAATGTGGGAATCGCCCAGCGCTTCAAATTGCCGTTTTGGCAAGCCCGCTCAATCGTTGAGGTAACCGTTGTCGCCATTGGATTTCTCCTGGGCGGTCAGGTTCGCGAGGGAACCCTGATCTTTGCGTTGGGAATTGGCTACATGAACCAGTTGGGAATGCGGCTATTCGGTCTGGCGGATAAAGGCGGCAAGGTTTAGCCGTTATTGCAGGCTCGCCCGGTGAGGAAGGGCTTAGGTCTTAGGCCCTACTGGACAAGTAGACATAAGGCCGATAATAAACGTTATGTCAATTAGAGTTTTTCAGGGTCCTCCCCGCGCGATTACAGGGGTGTAACTAGTTAGCCGCCTGGGTTGCTGCTGTCCATGTGTCTAGTTTTCGCTTGGCTGCTCCAGAGGAAATTGCCTCCTGAGTCTTGCCAAGGGCGCTAATGAATCGTTCTGTCAGATCTGCAGCAGCCAAAGCTGAATCCTTTGCCAGCTCGTAGGCAACTATGCCTGCGGCCGCATTCAGCGAAACCACATCCCCGATAGCTTTCGAGTTCCCAAAGTCCTCACCCGCGAATAGCTTTGTTGCAACCTGGGCGTTCTGTTTGGCATCTCCACCGAGCAGCTGACTGAGTTCTGCTTTTGCGAGGCCAACCTTCTCGGGCACTAGCGTGTGCTCAGTCACCTCTCCAGCTACAACCTGCCAAATCTTTGCGTTAGCTGTGGTGCTGAGTTCATCGAGGCCGTCATCAGATCTAAAGACAAGTCCGGTTCTTCCCCTTAGAGCCAGCTCCTGGGCCATTAGTGGGGCAATCGTCTCGTCCGCGACACCTAGGGCCGTGGCGATTGGCTGTGCAGGGTTTGCCAATGGTCCGAGGAAATTGAATGTGGTCGGCACACCAAGCTGTTTTCTAACAGGTGCCACAAACCTCATCGCCGGATGGAAAACTGGCGCAAAAAAGAAGGTTATCCCCGCGTTTTCAAACACCTGCCTGACCTGACCTGGGGATAGATCGAGCCGAACCCCCAATACCTCGAGCATTTCTGAGGAGCCAGTCTTACCTGAAGCGGATCGAGAACCGTGTTTCAGGACTGGGACGCCACTTGCCGAGGCGACTATCGAGGCCATGGAGCTGATATTTACCGTTCCGACCAGGTCTCCCCCGGTTCCGACGATATCCACCGCGTCACTTCCGGTCTCAAGCAGAAGCGCATTCTCAAGCATCACGTCAACTAGGCCCGAGAGTTCCTCAACCGTCTCGCCCTTTGAGCGAAGCGCCATCATGAAGGCGCCTATCTGTCCTTCCGAGGCCTCACCGGCCATGATCTGCCTCATGGCCCAGCTTGCACCCTCTCGCGAGAGGTTCTCCCCCGCCAAAAGGGTGCTTAGTGCGGACGGCCAGCTGCTCTGAGTCATAAGGGAAGTGTAATGCCGAAAAAAACCAATGCATCGGGCGAATATTTGGAGAACTTTGGCTTCGCAAGGCCTTTTTGAGGACAGGTAGCGGTTACAATTGAGGCATGTCAACAACCTCTTCAGCTGCCCCTATGACCATTCAGCGGCCAAACGCGACGAGCGTTGGAACGATTGTTTGGCTTGGCAGCGAGGTTATGTTCTTCGCTGGCCTATTCGCGATGTACTTCTCGCTCAGAGCTGGCGCCCCTGATTTATGGGCAAATGACACCCAAATTTTGAATGTGCCCTTTGCTCTGGCAAACACGCTAATCCTGGTCGCCAGCTCATTTACGGCACAGTTTGGGGTCTTTGCCGCCGAGCGCATGCAGGCTCGTAGAACAGGTCTCTCCCCCGCCAAGTGGGGAATGGTCGAGTGGTTCTTCCTCACCTATTTGATGGGTTCAGTGTTTGTGGCCGGCCAGGTTTGGGAGTATGCGCAGCTTGTTGCCGAGGGTGTCACCCTGAGCAGCAACTCCTACGGCTCTGCTTTTTACATAACCACCGGCTTCCATGCGCTGCACGTAACAGGAGGCCTAATCGCCTTCCTACTAGTTATCGGTAGGGCCTATGCCGCTAAGAATTTCGGACACCGCGAAGCAACCAGTGCCATTGTTACCTCCTACTACTGGCACTTTGTGGACGTTGTCTGGATTGGCCTTTTCCTAGTTGTCTACGTGCTGAAGTAATCGAAGATGGAGAGCAATTTGAACCCTCAGAAGCCAATGCGTCGTCGCCCCTGGGCTCTTGGCGTCGTGATCTTCCTCGGACTCATCCTGTCCGGTGGAGGTTATGCAGCTGCGACCCAGACTTTCGAAGCAGAGTTTGGCTCACCTGAGCAGGTTGAAGAGGGTCGCAAGCTATTTTTGGCTAACTGCGCATCCTGCCACGGAACCAATGGTGAGGGTGCAATCGGAGGGCCTAGCCTGATTGGTGTTGGCGCAGCCTCTGTTGACTTCCAGGTTGGAACCGGCCGCATGCCGGGTCAGGCCTCTGGACCACAGCTATATAAGAAGCCTGTTCAGTTCACTGAGGAGCAGATTGCAGCAATGGCTGCCTACGTAGCATCCCTAGCTCCCGGGCCCGCTATTCCGCCCGAGGAGTACCTCAGGACAGACGGGGACCCAACCCACGGTGGCGAGCTCTTCCGCATCAACTGCGCAATGTGTCACAACGCTGTTGGTGCAGGTGGAGCGCTAACCGAGGGTAAATTTGCCCCGGCACTGGACGGAGTAACGGAAAAGCATATTTATGAGGCCATGGTTACTGGTCCCCAGAACATGCCGGTATTCAACGATGCCAACCTGACCCCTGAGGACAAGAAAGACATCATCACCTACCTCAAGTACGTTGAGGAAAACGGCTCTGTCGGTGGCTTCGAGCTTGGTTCGATTGGTCCTGTGGCCGAGGGATTGTTTACCTGGATCTTCGGGTTAGGGTTCATAATCGCAATTACGGTTTGGTTGGGAGCGAAGGCTAACTAATGAGTGAAGTGCAGAAGTACGACTCAGGCAGCGCCACCAATATCGAGCGCCCGATTTCTGACCCCGGAATTGAGCCCCATCGCGTCCGAATGACGGACAAGAGCGAAAAGCACGCGAAGACCGCCGAGCGTCAAATCTCATTCATGTTCCTTGTCTCCATCGTGGGCGCAATCATTGCGGTATGGGGCTTCGTGGCTTTCCCAATTGTCGGTGGTGACCTGTCTGCAACTCGCAACAATGCTTTCTGGATGGGCATTGGCATGGCGCTGTCGCTGCTTGGAATCGGTTTTGGTGCGGTTCACTGGGCTAAGACGCTGATGCCTGACAATGAAGTTTCGGAGTCCCGCCACCCCGCTCGCAGCTCCGACGAAGCGCGCGCCAAGGCCATCGAAATTGTAAAACTCGCCGACGGAGAGTCTGGCTTTACTAGAAGAAAGCTGATTCGAAGGACGCTCTACGGTGCGTTGGCATTCTTCCCAATCCCAGCTGTAGTGATCTTTGGCGATCTAGGCCCGCAGGTCGGTGACACGCTCAAGCACACCATGTGGCGCGCTGGCACGAGGCTCACCAAAGACCCAACCGGCATCCCAATCAAGGCTTCCGAGGTAACAATCGGATCTGTCTTCCACGTCATCCCCGAGGGGCTAAAGGACTTGGAAGAGCACAAACTGGAGGAAAAAGCCAAGGCTGCGGTTCTTTTGGTGCGCGTCAATCCAGGCGACCTAAAAGAAGACCCAGAAAAGGCCAACTGGAGTTATGACGGAATCGTCGCCTACTCCAAAATCTGCACCCACGTGGGCTGCCCTGTGGCTCTATATGAGCAGCACACACACCACCTGCTATGCCCTTGCCACCAATCAACATTTGATCTGGCTGACCACTGCAAAGTGGTCTTTGGGCCTGCAGCCCGTCCTCTCCCCCAGCTACCAATTGCTGTGGACGACGAGGGCTACCTGGTCGCACAAAGCGACTTCCTCGAGCCAATTGGCCCATCATTCTGGGACATAAGGAAGTAAGCACATGAGTTCAGTAACCGAACCGACAACGGCAGTAGGTAAGACTGCCGATTATCTAGACGACCGGCTGTCGCTGGGAACGGTCATCAAGCAATTTGGTCGCAAGGTGTTCCCCGACCACTGGAGCTTCATGCTCGGTGAGGTCGCGCTCTGGTCCTTTGTGGTCGTTGTGCTCTCTGGAACATTCCTGACTTTCTTCTACGAGCCATCCATGGCCCACACCTACTACGACGGCAGCTACGCCCCGCTCAAGGGTGCGGAAATGACAGTTGCCTACGCCTCCTCGCTAGACATCAGCTTTGACATCCGCGGTGGTTTGATCATGCGTCAGATTCACCACTGGGGTGCACTAATTTTTGTTGCCGCCTCCGGGCTTCACATGCTCCGTGTTTTCTTCACCGGTGCATTCCGCAAGCCACGCGAGCTCAACTGGGTTATCGGATTCCTGCTCTTCCTCATGGGAATGGGCGCCGGCTTCACCGGCTACTCACTACCTGATGACCTGCTCTCCGGTAACGGTCTGAGAATCATCGACGGCATGATCAAGGGAATCCCAGTAATCGGGCCTGCGGTCTCCTCGGGCTTCTTTGGAGGCGAGTTCCCGGGCACTGAGGTAATTCCGAGGCTCTACTCGCTACACATCATGATCTTGCCTGCGCTTATCATCGCGCTGTTGGCCGCCCACCTCTTGCTTCTAGTAATTCACATGCACACCCACTACCCCGGACCTGGACGTCGTGACGACAATGTTGTTGGCTATCCACTGATGCCGGTTTACGTGGCAAAGGCGGGTGGATTCTTCTTCCTAGTCTTCGGTGTGATTGCCGCAATTTCAGCCCTGTTCACCATCAACCCAATTTGGAACTACGGTCCTTATGACCCATCGCCTGTTTCCGCGGGTACCCAGCCTGACTGGTACATCGGTTGGCTCGATGGCGCATTGCGTCTGGCCCCAGGTGGCCTAGATTTTGCGATCTTTGGCTACGTCATCCCAATGGGTGTCATGTTGCCAATCATCGTATCGCTCGTGTTCCTGGTACTGGTTGCCGTCTATCCATTTATTGAGGCCTGGGTTACTGGCGACAAGCGTGACCACCACGTCCTAGACAGGCCACGCAACGCCCCAACCAGGACCGCAATTGGTGCAGCCGGAGTAACTTTCTACGCAGTCCTCTGGGCAGGTGCCTCCACAGACCTAATTGCGATCTTCTTCCAGATGTCGCTCAACCACGTTCTAACCGCGATGCAGGTACTACTGGTTATCGGACCGGTAATTGCATACTGGGTGACCAAACGAGCCTGCCTAGCGCTTCAGCGCAAGGACCGCGAGATTGCCCTGCACGGACGAGAGACTGGAAGAGTTGTTCGACTCCCCCACGGCGAATACATCGAGGTTCACGAGCCCGTCGACAAGTATGAGCTCTGGAAGCTCGTTGACTTCAAGGACTACGAGCCGATCATGCCTAGGCCCAACAAGAAGGGCAAGATCACCGTCGGAACAAAGCTCCGCTCTGCGATCTCAAAGATCTACTTCGAAGACCGCATTGCTCCTGTTTCCAAGGCGGAATACGAGCTTGCTCACGCTGACCACTCCCCCGCTATTGAAGAAAGTGCAAAGCGCAAGCCAAAGCAGCTCAAGAAGAAGCTCTAACTAATTAGATACCAGGAAAACCCCCGCAGAATAATCTGTGGGGGTTTTCTATAGCTCCTTCACAACGAGGACATGCTGTCCGTCAATCATCGGGCCTTCATTGAACCCAAACTTCTTATAGAGCGAGAGCGGGCCTCTATAGCCCCAAGCTTCGAACTGTCCGCCTGCAAGCGGTGCTGCCTGCACTCTCTTGAAGCCTTGGGCCGGCAGATCCTCCAAGGCAAATTCAAGCAGCGCGCTTGCGACGCCCTGAGACTGCTTCTCTGCTTCTACGGAAAAGCAAATAATTGTTGCGACACCCTCCTCGCCTTTTGGAAGCAGGCGAAAGTTGTTGTGGCTGTTCGCGGCCATCCACCCGATTACCTTCTCACCTTCAGGTGACTCCTCAAGGGCTAAGTAGCCCTGCATGACTCCAGCGGCGATGCGGTCGCAGGCCAACACCCTGTTGGATTCTGCGGTTGCCTCTTTGTTTTCGGAAGCAGAGTTTAGGTATTCCTGGCAATAGCAACCGTGCCACTGAGGCTGGGAAGAAAAGGCTGGACCGTCCATGAATTCTAGAAAAGCGTTGGTCTCTCGAGGGCTGAGTCGTCTGATTTCAAGCACCTAATCAGGCTAGCTTAAACAGCAAAGCCAACCCTGGTGGGCTGGCTTTGCGATTGGTGGAGATGCCGGGAATCGAACCCGGGTCCACTGCAGCGTTCATGACTCTTCTACGGGTGTAGCCTCCAAAGGCGTTCTACTCGGCTGCGGAATTTGTCGGAGGCAACTACGCCGACCAGCCCAGTCAAAGTAAAAAGTCCCGATTAGGCCTTTGACGCACCAAATCAGCGAGATTTCTAAATGACGTTTGGAACTAGGTCGAAATCAAACCTAGGCAAACGGACTTCGGGGCTAGCTTAAGCAGCTAGGGCGAAGTCGGCGCGCTTTGTATTGGCACCTATAGTTTTGCACAGAGCGTTTACGAGATAACTGTGCATCCTCGACCCGCTTCTTTCACTCATCATTACAGTGTCGAAACCGATCATCCCCATGTTTAGTTTTTTAGCTACAAGCCCTTGCGGGCAGCAGAAAAGGATAACACCCAATGGTGTCATCTTGCTGAGAATTGCTAGTGAGCGTGTGCGAAGCGGTCGTATTCGAATACGAATCCAACCACCGCTACCACCGCAAATGGGACGGCGATGAAGAAAAGCCACCAACCCACGGCCAATGCAGCAAATGCTAGCCCGCTGGACGCACCTAAGAATAGAGGCCACCAGCTCCATGGTGAGAAGAAGCCAACCTCACCGGCTCCTTCTTCAATCTCTCCATCCAGGTTGTCTTCAGGAAGCGTTGCGCTCCGGCGCATACCGCTAAAGAGATAGAAGGCAATAAAGATCGAGAGGACAACCAGTAGGCCTATCGCCGCAGTGCCAATCGGCTCCACGGCACCAGTGTCGATGTAGGTCCAAATCGCGTAGGCAATGTCAGCAACTGTAAAGTAGGCCGCCATCACCAGGAGGATGACAATGTTGGAACGCATTAGATGCGTCCCTCCTTGGCATAGGCTTCCTTCGCCTCAGGTGCTGCGTACTCTGGGTAGTTCATGTCGAAAGCAGGCGACTCTGAGCGGATCCTTGGGATGGAGTGGAAGTTGTGTCTCGGGATTGGCGACTCGGTTGCCCATTCGAGTGAGCGTCCATAGCCCCATGGGTCCTTGAGCTCGACCTTTACGCCATTGCGATAGGTGATCCAGACATTCCACAGGAACGGAACCATAGATAGAGCCAAGATCGCAGCACCAGCACTGGAGAGCAAGTTCATCTCGGTAAAGCCATCCTCGGGGAGGTATGTCGCGTAACGGCGAGGCATACCAACAACTCCAAGCCAGTGCTGGACTAGGAAGGTCGTGTGGAAGCCAACGAAGAGAATCCAGAAGTGAATCTTGCCAAGTCGCTCATTGAGCATTTTTCCGGTGAATTTTGGCCACCAGAAGTAGAAACCAGCAAACATCGCAAACACCACTGTGCCAAAGACCACGTAGTGGAAGTGGGCTACCACGAAGTAGGAGTCAGATAGGTGGAAGTCGAGTGCTGGGGAAGCCAGGATTACGCCGGTGAGTCCACCGAAGACGAAACTGACCAGGAAGCCGAGGCTCCACAACATTGGTGTTTCGAACGTGACCGAACCTCGCCACATTGTTCCGATCCAGTTAAATATCTTCACGCCTGTCGGCACGGCAATAAGCATCGTTGTGAAGGCGAAGAATGGCAGTAGCACCTGGCCGGTCACATACATGTGGTGAGCCCAAACTGTCATTGACAGTGCAGCGATTGCAATGGTTGCGTACACGAGTGTCTTATAGCCAAAGATTGGCTTGCGACTGAATACCGGGAAAATCTCTGAAACTATTCCAAAGAATGGCAGCGCGATGATGTAAACCTCGGGGTGTCCGAAGAACCAGAAGAGGTGCTGCCAAAGCATCGCTCCACCATTTTCCGGGTCAAAGATGTGAGCTCCGAACCTTCGGTCGGCTCCAAGTGCAAACAAAGCAGAAGCGAGTGGTGGGAAGCACATGATGATCAGAATCGAGGTAACCATTGTGTTCCAGGTGAAAATTGGCATGCGCCACATCGTCATTCCGGGGGCTCGCATCGTGATGATCGTGGTGATGAAGTTCACTCCACCCAGGATTGTGCCAAAACCGCTGAGGGCAAGTCCAAAGACCCACAAATCGCCGCCGATACCGGGAGAAAAGGTCGTGCTCGAGAGCGGAGCATAAGCAAACCAGCCGAACGAGGCAGCTCCCTGAGGAGTGAAAAACCCTGCAACTGCGATAAACGATCCGAAACTAAAGAACCAGTAGGCAATCGCATTTAGCCTGGGAAAGGCCACATCAGGCGCTCCAATTTGAACCGGCATCAGGACGTTAGCAAAGCCAGCAAAAAGTGGAGTCGCGAACATCAAAAGCATGATGGTGCCGTGCATGGTGAAAAGCTGGTTGTACTGCTCCTTGGTGGCCACAATGTCTAGGCCAGGTAATGCCAGCTGTGCACGTATAACGAGTGCCATGACTCCAGCAATTAGGAAGTAAATAAAGCTGGTTACTAGGTACAGATAGCCGATCTTTTTGTGATCGGTGGTGGTCATCCAGTCAACAATTACCTGCCCCTTGGACCGCTTTGGCGTGAAGGACGAAGGGTTAGTAGTTCTTGGTTCAGTAAACGTCGCCATTCTTAGCCCCTAATCTCTGGATTGCCGCCGGGAAGATTCTGATTTCTGTCGTAATCGGTTGACAGCTGTCCTACGTTGCCCTTGGCAGCCAAGGCTCCCATCTGCCTGTCGTACTCAGCCTGAGAAACAACCTTTACATTGAAGAGCATCATTGAGTGGTACTCACCGCACAGCTCAGCGCACTTACCAACGTAGGTGCCCTCCTTTAGAGGCGTGAAGTACATCTCGTTCTGTTGACCAGGGAACATGTCCTTTTTGTAGAGAAACTCGACCACCCAGAAGCTGTGAATTACGTCTCTTGATGAAAGATCAATCTGAACTGTCTTACCTACTGGCAGATACAGGGTTGGGAGCGTCTCCATGACGTTTTCCTCGGCGCCCGTGAACTGAGCCTGAATACCCGACTCATAGACGTTTTCATCCACGTAGTTAAAGTCCCAGCTCCACTGCTTTGCAATAACATGGATGTGGACATCTGGATTCTCTGTCTTTGCCTCAATTGCAGCGGTATCACGAGCCGTGAAAGCAAAGAATCCCAGAACCAAGATCAGTGGAACGGCGGTGAATAAGGCTTCAATTGGCATGTTGTAGCGAAGCTGCGCCGGGATGCCGGTTTCACCCTTTTTTCTTCGGTAGGCCAGAAGTGCCCAAGCCAGAAGGCCCCAGGCCACAGCTCCCACTCCCAAGAGGACAATCCAAGAGGTGGTCCACAGGCCGATAATGCGGTCAGTGTGGTTCGTTACACCAGCTGCATCTGGCAGAAATCCGCGCTCGAGCTCTGGAGAGCAGCCACTGAGGGCAAGAAGCAAAGAGGCACTGATTCCTGCAAAGGCTAGGCGTCCAAGCTTCTTAGTCACAGAAATACCCTTCAAATCGCTGCGGATGACTCTAAGTTTACCCAGAATCCGCCGGCCAAGTTGGCCATTTGAAGGGTTTAGGAGAAGGAATCTCCACAGGCGCAGGATCCTGAGGCATTTGGGTTGTCAATTGTGAATCCCTGCTTCTGAATTGTGTCCTCAAAATCGATCTCGGCACCGTCTAAATAGGGCACGCTCATCATGTCGACAACCACCTCAACACCTGCGAAGTCAACGAGCGCATCCTCTTC
This sequence comes from Aquiluna sp., assembly GCA_028144365.1. Classification (GTDB taxonomy): domain Bacteria; phylum Actinomycetota; class Actinomycetes; order Actinomycetales; family Microbacteriaceae; genus Aquiluna. The sequence goes on from JAOGAX010000004.1 coordinate 16,634, forward strand.
CTCGAGCTGCTCGTCGAAGAAAAGCTGATAAATCAGGCCCGAACATCCGCCCGGCTGCACTGATACTCGGAGTCTCAGATCATCGCGTCCCTCGGACTCGAGCAGGGCCTTCACCTTGCCTACAGCAGTCTCTGTGAGCTTTACTCCATGAGTCATAACGTCTGTCATTGATTTCCTCCGTTACTCAAGTTTAACTACTTTCTCGACATCTTGTTCCCATGCATCAGCAGTGCCGCCTCGGCTGTGATTGCTCGCTTCAGGGTGGGTAGGTGCTGAGACTCATTAGGACTGTGAGCCCTGGAATCTGGCTCCTCGACTCCGGTTACCAGGATTTCCGCCTCTGGAAACAAGGCTGCGAAGTGGGAAATAAACGGAATTGAGCCCCCGACCCCAATGTCAACGCTTGGCTTTGGCCATACCTCACTCAAAATCTCATGTCCAAGCTTTGAGGCCCAGCCCTTGCTGGCGAAGTACCCAGGACCCATCTCGTGGGCTCCAAATGAAACCTCGGCTCCAAACGGTGCGTGGTTTGTTAGATGCTCCTTCAAAAGCTCTAGGCCGCGCTCAGGGTCTTCGCTTGGTGCGAGCCTTAGTGAAACTCTCGCTGTGATCTCGGGTAGTGCGGTGTTGGAGGAAACCGCAACGCTTGGGGCATCAAAGCCAATGACTGTTACCGCAGGTTCACCCCAGATCTGCTGGGTTATCGGCTTGGTTCCCATCCTGTCGACTCCTGTCAGCAGTCCCGACTCTTCTCGAAGTTGCTCGAGTGAAACCTCGGGGCCATTTGTCTCGTCGGAAACCAGGCCGCTGATTGCCACATCTCCAGCATCATCGGTCAATGACGCAAGCAGCTTAATCATCGCCGTCATGGCATCAGGTAGGGGGCCGCCATACATTCCAGAGTGAAGAGCATGATCCAAGGTCTTCACGGTGAAGGTTTGCGAAACCACTCCCCTGAGGCTCGCAGTCAAGGAAGGAACCTCGGTACTCCAATTGCCGCTGTCTGCAACGATGATTAGATCCGCTTCAAGGTCTTTTTGGTTCTCCTTCAGAAAATTGAGGAAGGACTCTGAGCCTGCCTCCTCTTCGCCCTCAATAAAAACGGTGACACCGAGGCGGAGGTCCTCAGAAAGTTCAGAGAGTGCCTTTAGGGCAAAGATGTGCGTGATGATCCCCGCCTTGTCATCAGATGCTCCCCTTCCAAAGAGCCTCTCCCCCACCCGGATAGCCTCAAATGGCTCGGTTTTCCATAGCTCTCTGTCGCCAGGAGGTTGAACATCGTGGTGTGCATAGAGCAGAACATGTGGCGCATCCGCGCTACCTGCCCGCCTAGCCAATACTGCAGGCGCGCCTTGAGTGCCATCTGGCCTGGGTGCACTGCGGATCTCTACAAAGTCAAAGAAATCTAGCTGCTCGAATTCACTCTTGACCGCCTCAGCGGACCTTTGAAGCTCCCATGGGTCAAATGAAGGCCAGGCGATGCCAGGAATCTTCACCAGTCCAGTGAGTTTCTCAACCGCCTCATCAAATGAGGAATCCACGAACTTGGATGCGTTATCGATGATTGACTTGTCTTTAGAAATCTCAGCAAATGACATGCCAGTAATCTAGTGGCACACTCTGAAAGGTGCAGATGTCTGAAGAAGCCAGTGAGAAAAAAGGCAAGGGTCGGCCAACACCTGCTCGCAAGCAGCAGGAGCAGATGCGTAAGAAGCCTCTGGTAGGCGACCGCAGCAAGGAAGCAAGACAGGCTGACAAGGAAAAACTCAGGGTTGAGCGCCAAAGAGCCCGCGAGGGAATGATGGCCGGCGATGAGCGCTACCTCACCGCCCGTGACAAGGGCCCGCAGCGTAGGTTTGCCAGAGACGTCGTGGACACCCGCTTCACAGCCGGCGAACTAGTCCTGCCAATGCTCTTTGCAGTGGTTCTCCTGACTTTCATCGACTCCTTTGTCCTGCAGGTAATTGCTCTGTTTGGAATGTGGGGACTATTCGGCATTGTTGCCATCGATGCAACCTTTGTTGGAAGAGCGGCAAAGAAGAAGGTGGCTAAAAAGTTTGGCGAGGACAGGCTCGAGGGAGGCATCGCTTGGTACGCAGCTATGCGCTCGATCCAGATGCGTGCGCTGAGAATCCCCAAACCTCAGGTCGCAAGATTTCAAAAACTCGACGTTTAGAAAAGGAAAGCTGAAATGGAATTTAGGTACTTAGGCAACTCTGGGCTAAAGGTTTCGGAGATCATCTACGGCAACTGGCTTACTCACGCCTCACAGGTCAAAGACGATCAGGCAATCAAGACTGTTCATGCAGCACTGGATGCCGGCATCACCACCTACGACACAGCCGATGCGTACGCCAACCAAGCCGCTGAGGTTGTTCTGGGAGACGCCCTCAAGGGCCAGAGGCGCGAGGGAATCGAGATCTTCACAAAGGTCTATTGGCCTGTTGCCGAAAAGGGTCCAAACGACGTGGGGCTTTCTCGGAAGCACATTTTTGAGTCCCTCCACGGCTCTCTCAGGAGGCTCCAGACCGACTACATCGAGCTCTACCAGGCTCACCGTTTCGACTACGAGACCCCCTTGGAAGAAACCATGCAGGCCTTTGCTGACCTGGTGCACCAGGGCAAGGTTATGTACATCGGAGTCTCGGAGTGGAATGCAGACCAGATTCGCGAGGGACACAAACTCGCGAGCGATCTGGGCATCCGCCTGATTTCCAACCAGCCTCAGTATTCGATGCTCTGGCGGGTAATCGAAAAGAAGGTCGTTCCCACCTCTGAAAAACTTGGGCTTGGCCAGATTGTCTGGTCACCGATGGCCCAGGGTGTGCTGAGCGGAAAATACCTACCTGGTCAACCGGCTCCGGCTGACTCTCGAGCAGCTAACGAAGAGGTGGGGCAGTTCATTCAGAAGTGGATGACGGACGAAATTCTGACCAAGGTCCAGAAGCTTGCTCCTCTTGCAAAAGAGGTCGGGCTTGACATGGCTCAATTTGCGATCGCCTGGGTGCTTCAGAACCCGAACGTCTCTGCCGCAATAGTGGGAGCCTCCAAGCCTGAGCAGATCGCGAGCAACGTCGCTGCCGCAGGGGTCGAGATTCCTAAGGAAATCATGAAGAAGGTTGATGAAATCCTCGGCGACTCAATAGTCAATGACCCAGAGCTAACTCTGAGTCCAGAGACTAGGCCCGCGTAAGGGACTTGGCCCAGAAGGGTCCGAAATAGACAAAACCGGTGTAGCCCTGAACCAGGTCAGCACCGAGCTCTAGGCGCTCATTGACGTGGGCAGCAGTCTCTATTCCGCCCACTGAAATGATGGCCATCTCTTTGGGGAGCTTGCCTCTTAGCAACATCAGTAGTTCCTTTGAGCGCTCAGCCAAGACCGGTCCACTCAAACCACCTGACTCCTTGGCTATTTCGGAATCAATGCCGTCTCTAAAGATTGTGGTGTTTGTCGCGATTATCCCCGCAAGCCCGAGTTCCTCTGAGAGCTGAGCAATCTCAATCGCCTCTTCGTTGGTTACGTCTGGTGCAATCTTTACAAACACCGGTTTTCCGCCGCTTTTCTCAACCACAGCCTCCAAGATCGGTCTTAGAGAGGCGATCTGCTGCAGCTCGCGGAGACCAGGCGTATTCGGGCTAGAAACATTCACTGCTAGGTAGTCCGCATAGGGAGCTAACTTCTCGGCACTGTAGCGGTAGTCGGCTGCAGCATCTCCTAGTTCCACAACCTTTGTCTTGCCAATGTTGACGCCAATTACGGGCAGTTTCGCGCCAGAAGCGCGCAACGCAGCAAGCCTTGCGGCAATAGCGTCAGCACCTTCGTTGTTGAAACCCATGCGATTGATAAGCGCCCTGTGTTGAGGGATTCGAAAGAGTCTTGGGCGAGGATTACCGGGCTGAGCCTGCGCTGTAACGGTGCCGATCTCGACGTGCCCAAAGCCCAAAGCGTGCAGCTGACGCACCAGCTTCGCATCTTTGTCAAAGCCTGCGGCCATGCCGATGCGATTTGGAAATTTGATGCCCGCCACAACAACCTCTTGGCCGCTTGAGGGGCGAATGAGCCGAAGCGCAAACATTACTTTGAGCGTCCAAGCTCCGAGATGATGGGCAAATTCGGGGTCTAGCCTCTTCAGGAAAACGTCAAAAAGAAACCGATACATCAGCTGTTTAGGTCTTCGATGGCAGCCTGGAAGTCGTCAAGAGAGTCCCAAGCCTGATAGACGCTGGCAAATCTCATGTAGGCAACATGGTCAAGATTCCTGAGCGGGTCAAGGATTGCAAGCCCAATGTCCTGAGCCTCGATGCTTGCCGCACCGGTTGCCCTGAGGGTCTCCTCCACCTGTTGAGCCAGAAGCGCTAGGTCAGCATCTGTAACGGGACGACCCTGGCACGCCTTCCGGACACCAGAAATGATCTTGTCTCTTGAGAATGGCTCGGTCACTCCAGATCGCTTTGTCACCATAAGGCTTGCGGTCTCGATGGTTGTGAAGCGCTTTTGGCACTGTGGACACTGCCTTCTGCGCCTGATGGCAGAGCCATCATCGGAGGTTCTAGAGTCGATGACTCGAGAATCTGCGTGGCGACAAAATGGGCAATACATCAGTCCTCAAATCTAATCTGAACTGCCTCAGAGTGGGCTGGCAGCCCCTCTGCCTCGGCAAATACCTGCAGCTTGCTAGCCACATCTTTGAGTGCTGCCTCGCTGTAGTTCACGACCTGCTGGCTTCTGAGGAAGCTGATAACAGACAATCCAGATGCAAACTTTGCCTGTTCTCCTGTGGGCAGGACGTGATTGGAACCAGCGAGGTAGTCGCCAAGGCTGACCGGGGTGTGGTTTCCAAGAAATATTGCTCCCGCATTGGTGATTCTCTTGGATACCGCCACTGGATCAGCGGTTTGAATCTCTAGGTGCTCCGTAGCGTACTCGTTTGCAATCTCGATGGCCTGATCGATGCTCTCGACCAAAACCAAAGCTGATTGATTTCCTCCCAGGGCACTTGCCACCCGATCACTATTGGCAGTTTTTGATCCCTGTCGCTCAAGTTCGGCTAGAACTTGGTCAATTAGGGGCTGTGAGTTAGTCAAAAGCACGCTTGCGGCATTTTCGTCATGCTCAGCCTGGGAAATCAGATCGGCGGCAACAAACGCCGGGTTCGCGCTCTCGTCGGCAATTATCAGGATTTCTGTCGGGCCGGCCTCCGAGTCAATTGCAATTTGGCTACGGAGTTGGCGTTTAGCGGCAGCCACATAGATGTTCCCAGGACCGGTAACCATCCGAACCGGCTCCATGCCGATCTCGACAACCCCAAAAGCCAGAGCGGCAATAGCGCTCGCACCACCAATTGAATAAACCTCGTCAATTCCAAGCAGGGAACAGGTCGCCAACACCGCATTTGAAGGAAGGCCGTCATTATCTTTTTGAGCCGGAGAAGAAACGGCAATTCTTGGAACTCCAGCGACTTGAGCCGGTACGACGTTCATAACTGTGCTGGATGGGTAAACAGCCTTACCACCTGGCACATACAGCCCCACCGAATCCACAGCAACGAATCTCGTCTCCACTGCTCCGCCGGCGCTCACCTCTAGAGAAACGGCCCTAGGAAGAGTTGCCTGGGAAACCTTTCGCACCCTGGCAATTGACTCGGTGATTGCCTCCCTAAGCCCATCAGGGAGGTCCGCCTCGCTTGCCTTGATGGCACTAATTGGAACCCGAAATGAATTTGGCACAACCCCGTCGAATTCTTGAGCGTGACGGGCAAGAGCTGCAGCACCCTCTGCTTGAACCTCAGCAATGAGCTTTTGGACGCTTGGGGAAACAGAATCTATGGAAACCTCAGCCCTAGGAATCAATTCACGGACCCGCTGGGCTGTAATTTCGCCATCCCAGACAAATGATCGCATCGCAGAAAACCTCTTGGCCGTTAGAAGATGCCCTAACCTTATCTAAGAAATGACAAATAACTCTCCAGCCTTTGACCTCTCCGGCTCCGATGCTCTCAAGGCAGCATTTCGGAATCACGCCTCCGGAATCTCCGTAATCACGGCCCTAGACCTCGATGGAAACCCGATTGGCTTCACCGCCTCGAGTGCTACCTCACTTGGCTCCAACCCGCCTCTGGTCTCGCTGAACGTTGCCCAGGGCTCTTCGAGCTATCCTCACCTGCTACCTGGTCGCTTTGTAGCACTCCACACACTCGACAGCGACTCCCTACACCTTGCCCAACGCTTTGCGGGTGATAAGGCTGGACGGTTTGTCGGGGACGAAATAGATGGCCCCGAGGGTCTGCCAATCATCCCCCAGGCCTCATCGGTGCTTATCGGCAAGATCCGGGAAAAATACGAAATAGAGAGCAATGCGGTCGTAATTATCGATGCGCTCACAGCTTCGGTTATGCGCACCCCACAAGAGCCCCTGGTCTACTTTCAGAGGGCCTACCACGCCATCGGCAACAAACTGGCCGATAACGACTAACTAACCGCCTCAGGGCCTAGCAGGGCCTTCAGCTCACCAAACAGGTCATGCCCGACCGCAACCCGTTGCGGGAGCATGAAGTGACTGGTCTGTCCGTTGGAAACCAGCTTCACCTGAACCTCGACCGGACCCGGATGTGCCTCGAGGATTTCGGCGAGCTGCGTGAGGCTTTCTCTAGTTGCGCTCGCGTCAGTTAGGTGAAGCTGCAGCACTCCCCCAAGCTCACGACCGGATTCGAGCTTCTCTATCGAAAAGCCCTGCAGAGTGACACCATCATCACGCCTGGAAACTCGTCCTCGGATGGTAACCGTGCTGTCGGGAACAAGGCTGTCGCGATGTTGGAGGTATGTCTTACCCATAAACATCACGGGTATTTCGCCTGAGAAGTCCTCGAGTGTCAGCTGGGCGTATTGATTTCCAGAGGAGCGGGCAATCTTGTGTTGGACCTGGGTTATCAGACCTGCCACCGTTACTGTCTCGCCATCGGCGATTTCACTATCCCTAAGGGCAGCACTACCCATATCTGAATAGCGCATGAGCTCTGCCTCCATTCCCGCAAGCGGGTGATCGGAGACATAGAGACCCAGCATCTCCCGCTCGTTGGCAAGCAAATCCCGCTTGGTCCACTCGGGAAGCTTTGGAATCTCGATGGTTGCGGGGTCCTCTTCCATGAGGCCACCAAAGAGGTCCACCTGACCACTGGCAGCCTGCCGCTTCAGCATGGCGGAGGTCTCAATCGCCTCTTCGTGAATTGCAATGAGCGAGCGTCTGGTGTGGCCGAGAGAGTCAAAGGCTCCAGCCTTGATCAGCGACTCGACTACCCGCTTCGTGCTGGCCTGGGCGCTGACCCTGGTCAAGAAGTCCTGGAAGGAGCTAAAGCGCTCTTGTTCCCGCGCCTCGATGATGCTCTCGACTACGTTCTTTCCCACATTTCTTACCGCGCCGAGACCAAACCTGATGTCGTCCCCCACCGCAGCAAAGGTCCCAATGGACTCATTCACATCCGGAGGCAGAACCTGGATACCCATCTTCCGGCACTCATTTAGGTAGACACCGAGCTTGTCCTTGGAGTCGCCAACGCTGGTGAGCAGCGCCGCCATGAACTCTGCCGGGTAGTTGGCCTTGAGGTAGGCGGTCCAGTAGCTCAACACTCCATAGCCGGCTGAGTGAGCCTTATTGAAGGCGTAGTCAGCAAAAGGCAGCAGCGTGTCCCAAAGCGCTTTAACCGCAGCATCGGAGTAGCCGTTTTTCTTCATGCCCTCCGAGAAGAGCTCGAACTGCTTTGCTAGCTCCTCCGGCTTTTTCTTACCCATTGCTCTTCGAAGTAGGTCCGCTTGTCCCAGGGTGTAGCCAGCCACCTTCTGCGCCGCAGCCATGACCTGCTCCTGATAGACAATCAGTCCATAGGTCGGATCAAGAATTTCGCTCAGCGGCTCAAGGAGCTCTGGGTGAACTCCCTCTGATTGCTGCTGGCCGTTTTTTCGCTGGGCGTAGTTTGTGTGGGAGTTCATTCCCATGGGTCCCGGGCGGTAGAGGGCGATAACAGCAGAAATGTGCTCAAACTCCGACGGCTTTAGCATTCTCAGCAGCGAGCGCATGTTCGTGCCATCCAGCTGGAACACACCCAGGGTGTCTCCCCTTGAGAGAAGCTGGTAGGCCTTCTCGTCCTGGTCTAAGTCGAGGTCCTCGAGAACGACCTTCTCTCCCCGGTTGAGTTCGATATTTGCAAGTGTGTCATCGATCACCGTAAGGTTTCTTAGCCCCAGGAAGTCCATCTTCAGAAGCCCGAGCTCCTCGCAAGGAGGCTGATCGAACTGGGTGATTATGGCCCCGTCCTCCTCGCGCTTCATGATGGGGATGACATCCATCAAGGGCTTAGCAGACATGATCACACCGGCTGCGTGAACACCCCACTGCCGCTTAAGCGACTCGAGTCCCTGGGCAAGCTCAAAGACTTGCTGGCTGTCCTCGTCGTTCTCGATGAGCTCCCTGAACTCTGCCGCCTCTGGGTAGCGCTCAGACTCCCTGTTGGTGACGTCGTCAAGACTCACATCACGCCCAAGAACCATCGGAGGCATTGCCTTTGTGAGTTTCTCTCCCACCGAGTAGGGCTTTGCCAGCACCCGAGCTGCGTCTTTTAGGGCCTGCTTCGCCTTTATAGTTCCAAAGGTGACAATCTGGGCAACCCGGTCGGCACCATATTTCTCAGTGACATAGCGAATTACCTCGGGACGTCTGCGGTCATCGAAATCAACATCAATATCCGGCATCGAAAGACGTTCCGGATTCAAAAAGCGCTCAAAGATTAGGTCGTGAGCCAATGGGTCTAGCTCCGTGATGCCCATTGCGTAGGAAACGATTGATCCTGCCGCAGAACCTCGTCCAGGACCCACTCGAATTCCCCGCTCCCTTGCCCAGCGGATGAAGTCTGAGACCACGAGGAAGTAGCCGGGGAAGCCCATCTTGACGATGACCTCGATCTCGTAGGCAGCCTGCTCGCGATGGCGGTCAGAAAATCCCTTTGGGTAACGGCGCTCCATGCCACGCCAAACCTCTTTTTCGAACCACTCGGCCTCTGTGCCGCCCTCTGGAACCGGAAAACGCGGCATGAGGTCTTGCTTTTCAAAGTTGACCTCGCAGCGCTCAGCTATCAGCAGGGTGTTGTCTGCGGCCTCGGGGATCTCCGAGAAAAGACTTCGCATCTCACTGGCGCTCTTGAGATAGAACTCCTGAGACTCAAATTTGAATCTCTTCGGGTCGTCGAGGTTGGTGCCCGTCTGCACACAAAGCAAGGCCTCGTGGGCAACCGAGTCTTCCTTGTGGACATAGTGAAGATCGTTGGTGCCCACAAGCGGGAGGCCTAAGTCTTTTGCAAGTCTCAGTAGGTCATCGCGGACCCGCTTCTCAATCTCAAGAGCGTGGTCCATAACCTCAACGAAGTAATTCTCCTTGCCAAAAATGTCTCGGAACTCGGCCGCTGTTTTGAGCGCCTCGTCGTATTGGCCGAGACGAAGCCTGGTTTGGACCTCACCACCTGGGCAACCGGTGGTTCCAATCAGGCCCTTGCCGTATTGGCCCAAAAGCTCTCTATCAATCCTCGGCTTGAAGTAGTAGCCGGAGAGGTAGGCCTCCGAGCTGAGCTTGAAGAGGTTGTTCATGGATGCGTTGTCGGTGGCCCACATGGTCAGGTGGCTAAAGGCGCCTCCGCCAGAAACATCATCATCGCCACCGTCACCCCAGCGCACCTTTGACTTTTCAAGTCTTGAGCCTGGGGCTAGATAGGCCTCCATGCCGATGATTGGCTTTATGCCGGCGGCTGTGGCCTGCTTCCAAAACTCATAGGCCCCATGGGTATTTCCATGGTCAGTCATGGCGATTGCGGGCATGCCCAGTTCACTTGCTTTTTCAACTAGGGGCTTGATCCGAGCAGCACCATCAAGCATCGAGAACTCGGTGTGGTTGTGCAGGTGGACGAAAGACTTATCTGCCACCAAAGCACCTCCTACTTGCAGGTGACAATGCTAAAGCCGAAATCCAACATCCCGGAGCCTTCCTAGGGCGATTTCCAAATCGCTCGGGTACTCGGAGGTAAATTCCACCCACTCGCCACTGATTGGGTGCGTGAAGCCGAGCTTCACGGCATGCAGCCACTGGCGATCAAGATCTAGCTTTGCAGCAAGCTTTGGGTCGGAACCGTAGAGCGGGTCCCCAACTAGCGGGTGCCTGAAGTGAGAGAAGTGCACCCTGATCTGATGAGTCCGACCCGTCTCCAGACCAACCTCAACAAGTGCTGCCGAGGGAAGCATTTCTTTGACCTGGTAGTGGGTAACCGCGGGCTTGCCAGTTTGGGAAATAGTGAACTTGTAGTCGTGCTTTTGGGAGCGAGCGATTGGGGTGTCGATTGTCCCAGAGGCTGGGTCAGGATGCCCCTGAACCAGGGCGTGATAGGTCTTTTTTGGCGTGCGATCACGAAACGCCTGCTTCAAGACAGAGTAGGCACGCTCGCCTTTAGCAAGCACCATAAGTCCTGAGGTGCCAACATCTAACCGCTGGACAATGCCCTGGCGCTCCTGAGCACCGGAGGTCGCAAGCTCAATCCCTCTTGCAAGTAGCACTCCCCCAACGCTTGGCCCAACAAAGCCCTGGGATGGATGTGAAACCACACCAGCGGGCTTGTCCACAACAACTATGTGCTCGTCCTGGAAAACCACCTTCAACTCGGGCACATCCTCTGCCTCAAGGCTTACCCCGGCGGGTTTCTCTAGAAGTGTGACCTCGAGCACCTCACCTGGGCTAAGTCGGTGACTTTTACCAAGTGGCCTGCCCTCCAGGGTTACCCCGCCTGACTCGATAATGTCCGCTGTTGCGGTTCTAGAGATACCCAGCATCTTTGCAAGGCCAGCATCCAGCCGGTCACCCTCTCTGGCATCGGGCACGGGCAGGAACTTACTTTGCACGCCCGCCACCGATCTCATCGCCCATCAGGGTGCGGAGTATCGCGAGACTGACTGCAACTACCAGGAAAGTGTCAGCGAGATTAAAAATCGGGAAATTGAAGGGGATTTGGATGAAATCAACGACGTGACCGTTGAAAAACTCTGGCTGTTTGAAAGCTCTGTCAATCAAATTGCCCACCGCACCACCAAGCGCCATGCCGCCAATTAGGGCCCAGGTCATGGTCTTGATGCGCGGGGATAGGGCAATAAGGGCAATGCTGGCAGCAAGAGAAATTGTCGTTAGCACCCAGGTCGCTCCAACGCCGAGTGAAAAAGCAGCGGCGTTGTTATAGGCAAGTCGAAACTGCAGCAGTTCGCCGATAACGGGGATGGAGCCTTGACCTACAAGGTACGACTCAGCCCAGAATTTCGTTAGCTGATCTAAAGCAACTATTAGCGAGGCTGACACCCCAAAGAGGAGATACCTTGCGGACTTAGTCCTTTTTCTTGTCACGCTGGGGCTCATCGGCCTCTAGGTCATCAGAATCGAGCTCCTCAACGGCGGAGACGCCGCTCTGAGCCTCAGGAGTCTCTTCCTCTTCATCCTCATCGCTAAACTCGGCAGCCTCTCCCCCGAGAGCCTCAGGCTCCTGGGAGTAGTACTCGTAGGAAATGTCCGCAGCTGCTGCTGGCTCTACGTCCTCCATTAGGTCGCCGTAGGCCTCTTCGCTAAGGATGTTCTCAAGCTGACCCTGGATGTAGTCGCGCAGATTCGCCCGGTATTCAGTCTCAAAGCGCTTCAGATCTGAAATCGTCTCTTCGACAGAGCGCCTGTCAAGCTCGAGCTGGTTCAGTACCTCTCGCGCCTGCGCCTCGGCATCACGCACAATTCGTGCCGCCTGAACCTGCGCGTCCTTGATGATCTGGTCACGCTTTACGCGACCCTCCTGAACGTGGTCAGCGTGAAGTTTGTGGGCAAGCTCGATGATGCTGCGGGACTGGTCGGTGTCCTCGTCAGCAGTTGGCACCGCTGGGTCAGTGGCAACCGGGAAAGGCTGGACTTCAACGTCATCACCTGCAGGTAGGGAGCTTTGAGTGCGGAGGGCCTCGTTATCACTGAGCACCTTACGCAGTTCGACAACGATGTCATCTAGGTAGTCATCTACCTCGTCCTGGTCGTAGCCTTCACGAAACTTCGTAACCTGAAAACGCTTCGCGAGGATGTCCTCTGGGGATAACGCCATTGTGCAACCTTCCTAGCAGGTCTCAAAAACCTAACCGCTATGTTATTGCCACCTATAGGGCTCGGGCAAAGCCCTGAAGAATAATCACGGCAAAAAGTACGAGCGTCCACGCTAGGTCCAGTGAGATGCTTCCGAGCCTCAGTGGCGGCACAAAGCGTCGAACAAAGCGCAGTGGCGGGTCTGTAAGTGTGTAGGCGAAGTCCAAAATGGGAAGCAGAATCCCTTTTGGCTTCCAGCTTCGGTTCACGCCCATTACCAAGTCGGCAATGAATCTTCCGAGCATCGCGTAAAAGAAAATCTGCAGTGCCCAGTAAAGGACCAGTCCGACAATGCTCATTGGCTACTGCATCAAGTCTTCTGGGTCGTCCTCATCGGCATCAGCGTCCGTGACCGCAACGTTCTGCGGCGAAAGTAGGAAAACCTTAGGAGTTACGCGCCTGAGGTGGCCCTCAAGGCCCTCTTTCAGACCAATCATGAAATCGAGCATCCGCTTGGCGTCAGCCTCGCTCATTGAGCCAATGTTGACGATAACGGGGACGCCGGAGCGGAAGTGTGCTGCTACTTCCTTGGCATCTGCATAGCTCTCGGGGTCGAGGGTCACGATCTCCGACATATCGGCGGCCCGACGTGGTCTTGGGGCAGTCTGCTTTGGCCTGGGAGCCGACTCGGACTTGCCATCTGATGATCCGAAGCCGAAGAACGACATCACGGAATTTACTACGCCCATTGCTACTCCTTATTTCCCCTAAAGACTATGTGTTATTTGGCCTGGGGCCTGTAATGGCACTCCCAACCCGAATGTGTGTCGCGCCCATCTCGATTGCCAATTCAAAGTCCTCGCTCATGCCCATGGAAAGCCGATTAGCCTCGGGGGCTATCTTTTTGAGCTCCTGGCTTGCCTGGAGAGTCTTCTCAAAGTCAATTCGTGGATCAACACCTAATCCGGCCACTGCCATCACGCCCAAAAGCTTGATTCGACCGATTTCCAGCACCGAGTGTGCAAGCTGTTGCAGGTTGCTTGGCTCAACTCCCCCTCTGGCGGGGTCTTCGGTGAGATTGAGCTCAATAAAGCCCTCTATTTCAAGCTCTCTATTTCCTAGCTGCTTAGCTAGCTCCTTCACTAGGCTCGAGCGGTCGATGGAGTGTATGCAGGTTGCGTAGTTGAGGACCGTGCGGACCTTATTGCTCTGCAATTGGCCGACAAAGTGCCACTTGGCATCGAGCCTGCCTCCAGCCGCAAGCGCCTCAGCCTTTGGACCCGCTTCTTGATCTCGATTCTCGCCAAAATGCCTATGGCCCAGGTCGTAAAGCTCGGCAACCACTTCAGCGGAGTGATTCTTGGTAACAACAACTAGCTCTACGTCTGAGACAGACCTGCCGGCGGCAATGCAGCTGGCGGCTATTCGATCGTTTACTGAGCGATAGCGCTCAGTGAGCTGCATTAGCGGAAGAACTCAGGTAGATCTAGGTCGTCACCGAAGGCACCTGGTGCGGAAACCTTCTCGCGGCGCTCTTCCTGCGAAGTTGAGATTTCCTCTTCCATGCTTGGAACAGGAATCTCCACCATTTCAGGCTCTGCGGACACTGCCTCGACGGGCTCCTCGCCAACTAGATAGGCAGGCTCTGCAACCTCTTCCGCTTCCGTTTGACCAATCATTGCGCTCTCATAGCGCTTGTACTTGGGCTGTCCGCCATCGAAGCCCGCAGCAATCACGGTGATTCTCACCTCGTCGCCGAGGGTGTCCTCGATTGTCGCACCAAAGATGATGTTGGCCTCTGGGTGCACTGCCTCCTGGACCAACCTTGCAGCGTCGTCGATCTCGTGCAGCCCAAGATCCGATGCTCCCTGAACCAGAAGCAGCACGCCGTGAGCGCCCTCGATGGTTGCCTCAAGAAGTGGCGATGACACCGCAATCTCGGCTGCGCGAATCGCGCGGTCCTCGCCCTTGGCGGTTCCAATGCCCATTAGGGCGCTTCCGGCACCCTGCATGACGCTCTTGACGTCGTTGAAGTCGAGGTTGATTAGACCGGGAACCACAATCAGGTCGCTAATGCCCTGAACACCCGCACGCAGCACATCATCTGCTGTCATGAAGGCCTCAAGAGCAGAGATCTTCTTGTTTGACATCTCCAGAAGACGCTGGTTTGGCACAACAATCAGGGTGTCGACCTCTTCACGAAGGGCCTTGATGCCCTCATCGGCCTGGACCGCCCTGCGCTTACCCTCAAAGTTGAACGGCCGGGTTACAACACCGACCGTTAGGGCTCCGAGGCGCTTCGCGATGCGCGCGACTACCGGTGCACCGCCGGTGCCGGTGCCGCCGCCCTCGCCAGCTGTGACGAAAACCATGTCCGCGCCCTTGATGGCAGCCTCAATCTCACCTTCGTGCTCCTCAGCAGCACGCCTGCCGACCTCAGGGTCGGCTCCTGCTCCCAGTCCCCTGGTGATGTCGCGACCGATGTCAAGCTTGACGTCGGCATCGCTCATCAACAGCGCCTGAGCGTCGGTATTAACCGCAACAAACTCGACGCCACGTAGACCGGAATTAATCATTCGGTTCAGTGCATTGACACCGCCGCCGCCGACTCCGACGACCTTGATGACAGCCTGATAGTTAGGTGACTGGGTCACAATTTGCCTCCTGCTATGAACTCTCAAGTTAAGGCTGAGGCTTAACTTTTCCGAGAGTATTCAATTAGCGCCACGAAGTTAGAGGGCGATAGGCCAAGTATTCGCTAGGCACTCGGGCGTGTCGTAAACAACAGATTAACTTGGAAAACGCCTAGTAGTCGCTGTATCTGACCACCGGAGAGTTAGGCGAAGAGACATCTATCGTCACCGAGTCCTCGACCCCGTTTACTATCAATGCATCAAGGACCTCGGCCTTCAAAAGCGCCTCGTCGTTAGCGCCCCAGATCACCGTGATATCCCGCTCTTTCAGGGTGAGCTTGCTGGTGAGCTGTTCACTAACCTCCACCGAAAAAACGTCCCTGTAGGTCTCAAGCGGAAGCGAGAGCAGCAGCTCGACTGCGTACTTATAACGGGAGTCTTCGGCGGGATCGCCTTGGAAAACCAAGAACGGGTGCTCTCCGAGCACCTCGGTGGGTTCGATCTTGACCCCAGCTGCGTCATAAAGCCAGTTCTGGCCCTCACGGAAAAGCACTAAAAGCGGCTGCCGCTCGCGAATCTTCACCCTCAAGGTATTTGGTGGTTCGGCAGTGAATGTGAAGGTCTCGATTAGCGAAATATCTCCCAGGAGTGTTGCCAGCTCAGCAGCGGAGACGGTCGTCAGAGGCCTGCCCACTAGCTCGCTTAGCGCTTTGGTTAACTGGGCGGTTTCAATACGTTCATTGCCGCTCACGCTGATGCGCTCAATAGCAAATAGTGGAGTAAGAAAGCTAGCCGCCACCAGAGAACCGAGGGTCAGCGGAGTCACAATCAGAAGAATCCGGGCCCAGATAGTGAAGGGGCCAGCGCCTGTGCGCTTGGGCCTTTGCTTCTTGAGTCTTTTCCTCTCAGTCTTGAGAAGCTCCCTGTCACTGCGCCCCAACTAGCGCTCCAGGGCGTTTAGGAGATCTGGAACCATGCGGTTGATATCGCCGCAGCCCATGGTGATTATGAAGTCTCCCGGCTGGGCGAGTGCCGCGGCGGCAGCTGGCACATCGTCCCAGTTGGGCACAAGGTGCGTGTTCTTTTGGCGCTCGCACTTACTCGTAATTAGCTCCGCGGTCACACCAGGTTCCGGGTCTTCGCGGGCGGCATAAATCTCCGTTACAACGGCCTCATCGGAGAGCATGAGCACCTCGGCAAACTCATTCGAAAAAAGCCTGGTGCGGCTAAATAGGTGGGGTTGAAACACAGTGATGAGCCTGCCCTCACCAACCACAGCCCTCGCAGCCTTCAGCGCCGCAGCCACCTCAGTTGGGTGGTGGGCAAAGTCGTCATAGACCTTCACCCCACGACGCTCTCCGTGAAGCTCAAACCTGCGCACCGTGCCGCCAAAGTGTGCCACCGCAGTAGCCGCTTCGGCAAAGTCGAAACCTAGACCTGTGAGCGTCGCCACGGCTCCCGCTGCATTTAGAGCGTTGTGGTGACCGGGAATCCTAAGTCGCATCGAGACTTGCTTGCCGCCATGATGCAACTCAAAGCTCACCTCGGGGCCAGATGCGTCAACACCTGAGACCCTGAAATCCGCATCCTCAGCCTCACCAAAGCTAAGAATTCGTGAGTGCTTCAGGAGTTTTCTGACTGCCACCGCTCCGGCATCATCGCTGGAAATCACAACAAGCTTTGAAGCTGAGTCTGCGAACTTGGCAAACTCGGCCTGAAAGGCCTCGAGCGAGCCGTAATGATCTAGGTGGTCTGGGTCCACGTTCGTGATTACCGCAACGTCGGTGTTGTAGTGCAAAAAGGAGCTGTCGGATTCGTCAGCTTCAATCACAAAGTGCTCTCCCGAGCCAAAACCGGCAGAGGAGCCGAACTCCTGAATTACGCCGCCATTGACGAAGCTGGGGTCGGCACCGAGTCGATTTAGGCCTGTGACGACCATCCCGGTGGAGGTGGTCTTACCGTGAGCACCTGCAACCGCAATCAACGAGCCCTTTGACGCAAGGTGGGCCAGCAGTGCTGAGCGGTGCAGCACAGGAATGCCAAGCTCTTGGGCAAGCAGGTACTCGGGGTTCGTGGGCCAAAGCGCACTGGTGACGACAACAGTGTCGGGGCTTTCTAAGTTAGCTGCGTCGTGACCAATTGTGATCTTTGCACCAAGTTCTCTAAGAGCGGCGATGTTCGCACTCTCCCTGACATCTGAACCGGTAACTGTGTGACCCATGCCGATTAGCAGCCTTGCGATTCCCGACATTCCAGAACCGCCAATGCCCACGAAATGGACCTTGCCGAGGTTGCTTGGAACTTCTTGGCTGTAGTCAGGCTTAATCATGGCTACCAGTATCCACTGCCGAATAAAGCATGTCGCGCAGCCGCTCTGCCGCATCGTGGATTCCAGTTGATCTAGCGGCATCCGACATCTTCTTGAGAGTCGCCTTGTGGCTCAGGATTGGAATGACACGCTCGGCGATGTATTCGGCGTTGAAGACACTGTCTTCGCACAACTCTGCCCCACCGGCATCAATCACGGAGGTGGCATTGTGGCGCTGCTCACCGTTTCCAACCGGGTATGGCACGAACACTGCGGGCAGTCCGGCTGCCGCAAATTCGCTAACGGTCGAGGCCCCTGCCCGAGAGATTGCCAAATCGCTTGCTGCGATCGCAGCATCCATCCGGTCGCAGTAGGCAAGGCGCAGGTAACCAGAGGTATTCAGCTCCTCGAGGCCCGCCTTTTCGCCGACAATGTGCAGCACCTGGATCCCGGCGTTGTTGAAGTCTGGCAATGCCGCAATCACGGCCTCGTTGATACTTTTTGCCCCTTGGGATCCGCCTGTAACCAAAAGGGTCGGGAGCAGCGGGTCAAGACCTAGTTCTACTCTTGCCTGACCGCTGTCATAGCTGAGCGCGCCCTCGACAAGCTCCTTGCGAATCGGCATCCCGGTTAGAGTGCCGCCTGCGAGATTGGAGTTTGGAAAGACGATGGCACGGTGTTTGGTAAATCTGGCTCCGAGGCGATTTGCAAAGCCTGCAATCGCATTTGCCTCGTGAATTACAAGGGGCACCTTTGCAAACCAGGCACCCAGATAGGCAGGAGCGGAGGCGTAGCCACCAAAACCCACTACCGCATCTACGTTTCTTTCCCTAATCAGGGACCTAACTTTGAACGAAGCCGCGAGAAGCCTGAGCGGAAATGCGAGAACACTAGGCGAAAGCCGCCTAGGAAGCGGCAGCCTGGGGATTGTCACTAGCTCAAACCCGCGTTCGGGAACGAGCCGTTGTTCCAGTCCTTCCTCGGTGCCAAGGGCTATCACCTCGTGCCCTTCACTTCGAAGTAGCTCTGCGAGAGCCAGCAGCGGGTTTACGTGGCCTCCTGTCCCGCCGCCTGCGAGCAGAAACCTCACCTAGGTTCTCCTGCGACCGAGGTGGCTCATGCGATCACGCTCTGCTGCGAGAACAACACCGATAGCCAGCATGGTTGCAATAAGCGATGAGCCACCTGCCGAGATCAACGGCAGCGGCACTCCAAGCACTGGGAACAGACCTAAGACAACGCCAATGTTGATAAACGCCTGCATCACGATCCAGAACATCACGCCGACAACGATGTTGCGATTGAAAGGGTCGGTCTGAAGCCTGACCATCGCAAAGAGAACTAGACCCATCGCGAGGAACAAGAGGATCACCGCACCGGCACCAACCAGACCCAGCTCTTCGCCAATTACCGCAAAGATGAAGTCGTTCTCAACCTCAGGGATCCAGCTCCACTTGAGCTTCGAGCGTCCAAGGCCAGTGCCGAAGATACCGCCCGAGGCCAGTGCCCAGGTGCCGTGCTCAAATTGCCAGCGCACACCCATCGGATCTGCACCCTCAGGATTGAGCCAGGCCTCGAAGCGAATCCTCCGAGATGGCGAGTACATGATCAGGGCCGCAGCCGAGGCTATGCCCGCTACCGCAATCAGCAACCAGGTATGCCAGCGCATCCCGGCAAAGAGGAACATGCCCATTAGTAAGACGGCCATGACCACGCCTGTGCCAAGGTCTCGACCCATGATTGCGACCAGAACCAGTGAAGCCGCCGAGAGCAAAAAGGCCCAGGTCCAAAGTTGCCTATTGCGCTCCTCGTTTGCGCCCAGCTGGGCAAATAACTGGGCAAGAGCAATGATCAGGGCAAGCTTCAGAAACTCCGAGGGTTGAATAGATATAAAACCAAGATCAAGCCAGTTTCGGTTTCCATTGATGTCTGCACCGAACAGCACAGTCGCAACCTGAAGCCCTAAAGCACCGAACAAGATCGGCATGCTGAGTCTGCGATAGAAACCCATTGGCAGATTACTGGCAATCACAAGCACAACCAGTCCGACAATTGCAAAGGCACCTTGTCTGAGAAACATTGTTGCCGCGCTGTCGGTCTGCTTGAAGCTATCAATTGCCGATGCTGAGGCAACCATTGCAAGGCCAAGGCCCGCAGTGAGAAGACTTAGGCCCAGCAGCAACAGGCCCTGTCGGGACTGCGCACGAAACTTAGGCCTCAGAGACTCCATCACCTGGCTCATGCGCTCAGCTCCCCAACAGCCCTTACGAAGCTCTCACCCCGGTGGGCATAGTCCCTAAATTGATCCATCGATGCCGCCGCTGGCGCCAGCAGCACGGTGTCCCCTGGCTCGGCCAGAGTTTGTGCGGCCAACACGGCATCTCTCATCACAGAATCACCTGAAATGACACTAATTGCAGTGTCCGGCAATAGCTCGGAGAACAGCTTCGCGAGTTGCTCGGTCTCGCTACCTATTAGGACAGCGGCTCTGAGCCTTGTGCCGTGCTTTTTGATGAGCTCTGCGGGGTCCACACCCTTGAACAGTCCCCCAACTATCCAGACCACCGAATCGTAGGCAGAAAGTGAGCTGTTTGCGGCATGAGCATTGGTTGCCTTGGAGTCATTCACAAAGAGCACTCCGCCAATCTCCGCGACAAGTTGATTGCGATGCGGCGAAAGCTTGAAGGTTGTGATTGCCCGCCTGATGGACTGTGGAGGCACAGCCGCAGCGCGGGCAAGTGCTGTAGCCGCCGCAACGTTAGCTCTGAGTTGATCACTAACCGGTCCAATCTGGGAAAGCTCTGACTCAGTGGCTATCTCGAGCGCCTCTTCAGCACGGTTTGCCAAGAAAGCCCTGTCCACCAAAATTTCCTCAACAAAGCCAACCGCAGACTTCTGGGGTGTGAAAAGAGAAAAGGCGATTGCCCTGCAGCCCTCTAGAACATCGGCCTGCTGGGCAGCTTCCAACGTCTTGGGGTCCTGCTCGTTGAAGACAATGGCGACTTCGGTGCCGAGGTAGATCTTGCTCTTTGCCTCGAAGTAGCTCTGCATATCCCCATGCCAGTCGAGGTGATCTTCTGCCAGGTTCAAAAAGGCGCTGGCAAAGGGGTGAATCTCTCCAAGGTAGTGAAGCTGGAAGCTAGATAGCTCCACCACCAAGAAATCAAAGCCTTCGGGGTCTCTAATCGCATCCAGAATTGGGTTTCCAATGTTGCCGCAGGCGACGGCTCTGTGCGCATCGGCTGCCAACATCGCTGCTGTGAGCTCGCATGTCGTGGTTTTGCCGTTTGTCCCGGTTACCACGATCCACTTTGCGACCCTCGGGGTCTTGTCCCGAAGCCTGTAGGCAAGGTCAATGTCCGTAATTAGCTGAACTTTTCGACTCTCAAGCTCCTGAACCAGCGGATGCGAGGGGGCAAAACCAGGTGACACCACAGCAAAATCTGGGGTGAAGCCAAGTTCATCTAGGACCTTTGGAGAGTCATCGAAAATAAACTTTGAGCCGATGACCTCGGCAAGGTCAACAAGCCGCTCATCGGCCGCCTCACCCACTGCCAAAGCCTCAACACCAAGTTCGACGAGGGTGTCAAGAGCGCTAAAACCCGACTTACCCAGGCCTAGAACTACAGCCTTAAGCTGCGACCAGTCCTCGTGCCAAGAGGTTGGAAGGCTCATAGTCCGTAAATCCACTCCACATAGAACAGTCCGACTCCGGCTGCAACGCAGAGTGCGGCGATGATCCAGAACCTCACGACGATGGTGATCTCAGCCCAGCCCTTGAGCTCGAAGTGGTGGTGCAGCGGCGACATCCGAAAGACCCTGCGACCCTTGCCATAGATCTTCTTAGTGAGCTTGAAGTAGGCCCGTTGGATTACCACTGACCCGGTCACAATCACGAAGATTCCGCCGATAAGAATCAGTAGCAGCTCGGTCCTACTCACCACGGCTAGAGCAGCAAGCGCGCCACCTAGTCCAAGCGAGCCGGTGTCGCCCATAAAGAGCTGAGCCGGAGAGGTGTTCCACCACAAAAAGCCCACGCAGGCTCCCACTATTGCTGCGGCAACAACCGCAACATCCAGTGGATCTCTCACCTCATAGCAGGCTGCAATGTTTTCAACAGCCGTCCGACACGACTGGTTGAACTGCCAAAAGCCGATGATTACATAGGCACCAATTGCAAAGATTGCCGACCCCGATGCCAGGCCATCCAGCCCGTCAGCAATGTTGACTCCGTTCGAACTGGATGCAACAAGCAGGAACACCCACAGCACAAAAAGCCCCATACCAACGATCGGACCCCAGAAAAACAGGTCAAAAGGCAAGTCCCTAAACAAAGAAATGTTGGTGCTGGCAGGAGTCAGCCCGCGGTCATCGGGGAATTGCAGCGCTAAAACGGCAAAGGCTATGGCTACCGTGCTCTGACCTGCGATCTTGGCCCAGCCGCTCAGGCCAAGCGATCGCTGGTTGCGGACTTTCAACAGGTCATCCACAAACCCAACCAGACCCAGCCCGGTCATCATAAATAGCACAAGCAACGCTGAGGCCGAAGGAGTCTCGCCGTTTACCAGCTTGGCAACGAAGTAGCCAACGATTGCGGCGGCGAGAATAACCAAACCACCCATGGTCGGAGTTCCACGTTTGGTGTGGTGAGTCTGTGGTCCATCGTCTCTGATGAACTGCCCCCACTGAAGCTTCTTGAAAAGTTGAATGAATGCGGGAGTCGCAAAAAGCGAGATAAATAGTGAAATGCCGCCGGCGGCTAGTAGCGCTCTCACTTCACACCCGCCAAATCATCACCGAGGAACCTAAGCCCAGAGACGTTACTCGATTTCACCAACACCACGTCGCCAGGCAATAGCTTTTCACGGATAGCTTCAAAAGCCGTGCTAATCGGCTCGATGAATTGACTCTCGCCATCCCAGCTGCCCTCCTGCATGGCGCCCATGTGAATCAGTTTCGCCTCTTCCCCAATGACGAATAGCTGGTCGATATTGAGTCTGACCACAAGCCTTCCGATGGCATCGTGTTCCATCGCGGAAAACTCCCCCAGCTCAGCCATGTACCCAAGAACTGCCACCGTGCGGTTTCCCTGCCTGCCCAAAACAGCTAGGGATTGAAGTGCGGAGCGCATTGAGTCTGGCGAGGCGTTGTAAGCATCGTTAATCACGGAGAAGCCATCGGGACTCTGAATAAGCTGCATTCTCCAACGCTCTGGAGCATCCAGCCTCGAAACAGCCTCAGCGGAGTCTTCAGGCGAGACTCCAAGCTCCATTGCGGTCGCAAGTGCGGCAGCAAAATTCATTGCGTGGTGCTCACCAAGAATCTTGAGCTGGACCGCTATCGGGTCGGCTCCCTCGATGCTGATCACAACCTTGGTGCCCTCTAGCGTCAGCTGAGTGCTCAAGATCCTTACCTGCGCATCCTCGCTAAATCCAAAGCCAACCCGCTTACCCGCAAACTCAAAGCCTCTTACTCGGGCGTCGTCGAAGTTCAAAATGGCGGTGGATTGGATAAATGGCATCATCTCGGCCTTTATCTTCTCGGTGACCTCGATACCGCCAAACTCACCCGCGTGCGCCATTCCCACCTTCAGCTGGACACCGATGTCGGGCTTTGTCCAGCTTGCTAGCTTTGCAATAGACCCCAAACCTGCTGCCCCAAGTTCTAGCACCAAGAACTTGGTGTCCTGTTCAATCCGCAGCACAGTTAGTGGTAATCCGACCTCGTTGTTGTAGGACGCAACTGGAACAACTGTTTTTCCCTTGGGACCGAGAATCGCGCCAAGCATGTTCTTTGTTGAGGTCTTGCCGTTACTGCCGGTAATTCCTACAACCTTCAGCTGGCCCCCTGCTCGAACCCTGTTGAGAACTGCTTCGGCGAGCCTGCTAAGGGCTGCGACGGTGTCAGCAACAACAATCTGATCGGTCTCGAGATCTTCCTTCGGAGTGGAGACTATTGCTAGCGCAGCACCCGATAGCGCTGCGTCCACGAGGTACTTGTGCCCATCCTCGCTCTCACCGAGCTTGGCGAAGAAGATGCCTCCTGGCTCGATCTTCCTAGAATCTGTGTCGCAAACACCCGATACCAAGGTCTCCGGCTTGCCTTTGTAGATCTCTCCAGATACGGCAACTGCAATCTCTTCAAGGGACATCGAGATCATGAGCCTGCGACCTCTCTGGCAATCTTGCGAGCATCAAATGGGACCTTTTTGCCAGCAATTTCCCTGTAACCGAGCGCTCCCGGGCCACACCACAGCACCGCTCTGCCAGCGGCATACTCGACTGCCCGCGTAATAGCCTCGGCCGGGTCTGCAACTTCGACGACGTCAATACTCGCCTCTTGTGCGGCGGCCATCAGCGCGGCTCTAATCGCGGCGGGGGCTTCGTCCCGCGGATGTTGGTCGGTCACATAAACCCTCGAAACCCCTGAGCAAGCTTTCGCCATCTCGGCACGTTTACCCTTGTCGCGATTACCCGATGCCCCGAGTACTACAACTAACTCTCCCCTGGTGCTCAATAGATACTGAACACTCGCGGCGACTCCGGCTGGGGTGTGGGCATAATCGACGAATACGTTGCCACCTGCATCCACAGCTTCTAGCCGGCCGGGAACGCTCAGCTCGATGCTCTCAAGCGCGTTCTGGACCTCAGTAGGGTCGAACCCAGCCTCAATGGCAAGAATGCTTGCTAGCGCCAGGTTTTTTGCCATCGGGCCAGCAACCCCAGCCTCAGTTACCACTTCAGCAGACCCAGAAATCCTGAATCCCTTTGGTAGTAGCTCCAGCTGGTAATCAAGGTGATCGCCAATACCCACCTTGGGAATCTCTATTTGTTCAAATAGTTTCTTGCCCCATTCATCCTCACAAACAATGACAGCGAGGTCCGAGTACTGAGAGGTGAAAAGCGCCTGCTTGGCCTCAAGGTAACTATCCATGTCGCCATAATCATCAAGGTGGTCTCTTGAGAGGTTGGTGAATCCGGCAACCTGGAACCTAAGGCCCTCGACTCGAGCTCTCGTTAGCGCCTGAGCGGAGACCTCAACTACGGCTCTCTGCTGTCCCGCCAGCTGCATTTTGTGAAGCAGCTGGTGAAGTCTGGGAGCCTCGGGGGTCGTGAGTTCACTGTCAAAAACCTGGTCTCCAACTAGCTGCTGGTGACTTGTGATTAGCCCCGTGCTCTCTCCAAGAGCTGTGAGGAGTCGTTGGAGGTAAATCGCGGTTGAAGTCTTGCCGTTAGTTCCGGTTATTCCAATCAGGTCAACCTTGCCAGAGTCAAAGACCTCCGCGGCGACCAGACCCGCTATCGACCTTGGATCGGGGTGGACAATCGTTGGTAGCGGGTATTCGCCAGGCCTGTCAGTGAGTAGCGCGGCTGCGCCTTTTGAAATGGCATCATCTAAAAAATCTAGGCCGTGAGCCTTAGCGCCCTGGACCGCGACAAAAAGATAGCCGGGTTCGACGTAAGCAGAGCCAATTGCAACGCCGGAGGGAACTGTGTCGCCTCCGGAGGAAAGCTGGCCGCCAAACTTAGCGGCAATGCTCGCAAGACTAGGCACCTGGTTTACCAGACCGGTTTGACGGGATGTCATCACGAGAGGTAGTGGTCGATGGCGGCACGCGATAGTGCTTTAGCGCCTGCTGCATGATCGCCTTGAAAGGTGGCGTTGCCTTGGCGGAGTTACTAACCCCCTCTGGTCTATAGATTGTGACTCCGACTACAAACCTGGGGTTTTCAACGGGGGCCACTCCGTAGAAGGAGATGGCATAGCGCTCGCCATAGCCGTCACCTTCGCGGATTTGGGCGGTGCCGGTCTTTCCGGCCACCCGGTAGTCCTCAATTGCGGCCGTCTTACCAACTCCACCAAACTCGACTACCTTCTCCATTAGCTGGAGATTTAGGTCCGCATTTGCCTCGGAGATGACCCGGTAGCCCTTTTGATTTGGTTCGTAGAGGACCTCGCCGGCTGGACCAGTGCAGCTGTCAACCAGGATTGGATCAAGCCGCACTCCCCCATTGGCGATGGCCTGATAGGCAAAACCCATCTGCAGCGCGGTAACAGAGACGCCCTGCCCAAATAGGTGGGTGTATTTATCGGCATACTGCCAATCTTCATAGGGCCTGAGAATTCCAGAGCTCTCGCCCTCGAAGTTCAGGCCACTGGTAGACCCAAAGCCAAAGTCCTGGAGGTAGTTGAAACGCTCTTTTTCGTCGACCTCCATGCCAAAGGCATAGATGCCGGTGTTGGAGCTGTAGCGGAGAACACCAGCCAAGCTCAGATCGAACTCATCGTGATCAAAGCTGTCCTTGATTGACTCCCCGTAGTCAAGCTGCAGCCGGTCGGGAGCCTTCTTGGTTTCAAATTCGTTCGCTGCTCCAGAGTCCAAAACCATTGCGGAGGAAATCGACTTCATAATCGAGCCCGGCTCAAAAGCAAACTGCATGATCTTGCTACCGCGATTGCCCGCATCGGTGGCAGCGGGATCATTTGGATCCACTGTTGGCGCCTCAGCAGCTGCCAGAATGCGACCTGTTTCAACCTCAATAACGATTGCACTGGCCCAGTCGGCATTTAGCTCAGCGACGGTGTCGGCAAGTACCTGCTGCGCAAAAAACTGCAGGTTCGAATCGATTGTCAGATTTAGGTTGCCGCCATCCTGGGTGGGCTGCGTGACAACATTCGAGGTCGGAATCCTCACACCCTCGGCAGAGCGCTCATATTTCTCTTGGCCATCGACTCCTGCGAGGCAGCTGTTGAACTGTCTCTCGAGCCCCGCAAGCGGTGTGCCGTCACTACCCACAAAGCCGATTAGGTTACCCGCGACCGCTCCGTTGGGGTAGAGCCGATCTGAGAACTGATCAAAGTAGATCCATGGCACCCTAAGGTCCCTTATGGCGTTATAGGTTGCCGCATCCACGGCCTTTGCAAGGTTTGCGTATTCACTATCGCCCTCAAGTCGTGGCAACAGCTCTTCAAGGCTTAGTCCCAACAGAGGGGCAAGCTCCATAGCTATTGCCTCAACAGAGTGCTCGGTGACCACTCCGTCCTCTGCCCTAAAGACCGGGCCAACATTTTTCGGTGCTGCGTTTACGTCATACCTAAAAACGGTTCTGGCAAGTACCTGGCCACTGCTGTCCAGAATGTCGCCTCTAAGTGCCGTGAGGGTTTGAGTGACGCTTCTCCGTTCAAGGGACTTTTCTTGAATTTCCTCGGCACGCACGACCTGAAAGTCCACCAGACGCCAACCAAGAGCACCCACCAGGACAAAGAGAAGAAGCACAAAAGCTGTTAGACGGGAGGTCAATTTAGCGTGAGTGCCCATATTGCCTACCTGGTCGGGGATGCCGGAATAAGTCCTGACTCCAAAGCTAGGGCAGAATCTGCGTCCCAGACGATTGCAACACTGATATCGAAGCCACTTGCCGCGATGGTGCTGGGGCTGAACTCGGAAACCGTGCCGAGGGCCGCGTTGGCAACCATGTTGGCACTCGCAACTGCCGTCTCATCGGGATCTGCCGGTACTGGGTCACCGAACACCTTGCCGGAGCGAATGTCTAAGAGCACCGAGGCTGGGTTTGCGACCATTCCAAGGCGGTTGGCAGCATCAGCAAGGTTTTGAGGCGAGGCCAGGGAATCGACTTCCTCCTGGATGATCTGCACCTCGGTGGCGAGTTGACGTTTTTCAGCCATAAGTTGAGAGAGCTTGTAGGCGTCCTGAGTGAGAACCATGTTTAGCGAGAGCTGAACCACATAAACCAAGACAATGCCCAGAACAAAAATGAGTCCGGCGATGACGCTAGGCCTTAGCTTTCTGGCGTCCTGCTCGCTGAGCATCATTACTCTCATGCGCTCTTCTCCAGCTTCCTGGCTGCCCGAAGCCTTGCTGATGCCGCTCGAGGATTATTAGAAAGTTCGGTCTCTCCGGCCCGCTCCACGCCCTTGGTGATCATGCTCAAACTTGGGCCCATTCCTGGCAGCTCGACTGGAAGCTCAATCGGGCTCTGGCTCGTGGCAGCCTTGCGCAGTGCGTCCTTGGTGATCTGATCCTCGAGGGAGTGATAGGACATAACCACGATTGCAGCCCCTGACCTAAGTGCCTCGATTGCTTGGGGAAGTGCTCGCTCGAGAACCTCCAGCTCCTCATTCACGGCAATGCGCAGAGCCTGATAGATCCGCTTGGCTGGGTGCCCGGACTGCTTACCAGGGGCCTTGGGAACTACCGACTCGACAATTTCGTTTAGCTCGGCGCTGGAAGTAACTGGGCTTAGCTCCCTTTGCGCCACTATCTTTTTGGCAATTGGGAAGGCAAATCGCTCCTCACCAAAATCGCGGAAGATCTTGGTTAGATCCTCGACATCCAAAGTGGCTAGGAGGTCGGCAGCGGTTTTGCCCGCCGTCTGGTCCATCCGCATGTCAAGCGGTGCCTCCTGGGCATAGGCAAAACCACGCTCGCGCTGATCAAGCTGCATTGAGCTAACGCCAAGGTCAAAAAGCGCGCCATCAATTTCCTCGATTGCCAAATCCTCCAGGACCTCTGAGAACTCGTCGTAGACGGCAAGTACCGGAGTGAACCTAGACCCAAAGCCTGCCAGCCTCTCGGTAGCGAGCTCTAGGGCGACCGGATCCCTATCGAGACCTACGACGCGGAGGTTTGCAAAGGAGTTCAGGAGGGCTTCAGTGTGTCCGCCAAGACCGAGGGTGGCGTCCACGACCACGGGACTGTTGCCTTGAATTCCGGGTTTGAGTAGCTCCAGGCAACGCTCAAGCATTACCGGGCGGTGAAGTTCGGAGGATAGATTGCTCATAGTTTCTTGGGGAACTATCCCTACCCTTTGGTCCCTGTCCGAATCCGTGAGCTTGGTTTTCACGGGGTCCGACTTAGGGGAAGAAAGCCGGGCTCGGCCAGAGACCAAAGTGCAGGGCTAGAACAGCCCCGGAATCACCTCCTCCGCCTGTGTCGCAAACTTTTCTTCGTTGCTCGAGAGGTATTCCTGCCAGCTAGCGGCATCCCAGATCTCAGCCCTGGAACCGACACCGATGATGACGAGCTCCTTGGTGAGGCCTGCATAGTCCCTCAGGAGCTGGGGAACCAATACCCTGCCCTGCTTGTCGGGGGTGTCATCTGCAGCACCTGAGAGAAACAGACGCAGATACTTCCTGGCCTCCTCCGAGGTGACAGGTGCTTGGCGAATCTTTTCGTGGACGGACTCGAACTCACTCTTTGAGAAGACGTATAGGCAACGCTCCTGTCCGCGGGTTACCACCACACCGGCAGAGAGCTCATCGCGGAACTTCGCGGGAAGGATGATGCGGCCTTTGTCGTCAAGCTTTGGAGTATGAGTACCCAGCAACATCGCCGCACCCCTTTCTTAGCTATTCCCCACTTTACTCCACTTTGCTCCACATTGCTGCAAAACGCAACCATTTTTATCACAATTTGGGCAAGAAAAAACCCCCGCAGTTTGGCGGGGGTTATTCGAATCTCTAGTCGTTTAGTCGTTATTGAACCTGTTATTCCAACGATCTTCAAAAAATGAGCCGCCGCCAGAGGGGAAATTTGTCTTTGGTAGCTCAGGCAGCCGGAAGTTACTGGAAGCCACAACCAGCCCAATCACCATGACGATGAAGGCAACAACACCCATGAAGGTCACCTGGGTTGCGACGGCAAAAATAAGCAGGCCAATGCCCGCGATCATTGTCAGGACGCCGGCAACCAGCTTGCCCGCGCTGCGGTTCACCGAACCCACGCGCTTTAGCTTCTGGTCGAGGGACGCGTCCTCTTGCAAGAGGTTGCGCTCCATCTCCTCCAGCAGTCGCTGTTCGTTTTCGGATAGTGCCATTTAGCTCTCCATTCCCTCTAAATTGTAAACAGCGAAGTGCCGCTAGGCTATCCCGCGTGCCTCAAAATTTCCTGCTAGAGCTCGTCCAGCAGAGGCTAGATGGTTTCTGCGAGGACAAAAGACACCAGCTTTTAGAAATCTCTAGTGACCTAGAACCAATCATTGACTACACACAATCCCTTCTTTCCGGTGGAAAAAGATTTCGCGCACTCTTCTGCTTTTGGTCCTGGGCCGGTTATCAGCCTGATGAGGTCGCCAAGGACTCCATAAACATCGACTCCCCCATCGTTGGAGTGGCTGCAGCTCTAGAGATGTTCCACGCTGCAGCCCTTGTTCACGATGACCTCCTCGATCAGTCCGATACTCGCAGGGGCCAGCCAGCAATCCACAAGCGTTTTGAAACTCTTCACCAGACGAAGTCGTTTAGTGGCAGCCCGGCAAAGTTCGGCATGGCAGGTTCGGTCCTCACTGGAGATCTGATGTTGGCCTGGAGCTCGGAGCTATTCGGGCAAGCACTCCAAGAGGTCAGTGCCGAGGACGAGGCCAACTGTCGCACGCAGTTCTCACAGATGCGATTTGAGGTTATGGCCGGACAATACCTCGACGTCCTCGAGGAGAACGCTGCCCCCATCCGCAAGCAGTCTGAGGCCGTTGCCATTGCCAACCGCGTAATGCTCTACAAGACCGCCAAATACTCCCTTGAGGCGCCACTGTTAATCGGCGCAGCTCTGTCCGGAGCTGCTGGGGGAAACCTCAAGATGTTGAGCGAGTTTGGTATTCCGCTGGGGCTTGCATTCCAGCTTCGGGACGATGTGCTCGGAGTCTTTGGTGACCCGGAGGTGACGGGCAAGCCGGCAGGTGATGACCTGAGAGAAGGTAAGCGCACGGTATTGGTTGCGCTCACCCTGGAGACTTTGCCGGCCTCGGTTGCCCGAATCTTCAACGAGCTACTCATGGGCGGTGAAATCGACGCTGAACAACTGGAGTTCATGCGGCAGACAATCACAGACTCTGGTGCCCTTGAAAAAACAGAGCGGCTGATAGAGGAGCACTCGAATCGCGCCATTGAGGGGCTTGCAAATCTAGAAATCAGCGATCAGGGACGCAAGATGCTTGCGGCACTAGCTCAACAGGTTATAAACCGAGCTCACTAGCCAAGTGCTTGGGCGGCTCTGCGCACCGGAGCCTTATGCCCCTTCACGAGAGCGGCAATTGGCTTCTCACCTAGAACATCGTTTTCCTCGTAGAGCCAATCAATTGCCTCTGCTTCGGTGAGACCTAAGTCCAAAAGCTGCAGCATGGTGCCGCGAATGCTGCTGAGTGGTTCATTTCCGACGATGATGTCAGACGGAATCATCGGTTGCTTGTCGATCTTGACGGCAAAGAGAATGTGCTCCTCGATTAGCCTTCTGACCTTCGAGGTTGAGATGCCAAGCTGCGAGGCAGCCTGGTCAAGCGTGATCCAGTTCTCTACTTGGTCAGCTATCAATCTTTCTCCTGGCGGTTTCTACCAATTGTTCCGCAACTAAGAATGCCAGCTCAAGAGACTGCATGTGGTTAAGCCTTGGGTCACAGACCGATTCGTAGCGCATCTCCAGAGTTGCCTCATCAATCTGCTCGGAGCCTCCAAGGCACTCTGCAACATCGTCACCGGTCAGCTCAACATGCAATCCACCCGGGTGAGTGCCGAGGTCCCTGTGAACCTCGAAGAAGCCCTGCACCTCGTCCATGACATCGTCAAATCGCCTGGACTTGTAACCATTTGCCGTGGTGATGCCGTTGCCGTGCATCGGGTCGGTGATCCAGAGCGGGCTCGCTCCTGAGTCGCGAACCGCCTCAACGAGCTTTGGAAGTTCATCGCGAATCTTGCCGGCACCCATTCGGCTAATAAGGGTTAGCCTTCCTGGCTCGCGCTCTGGGTCCAGCTTGTCGATGAGCTTTAGCACATCGTCAACACTCGAGGTCGGTCCAAGCTTCACGCCCAGTGGGTTTCTTACTCTTGAGAAGAAATCGACGTGTGCGCCATCTAGTTGCCTGGTGCGCTCTCCGATCCAGATGAAGTGTGAGCTTGTGACGTAAGGAAAAAGCGTCCTCGAGTCGATCCTCGTCAGCGGACGCTCGTAGTCAAACAGCAGACCCTCATGAGAGACGAAGAACTCTGTCGCCCTCAGCTCTGCCGAGTCCACCCCGCAGGCCTCCATGAACCTCATGGCCCTGTCGATGTCCCCGGCAATAGATTCATACTTCTTGTTTGCTGGGTTATCGGTGAAACCGCGGTTCCACGCGTGAACCTCTCGCAGATCTGCAAAGCCACCGGTGGTGAAGGCCCTTATTAGGTTTAGCGTGCTTGAGGATGTGTTGTAGGCCTGGAGTAGCCGCATAGCGTCGTTCTTGCGAGCCTCCTCGGTGAACTCGTAGCTGTTCACAGCATCGCCTCGGTAGGCAGGAAGAGTTACCCCCTCCCTTGTTTCAAAGTCTGAGGAGCGAGGCTTCGCAAACTGACCTGCCATGCGGCCCATCTTGATCACCGGAAGCGATGACCCATACATCAAAACCACGGCCATCTGCAGAACTGTCTTAATGCGGTTACGAAT
Source organism: Aquiluna sp. (assembly GCA_028144365.1). Lineage (GTDB taxonomy): Bacteria > Actinomycetota > Actinomycetes > Actinomycetales > Microbacteriaceae > Aquiluna. The sequence continues at coordinate 48,136 of JAOGAX010000004.1, forward strand.
GCGGTCGGCAGTTGCGTCGACAAAGGTCTCGGCGCAGTCGCCGCCCTGAAGTAAGAATGCTTCTCCCCTAGCCGCCTGTGCGAGCCTGGTGCGCAGGGTGTCGACCTCTCCCGCGAAGACCAGCGGCGGCAGAGCGCCAAGCTGGTTCCGCACGCTCTCCAGCACACCAGCATCTGCCCAGCTGGGCTGCTGTGCCGCGGGTAGCTCGCGGTAGTTATCTAGTCCAAAATCCTGCAATGTGCGTCCTTAGTTTGTGCTGCGTGCGAGGCGGTTACGAATGGTCGAGGCGTAGACATCGACATATGGCTGATTCGAAAGCTGCTTGATCTCATAAATGATCTGGTCGGTCACGGCTCGAAGCACAGCTCGCTCCGATTCCATGCCCGCAAACCGAGAGAAGTCCATGGGCTCACCAATACGCATGCCGACCCTTCGAATCTTGGGGTATTTACTGCCTAGCGGCATGACCTTCTCGGTGTTAATCATGGCAACCGGAATCACGGGAACCTGGGCCTCGAGAACCATTCTGGCGATTCCTGTCCGGCCCCTGTAGAGCTTGGCATCGGGAGACCGGGTGCCCTCTGGATAAATGCCAAGGACCAGCTCACGCTCTAGTACACCAAGTCCTGTGTTTAGGGCATCCTCCGAGGACTTACCACCGCTTCTATCAATGGGAAGCTGGCCGTTGGCCTTGAAGAACCAGCGAATCAGAGCTCCCTTGAAACCCTTGCCTGTGAAGTAGTCGCTCTTAGCCAAAAAGGTAATTGGCCTTCTCACCTTTAGCGGCAAAAAGATTGAGTCGACAAAGGAAAGGTGATTACTTGCCAGGATCGCGGCACCACGCTTTGGAATGTTCTCAGAACCCCTGACCCAAGGCCTGAACAGCAGCTGCAGGATTGGCCCCAGCACCAGGTTCTTCAGAATTAGGTAGGTCACTTGTCTTCTCCAGTTTGAAACTAAAGCTTACTGGCCCGCCTGGCGGGCCAAATCGGCTGCTCCAATTACCCCGGCCTCATTGGCAAAGCTGGCAAGCACAATGTCTGCCTCTGGCCTAAATCCTTGGGCGGGCAGCTGGGCTGCAAAGTGCCTAGTGATGGGGTCCAAAATCCCCTGTCCCAACTCCGAGAGGCCTCCCCCGATAACGAACACCTCAGGGTCTAAAACCGCAACCAGAGAGCCCATGGCTCGGGCTAGATACTCTGCGGCGCGCTCAACCTCTTGGCGGGTGGCCTTGTCTCCCTCTTGAAAGGCGAGATAAGCGTGATGGCCGGAGAGCTCTCCCTCGCTAGCTAGCTCTCTGAGCCGTGCCCCTTCGGCTGAGCTAGAGCTAGCAATACTTCTAAGCTCCCTCAGCAGAGCCGTGCCAGACGAGTACTGCTCCACGCAGCCGAGTCTGCCGCAGCCGCACTTGATGCCGCCATCGACAACTGTTACGTGGCCGAGCTCCCCGCCAATCCCGAAGCCGCCGCGCATCAACTTGCCATCGGCCACCACTGCCCCACCGACTCCGGTGCCTAGGGTGAGCATCATCATCGAGCCATACTTTGAGGCGGCACCAAAGCGAAACTCCGCCCAGCCAGCTGCGTTCGCGTCATTTTCGATGATGACCTCGCGACCGACCTTGTCGGAGATTCTTTGCTGCAGCGGCTCATTGCGCCAGTTCAGGTTTGGAGCGTATAGAACCGTGGACCTCTCTGCATCAATGAAGCCAGCCGCTGCTACGCCTATCCCCGCCACCTCGGGATCGACCCTGAGAAGGTCATCGATAAGCCCTGCCACATCGTCAACCAAACGCGCAGGATCCTGGGCTGGAGACGCGATTCTTTTTTCCTGGACAACCTTGCCGGATTCGTCGACAAGCGCACCAAGGATTTTGGTTCCGCCGATGTCAATACCGACACTAAGCAAGGGGTACTCCGTTCAAATGGCCAAACCAGAATATTAGGGCGGAAACAAACTAACTGCACTTGTCATTTGGAGCCATCCGCGGCTGGTGACACGGTGAGGGGCGAAGAGTAGAGTTTAGGAAACTTCTGAGGGAGACAAACGATGACGTTTTACGATGTGCCGCTGAGAGTGGAAACCAACCCCCGCGAGAACGCAACGGACCTCTTACTAAGCCGCGTGGCTAAAAACCCAAAGCATGCCCTTTTTAGTCGTAAGAACTCTGACGGAAGCTGGCGCGATGTAACCGCCGAGGACTACCTAAGCGAGGTCGAAAGCCTAGCTAAGGGTTTGATTGCCTCTGGTATCAAGCCCGGTGACGCGGTTGCTCTGATGTCTCGCACTCGCTACGAGTGGACGCTGATTGACTTTGCGGTTTGGTTCGCAGGAGGGGTTGTCGTGCCCATCTACGAGACCTCCTCTCCCGCGCAAATCGAGTGGATTCTCTCCGACTCGGACTCGGTAGCGCTATTCCTTGAGAACGACGAGCACCTCGACCGCTTCAACAAAATTAAGTCGAATGTAAAGAAGGTCTCAAAGGTTTGGAGAATCGACTCCAAGGAGTTCTCCGACCTGCACAAGACGGGCGAGAAGGTCTCTGACGCTGACCTTGAAACGGCAAGAAAAAATGCTGAGGGACCAGACCTTGCGACCATCGTTTACACCTCTGGCACCACAGGTAATCCAAAGGGCTGCGAACTAACCCACTCGAGCTTTGTCGACCACTGTAAGAACGCTGCCGCTGAAGTCCCAGAGCTTTGCAACGAGTTTCAGCGTTCGCTGATATTTGTCCCCCTCGCACACATCTTCGGGCGCTATGTCGCCGCTCTCTGCATTTATTCAGGCGTGAAGGTGGGCCACCTAGGCGACACCAAGATGGTCGCCGCCGAGCTCCCTGGCTACAAACCAACCTTCCTGCTGGCTGTGCCGCGGGTGTTCGAAAAGGTCTACAACAACGCAGAGCTCAAGGCAGAAGCGGGAGGCAAGGGCAAGATCTTCCGCGCTGCGGCCCAAACCGCAATTGACTACTCGAAGGCCCTGGATGACCCGAAGGGGCCAAGTCTTAGCCTGAAAGTCAAGCACAAGCTCTTTGACCGCCTCGTATTTTCCAAGCTCCGCGCGGCAATGGGAGGCGAAGTAAAGTACGCAATCTCAGGTGGTGCACCACTTGGTGCAAGGCTCGGCCACTTCTTCCGGGGCATTGGACTAATCGTTCTGGAGGGCTACGGACTCACCGAGACAGCTGCGGCGGCAGTTATTGGCCGCGTTAGCTGGCAGAAGATTGGCAAGGTTGGTAGAGCGCTTCCCGGGACCGGTATCAAAATCGCCGAAGATGGTGAGGTGCTACTTCGTGGCATCAACATCATGCGCGGTTACCACCGCAACGAAGCTGCAACCCGCGAGGCATTCACCGAGGACTGGTTCCGCTCCGGTGACATCGGAGAGCTAGACGAGGATGGCTTCCTAACAATCACCGGTCGCAAAAAGGAATTGCTGGTGACTGCAGGTGGTAAAAACGTAGCTCCTGCTCCGATTGAAGATCCGCTTCGTGCTCACCCCCTAGTTGGCCAGGTCGTTGTGATTGGTGATTCGCAGCCGTTTATTAGCGCTCTTATTTCGCTGGATCCAGAGATGGTTCCGGTTTGGTGTGAGCAGAACGGCATTACCGAGAAGTTGACCCTCGCGGAGGCAACCAAGCACCCAAGGATTCGCGAGGAGCTACAGAGGGCTGTAGACGGGGTCAATGAAAAGTTCTCTCAGGCGGAGCAGGTCAGGGCTTTTGAGATTCTCGATGTCGAACTCACTGAGGCCTCTGGCCACCTGACGCCATCGCTAAAGATCAAGCGCGGTGAGGTGCTCAAAGACTTCTCAATTCACGTAGACAGAATCTACGCTAGCTAAGAAACCAGTCTTGCTCTCTAAGAGCTCTCAGGGCTAACTTGCGCTCCTCGGGGAGCAACCTGTCTAGGTAAAGAAGTCCGTCTAGGTGGTCGCACTCGTGCTGAAGCGCCTGGGCAAGAAGGCCTTCGCCACTAATTTCAATTGTGCTGCCATCGAGCTGCAATCCTCTTGCGGTTGCCCGCTCAAACCTAGGGGTTTTGTGCCAAAGCCCCGGAACCGAGAGGCAGCCCTCCTCGATCTCGAGCTTCTCTCCGGCAAGCTCGATAATCTCGGGGTTTATTAGGTAACCCAGTTCGTCGTCGACGCTGTAGGCAAAAACCCTCTGGCCAACTCCAATTTGGTTTGCTGCAACACCCGCTCTGCCGGGCAGGGAGGTGGTATCTAGAAGGTCTTGAACCAAAGACTCTGCCGCTGAGAGGTCGGTGACCTCACCGCAAGCGCTCTTTAGGATCGGATCTCCGAAGAGCCGAATTTCCCGAACGCTCAATCCACCAGACCGTCGACAACTAGCGCAGCAAGATCCCTTGCTGCCTGCCTGGTGGCGGGGTGTAGCTTGTCAAACTGAATAACTGCACCGGCTGCAAGCATTGGGTCGTAGGGAACACGAACCACAGCACGAACTCGAGTCTTGAAGTGGTTTTCAATCTCATCTAGCTTCACAAGCTGGGTGCCGTAGGTGGCGGTGTTCAGGGCCACCACCGAGTTCTTGACCAGGTCGCCGTAGCCATTGGACTCGAGCCAGGTAAGGGTTTCGCTAGCAAGCTTTGCCTCGTCGACTGAGCCGCCGGAGACAATGACGAGGCCATCGGCTCGCTGCAGGATTGCCCGCATGACGCTGTGGACAATGCCAGTGCCGCAGTCGGTGAGGCAGATGCTGTAATACCTGGTGGCGATATCGGCAACCACGTTGTAGTCACCCTCATCGAAGGCCTCTGAAAGCATTGGGTCGGTGTCCGAAGCCAGCACATCCAGCCTTGACTTATCGCGTGAAACGTAATCGCTAAAGAGCGTAAATGAGGTGATTCCTCCAGCGCGCTTTACAACATCGCGAACTGTGCGGTCGCTCTTGAGCTCAACCCTCTCGGCGAGGGTGCCGCGATCTGGGTTGGCATCAATCGCCAAAACCCTATCCTCGCGAACCAGAGACATCGCCATGCCAATAAGAGTTGTGATGGTGGTCTTGCCAACGCCTCCCTTGCGGGTCAGCACCGGCACAAATCTTGTCTCACCCTCAAGGTCGAGCATGATCCTTGCGTCCAGCGCGCGCCTAGCCAGAACCTTCTTGTTGTCACCGGGGTTGAACTTGCCAAATGTCAGGCGATAAATCAGCCTTCGGCCGAATGTCTCTGGGATTATCCTCGGTCTTGCCTCGTCTCGAAGCAGCCTGTCTGCGGTGAGCATGCTGGCCGGCTCGGACTCTTCGAACACTGCGGAGGCGACAGTGACCTGCTCGCCCTCTGCGCTTACCGAGACGATTTGACCGGTTTCAGGATCTAGTTCTAGATCCGAATAGTCTGCATTCTCCCCCGACGAAAACTCGTCATCATTCTTGCGAGACATTTCTCCCTATTCGATTACTGCTATTAGGTCGCCACCCTCAACGGGTGTTGGGCCAGCTACTCCCAGCCGAACAATCTTGCCACTAATTGGAGCTGCGATGGAGGCCTCCATCTTCATTGCCTCGATCGACGCAATTGGCTGGCCCGCGCTCACGCTTTGTCCCACCTCAACCTTTGGTGTCACAACACCCGTGAATGGAGCTGCTGCGTGGGAAGGGTTTGCCGGGTCGGCCTTCTCCGCGGTGGACTCAACGCTTGAGATGCTGTGGTCGCGAACGGTGACTGGCCGGAGCTGACCGTTGAGTTTTGCCATGACGGTTCTGAAGCCCTTGG
>JAOGAX010000005.1 GCA_028144365.1 Aquiluna sp.
ACCAAGTTCGCTGTCAGGCTGGGGATTACTCGGACCAATACCGTCCGAGGCAGTCGCCCTGCCGTACTCGCCACCAAACCTGGAGGCATGCCGAATCACATCGTGGTTTGAAAGCACCCAGGTGCTCGGGGCTCCGACTGCGTCGAAGGCCTCGAAGCTCTCGTCTATTGCGGCCACCAAGGTGTCCTTTTGCCAACCGGCATCGAGGAAGCGGAAATTGAATGTTTGATGGAACTCATCTGGCCTAACCCACTTGGCCATCAAGCTCAGCGGCAGCACATAGGCCTCTCCACACATCGCGCGGTCACCGGGGTATTCGTCGAGAATGCTTCTCCAGTCCCGGAAGATTTCGTGGACCTCATCCTGGAACCACATCGGTGGAGCCTCACGTCCCTCAATGAACCCTGCACCGGCCTCAGTTACATAGGGGTGGTCTGGCAGACCCTCCTTCTTTGCCATGGCGTGGGGCTGGTCTACTCGGAAGCCATCGACTCCGCGATCTAGCCAGAAACGCAGAATCTCCTCGAACGCCTTCTTGACCTTTGGGTTGGACCAGTTCAGATCCGGTTGGGAGGAGTCGAAGAGGTGGCAATACCACTGGCCATCGGGGACTTGTGTCCAGGCGGGACCGCCAAACATTGATACCCAGTTATTTGGCGGTAGTTCCCCATTTTCACCCTTGCCGTCTTTGAAGTGGTAGAAGTCTCGCTCCGGGGAACCCTTGGGGGACGCAAGTGCCTTTTGAAACCACTCATGCTGGTCGGAGCTGTGGTTGGGGACAAGGTCAATCATGACCCTCAGGCCAAGCTCATGTGCCTTAGCGAGCATTTCGTCAAAGTCGTTCAGGTCACCAAACAGCGGATCCACGGCCACATAGTCACTAACGTCATAGCCCGCATCTTTTTGGGGGGAACGGTAGAAGGGGGAGAGCCAGACGGCGTCAACCCCCAGCTCCTTTAGTGCCGGAAGACCCTTTGTGATCCCGGCAAGATCGCCCATGCCGTCGCCATTGGAATCCAGAAAGCTGCGGGGATAAATTTGGTAGATAACGCCCGAGCGCCACCACTGAGAGCCCTTGGTTGGCTCGTGAACTGCCATTGCTAGAGCTTAATCCAGGCCACCTGGTCGTGCTCCAAGACTCCCTCGATGCTCAAATCATGCTGGGTGGTAACGAGAATTTCTCCCTCGGGCAGAGCCAGTGAGTCCGGTCCAAAATTCGCCACCACCAGGACGGAGTTGTTTTTATAGGCGAGTGTGGAGTCCGTGCAGAGGCTCTCGATCCACTCAAGATTTCCATCGCCTAGAGCGTTGCTCTTGCGAAAGCTGAGCAGGCGCTTGTAGAGCTCCAAGGTGCTGCCAGCAACGCCCTGCTGCCTGTCGCGGCTGTAGCCGCGGTAGTTTTCAGGCTGCGGCAGCCAGCTCTTACCGGTCTCGCTAAAGCCAAACGCGGGAGAGTCGGCCTCCCAGGGAATCGGAACCCTGCAGCCGTCGCGACCGACCCGCTCACCCTTTGTTCTAAAGAATGTTGGGTCCTGTCGGTACTCAGATTCCAAGGTGGTGTGCTCGGGAAGACCGAGCTCTTCTCCCTGGTAGAGGTAGCTGCTGCCTGGCAGGCCAAGCATGAAAGCACTGGCTGCCCGCCCAATTCTTTGACCTTTGGCTTCGTCAGGCTGCGGGTAGTCGGGGCCAATACCATCGCCCTGCTTCGGGATCTCTTTATAGGAAAGCCTGGTGACGTGTCGAATGACGTCGTGGTTGGAGAGCACCCAGGTACTTGGAGCCCCTACCGCACCAAACTCGAACAAAGACTCGTCGACCACCTCTTTGAGGCGCTTTGCCTCCCATTCGGTGGCCAGGTATTCAAAGTTGAACGCCTGGTGGTACTCGTCCTCGCGCACCCACTTAGCCATCTTGCTCAGCGGCAATATCCAAGCCTCTGCTGCCATGGCGCGATTGTCATACTCGTCAATAACTTTGCGGAAGCCTCGGATGATGTCGTGAACACCCTCCTGGCCCCAGTGGGGGTGAGCCTTCTCGTCTTTCGGATCGCTATCGCTGCCGGTCATGGAACTAGAGAGCTCTTCGACGTCAGGTAGTCCAGGCTCCTTTATGAGAGCGTGCGCCACGTCGACTCGGAAACCATCCGCACCGCGGTCAAGCCAAAACCTCAGAACGCCGTGGAAGAACTTCTCAACCTCGGGATTGCCCCAGTTGAAATCGGGCTGTGAGGAGTCAAAGATGTGCAAATACCACTGGCCATCGTCAATCCTTGTCCACGCTGGTCCACCAAACACCGACTGCCAGTTGTTCGGTGGTAGCTCACCATCTTCTCCCTTGCCATCGGCGAAGTGGTAGTAGCTGCGCTCAGGAGAACCCTTGCCTGCCCTAAGCGCGGCCTTGAATAGGGGGTGCTCACTCGAGGAGTGATTTGGAACCAGATCCACAATCACCTTGAGTCCCAGGTCATGAGCCTTTGAAAGAACCGAATCAAAGTCTTCAAGCGTTCCAAAGAGCGGGTCAAGGTCGGTGTAGTCACTGACGTCATAACCGGCGTCCTTTTGGGGAGAGCTCATAAAGGGAGAGAACCAAATGGCATCAATCCCGAGCTCGCTCAGTGACTCAAGTCTTCCCTCAACACCCTTGAGGTCCCCCATGCCATCGCCGTTGCCGTCAGCAAAGCTTCGTGGGTAGATCTGGTAAATAACTGCGTTGCGCCACCATTTTCCAGGCGCGTTGGTCGATGCATCGGCAAGGGTCATGAGCGAAATTGTATGGGTTTCAGATTCCAATTACCTGACATTGAAAAATCGCTGTAAATGGCAAAAAAATGGGGGTTTGGCCAGTATTTGAGCATCTGTAAACGATTACAGAAAACGCCGTCTTTACTGGCTCTAAGTCGCTTTGTTACTGAGTTGTTATCGTTGTAAACGCTTACAAGTTTGCGTCTAACTTTCGCCAGGAGTGAACTAGAGGGGCTTGCCGTTGCAGGCAAATCTATTTCCGTTTCAGGTACTGAAAGGTGCTCTATTGAAAACCACTAAGCGCAGCCTGTTTGCTGTCGGCGCAGTCGCCGCAGTTTCAGCGCTAGTTCTATCTGGTTGTGCAGCCGAAGAGGCTGAGCCAACCGCAACCGCTACTGCTACTCAGTCCGAGGCTCCTGCCGAGGACACTCCAGCAATCGAGACTCTCACTGTCTGGGTTGACGACAAGTCCGGCGCATCCCTTGAAGACGTCGCAGCTCAGTTCGAAGCGGACACCGGAATCGCTGTCGAGCTCGTGATCAAGGACTTCGGATCAATTCGCGACGAGGCGATCACTGCAATCCCTACCGGAGAGGGACCTGACCTTCTGGTTGGTGCTCACGACTGGACTGGCGCTCTAGTTGCAGCAGGAGCGATCGCTCCAGTTGAGCTGGGAGCAGTTACCGATAACTTCCGTGCGAACGCACTCGCAGCATTCTCATACGACAGCGCCCTCTATGGTCTGCCATTTGGAGTTGAAAACATCGGGCTTGTTTGCAACAGCTCGATGGTCCCAGAGCAGCCAGCAACCTGGGAAGAGGTTGTAGCAGCAGGTGTTGAGGTTGCCATGAGCGAAGACGGCGGCGACCCTTACCACATGTACTACATCCAGACCTCGTTTGGTGCTCCAGTGTTCGTTCAGAACGCTGATGGCTCCTACACTTCTGAGCTAGGCATGGGTAGCGACGGCGGCTTCGAGTTTGCTCAATGGCTGGCTGACAACGGTGACACCTTCTCCTTCATGGACTATGGAACAACCGAGGCAGCGATCAAGTCAGGCGAGCTTGCCTGCTGGATTACCGGCCCATGGGCTGCTCCATCAATTGCTGAAGGTCTAGGTGAGGACGGCTACGCCATCTACTCACTTCCTTCGGTTGGAGGACAACCTGCGAGCCAGTTCCTTGGCGCTCAGGGATTCTTCATCTCTAGCCAGACCGACGACCCACTGTATGTGAACAAGTTCCTGGGTGAGTACGTTGGTAGCGAGGCTGCCCAGACATCAATCTTTGAGATTGGTGGACGTATCCCAGCTCACAAGGCGGTTCTTGAGGCCGCTAGCGGCAACAAGATTGTGCAGGGCTTCGGCGCTGCTGGTGCAAACGCCGCTCCAATGCCATCGATTCCAGAAATGGGTAGCGTTTGGGCCTCATGGGGTTCAACCGAGGCTGCCATCATGACTGGCAAGGTAGACCCAGCTGAGGGTTGGCAGAAGATGATCGATGAGATCAACGCTGCCATCGCTGGCTAATTAGCAACATCATCTGAGAAAGGGGGCGTCCGCCAAAGGACGCCCCCTTTTTCTCTGATTAGAGCAGGATCGTTTTGAGCACAGAGACCCGCGGACCAACATGGCAACTGCCAAAGGGCAGAACTAAGTCCAACACCGCACTGAATGACGGTGGAACGCCTTCACTATTTGGAACCTTGGTGAAGATAGTTCTGCTGGGACTGATGTCTGCGGCCATGGTTTTTGCCATCATGATCCTGATTGGCAATGAGGACTACCTCTTTGCCGGAATTGTGGCTGTTGCGACACTGATTGTGAATTGGGTTTACCTACGGCGCGGAAGGCTTCCTGCCAAATACCTGGCGCCCGGACTCATTTTCATGGCGGTTTTTCAGGTCTATGTTGTTGGCTACTCGGCCTACATCGCCTTCACCAACTACGGCACCATGCATAACAGCGACAAGGATGATGCCATCAACGCAATGTTGCTCAATGGCCAAACCAGGATTGATGGGGAGCCCATTTATCCGTTGACCGTCGTTACCGATGCTGATGGTCAACTTAACTTTCTAGTCACGTTGACCGACAACTCTGGCGCAATGCAGGTGAAGGTTGCCGCGGATGGTGAAGTCCTTCAACAAGTGACGCCTACAGAATTCAACTCTTTTGGTAAGGCCACTGCGGCCGAAGGATTCACCGAGCTTCCCTTCAGAGAAATCGCCGCAATTCAGGAAGACGTGGTTAGGGCCAAGCTGTATTTGAGTGACGACCCTGACTCCTACTTCCTAATGACCCCGGACGCCTCCCAGGCCGTTGTCTTTGGGCCTCGGCTTGACTACGACCCTGTAGCGGACACCATGACCCGAGTCGAAGACGGCAAAGTCTTTTTCGATTCTGGCGAGGGAACGTACAGGAGTGCAGACGGGGAGGATCTTGCGCCTGGATGGCGAGTAGAGGTCGGACTTCTCAACTTCGAACGAGCGGTCACGGATCCGGGTATCCGCGAGCCACTTCTCCGGGTCACTATCTGGACATTCGCTTTTGCAATTCTCTCTGTGCTCACAACATTTGTTCTGGGCCTGGGCCTGGCTCTGCTCTTCAATGACGCAAAGCTTCGTGGACAGCGCTGGTATCGGGTGGCGATGATTTTGCCCTATGCCTTCCCAGGCTTCCTTTCTGCCTTCGTATGGCGAGCCCTCTACAACAAGGACTACGGGTTTATAAATGTGGTGCTGTTTGGAGGGGCGGAGATACCGTGGCTCACTGATGAGTTCTTGGTGAAGATATCCATCCTGTTAGTGAATCTCTGGCTCGGCTTCCCCTACATGTTCTTGATCACAACAGGTGCTTTGCAGTCCATACCTTCGGATTTGATGGAGTCGGCTCGCATCGATGGAGCGACCGCATGGCAGCAGCTCAGGCTCATTAAGCTGCCACTGCTGCTAGTTTCTGTTGCGCCGCTTTTGATTACTTCTTTTGCCTTCAATTTCAATAATTTCAGTTTGATATATCTGTTATCCGGGGGCGGGCCGAAAGACTTTGACGCGACGATAAATGTGGGGCATAGCGACATCTTGATTTCCATGGTCTACAAGATCGCATTCTCAACCGGAGAGGGCCGTGACTTTGGTTTGGCTAGCGCCTTCTCAATTCTGATCTTCTTCATCGTGGGAACCGTCTCCTATTTCTCCTTCCGCAGGACTAAGACTCTTGAGGATGTGAACTAATGGACAAAGAACTAAGCAAGGAAGAGCTCAAGGCCTACAAGGCCGCAAAGGCCCAGCTGACCGATGAGCGGAAGCTAACCTTTGGAGGGTGGCTGCGCAAGAAGGGCTGGAAGCACCTTGTCGGTTGGGTAATGGTTGTTTACTCAATCTTCCCGATTGTTTACGTAATCTCCGGATCCTTTGCAAACGCCGACCAGTTCACCTCGACGCTTTTCTCCTCGTTCACGACAGACAACTACGTCGATCTTTTCAATGATCCATATCGGCCATTTGCCAACTGGTTTGTGAACACCCTGTTTATCTCGGGCACAGCAGCCATTGGCTCGGTCTTTCTCTCGGCGCTCGCGGCATATGCGTTTTCGAGACTGCGATTTACGGGTCGCAGGGCTGGGCTATTGACTCTGATCCTGGTTCAGATGTTCCCGCAGCTCTTGGCCCTTGTTGCCATCTACGCGCTGCTGGTGAACATCGGTAACGTCTTTCCGTTCTTAGGAATTGGTTCTCAGCTCGCGCTGATCATGGTTTATCTCGGTGGAGCACTGGGAGCGAACACCTATTTGATGTATGGGTTCTTCAACACGATTCCAAAGGAGCTCGACGAGGCTGCGAAGATCGATGGTGCTACTCACACCCAGATCTTCTACGGCATCATTCTCAGACTTGCTGCTCCGATTCTTGCCGTCATTGGACTGCTTGCATTTATCGGCACCAGCAGCGACTTCGTGCTGGCGAACATTATTTTGACCAAGCCGGAGAGCAAGACTCTTGCGGTTGGTCTTTACATGTATGTCTCTGATCAGTTCGGTCAGCGATGGACCATATTTGCTGCCGGCGCGGTTCTGGCAGCCATTCCGATTGTGGCCCTGTTCTTGTATCTGCAGAAGTACATCGTGTCGGGTCTGACCGGCGGCGCGGTTAAGGGTTAGTAGGTTTGTCGGTAATGACCAACCTTGCACTTCAGCCACATCACGATGGATCCGCACTTTATGTAGCGAATCAAAAACCAAAACTTGGTGACAAGGTAAAGCTGCGGATTCGAATCCACTCATCCTTTGGGCCTGTGAAGCAGGTCATGGTTCGCCAGAGCGACTCGGGTGAGGGCTTTCTAACCCCCAAGTTCAAGGTCTTTGCCAAGCGCCACGGCTGGAGCTGGTTCGAGGGTCAGGTAGTGATGTATAACCCGGAGATCCACTACCGCTTCTACATCGAGCTCAAAAGCGGCGAGAGCTTTTGGCTAAACGGTGTGGGCCTGCATGAGCTTGACCAACCCGATCGCGATGACTTCAAGATCAATACCTACAACTCAGTTCCGAAGTGGGCATCGGGCGCAGTTTTGTATCAGGTATTTCCAGATCGCTTTGCGAGAAGTGCAGAGGCTGACAAGAGGACACCACCAAAGTGGGCCATCCCTAAGAAGTGGTCAGACCCAGTTATCGGCAAGGGGCCAGGAACCGCTGAGCAGTTCTTTGGAGGGGATCTCAAGGGCGTCGAGGAGCACCTTGATCACCTAAAGAAGCTCGGGGCAACAATTTTGTATATGACCCCCTTCTTCCCGGGAGGTTCTAACCACCGCTATGACGCTTCGAACTTTGATTCAGTTGACGAGCTGCTCGGCGGCAACAAGGCACTTCAGTCGCTTGTCAAGAAAGCCCACTCAATGGGCCTCAAGGTCATGGGCGATCTCACCGCCAACCACTCGGGCGATAAGCACGAATGGTTTGTTGCTGCCTATAAAAACCCCAAAGCCCTGGAGAGCGAGTTCTACTACTTCTCCGATGGGAACAAGAAGTATGACTCTTGGTGGGGAGTGCCATCACTTCCCAAGTTCAACTGGAACTCTGAGGAGCTAAGAAAGCGCTTTATTCGCGGCAAGAGCTCGGTGGTTGCAAAGTGGCTGAAGGCGCCCTACGGGTTAGATGGCTGGCGCATTGACGTTGCCAACATGACTGGCTGGATTCGCGATGACAACTTCAACAGGGAAATCGCAAACACCATCAGGGCGACCATGAACGAAGTCTCCCCAGAGACTTTCTTGATTGGCGAGTTCACCTCAGATGCTGCGAACCACGTTGAGGGTGACAACTACCAGTCGACAATGACCTACTCGAACTTCACGCGACCAACTTGGCGCTGGCTCTGGAATCCCAAGGAGAAAAGAGACGAGGGCCAGGTTGGCGTTGGCCGCAAGGGAATTGGTGCTCACGAGCTGGTTCAGCTCCACCAAAGATTTGCAGGCATCTTCCCCTGGCACGTTCGCATGCACAACCTAAATGCTTTGGATACCCACGACACGGGCAGGTTCAAGACCTTCGCGATTCCAGGTGCTCAGCGGGTGGCAGCGGGCATGCAGTTCACCTTCCCAGGCATCCCGATGATCTTCTCGGGCGACGAGTTTGGGCTAGACGGCTGGAACGGCGAGAGCTCGAGAACTCCAATGCCATGGAACCTAGAGCGCCAGGCGGATCCGACCATGATCGAGACCTACGCACGGCTCTCTCAGATTCGCAAGAAGCACCGCGCTTTGGTTGATGGTTCGATGAGGTTCCTCTACTCATCTAAGGAGGCCCTTGTCTACATTCGAGAGTCAAAAACCGAGTCTGTCTTGGTCTGTGTGAGCCGCGGCAAGGACCGCAGGGTGGAGTTTCCAAAGGATGCAATTGCCTCTCCAGAGCGAGCAGAGAACCTCTTTGGAAATGGCAACCTAAGGGTGGTTGGGTCCAAGGTTCGCTATGACGCAGTGGCCCTAGATCTGCAGATTTGGCGTTTGCCTAGCGCTGTTCGCTAGTGCTAATCTGTCTCGGTTGCAGAAGCGCCCCGATAGCTCAGTGGTAGAGCACTTCCATGGTAAGGAAGGGGTCGACAGTTCAATCCTGTCTCGGGGCTCGATCTTCAAAGATCAAGCGGCGGGGTAGCTCAGGTGGTTAGAGCGCACGGCTCATAATCGTGAGGTCGCGGGTTCGAGCCCCGCCCCCGCTACCAAACACCGAATAGTCTTATCTCGTGGTAAATCCAGATATTCAAGGTAAGCGTTACCCGAGAACCCGGCCCTACATCGTCGGGCTTGAGAAGCTTCGTGAGTTCTCCGCGGCAACATTTGGCAATACCGCCGAGGGTTTTGTCGTTCCTCCAACCTTCCCAATCGCCATTCAGGAGCACTCGCTTTCACTCGTGATTGCAGACCCCGAGGCTGGACTTGACTTTTCTCGTGTGGTTCATGGCGAGCAGCGGTTTGTCTATGAGCGGCAGCTTGTGCCAGGTGATGAGTTGACAAGCGAACTTGAGGTTGCGAGCGTAAAGAGCCTTGGAGGAAACCACATGGTGACTTTCAACACAGAGATTTTCGACAAGCAGGACAAGCTTGTCTGCACCGCAATCTCAACGCTTGTCGTTAGGGGTGAAGATGCCTGAGTTTTCTGCTCTTGAGGTCGGTCAGGTTGTTGCAGAGGGAGAGTTTCCCATCACCAGAGATTCTCTGGTTCGCTATGCGGGGGCATCGGGGGATTTCAACCCAATTCACTACAGAGACGATGTCGCCAAACAGGTTGGCTTGCCCGGCGTTCTCGCTCACGGCATGCTCACAATGGGGCTAGCAATTCAGCCAGTGCTTTCTTGGCTTGAAGACTCGGGTGAGGTTGTTGACTACTCAGTTAGGTTCACCAAGCCGGTTGTGGTTCCTGCAACAGGCGAGGCCGTTGTAAGCGTTGTTGCGACAGTGGCTGCTATGGACGAGGAGAACTCAAAGGTGAGAGTCGACCTCACAACAACCTTTGAGGGCAACACCGTCTTGGGTAAGGCCCAGGCCTGGGTGAAGTTTTGAGTCTTGTTCAGCCGGTAGCGCTCTCGAGTCTCACCACCATGCAGGTTGGCGGCGTTCCCAAATCCATTACTCGCTGCGAGAGTGCCGAGGAGCTCTATGAGGCGGCCAAGGCCGCATGGCTCTCGGAAGAGAAACACCACATTCTTGCCGGTGGTTCAAACACCGTCTTTGCCGACGACATGAGCGACTGGAACATAGTCCTAGTTGTAAATAGCGGCATCGAAATTACTGAAGAGACTGATGAGACGGTGACCCTCAGGGTCCAAGCCGGTGAGAGCTGGGATGGGTTTGTGGCGTGGTGCGTTGAGCGGGGCTACGCAGGCATTGAGGCCATGAGCGGCATCCCGGGCAGCGTTGGTGCGACTCCGGTTCAGAACGTTGGGGCATACGGCCAAGAGGTGTCGCAGGTGATTACCCAGGTGGAGTTTCTTGATGCAGAAAGCCATGAGGTTTCAATCAAGCCAGCAGAGTTTTTTGAGTTCAGTTATCGAGATAGCGCGCTAAAGCGCGGGCTCAAAGGGGTCATAGGCTGGGTTGAATTCAAGCTCTACAAGCTAGGAGGACTGTCGGTCCCGATGGCCTCCGGGCAGATCACCAACCATGTTGGTGCCGAGTATCGTTCGCAGCTTCCGCTTGACCAGGTAAGAGAGGTTGTTCTAGAGCTTCGCAGCTCTAAGGGCATGGTAATCAGCGAAGCTGATCCCAACTCCCGCTCCTGCGGCAGCTTCTTCACCAACCCCGTCGTGAGCTCCATAAAGGCACTTGAGTTTCCCGATGAGATGCAGAAGTGGAAGATGGAAGACGGCGAGAGCGTCAAGCTCTCGGCCGGCTGGCTAATCGAGAACGCGGGAATCCCCAAGGGCTACAGCATCCCAGGATCAAAGGCGGCAATCTCTCAAAAGCACGCGCTCGCCATCACCAACACCGGAGGAGCAAGTGCAGCTGATGTGGTTGAGCTAGCGAGATTTATTCAGGAGCGGGTTAGCTCTAGGTGGGGAATGAACCTAATTCCCGAACCAAACCTGATTGGTTTTTAGCTAAAGAGCTTCTGAAGCCGCTGGATTCCCTCGAGAAGCTGATCGTCTCCTAGAGCGTAGGAGAGTCTGAAGTAGCCGCTCGGGCCAAACGCTTCCCCTGGAACCAGCGCAACCTCAACCTCGTCCAGCACGAAATCGGCAAGCTCGAGCGAGGAAGCGAAGCTTCGCCCACCAAAGTCTCTGTCAAACAGCCCGCTGACGTCCGGGTAGACGTAGAAGGCCCCCTCGGGAGTTGGGGTCACGATGCCCTCGATCTTGTTGAGCTCGGCAACTGCCGTTTTTCTTCTGCGGTCAAAGGCCTCGAGCATCTGCCGAACGGGCTCCTGATCCCCGGTGATCGCCTCGATGGCAGCTCTCTGGGAGATGTTTGAGACATTGGAGGTTAGGTGAGACTGGAGGTTGGCCGCTGCCTTTGCAGCATCTGAAGGGGCAATGAGCCAACCCAGTCTCCAACCGGTCATGGCGTAGCTCTTTGCCACACCATTGACCATCATGGTTCGCTCTGCCAGCTCCGGCACCAGCTCGGTTATTGAGTAGGCCTTGAGGCCGTCATAGACGAGGTTTTGGTAGATCTCGTCGGTAATTACCCACAGACCTTCTTTGCCCAGCGCCCATTTGCCAATGGCCTCGAGCTCTTCCTTTGAGTAGACGGCTCCGGTTGGATTGTTCGGCGAGCACATCAAAAGTGCTTTGGTCTTTTCGGTGTAGTGAGCCTCGAGCTGCTCTGGAGTGACCTTGTAGTCCTGGTCGCTACCTGCAAATACATCCACCTGAGTACCACCGGCAAGCTTGATTGCCTCGGGGTAGGTAGTCCAGTAGGGGGTTGGAACCAAGACCTCATCGCCATCGTTTAGCGCTACCTGGAAGGCCGTATAGACAGCCTGCTTGCCGCCGTTGGTGACCAAAACCTGAGAGGGGTCAACCTTGGTTCCGGAGTCGCGGAGAGTCTTCTCCGCGATTGCCTCGCGCATTTCCGGGAGGCCGACAGCTGGCGTGTAGCGGTGGTTCTTTGGGTCACTGACAGCCCTGAGGGCTGCCTCAACGATGTTTTGTGGGGTCTCGAAGTCCGGCTCGCCTGCGGCATAAGAAATTACGGGCCTGCCCTGGGCCTTTAGAGCCTTGGCTTTGCTGTCAACCTTGAGGGTCGCACTTTCCGCAATAGCGAGCATTTTCTTAGAGATTCGAGAGCTAGACATGTTCTTCAGAATACTTGGGTTTCTCCCCATCACAGCGGGGAATTCGCCGTTGCATCAAAGTCAAAAGGGCCCTAGACTTTGACAAGTTGACATCTGCCAAAAACTAATCTGGCGAAAATCATAAATCTAGATTCAATCTAGAAGTGTGTCTTTCTCAGGTGGCTCTTGAAACCAAGCCTTGGGCCTGTTCTTGGTTGATGGCGATGGCAACTTTAGGGCGGTAGTTCAATTGGTAGAGCAGCGGTCTCCAAAACCGCAAGTTGCAGGTTCGAGTCCTGTCCGCCCTGCGAAACACTAGGAAGGTAACCAAGTGGCAGAAGAGAACGAGAAGGCTTCGGAAGATCTGGTCGAAAAGGCCAAAGCTGATGCCGAGAAAGCTCGCAACCCGATTCAGCGCGCTGCGCTATTTATCAGGCAGGTGCTTGCAGAGCTTGGCAAGGTAACCAAGCCGACCCGCCAGGAGCTGGTCAAGTTCACCGGTGTAGTGCTGGCATTCGTTGCCGTGGTCATGGTGATCATCTCTGCCCTTGACTGGGTGTTCCTAAACGTAGTGACTTTTGTTTTCGCAGATTAGTTAGAGGTAGTTAGTTGTCAGATTTGAATTTCAGTGACTCTGGTGTCGACCAGGCCGATGCACCAGCTGAGGCCGTAGAGACCCCAGAGGCGCCAGAGACCCTAGAGGTTACCGAGACTGTCGAGCCAGCTGAGGCAGTTGACGCAGGTGAGCCGGTGGAGATTGGCGAGCCTGCGGTCGATGAGAATGTCGACCTTGATGCCACCGACCTAGCCCAGGCCGAGAGCGAGCAAGAGCACGAGATGGACGGCTTCCACATCGAGGAGCCAGCGGCTGCGGCCGAGCCAGAGGTCGAGCAAGAGGACCCATACCGTAAGTTCCGTGAGGAGCTTCGCACTCAGCCAGGCAAGTGGTACGTAATCCACTCCTATGCAGGCTACGAGCGCAGGGTCAAGCAGAACATCGAGGTTCGTAAGGCATCACTTGCAGGTGGCGACGAAGTTTTCCAGGTCGAGGTCCCGATGGAAGAGACCATTGAAATCAAGAACGGCCAGCGCAAGCTGGTTACCAAGGTTCGCGTCCCCGGCTACGTGCTGGTTCGAATGGAGATGACCGAAGAAAGCTGGGCACTTGTTCGTCACACCCCAGCCGTAACAGGATTCGTCGGCAACTCTCAGCACCCAACACCACTGCGTCCGAACGAGGCATTTGAGATGCTGAAGCCGCTGTTCACCCCAGAGGAGACCGAAGAGGTTGCAGCCGCCAAGGCAGCTGGCACCTTCACAGGCGGCAAGGCAAAGAGCAAGGCTGTGCCGATGACTATTGACTTCCAGGTTGGCGAGAGCATCCTTATCAAGGATGGTTCGTTTGCAGGCCTCCCTGGCACAATCTCGGAGATCAAGCCCGAATCGGGCAAGGTCACCGTACTGGTTTCGCTCTTCGAGCGAGAGACTCCAGTTGAGCTGTCCTTTGACCAGGTCGGCCCACTGAACTAAGGAAAGAAGAAAATGGCACCGAAGAAAAAAGCTGTCGGACTGATCAAGCTTCAGATCCAGGCGGGCGCTGCTAACCCAGCGCCTCCGATTGGACCTGCTCTAGGTCAGCACGGCGTGAACATCATGGAGTTCTGCACTGCCTACAACAATGCCACCGCTGATCAGCGCGGCAACGTTGTCCCTGTGGAGATCACCGTTTATGAAGACCGTAGTTTCGACTTCGTTCTAAAGACCCCACCAGCTGCTGAGCTAATCAAGAAGGCAGCCGGAGTCAAGAAGGGTAGCTCTACCCCTCACACTGACAAAGTCGCACACCTAACCAAGCAGCAGGTCGAGACCATTGCTGAGGCCAAGATGAAGGACCTCAACGCCAATGACCTCGAGGGTGCTGCAAAAATCATCGCCGGAACCGCCCGCTCAATGGGCATCACCGTCGACAAGTAAAACCCCAATAAAGCTCGTGGGAGGGGCCAGCTTCCCCACCAACCACGGACTGTGACCGAAAAGGAAAAGCAGAATGGCAAAGCGCTCAAAGGCATATCTAGATGCCGCAAAGAAAATCGAAGAGGGACGTTTCTACTCCTCAGCAGAGGCAGCAACACTTGCTGTTGAGACTGCAGGAGCAAAGAAGAACTCAACCGTAGAGGTTGCCCTCAAGCTTGGGGTTGACCCAAGAAAAGCCGACCAGATGATTCGTGGCACGGTTTCCCTCCCACACGGAACAGGCAAGACCGCCAAGGTAATTGTGTTTGCTACAGGTGCCGCAGCAGACGCAGCCAGGGCAGCCGGAGCCGACGAGGTTGGAGATGACGACCTCATCGCAAAGGTAGAGGCCGGTTGGACCGACTTCGACTCGGCAGTTGCAACCCCAGACCTAATGGGCAAAGTTGGACGCCTGGGTAAGGTTCTAGGTCCACGTAACCTCATGCCGAACCCAAAGACCGGAACCGTCACGATGGACACCGCCAAGGCAGTTACTGACATCAAGGGCGGAAAGATTGAGTTCCGCATCGACAAGCAGTCAAACCTTCACTTCATTGTTGGTAAGGCAAGCTTCTCTGCAGAACAGCTGACGGACAACCTGAATGCCGCCATGGACGAGGTCGTAAGGCTCAAGCCTTCCACCTCAAAGGGTAAGTACATTCAGAAGGGTGCCGTATCGACCACCTTTGGTCCCGGCATTCCGCTAGACGTCTCGGTTTACTAAAGACCTAAGCCACCTAGTAAGCGCCAGCGTGCTTGCACAATCATCTTGGTTGTATGCAATCACCTGGCGCTTTAGGTTTTCTGCGAGAGTTTCATCGCCATCAAACGCATCGAGATACTTGTCGTAGTACTCCATCGATCCCATTGCCTCTTTGACATCAGAGGCCCTAGCGAAGCTGTAGTAGTTCTCTAGCTTTTTGATGCTGTAGCTCTCTTGGGAGATCATGATCGCGGCCTTGACGATTTTGTAGAGGTCAACGAACACACCCTTGTCAATAAGTTCATTTACCTCATGCTGGTAGCTGCCGTAACGCTCAGCGAGCTTCTTTAGAGCAGCCTGCTCGTAGTTGGCATAGTGATAAACCTTGGCGTCTGGGTAGGTCTGCAGTCGGTTCATCAAATCGTGCATGAACTTTTCAAAGATCTCCCGTTCTTGGTCTCGGGTGTCTGCCCAGTCAGCGTGAAACTCTTCGCCACTATCAATTGAGGTGTAGCCAAAGAGATACTCGAGACCTCCAGGTTCTCCAAAGAAGGTGAAACCCTCGAGGTCGAAAAAGATGTCACCAGGATTCTCTGCTGGAAGTTTTTCTAGCTCCGCAGCATTTATTACCTCGACAATGTGCTCACCGGTGTCGTAGGTGTGCTGCTGCAGCCTTGCCTGGCGTGCAAGCTTTTGCACCTGCTCCTGCGAAAGTTTGTCGGTTGGCTCTTCTCGGGTTGCCAGTTGAGCCAGCGTCTTTACGCCACTGCGATGGAGGGACTCAATTTGAGGCCGTGTGATTCCGGCGACAAGTTGCAAGTGATTAGCCTCACGCCGAGCGTGGTCGCATAGCTCGGGATACTCGCAGATGTCGCAATAGCTAGATGCATCGCAAATCAACTCTCCGATGTCCTCAACTCTTTGAGGGTCCTCATCAATGAAGCTAAAGACTTTTTTTAGGTAGGCATTTCGGTCTTGCACCATCTGGGCAATTAGTGTCTCTACTGCAAAGGCTGCAAGTTCTCTAGACCCAAGGATTAGGCCATGGTTCTGCTCTGCCGCATAGCCCAGCTCCCTGAGCACATCCGCATAGAGCCCAACCTGAACCTGATACTCCGGCTTCGGGGTGGAGGAGAGCTTGGCATCCCATGCGGTGTAGCCGCCGTTCCAGCCGTCAACCTGTCTAGCGGTTAGGCCTGAAGAACCGAACTCAAATCTATAGTCGCTGCGCAACAAGAAATCTGGTCTTCCAGAAAATGCCATTGCCCCAGAGCCGCCCTGGAGCACTCCCTGGTAGATGACCGGAACTCCCTCGTTCATCAGTTCAAGAGTCGCATCCAGCGTTCTCTCCTGGGGCATCTTTACTTTGTCGCTTAGATTTGCCAGCAGCTCCTGCTCCAGTGCCTCTTCAAACCTCATGCCGTAGCGGATCGCGAGATTGTCCGGTTTGACATAGAACTGGGCGATTAGCTCTTGGAGCCCGCTAACACCCAACTCGCGGGCTGTTGATACACGTACACAGTGTGAGCATTTTGCCCTCATCAAATCGCGGGAGTCAAAGCTCCAGTTGTTCCCACGTTTTTTCACGCTCTAAGGTTTGCATGAGTCAGGGACAAAGTTGGCGATTTGACACCTGCTAGTTGCCCCTCAGCCTCACCAGGATTTCGCCTTTGGTTGGGGGTTGGCAACCAGTCCTTTCACAAACTACCGCTGCGGCTGTGTTGGCAAATTTAGCTGCATCGACCAGCTCTTCGTCCCCTAGTCTCGCGACCCTACTTTCGGGGTTGGCACCCAAAGCGTCAAGCTGCGACAGCTCACCAAGGAAGTTGGCCATAAAGGTATCGCCAGCACCAACGGTGTCAACCAGATTCACCCTCTGGCCCGCAACATCAATTCGCTTGCCATCTCGATAGAGGCTGACCCCTTCAGCACCCCGCGTGATAACTACAAGTTTCCCCTTTGACCACTCTGAGGCGATGTCATCTAGGTCTGCACCAACATCCAATCCGTAGAGCCACTCGATGTCAGCGTCTGATGCCTTGATGATGTGGCTTTGAGCATTCAGGCGCAGAACTCGCTTTAGCTCAAGCCCTCTTTCGAAGCCAAGAGCTGGGCGGATGTTGAGATCGTGAGACAAAGTCACAGTCCCTGCCTCGAAAAAGTTTTTAAGCCATGCTTCGATTACCAGATTGCCTGGCCCTATTGCCATGCCTAGGCAGCCGTATTGAATCGCCTTCGTATCAAGTGCGGCTAGCTGCTCGGCGCTGGGAAGTTCACCTGCCGTCCAGCCCCAGTCAGCCGTGTCCTTGGTATAGAAGGAGTAAGAGGCAACGCCACTTGAGTCAATGGTGGCTACCGCGAGTGTGGTTTGCTCCTCTGCGTCAACCGAGAGGGTCAGGTCCACTCCGTGAGAGGCAAGGTGATTTCTGATCTGTTTTCCAAAGCCATCTGAGGAGATGCGGCCTAGAAATCTCTGCTGCTCACCTCGCACTGCAAGGGCCAGAGCGACGTTCGCATTTGCCCCACCAACTACTGCTGTGTAGTTGCCCCCGGACCCCTCCTCGCCAATTAAGTCGATGAGGGCTTCGCCAATAACCAAAATCATGGTGCAAGTCTAGGCTTTAGCCATGGATCAACTTCGGACTGCAAAGAGCTCAATCAGAAACCCACTTTTAGCTCTCATTTCAACCTGGGTGCTTTTTATGTTTGGCAGCTACATCGATATGGTGGCCCCAGACACCCAGTGGGCCGAGGACGGACCAATCTACCCAGACCCAACTATCCAGTGGCAGGTCTACATATTCCTTATGGGCATAACGGTTTTCGCCCTGGTTGCACTTCGGTCTTTGCATAGAGCTGTTGGCTTGCGCACCAGCTGGGATAACCCGCTTGCAAAATCAGCCCATCGCTTTGCAAACCTGGCTGTGATCCTCTCTTTAGTTGCAGGAGCAGTTTTTGCTGTCGGCAACTTCCTTGGAGCTTGGAACAGTTATGACCTCAGGGGCGAACCTGTTTGGATGCGGCTTCTAAATGTCTACCTGCCCATCGTGCTTGCAACGGCCCTCGTCGTCTACACCCTGCTCTCTGCCTTTGTCTTCAGAAAGAACGCGCCGGACATTCCAGAGGGGGAGAAGGATGAGGACAGAGCAAAGCTTCAGCGGGCCGTGGGCCTTGCCTATGCGGTTCCAGTAATCGGAACCGCAATTGCAATCATCTTTGGCCTAACGGTTTATGACATCACCAAGACCTCACTTGATGCTTGGATCTGGGTAATAATCCAGGCCATTATCGGCTTTTCAATAATTCTCGGCACTACCTTTGCTGCCAGGGCCAAGTCGGCTAGGGCACTTCCTCCAAGAGAGCGCAAGAGCGGTGTCGCGGCAGTAAACCTAAACTTCGTCCTCTCAATCATTTTTGGTGTTGTGGTGCTGATCATGGCCTTTACCCTTGGGTTCGCAGGTGTAGACAGCCTCATTGAGTACTCGGATCGCCTAGAGCTAATTGATGGCAAAGAGGTTTATAACTTCGAGCGGATCATGGCAGCACCGTCTATTGGCTGGCTAATTGAGGATATGCTGCCGCCAATACTGCTGCTGCTCTTGGCAGAGTGGGGCATCTACCGCACGGTGATTATTCGCAACCAGGAAGCCAAGCAGAGCTAGATGATCTTTGAGGCTGCCGGCCTACTCTTTGATAACGATGGAGTCCTGGTCGATTCGATGTCTTCGGTCGAGGGCTCCTGGGGAGTATGGGCGAAGACCTACTCACCGGGATTCGTTCTAACTTATGAATACCACGGCCAAAGAGCCAGCGAAATAGTTAGGCAGCTAGTCGACGAGGCAGATTTTGATGAGGCACTTGCCCAAATCAATCGCCTCGAGCTCGAGCTAACAAACCTGACAACTCCAATGCCTGGCGCCAAGGAGCTACTGTCTTCGTTGCCAAGTGGCTCCTGGACCGTGGTCACCTCAGCGGGAAGAGACCTTGGAACCTCCAGGCTCAAGGCTGCCGGTCTGCCGATTCCAAGGCACCTGGTGAGTGCAGATGATGTCTCAAATGGAAAGCCAAATCCAGAGCCCTACCTGATGGGTGCAGAGAGGCTAGGGGTATCACCTGAGCAGTGCATAGTGTTTGAAGATGCCCCATCTGGAGTCACCGCCGGCAAGGCGGCAGGCGCCAGCGTAGTTATTGGTGTTGGTCACGAGGCTCTTGATTCAGCGGCTGACCTAGTTATTCAGTCTCTCGAGGGAATTAGTTACAAGAATCAAAAATTAGAAATACCAGACAGCTTGAGATTGAGGTAATTATGGCTGAGGTCGAGTACTACGGAGCGCAGTGGTGTGGCGACTGCAGGCGGTCAAAGTCCCTGCTTGACACCCTCGAAGTGAACTACGACGAGTTTGATGTCGAAGAGAGCAAAGAGAATGCCGAGAAGGCCCAAGAGATTTCTGGCCGCACCAACATCCCGGTAATCAGGTTCAAAGACGGCACTCACCTAGTTGAGCCATCAGATGCAATCCTTCACGCGGAACTGAAGGTTCGCGGCCTAATCGACTAGCTCTATCCTTTTTGGGCCCTAGGCCCTAGGCTTTAGGTAGTGATTTCGGGCTCTCCGGTTTCACCGACGAGAGATAACCCCCCAAAGATGCCAAACAAATCATTTTCCCCTGCCCCGACTAAGACCAATGGTCGCAAGGGCTACGCCTCCAAGCGCGGCGACTATAAGCCGCGCCACAAGGCCTCAAAGCCGCAGGGTCAGAGCCCAAGGGTTCAAAGCTCAAACTCCCAGTCTCCCAAGGGAAGAAGCCCAAAGCCCACCTTTGAAAAGCAGGAGCGCTTTGAGGCCTCAGAGCAGCACCAAATCTTTGACACCTTTCAGCAGATGGAGCTCCCCGAGCGAATCACTCAGGAGCTAGCAAAGCTGGGTGCCGTAACACCTTTTCCAATTCAGGCTGCAACCATCCCCGCGGCAATTGAGGGTAAGCACGTTCTGGGTCGAGGAAAGACCGGTAGCGGTAAGACAATTGCATTTGGTGTTCCGTTGGTTGTGAAGCTTGCTGCAGGTGGCAACCAGACCAGAGTTCCGGGTAAGCCAAGAGCGTTGGTTATTGCCCCCACTCGCGAGCTTGCTGAGCAGATCAACAAGACTCTCTCGCCACTTGCCAAGTCGGTAGGTTTCTTCACCACAACCATTTATGGCGGTGTCTCGCAGTTCAAGCAGGAGCAGGCTCTAAAGCGCGGCGTCGATATCGCAATCGCGACCCCGGGCCGCTTAGAAGACCTAATTCGTCAGGGCCTGATGGATCTCTCAGACTGCACCCAGGTGGTCGTTGATGAGGCTGACCACATGTGTGACCTTGGCTTTATTGAGCCAGTGACCAGAATCTTGGAGCAGACCGGCGAAAGCCAGAAGCTGCTGTTCTCCGCAACCTTGGACAAAGAGGTCTCGGCGCTAGTGCGCAAGTTCATGCCCTCACCTTTTGTTTACGAGGTTCCAGGTGAGATGCAGGAGACATCAGATATCGACCACATTGTCTTGGTCATCGAACCGGGACACCGATCAAAGGTTTTTCACCGACTAGTGCAGGGCACCGGCAGAAGCATTGTCTTTGTCCGCACCAAGCAGACGGCGGAGGCACTTGCACAGTCACTAAATGACGCGGGCGTCCCAACAGCCAGATTGCACGGAGATCTCAACCAGGCTCAGCGCACCAGAAACCTAGAGCGTTTCACCAATGGTGCAGCCAGAGTCATGATTGCAACCGATGTTGCTGCAAGAGGTATTCACGTTGATGACGTGAAGCTCGTGATTCAGCTGGACCTTCCAGAGGAATACAAGACCTACCTTCACCGCGCAGGCCGTACCGGCCGGGCAGGTAGAAGCGGCAGCGTGGTGTCGATTGTTCCAGTTGGTAGAACCCGCAAGGTTGAGACCATCATGAAGATGGCAGATCGCGAAGCGATCTTCCACCAAGTGGCCCCAGGCGACAAGCTCATCGAGGAGCTAGCTGGCCCCATTGCCCCGCCGCCAATTGTCGACTCTCTCGACTTTGGAGATTCAAGGTTTGATGCTCCCAACAAGAACAAGGTCAAAAAGGACTTGCGGGCCAAGCACCGCCCAAATAAGCTATATGCAGCCAAAGACCGCCGGTCTAGGTCCAGGTAATCAAAAGAACTTTTCTCTAGATTCGCCTGGCCTACGAAGAGTCCAAAGAGACGGCCCGCGCAGGTGAGTATTAGAGCTTCAGCTCCGGTGTTCATTTGCGCCGGAGCTTTTTTGATTTTTCAGGCCGGCACCAAATAAAGGAGTGCCATGGCAGACAAGAAGGAGAAGGTTGCAGAGCTGAAGCAGCTATTTGCTGATTCAAGCGCAATCTACCTGACTGAATACCGCGGACTCACCGTGACGGAGCTAAAGACGCTCCGTCGCTCAATGGCTAATGACGCAACTTATGTCGTTGCAAAGAACACCCTTCTAACCATTGCAGCCAAAGAGGCCGGGGTAACCGCCTTCGATGGTCAGCTTGCTGGACCAACCGCCATGACATTTGTTCACGGCGACCCAGTAAACGCAGCAAAGGCTCTGAAGGAGTTCGCAAAGGCACAGCCACTGCTAGTAGTCAAGTCCGGCCTAATGGACGGCGCTGCACTATCCGATGCAGAGGTTAAGAAGCTAGCTGAGCTAGAAACCAGGGAGGTGCTGCTCGGCAAGGCCGCAGGCGCCTTCAAGGCATCTCTATTCAAGGCTGCCTACACCTTCAACGCACTGCCTTCCAAGGCGGTTCGCGTTGTCGACGCGCTGCGTCAAAAGCAAGAGTCCAACTAAACGTATAAACAACTAGGAGAACAAAATGGCAAAGATGACTGCCGACCAGCTCATTGAGGCTTTCAAGGAGCTAACCCTGATCGAGCTTTCTGACTTCGTTAAGAAGTTCGAGGAGGAGTTTGAAGTAACCGCAGCAGCTCCAGTAGCTGTTGCAGCAGCAGGCGGTGCCGCAGGCGGCGCTGCTGAGGCAGCCGAGGAGAAGGACGAGTTTGACGTTGTTCTCGAGGCAGCCGGAGACCAGAAGATTCAGGTCATCAAGGAGGTGCGTGGCATCACCGGTCTAGGACTGGGTGAGGCAAAGGCACTCGTTGACGCCGCTCCTTCAACCCTTTTGGAGGGTGCCAAGAAGGAGGCAGCTGAGGACGCCAAGGCCAAGATTGAGGCTGCAGGCGGCAAGGTTACCCTGAAGTAATTACTTCATAAGGCAAACCCCTCCCTCGGGAGGGGTTTGCTATTTAAAGCCTCAGCAGTACGAGGCTCGCAGCCATTACCGCCATACCCGCAATCACTCCATAGACAGTCAGGTGACCTCTGGCTGAGTTTCTAGCGGTTGGCAGCAGAGTGTCTATGGCTAGAAAAACCATGACTCCGGCAACCATTGCAAAGATGACCCCCAAAACGAAGTGATTTAGGAACTGGGCAAGAATCAGATAGCCGATTACTGCTCCCGCAGGTTCGGCAAGTCCAGAGAGGAAGCTTAGCCTGAAGGCCTTTAGGCGGCTCTTGGTTGCATAGTAAACCGGCACAGAAACCGCGATGCCCTCTGGGATGTTGTGCATGGCAACAGCGATAGCCAGGGCAATGCCGATCTCTGGATCATCGAGAACTAGTAGGAATGTGGCAAGACCTTCGGGGAAGTTGTGGATAGCGATTGCTAGCGCCACGAATACGCCCATGCGCAATAGCGCCTTGTCCTTGGCGTCTTGGAGCTCCGGTAGTGGAGTCTGAGACTCACCCAGCAACTCAACCTGGGTGTTTTCGTGGGGGTTGGCCCCCGATGGAACGAGTGCATCGATGACGGCCATGAGAACAAGTCCCCCGACTAGGGCTCCTGCAGCTACAGCTGCAGCCTCAACCTCTGGCATATATTCACTGAGGTAGCCGGTGGACTTGGGCATGATCTCAACAAAGCTCAGGTAGATCATGACCCCGGCTGAGAAGCCCATGGATGTTGCAAAGAAACCCTTGTTGGTTGTCTTTGCAAAGAAGGCAATGGTTGAACCAATGCCTGTTGCAAGCCCGGCGCCGAGAGTGACAGCGAATGCAAGAATCAGTGCGCTGTCCATGTTCATTCCTTCACTCTAGAGACAAAGAAGCCGGGTAACCAATTGGTCACCCGGCAACTCAGTTAGTACTTAGTGCTTGCCGCAGTTGCAAGAATCCTTGCCGCAGTTGCAGTCCATGAGTCCCTCCTTAGAAGTCCCAGTCATCATCGGTTGTGGCCTCGTGCTTACCAATTACGTAAGACGAACCAGAGCCAGAGAAGAAGTCGTGGTTCTCATCGCTGGCTGGGCTCAGGGCGCTCAGGATTGCGGGAGAGACCTCTGCGTCATCCTTCGGGAACAGCGGGTCAAACCCAAGGTTCATCAGCGCCTTGTTGCCGTTGTAGTGGAGGAACTGCTTCACATCGTGAGTCAGCCCAATCTCGTCATAGAGGTCGGCCGTGTACTTGACCTCGTTCTCGTAGAGCTCCAGAAGCAGGTCGTAGGTGTAGCTTCTCAGCTCCTCCTGGCGCTCCTTGCTTGCCTCGTTGTAACCGAGCTGGAACTTATAGCCGATGTAGTAGCCGTGGATAGCCTCATCGCGAATGATTAGACGAATAAGGTCAGCAGTGTTGGTCAGCTTTGCCCTAGAGGACCAGTACATCGGTAGGTAAAAGCCGCTGTAGAAGAGGAAGGACTCCAGCAGCGTCGAGGCTACCTTACGCTTCAGTGGGTCATCTCCGTTGTAGTAGCCAAGAACGATCTCGGCCTTCTTCTGCAGGTAGGGGTTGTCCTCTGACCAGCGGAAGGCTTCCTCAATCTCAGTGGTCGAGCAGAGGGTTGAAAAGACGCTGGAGTAGCTCTTGGCGTGGACGGACTCCATGAAGGCGATGTTGGTAATAACAGCCTCTTCATGCTGAGTGCGAGCATCTGGCATCAGGCTCATGGCTCCGACGGTTCCCTGAATGGTGTCGAGCATGGTTAGTCCGGTGAATACGTGCATCGTGAGCTTCTGCTCGTGTGGACGTAGGGTTCCCCATGACTGCACATCGTTCGATAGTGGCACCTTCTCCGGCAGCCAGAAGTTCTGGGTTAGACGGTTCCAGACGTCGAGGTCTACAGAGTCCTCAATCTTGTTCCAGTTGACCGGACGGCTTATTAGCTTTGTCTTTTCCATAGTGTCTTCCCTTTTGCCTAGAGCATGCAGCTGACGCAGTTTTCGACCTCGGTGCCCTCTAGGGCAGCCTGGCGAATCCTGATGTAGTAAATGGTCTTGATGCCCTTACGCCAAGCATTGATCTGAGCGCGGTTGACATCACGGGTTGTTGCGGTGTCCTTGAAGAACAGGGTTAGTGATAGACCCTGGTCTACGTGCTGGGTTGCAGCAGCGTAGGTGTCAATGATCTTGTCTGGCCCGATCTCGTAGGCATCCTCGTAGTACTCCCAGGTCTCCTCGCTGAGGTATGGGGCTGGGTAGTAAACACGTCCCAGCTTGCCTTCCTTGCGAACCTCGATGCGAGATGCGATTGGGTGAATCGAGCTCGTGGAGTTATTGATGTAGGAGATGGAGCCTGTTGGTGGCACAGCCTGCAGGTTCTGGTTGTAGATCCCGTGCTTCATTACAGACTTCTTTAGCTCCGCCCAGTCTTCTTGGGTTGGGATTGCAACTCCGGCCTTCTTGAATAGCTCCTTGACCTTAGGTGTTGCTGGTGCCCAGGTCTGCTCGGTGTACTTGTCGAAGTACTCACCGGTTGCGTACTTGGAGTTCTCGAAGTTATCGAAGGTCTGCTTACGCTCTTTGGCGATCTTGTTTGATGCCGAGATGGCGTGGTAGTTCACGGTGTAGAAGTACATGTTCGTGAAATCCAGTCCTTCGTCGGAGCCGTAGTGGATCTGCTCCCTGGCGAGGTAGCCGTGGAGGTTCATCTGGCCTAGGCCAATAGCGTGGCTCTTGTGGTTTCCGTCCGAAATTGAGCGAACACTCTCAATGTTGGACTGGTCACTGACTGCCGTAAGGGCCCTGATGGAGGCCTCGATGGTCTTACCGAAGTCTGGACCGTCCATAGCCTTGGCGATGTTTAGGGAGCCAAGGTTGCAGGAGATGTCCTTACCAATCTGGTCATAGCTGAGGTCTGCGTTGTAGGTGGTTGGGGTGTTCACCTGCAGAATCTCGGAGCAGAGGTTTGACATGTTGATGCGGCCCTGGATCGGGTTTGCATTGTTGACCGTGTCCTCATACATCACGTATGGGTAGCCGGACTCAAACTGCAGCTCTGCGATCTTCTGAAGCAAATCACGAGCCTTGATCTTGGACTTGCGGATTCTTGGCTCATCCACCATCTCGTAGTACTTCTCGGTTACCGAGATGTCGCCAAATGGCACGCCGTAGACCTTCTCAACGTCGTATGGGGAGAACAGGTACATGTCCTCGTTGTCCTTGGCGAGCATCATGGTGATGTCCGGCAGCACAACCCCGATGGAGAGGGTCTTGATTCTGATCTTCTCGTCTGCGTTTTCGCGCTTGGTGTCTAGGAATCGCATGATGTCTGGGTGGTGAGCGTTTAGGTAGACGGCTCCAGCTCCCTGACGAGCTCCTAGCTGGTTTGCATAGGAGAAACTGTCCTCCAAAAGCTTCATCACAGGGATGATGCCTGAAGACTGGCCCTCAATCTTCTTGATTGGAGCGCCATACTCACGAATGTTGGAAAGGCTAAGTGCAACACCACCACCGCGCTTTGAAAGCTGCAGAGCTGAGTTGATGCCGCGTGAGATTGACTCCATGTTGTCTTCGATGCGGAGCAGGAAGCAGGAGACAAACTCACCGCGCTGCTTCTTACCGCAGTTTAAGAAGGTAGGGGTTGCAGGCTGGAAGCGACCGGAGATGATCTCCTCGACCAGGCTTATGGCGGTCTCCTCTACACCCTCTGCGAGAGTTAGGGCAACCATTACCACGCGGTCCTCGAAGCGCTCCAGGTAGCGCTCGCCATCAAAGGTCTTTAGGGCATAGCCGGTGTAGAACTTGAAGGCACCCATAAAGGCTTCGAAGCGGAACTTCTTGGAGTAGGCAAGGTCGTTGAGCTTGGTGATGAACTCGAAGGAGTACTTATCCAGGATTTCCTTCTCGTAGTACTCGTTCTCCACTAGGTAATCGAGGCGCTCTTTGAGGCTGTGGAAGAAGACTGTGTTTTGGTTGACGTGCTCGAGGAAGTACTTTCTGACAGCCAGCTTGTCCTTCTCTAGCTGCAGCTTCTGATCATTACCCCACAGGTTGATCATGGCGTTTAGGTCTTGATAGCTAAGCGCGCTCTCTACTCCCTTGGTGCTAACGACGTTTCCGTTGTCGTCTGCAACCTCTACGACTGAATTTGCCAAAACTGTGCCAGCCTTTCCTTGACCTCTAGTACGTCCTCTGGTGTGCCAGTTATTTCAAAGCGGTATAGCACTGGCACTCCCAGCTTGTCGGCGACTATGTCGCCGGCCTTGCCGAAGTGAGAACCAAAATTGGTGTTCCCTCCGGCAATTACCGCTTTGATGTGTTTCCGGTTTTCAGGATTGTTCAAAAACTTGATTACCTGTTTTGGGACAGTCGAGTTGTCGTTTCCGCCACCGTAGGTGGGGAGGACAAGGACGCTGTCCCGATCGTGCACAAACTCTGCAGCCTCCTCGGTTCGAATCGGAATTCTTACCGTCTGGGCCTCGAGCTTGTCTACGAAGCGCTTTGTGTTTTCCGAGACGCTCGAGAAGTAAACCACGTCGAACATCTCATACCTCAGCTAGGCCGAAAGGGCTTGGATTTTGTCCATGCGGAAGCCTGACCAGTGCTCTTCGTCTGCGACGACTACCGGTGCGGCTGTATACCCCATGGTCTTTACCATCTCGAGAGCAACCGGGTCCTGACTCATGTCGACCTCGTTGTAATCAACCTGGTTGCGCTGCAGCATGCGCTTGGTGCTGTCGCACTGAACGCAGGCTGGCAATGTGTAAACGGTCACCGCCATTGGTTCCCTCCCCATTTCTATGGCTCTTTCGAGCTCATTTTCGGCAAATTCTTGTGAAATTTCTCGCAAATTTCAGACTCCAAACAATAGCACCAAACCACTACATCTAGTAGTGAAATGCGAAAAAGTTCACTTATTTAGTTATTTTCTCGAACATTAACCCACAACTTGAACTTTAAGGCGGTAATAACTCCCGCGTGTCGGGACTTGTTTACCCGATTTCCTAAATTCCTTGTTCTACATTTTGTAGAATTAGTGTTCGAGGCTCAGAAAGTATGCGCCTCTATACCGACATCTAAGGAAAGAAATGCGGAAGATCTCCTTACTTTTTCTCACAATTCCTCTACTTCTAACTGGATGCGCCTCCACGGGGGGCGTTGTAGCCGAGGATCTTTGGGTCAAATCCTCAGAAATGAGCATGCAGGGCGGCATGACTGCCGTTTATGGAACCCTCACCAATAACACCCAGCAGGATGTCGTTTTGGTTGGTGGCGAAACCGAAATAGCGGGTGTGGTTGAGGTTCATGAAATGACCATGATCGGCGGAGAAATGAAGATGCAAGAGATTGACGGCGGGCTAACTATCCCAGCGGGCATGTCAATCGTGCTTGAGCCAGGCGGCAATCACCTGATGCTCATGATGCTCACAGACGATCTCGAGGCTGGGGAAGAAATCTCGGTAACTTTTGATTTTGATGGTGCAGAAGACATAACCGTTGACGGGATTGTCGCAAAGCCTGCAGAGGGCGGCGATGAGGATTACCACAGCGGCGAAATGGAGATGGACAACTAGTTGGTTTCACGCAGGGGATTTCTCGCAGGCGGCGCAGCCGCGGCAGCATCGGGAGCGGTAGGTATTGCCGCAGGTGCT
Organism: Aquiluna sp.; assembly: GCA_028144365.1. Taxonomy (GTDB): domain Bacteria; phylum Actinomycetota; class Actinomycetes; order Actinomycetales; family Microbacteriaceae; genus Aquiluna. Next base: position 27,618 of record JAOGAX010000005.1, read on the forward strand.
GCTGGCGCCTCCCTGGCTGCTGAGGCTGACCTAGAAACCTTTGCTGCTTCGCGTCAGGCTGAATTTTATGGACCCCACCAGAGCGGTATTGAGCTAGATATTCAAGCCGTTACCAACATGGTGGCCTTTGATATCAAGGAGAGCGTCACCAAGGCTGACATGCTGCGATGGATGCGGCTGCTCACCGACGACATAGCCAGGTTGACCGCAGGTGAGCCGGTGCTTGCCGACCCGGCACCAGAGCTCGCAATTGGTGCGGCCAGGTTTACCGCCTACGTTGGCTTCGGCCCGAGCTTGTTTTCAAAGCTGGGGCTTGAGGCGCAGATGCCCGAGGGGTTTGCTGAATTGCCGGCTTTTGGTGTCGATCAGCTTCAGGAGCGTTATTCGGCTGGAGATGTGCTCATTCACATCGCCGCCGATGATCCTGTGGTCCTCGCGCACGGCACCAGAGGCCTGGTTCGGGACTCAATGCCCTTTGCCTCGGTTCGATGGGTGCAACCGGGTTTTGCCCATTCTCCTGGCATGATTCCAGCGGGTCTCACGCACCGAAACCTGATGGGACAGGTTGACGGTACCGCCAATCCGGAGCTTGGCTCGAGCGATTTTGATTCGGTGGTCTGGATTAACGACGGACCTGAGTGGATCAAGGGCGGAACGCTGCTGGTTTTTCGAAGGATTGCGATGCAGCTTGATACCTGGGATCAGCTCGGAACTCCATCCAAGGAAGAGGTCATCGGACGCAAGCTCTCAAACGGGGCACCACTTACCGGGGAACGAGAGACCGATGTTCCAGACCTGGGTGCCAGGCACCCCAATGGGCTACTGGTTATTCCCGAGTTTGCTCACATCAGAAGAGCCGCTCCTCAAGAAAGCGGCGAGCGGATATTCCGCAGGCCCTTCAGCTATGACAATGGCATGAACGAACGCGGCAGCATGGATGTTGGGCTGTTATGGACGGCTTATCAGAGAGATATTTCTAAGCAGTACTTGCCAATTCAAAGGCGCCTCGAGCAGCTTGACCTGCTTAATCAGTGGACTGTTCCGATCGGGTCTGCTGTCTTTGCAATTCCGGGTGGGGTTCAGGGGTCTGAGCTACTCGCCGAAGCACTATTCTCTTAGGGTGCCCCTACCCAAATTACCTCTGGTCAAGGGCAGGGTCATAGATTCTGGAGACCAACTCAGCAAGAAGATGCTGATGGTCTACATCTTCATCCTGGCGCTCGCCATGAGCCTGATTCCCTTCACAATTGACCCCTACCTCCCAGCATTTCCCGCAATAGGACAGTTCTTTGGGGTTGCCAATGGTGTCGTGCAGGCATCCTTTACGGGTGTAACCGTGGGTATCGCCGCCGGACAGTTACTAATCGGTCCGCTCTCCGACGCCTTTGGTCGCAGGCCACTACTTCTAATGACAATGACCGGCTATTTGCTGGCCACGATATTTGCCTTTTTCGCTCCCAACATCGAAGTCTTTATCCTGCTGAGATTCTTTATGGGCTTCTTCGCAGCTGGCGGAGATGTTGTTGCTAGGGCCGTGATTCGAGATCTGTTCCGGGGTCAGCCCATGCGCCAGATGCTGGCAAGGGTCTTCCTGGTCCAGTCGCTAGCTCCAATACTTGGCCCAATCCTGGGCTCGCAGCTCACCGAGCTGATTGCATGGCAGGGCGTGTTCCTTTTCTTTGCAATCGTCACACTGGTGCTGTTGCTTTTTGCAAACGTGTTTTTGATTGAGACCTTGCCGGTTTCGGCCAGAAGAAGCAGTTCGCCGCTGGGGCTTGCCCGGGGGTACGTCAACGCACTTAGAGACCGAGTCTTCATTGGACTGATGTTTTATGCCGCCCTGCAGCTCAGCGCCCTGTTCAGCTATTTGAACTTTGTCCCATTTATCTTCCAAGAGGGATTTGGGGTGAGTCCAACTAATTTCGGGCTTTGGATGGCAGTTAACGGGGCTGCATCATATGTCGGAGTTCAGGTTGGGGCGCACCTTGCAAAGTTCATTCAGGGCCACTGGCTCCTTGCCGCGTATAGCGTTATCGGCTCCCTTCTTGGCGTTGGGCTTTTTCTAACCTCAGGAACGAGCTTCTTGTGGGCAGAAGTCTTCTTTTTTGTACAGCTCTTTATTTTTGGCGCCAGCCTAACCGTCCTGCCTACCATCGCCCTTTATAACCATGGATCCGAGGCCGGCACAGCCTCTTCACTACTGGGCGTTTTCAACTTCACCTTCGCAAGCCTGATCTCCGCAACATACTTTCTGCTAAGAAGCACAGTCACCGCCGATCTAGGAGTGCTCATCGGGCTTCTTTATGCAGGCTCATTCCTAGCGCTCATTTTTATCTCTAGACCTTGGCTGCTTCCCGACATGAGAAAAGCAGATGTTTAGACCCTGGCGAGAAGATGACCTGGAGCAGCTCATTGCGCTCTACAACGCCCACGACAGCGCCATAGATCCGGAGTTTGAGGACTCCAGTGCTGAGGAGATAAGGGAAGAGCTCAATGGCTTCTATGACGAGGTCATGGCCCAGGTCTATGAAGAAGAAGGTCTCATCACAGATCTTGTTACGGCACAGGTGGACAAAAAACGCGAGCGCGTCGAAATAGACGTCTTTGGTCTTCCCGAGAAACACGACTACGCCAGGTCTTTCGATCTTGCTATTAGCTGGACCAATGAACACTATGCCAAGTTTGAAAAGCGGGCGGTGTGCAATTCGAGAGACATAGAGCTACGCAGCGCAATTGAGGCACTTGAGTTTCAGCTCGTCAGAAGATATTGGACCATGCGCAATCACGAACCAAACAGGTCATTTCCCAAACTGCCAAAGGGCGTTGAGATTAGACAAGCTGATTTTGCTAGCGAGCGCGCGACATGGCACCGGCTTCTTATGGACTCTTTTTCTGGTCACTACGGCTTCAAGCAAAGAGGCTTCGAGGAGTGGGAGAAGAAGCAGCGTGAGCAGGTATTGCAGGATCCAGAGGGCGTGTTTTTCCTTGAGGAGGGAGGCGTTGCCGTCGGCTTGCTGGTCTGCACAAACCACAGAGCCGAAAACTCCGGAGGCTTTATTGACAAGCTTGGCGTTTTAGATTCTCACCGGGGCAAGGGTTATGGAGAGCTGCTTCTTCGCTGGGGATGCGCATATTCTGTCGCCAGAGGATTTAGCGATGTTGCCCTAGGGGTTGACACCGGAAATGCCACTGGTGCGGTGGCGCTCTATGAAAAGGCAGGCTTTCGGCCAATGAATGTCTGGCTAGCGTTTTCGGACTCGGAAGAGCTTGAAGCCTCTTCCCTGAGTTAGGTATGCACCTGTAATAACCAAAATTGCCCCTACGGGTTCGTACCAATGAAGAGTCTCTCCTAGCAGGAGAACCCCCCAGAAGGTTGCAATCACGGGGTTGGTGTAGGTGACGGTTGCTGCCACCGCACTTCCGGCCTGAGCAACAATCTGGTGAAAGAGCCAGTAGGCGACGCCGCTACCGAATACTCCCAGCAGCAAAAGAGCCCCAACCGTTTCCACCCTAGGCTCGGCAACAAATAGCGGTCCTGTGAGAACGTAAAAAGGCAGCAGCGTGATGGCGCTGGTCAAAACCTGTACTGCGGCGGTAGAGGTGGGCGGCAACGCCATTGGGGTGATGTGCCGCCTTATGTATGGAGTCCCGATTCCGTAGGAGATGCTAGCCATAACTAGAGCCAGAATTGCCAGCTGGTCATTTTCACCAAAGCCCTGCCAGACACCCAGCGTTATGCCAACCCCAACCAGGCCGACCAGAAGACCAATGATTGCGGTGGAGGATTGCCTCTGGCCCCTAAAGAGCGTGAGTATCGCAAGCAGCGTGAATATTGGGGTAGTGGCATTGAGAATCGCGGCCAGGATGCTTGTGGTGAATTGCTGGGCAAATGCATACATCGTGAAGGGAAATGCGGACATCAAAAACCCAGCCACCCACAAGTGGCCCCACTGCTTCAGCTTCGAAGGCAGCGAAATCTTTAGGGCGAAGCCGATTGCCAGCATTGCGGCAGCGCCTAGCGCGGTTCTCCAAAAGGCAACGCCAAGGGCAGTTGTTAGCTCGAGCGAGAGCTCAATGAATAAAAAGCTCGAGCCCCAAATCAGGGCCATCGGAATGAACTTGAATACCCAGTGGCTGAGCAAGTTAGTCGGTCTTTATCTCAGAACGGTCCCCGGACCAAAGGGTGTGGTAGCTGCCCTCCGCGTCGATGCGCTTGTAGGTGTGAGCACCGAAGAAGTCTCTTTGGCCCTGGACCAGAGCAGCCGGTAGGCGTTTTGCACGCAGGCCGTCGTAGTAGCTCAACGATGAGGCAAATGCGGGAGAGGGCACACCTGTCAGTGCAGCCATCGCCACGATCTCGCGCCAAGAAGCTATGGTTCCGGCAATGGCGGCAACAAAGTAATCATCGAAAAGCAGGGAAAGTAGTTTTTCGTCCTTGCGATAGGCATCGGTGATTCGGTTCAGGAACTGAGCACGGATTATGCAACCGCCACGCCAAATCTTGGCAACCTCGCCGAGATTAATCTCCCAGTTGGATTCCTTTGCGCCCGCCCTAATGGCATCGAAGCCCTGGGCGTAGGCAATGATCTTTGACGCATAGAGAGCCCTGCGCACAGCCTCAACAAAAGCCGGCTTGTCTTCGACAGCCCAAACCTGATTAGCGGCTGGAAGCTCTGGCTTACCTGCGCGCTGGGCGTGCTGAGCGGAGAGTGAGCGAGCGAACACAGCCTCAGCAATACCGGAGACCGGGGCTCCTAGGTCGAGTGCAGTTTGAACTGTCCAGACCCCTGTGCCCTTGCTGCCCGCGGCATCAAGGATGACATCCACAAGCGGTTCACCGGTCTTTGCATCTTTTTGCCTCAGAACCTCTGCGGTGATCTCGATTAGGTAGCTTTCAAGTTCGCCCTTGTTCCACTCGCTGAAGATGTCAGCGATTTCATCTGGACTGAAGCCTCCGGCCTGGCGCAGCATGTCGTAGGCCTCGGCGATTAGCTGCATGTCTGCATACTCGATGCCGTTGTGAATCATCTTCACAAAGTGCCCAGCTCCATCCGAGCCGATGTGAGTTACGCAGGGCTCGCCCTCGGCCACAGCTGCGATGGTCTCCAAAATTGGGCCGAGGGTCGCATATGCCTCTTTTGTGCCGCCAGGCATGATCGAAGGGCCTTTGAGAGCACCCTCCTCACCACCTGAGATCCCGGCACCAACGAAGTGGATGCCCTTCGCGGAAACTTCTTTTTCCCTGCGGATTGTGTCTGTGTAGAGGGCGTTGCCGCCATCAACGATGATGTCGCCCTTTTCAAAGCGCTCGGTCAGCTGGCTAATGACGGCGTCGGTGCCGGCACCCGCCTGGACCATGATGATTGCCGTTCTTGGCTTTGAGAGCGAAGCAACGAAGTCGTCGATGCTTTCGCTGGCGATGAAGTTTGCTTCCGGGTGATCAGCGGTCAGCTGGTTAGTCTTCTCAACACTGCGGTTGTAGATAGCGACACGGTTGCCCTCACGCGAGGCTAGGTTGCGAGCCAGGTTAGAACCCATTACCGCGAGCCCGACGACACCGATATTTGCCTTTTCAGTCATTGGCTTGTTCCTTAGGTAAAGATGTGACGCGCGCTTCGCCGGGCGTTGGAGTAGTTACTAGGTTAGCCCACCTAAGCTCCGCTTGACTTTGAAACAAGGCAGACTTAGGCCTCTCCGCGAGCTCTGCTGACCTAATCACTTTTGCTCCTCTAGCCTTATCCCATGGCTACATGGGACATCGGTGCTCCGGTAGCGGCTTTCACCTGGAAGTCGGCTAGCCCGAGAGCACAACTTCTTTTGATGCACGGTCTTGGCGAATACTCCGAGCGTTATCTCACCTACTACAGCGAACTAATCCCCAAGCTCAACCAACAGGGCATAGATGTTTACGCCTTTGATCTTCCAGGGCACGGCAGGACTGCCGGTGAGCGCGGACTCGTGGACGTCAATCAGGGCGTTGCCCTGCACCTGCAAGCGCGTTCTAGGCTTCCGGTCGGGCTACCAACGGTTCTTTATGGACACTCTCTAGGCGGCTTGATCACCGCAGCCAGCATTGTCCGAGAACGAGGCAATATTTCGGCTGCAGTTATCAGTTCGGCAGCAATGCAAACGCCATCAAAACGTTGGGAGCGACTACTCGCCAAGGTATCAACGAGATTGGCCCCCTCGGCTCCCATGCCTCTTCCTCGGCCAGGTATCGAGGCACTATCGCGAGACAAGGCCTTTTTGGCAGCGGTGCAGAAAGACGAGCTTTTCTTTGAGGGCAAGGCTAAGAACCTAGTTGCGAAGACTGTCCTTGAGGTTTCGGATCAGGTCTGGGCCGCAACCGGTAATTGGAAGGCGCCAACGCTAATCATCCACGGCAACAAGGACACCTCCACCTCACACCTAAACTCCATGGGGCTGCACCAGGCGATCGCAAGTCCTGACAAAGAGCTAAAGATCTACCCTGGGGGACACCACGAGCTTCTAAATGACCTCTGCAAGAGCGAGGTAGAGGAAGACATCTTTGAGTGGCTTCTGGCCCGGGTTTAGCGAGAACGTAACAAAGCGTAAGAATTTGACACATGGAGCACTCTTGCCCCATGCTTTATCCCAATGAGTAGTCGATCAGTCGAGGAGCGCGCCACTGGCGCTAGCTTCTCCTGCTCGATGGCAATGTGCATGTGCATGCGCATGTGCCGCTAATCAACTTTGCTTACTGATTAGCAATTAGGCACCAGCACCCCAACAAACGCACGTGATTCGTGCACCTAATTTCATGCACTCACAAAGGACTCATAAAAATGACAACAGCACTAAAGAAGCAGACCGAGGCCAAGGGCTTCGCTCTATACGTAGGCATTACAGAGCAGCAGGCAGAGGCCGCAGGCCTCAGCCTCGCGGAGATTGCATCGGCTTTGAAAGCCAAGCTCTCCGAGCTAGTTCCAACATCGGCGAATGAAACCTATGCGGCGCTCGCGATTGCACCAGAGGAATCATCCGGTAGGCCCCTGGACATCACTCGGCTAGCGCTGGGGGAGCCAAGAGCGGTTCGTGCGGCTAAGCCACAGCCCGACGAAGTTGAGGCAGCAAAGGGAGTAGTTGTGGACCTGAGCCGCAAGAAGGTCTTCGTTGACGGCAGCCACGCACCACTCACTTGCAAGGAGTTTGAACTTCTAGCGCTTCTGATCGAGAACGAGGGTGAAACTGTCACGCGGGAGACCATAGCCTCAATCTCTGAGCGCTGCGGAGAGGCAACCCCAAACTTCAGGACCATCGACGTTCACGTTCGCAGGCTGCGCTCGAAGCTTGGGCTCTATGAGGACATAGTGAGAACAGCACGCGGGCAGGGCTACCGCTTTGATGCCCACCCTGATGTCTTGATCGAGAAGCTCTAGCGTCTACTTGCCACCAAGGTTGCACCCACAAGAGCGAGCAGCACTCCTGCGAGGGTGTAGCCAGTGACTTCTCTTGATGAGATTGGTGCTACTAGGTCCAAGAGCAGTGAGCTAATTAGCTGACCCACCAGGAGAGACACTCCCATGGCCAGGGTGCCGATCTTTGGCACCAGGACGACCTGAACAAAGATAAACACGACCCCCACAAGTCCTCCGATATAGAGAACCGGCTCGGTGGGAAGCTCTCTGGAGAATTGGAAGCCACCGTTTGTGACCAGGAGCGCGATTGCAATCAGGGAAGTACCTAAGACGAAGTTGATTAGCGTCGCCACCACCGCTGATTCGGTCTGCCTGCCGAGGTTGCCATTTAATGCCTGCTGGAAGCCAATGCCGATACCAGCCAAAAAAGGCAGCAGAGAGATTGGTTGGAAGCTGTAGTTGGCAAAGTCCCCGGTGACAATCAGCCCGGCGATTGCCAACGCCGTCCCAAGAATCCTTAGGAGACCAAGGGGACGCCTTGTCATTCCAAGAAGACCCCGACCGTCAATTGTGAGAGCGGCAAGCGCCTGGCCTGTGACTACTGATACCGCGAAAAGCGAGATGCCTATGACCCCGGCAACAGTGCCCTGGGTGATGACAAACAGACCACCAAGCAGTCCACCAGCGAGCCCCCAAAGCGGAAAGCCCCTGCCGATACGGCGAGTGAAAGCCCGGAGCTTGGCTCGGTCACGCTTTGATATGGCGACGATTACCCCAATGATCACTAGCCCTGAAGAAAACGAAATTAAAGCCGCAAGAATGCCATTTTCGAGTGCGACCCCAAGACCCGAATTAACCCTGGCCTGAACGGCCATGAACCCGCCAGCAAGGACTGAGATTGCGATAGCAATTGCCTTACTTGAAGCGTCACTCACACCAACGAGCCTAGGGCAGTGATTTAGGCTTGGGTTGATAGGAGATACCTTGAATACCAGCCCGAAATCCATTTATAGATTCTTTGCAACCGGTGAGGCAATTACTTGGGGACTATTGATATCGGCGCTTCTCTCAAGGGCGCTCGGTGACCTAATCCCTCACGCCGTCACGATTGCCGGAAGCATTCACGGAGCCATGTTCCTCAGCTACTGCGTGGTGGCGGTATTGGTAGGGCTAAACCAGCGCTGGGCAATAGGCAAAATCGCCGGGGCAGTAGCGCTTGCAATCGTTCCATTCGCGACCGTTCCCTTTGACCGGAGGCTGCTCAAACAAAATGCTCTCGAGGGTTCCTGGCGGACTGAGCCAACCGAAGATCCTCGAGACAAGGGTGTAATTGACAGGCTCTTCAGGTGGTTTATCGCAAGGCCCGTGATACTTGTGCTTTTGATCGTTTTGGTCCTACCGGCAATCTTTGGCTTCCTTTTGTTTCTCGGTCCACCAACCGAGTGGTTTGACTAAAAAACTGCTTATTTCGCAGAAAAGCATTAGTTTTTCAACTGATTTAGTCTAATAAGGCTTCTAAGTTCGCTTAAAAGCACCGCTTAGGTGACAATGGCAGGACAAAGGAGTACAAAGTGAAAACAGAGCTTAATCTGCAACATGATCCTGCGGGCTGGAGAAATGTCCCAGCGTCCTCAAAGCCAATCGACAGAGCCAAGGTAGAAAAACTTCTGGCCAGCGAATGGGAAAGATTCGAAGCCACCACCGGCGGCTCAGGCAGTCACAACGCAAGAGCCAAGAAGGCCTTGCCCCTGGGTGTGACATCAAGCTTCCAGCACTGGGACCCATATCCCATCTCCATCGTCTCCGCCAAGGGCGCCTATGTGAAGGATGTTGATGGCAGGAAGCTTCTAGATCTCTCCATGGGTTTTGGAGCAATGCTCGTAGGCCACCTTCACCCCAAGGTCATCGCAGCAGCCAAGAAGGCGATGCGCAGCGTTGGCACACTCTTTGTTACTCCAGCCCCAATTGCAACCGAGGCTGCCGAGAGGTTCAAAAAGCGCTTTGGCCTAGACATGATTCGGTTTACTAATTCAGGCACCGAGTCGACGATGTATGCGATCAGAACCGCCAGGGCCGTCACCGGCAAGAAGGCGATCGTCAAGGTCGAGGGCGGCTATCACGGTGGCTATGACCCACTTCAGGTTTCTGTAAAGCCAGCTCTCGATGAGATTGGCGATGCCCATGCTCCAACTCCACAGGTTCCGTTTGACGTTGAGCCCGGTGAGGTCTTTACCGTTCCCTATAACAACCTCGAGAGGCTCCAGGAAATCTTCATTGAGCACGGCGACCGAATCGCCTGCTTCGTTGTCGAGCCGGTGGTTGAGAATCTGTCGATCATCATGCCCGATGCCGGATACCTAAAGAGCGTTAGAGAGCTCTGCGATAAGTATTCGATCGCTCTGATTTTTGATGAGGTCAAGACCGGCCTAACCGCTGGGGTCGCTGGAGCTGCTAAGAAGCTCGGTGTTGAGCCAGACATTATTTGTCTTGCCAAGAGCATTGGTGGCGGCTTCCCGTTGGCAGCATTTGGCGGCAAGCAGAAGTACATGGATGCCGTCGTTGATGGCCGCATGGCTCACTTCGGCACCTATAACGGCAATCCTCTCGTTATGGCTGCCGCCATAGCCGTGGACGAGCTGGCCACCGAGGCAGCCGTTGGCAAAGCCGAGGCAATCAACATCGAAACCCTCAAGAAGCTAGATGCTGTGATTGCTAAGTATGAGCTCCCTGCCCACACCATTGGATTTGGTGTCAAGGGCGCTGTGATCTGGTCTGAGACCCCGGTCCGAAACTATCGAGACTTCAAGGCAACTGACTTTGAAGTAGCAGAGCTCTCTTGGCTGTGGGGTGTGAACCGCGGTGTGCTAACCCCTCCGGGACTTGACGAACAGTGGCTGGTTTCACTCGCTCACAAGCAGAGCGATATGGACAAGCTTGTCGATTCGTTTACTGAGCTAGCGAAGGCGCTGCGCAGCTAACTATCTCGCCCGCTTGGCGATGGAGACTAGGTCGCCAAGCGCGGCATCGAAGTCTGCTTCGGTCATTAGCTCTAGGTCCACCACTGCCTTCCTAACGGAGCAGTTTTGCTTGCGTGCGTATTTGGCAACCTTTGTAGCGTTTTCATATCCGAGCTGTGGGCTCAGCACCGTGACAAGTCCTATTGAGTTCTCGACGGTCTGTTGCAGGATGTCGGTGTTCGCGGTGATTCCGTCCACGCAGTTCTTGGTGAAGGTTGCAAAACCGTTTCGCAAGTACGTGATGCTCATCAGGATTGACCTGGCCATGATTGGTTCAAAGGCATTGAGCTGAAGCTGTCCGGATTCGGCCGCCATGGTTACCGTGAGATCGTTGCCGATAACCGTGAAGGCAATTTGGTTGATGACCTCCGGGATTACCGGGTTCACCTTGCCGGGCATGATCGAAGAGCCAGCCTGTTTCTCTGGCAGATTGATCTCATTGAATCCGGCTCTTGGGCCGGAGCTTAGGAGCCTTAGGTCGCTGGCAATCTTGGACTGCTTCACGGCTATGCGTTTTAGCACTGAGCTGTAGGTGACCAGTACTCCAGAGGATTGGGTTGCCTCGACAAGGTCATGGGCCGATTCGAGCTTGATCCCAGAAAGCTTGCTGAGCTCGGCAACCACCTTTTTGGTGTAACCCTTTGGAGTGTTCAGCTCGGTGCCAACTGCGGTGCCACCGAGGTTTACCTCAGAGAGCAGCGGAATCAGCTCGTGCAGGCGCGCAATGTCCTTTGATGTGGAGACGGCAAAGGCCTGAAACTCTTGTCCGAGGGTAATTGGGACCGCATCCTGCAGCTGAGTCCTCGCCATCTTCAGGATGTCGGAAAACTCATCCGCCTTGCGCTGGTAGGAGTCCCTTAGCTCACTCAGTGACTGATCAAGCAGCTCAATTTCAAAAATTAGTGCCAGCCTGAGAGCGGTTGGGTAGACATCGTTTGTGGACTGCGAGCGGTTCACATCGTTTAGCGGGTGAATGACCTTGTAGTCGCCCGGAGTCTTGCCCATCAGCTCCAGGGCCCTGTTGGCAATCACCTCATTGGTGTTCATGTTGGTGCTGGTTCCAGCACCTCCCTGAATTGCGTCGACAACAAAGTACTTGTCTAGCTTGCCCTCGGCCACCTCTAGCGCGGCAAGTTCAATGAAGTGGGCCTTGTCTTTGTCCAATCCTCCGATGGCCGCGTTCACTCTTGCCGCTGCGGCCTTTGTTAGCCCCAGCGCACGAATTAGGTTTCGGTAGTGTCCGATTGGGACACCGGAGATGTGGAAGTTATCTACCGCTCTTGCGGTGTGAACCCCCCATAGCGAGGTAGCAGGAAGCTCGTAATCACCAATTAGGTCGTGCTCTATGCGCATCGCTCACCTTTGAACTCTCTTCTAGAGGTTAGGGCAAAAAGCTTGTGAGGGCATAGTGTGAGGGTAGGAAGTTAAGGGGGCCAAATTGGCTAAGAAACAAAGAACACAGGATGAATACATCGCAAGATTGCGTAGCTACAACGTAGTTGCCGGATTCCTCCACCTCGCTCAGGCAGCTGGCCTCAGCTTTGTCCTAACTCTGTTGGACAACCAAATCCTTTTCCCAGTAACGATTGAATACCCGACAGGCCCTCCAGGGGTTCCACTTCCACCAGAGCGGGTTGAGCTCTTCGACATCAACATCGGCGCTGGCGTTATCGGCTTTCTGCTGCTCTCTGCCTTCTTCCACTTCTTGATTTCTTCGCCCTGGTTCTTCTCTCGCTACAAGGGCGGACTAAAGCAAAACCGCAACTACTTCCGTTGGGTTGAGTATTCGCTCTCCTCCTCGGTGATGATCTGGTTGATTGCGCAGCTTACGGGCGTATCGGGCTTTGCCGCTCTCACCGGAATTTTCGCTGTAAACGCTTCGATGATCTTCTTCGGAGCACTGCAGGAGAAGTACGAGGAGCCAGGCAACGGCCAAGGCCTTCCATTCATCATGGGTTCGATCACAGGCATCGTGCCTTGGCTTATCTTGATTGTCTACACAATCCAGCCAGGTAGCGAGAACGCCGCTGAGATTCCAGGCTTTGTCTACGGCATCATCGTGGCGCTGTTCCTGTTCTTCAATACCTTCGCCTTCAACCAGGCGTTCCAGTACAAGAAGATCGGTCCCTGGAAGAACTACCTCTACGGCGAGGCAACCTATATCACGCTGAGCCTGGTTGCTAAGTCAGTGCTTGCCTGGCAGGTGTTCTCAGGAGCCATCATCCCGGCGATTGCAAGCACCTAGAGTTTGGCCATTTCGAAAGGTTCAATCTCTCGGGTTTTACTTTTTGTCGCACTACCGGCACTAGTACTCGGGCTCTTTGATCCACTCGAAGGGGGTATGGGTCTACTCTTAGCAATCGCCATCTACGCGATTGCCTACGGGTTGATTCGCTCCAAGCCGCCCAAGACGCTTTGGATTCCGTTGGCCGCGACATTTGGCTTTGCGCTTGTGACGATTGCGGTTGCAGTCATGGTTGCAGAAACCTCTCAGGCAGAAGGACTGCCTTTTTATTTGATGGTGATGATTGCTATCTATGAGCTGGGAGCTGTAATTACCCTGATTGCCGGTATCCACACCGCCTACCGAAGTGTGAAACCAAAGGCGGTTTAGGGAGCACCTTGGGTTGGACTGAGAAGTTGTGACTTTTCAGCTTGGTATCAGCCAGGACTGCCATAATTTAGTTTCACCTGCACTAAGAGCGAAGATGGAAAAGCTAAAGAAGATCCTTTCAAACCTCCCACACCCCATTCGCTGGGCTTTGGTTATGGTTTTGGGTTTTGTCCTTTTGGGCATGGGGCTTGTCATGATGGTCACCCCCGGACCAGGCCTTCTATTTATCTTCTTTGGCCTCTCAATCCTTGCCCTTGAGATCAAGTGGGCAAGGGAGCTCAACCAGCAGGGCATGCAGGGTTTGGAGCGAATTGTCGTGAAATTGAAGTCGATCTTCAATAGGAAAAATAAGGGCGAGAAAAACTAACGGGTAAATAGCGATACCTTTTCTTGGAAGCCTCAAGCTAGAAATCCAGTTGATAACTGAGATTGCCTAAGGAGAATCGTGTCGTCTATCGGTGTTGTTTTAGAGTCGCAGGCGGAGTCCAGGGTTGCCGCTACCCCGGAAACTGTGAAAGCCATCCGCGCACTCGGTTATCAAGTCTTAGTTGAAAAGGGAGCCGGCGCAAAGGCCGCTTTTCCCGACAGTGCTTATGTGGCAGCCGGAGCCAAGACCGCTACTGCTGCGGTGGCATGGAAGGCAGACATTGTCCTAAAGGTCAATGCCCCCACCCCAACCGAGATCAAGAGGCTCAAGAAGGGTGCAATCCTCGTCGGCATTCTCAGCCCGGCTCTAAACCCCAACCTTTTGAAGGCTCTTGCCAAGCAGGGCGTAACTGCGCTTGCCATGGACGCGGTACCAAGAATTTCTAGGGCACAGTCGATGGACGTGCTGAGCTCAATGGCCAACATCGCTGGCTATCGTGCGGTTGTTGAGTCGGCCCATGAGTTTGGCCGCTTCTTTACCGGCCAGGTAACAGCTGCAGGCAAGGTTGCCCCGGCCAAGGTCCTGGTGGCTGGAGCCGGCGTTGCCGGTCTTGCTGCCATTGGAGCTGCATCCAGCCTCGGCGCAATCGTTCGGGCAACCGACCCAAGGCCTGAGGTTGCTGACCAGGTCAAGTCGATTGGTGGCGAGTACCTAGCTGTTGAAATTGAAGAGCAGATGCAGTCCTCGGATGGCTACGCCAAGGCGACCAGCAAGGCCTATGACAAGAGGGCAGCTGAGATTTACACCGAGCAGGCTGAGGATGTAGACATCATCATCACGACCGCCCTGATCCCGGGCAGGCCAGCCCCAAAACTCATCACCGCAAAAGACGTGGCGAAGATGAAGCCCGGAAGCGTGATTGTGGACATGGCTGCAGCCCAGGGTGGAAACGTCGCCGGTTCGGTAGCTGGAAAGCGCATAGTCACCAAGAACGGCGTAATCATTCTTGGCTACACCGACCTGCCCTCAAGACTGCCAGCGCAGTCATCCCAGCTCTACGGCACGAACCTTGTAAACCTTCTGAAGCTTCTAACGCCCAAGAAGAAGGGCAAGCTGCAGCTTGATTTTGAGGACGTCGTACAGCGCTCTGTGACGGTCGTGAAGAGCGGAGAGATAAGCTGGCCACCACCACCGGTTCAGGTCTCGGCCGCTCCAGTTGCGAAACCTGAAGTGCCGGCTGAGATGCCTGAGAAAAAGAAGATGTCAGGCCGCGCCAGGGGCTTGTTGATTACCGCAGGACTTGCCGCACTGTTCGGAGTTGTTTCACTAGCACCACCGCCGCTACCGCAACACTTCTTGGTGCTGACGCTGTCGGTAGTTGTTGGCTTCTATGTGATCGGCAAGGTCCACCACGCCCTCCACACCCCGCTGATGAGCGTCACCAACGCCATCTCCGGCATCGTGGTGGTGGCGGCAATCTTGCAGGTGACTGATTCGATCCTGCTGGTGCAGATCCTTGCCTTTATTGGGGTGCTGATTGCCAGCATCAACGTCTTTGGTGGCTTCGCGGTCACCCGTCGAATGCTCAAGATGTTCACGAAGGGAGACCAGTAATGACTGCTCTAGCCATTGCCAACGCAGCCTACGTTGCTGCCGCCCTGCTATTCATCATGAGCCTCGCAGGTCTCAGCAAGCACGAGACCGGTAGGACCGGTATCCGCTACGGCATCGCCGGAATGACAATCGCGATGTCGGCAACCATCTGGCTCACCTTCTCGGGAGAGTGGAATGAGAGCACTTCCACAGGCTTCGTGCTTCTGCTGGTGGCACTCGGTGCAGGTGCGGTCATCGGGCTCTGGCGAGCCAAGGTAGTCGCGATGACCGGCATGCCGGAACTTATCGCTCTCTTCCACAGCTTTGTTGGACTTACGGCAGTTTTGGTTGGCTGGAATGGTGCGCTGCACTCGGGTGATCTTTCGCCTGACTTGGTTGGCGTCCACAGAGCCGAGGTATTCATCGGCATCTTTATTGGTGCGGTGACCTTTACAGGCTCAATCGTCGCCTACCTGAAGCTCTCGGCCAAGATGTCCTCGAAGCCACTAATTCTCCCAGGCCGAAATCTGCTGAACCTATCTGCCTTGATTGGCTTCGTCGGTCTAACTGTTGCCTACGTGATAACGCCCGAGATGGGCTTCTTGATCGCAGTCACCATTTTGGCGTTAGCACTAGGTTGGCACCTGGTGGCATCCATTGGTGGTGGAGATATGCCGGTGGTGGTCTCAATGCTGAACAGCTACTCGGGTTGGGCTGCTGCAGCCACAGGATTCCTGCTGAGCAATGACCTCTTGATTGTCACTGGAGCCCTTGTTGGATCATCCGGTGCATACCTTTCCTACATCATGTGCCGTGCGATGAACCGCTCGTTCATCTCGGTGATCTTTGGTGGCTACGGCATTGAGGCTCCAACTGAAAGCGATGAGGAAACCGGCGAGCACACCGAGATCGATGCCGCTCAGGTTGCCGAGATGCTCTCGGCAGCGAAGAGCGTTGTTATCACTCCTGGGTATGGCATGGCAGTTGCCCAGGCACAGTATCCAGTTGCCGAGCTTGCAAAGCGCCTAAAAGAAAAGGGCGTTGAGGTTCGCTTCGGTATACACCCAGTAGCAGGAAGACTTCCCGGCCACATGAACGTGCTTTTGGCAGAGGCAAAGGTTCCATACGACATCGTTCTGGAGATGGACGAGATCAACGACGACCTGGCCGGAACCAACGTGGTCTTGGTTATTGGAGCCAATGACACCGTGAATCCTGCGGCAACTGAGAACCCTGGGAGCCCAATTGCGGGCATGCCGGTGCTTAGAGTCTGGGAGGCAGAGAACGTCATTGTCTTCAAGCGGTCAATGGCCTCTGGGTATGCAGGTGTTGCCAACCCGCTGTTCTATAAGCCAAACGCCAAGATGCTCTTTGGCGATGCCAAGGACAAGGTCGGAGATATTCTCAAGGCGCTCTAGTTTCTAGCGTTATCCTTTTCAGGCGCTGAAGAACGGAGTCCCATGGCTAATCAGCGAGGTTTTGCCAGTGACAACTACGCTGGCGTGCACCCTGAAGTTATGGCCCGAATGGCACAGGTCAATGAGGGACACCAGGTTGCCTATGGTGATGACACCGAGACAGCAAGGTTCCAAGAGTTAGTCAAAGAACTCTTTGGCAAAAATGCCGTCGGGTTCCCAGTTTTCAATGGCACCGGAGCCAATGTCATTGCGCTTCAGGCATCAGTAAAACGGTGGGAGGCAGTCGTCTGTGTCGAGACCGCTCACATCAATCTTGACGAGGGAGGCGCACCCGAGAAGATGGGCGGCCTGAAACTCTGGACCGTGCCATCACCAGACGGGAAGCTTTCTGTCGAAGGTCTTAAGTCACAGCTTTTTGATTTTGGTTTTGTTCACAGAGCCCAGCCGGCGGTTGTGAGCATCACTCAGACAACCGAGATGGGCACGGTCTACCAACCCGCAGAAGTAGCGGCGCTCGCAGACGTAGCTCACGAACACGGGCTGCTCCTCCACATGGACGGCGCGCGGCTTTCGAATGCTGCCGCTGCGCTTGGCAAAAGCTTCAAAGAGTTCACGATCGATGTTGGGGTGGACCTAGTTTCGCTCGGTGCGACGAAGATCGGTGCGCTGGCCGCAGAGGCGGTAATCGTGACAGATATCAGCAGCCCGCGAGGTGCCGAACTTGCAAGCTCAATGCCCTTTTTGCGCAAGACATCTATGCAACTTCCCTCCAAGATGCGTTTTGTCTCGGCTCAGCTAAATGCGCTATTCGCTGACGGGGCCAAAGTTGCTCTAGAGAACGCGAAGCGTGCTAACTCAATGGCAGCAAAGTTGTATGAGGGAGTCTTGGAGATTGCGAAGACTCATCCGGAGGTGAGTATGCCAAACCCGGCCCAGGCAAATGCGGTGTTCCCCATACTCCCCGGGCACGTGACTGCGAAAGTACAGGAAGATTTCCGCTTCTACATCTGGGACCAGACCACTGGCCAGGTGCGCTGGATGTGTGCTTGGGACACCACAGAAGAGGATGTAGATGGTTTGTTGGATGCCCTTAGGCGTGCACTGGCAAATTCTTTGTAGACGTTGTTGATCGTGTCGCTACGTTCGTCTAACTGTGCCGCCTCTTCTTCGTGAAACGGCATCCACTGTCGCAGCTAGGGCAAGGACCGTTCCAGTAACCACAAAGCTAATTCCAGCAGAGAACCCGAGAAGTCCCAACCCATTGTCGATAATCGAGATAACGAGTGCACCTAGGGCAGCGTGAACGAGACGACCCCGCCCACCAAAGAGGCTGACACCTCCAACTACCGCAGCCGCAACCCCACTCAAAACAATGGTTCGTCCAGCAGCAGCCTCTACGACTCCGATTCGACTGACGTGGAAGAGGCCTGCAACCACCGCGAGGCTGGAGGTTATTACAAACGCAGTGATTCGAATTCTTACAACCTTGATCCCAGCCCTTCTCGCTGCCTCTGGGTTGCCGCCAACAGCGTAGAGGTGTCGACCAAACTTTGTTCTGTCGAGCAAGAAGGTGCCCGCGAAGATTATGAAGAGCACAATCGGTATAACGATTGGAACGCCAGATATCTCAATCACTTCGGAGGCGCTTCGATTTAGATTCAGCACATAGATGACAGCTCCACCAACAACGGTGATGAATGCCAACTTGATTAGCAAAAGTGAAACTGGACGGTTGACTAGTTCGCTAGCTGATCTGCGGAAGCGGTCATAGAACCCCAATCCTGCGGATATGGCTACGACTACAAACAGCAGTAGCCAGCCTCCCCATAGGGGCAAGGTGTCATTCATGATCGCCCGCACCTCTGGTACCTCAACGCGGAATAGACCGCCGTCGCCAAGCAAAATCAGTGCGACACCTTGAAGCCCTAGGAAGAAGGCAAGAGAGATTACGAAGGATGGAACGCCCACCTTCGCAACAAAAAAGCCAAGGATTAGTCCGAGGATTACACCCACCATCAGAGCGGATACCAAGCCAATTGGCCACGGAACCCCAAAGGTAGTTGTTAGGTAGAAGACATCCATGGCCACCGCGGCTGCAACACCAGCCGAGAGGTCAATTTCCGCAATTAGGAGAACGAAAACTAGTGCAATGGCGAGGGTTGTTAGCTGCGCCGCCTGCACGAAGAGGTTGGCAAAATTCAGTTTGGTTAGGAAGTATGGGCTCAAATAGGCAAAGAGCGCAGTGAGGACAAGAAGTGCTCCGGTGGCTGGCAGGGCCCCCATATCTCCGTTCTTTACTCTTGAGAAGTAAGCCTTTACCTGGTCTACAAGTCCACCCTCGTGCCCGGAGGAGATTTCCTGAGGGGCTAGGTTTAGCCCAGCTTGATTTGGGTTAGACATGCTTACTCCTCGGTGCTCTTCGTGCCAGTGATGTAGCCGACCACATCGTTTTGAGACGTCTCTGAGGTCTTAATCTGTGTGACCATACGCCCTAGGTAGAGGACGGCGATTTCATCGCAAACCTTGAAAACGTCCGCAAGGTTGTGGCTGATAATCAAGACGGCTACCCCTGATGCGGCGAGACGATGAACAAGGTTCAAAACTTGTTCGGTCTGAGCAACGCCGAGCGCGGCGGTCGGCTCATCCAGAATCACGAGCTTTGCATTGCGCAGAACCGATCTGGCAATTGCGACAGTTTGACGCTGTCCACCCGAGAGCGAGGAGACCTTTTGACGCACTGACTTTACGGTGCGAACGGATAGCGACTGTAAGGCCTGAGTTGCCTGTAATTCCATGCTGGGCTCATCGAGAGTACGTTGCAAGAGCTCCTCTCGACCGAGAAACATGTTTTGGACAATGTCTAGATTCTCGCAGAGGGCCAAGTCTTGGTACACGACCTCAATTCCAAGTTCAGCCGCCTGAATCGGATCGTGAATGTCGACTTCTTTACCCTCAAACAGGACTTTTCCACTGTCGTAGGGTTGAACACCCGATAGGCCCTTGATGAGGGTTGACTTACCAGCACCGTTGTCTCCAACGAGTGCGGTTACTTTTCCTGCGTGAACCTGAAGGTTCACGCCTTTCAGTACCTCGACTGGGCCGAAGCCCTTTTTGACGTCAGTTAGTTCGATCACCGGGGTTGACACGGTATCTCCTGATCTGGCTTCTCCACCCTGAGAAGACCCATTCGCAATAAAGGTTACAAAAAACTTTGGGGGAGTGCGCCGAAGACGATTTGCTTCGGCGCACTCCTTTGCTGCTTGCTAAGTGTTGCTAGTTGATGCCGTACTGCTCACAGGCAGCAGCAACATCTGCGGTGCAGAGTTCCTCAACAGAGGCGTCGCCGTTTGCAACTACGTCCTTAACCTGCTCAGCGCTGACCGAGATTGGGTCGAGTGCGAGGAACGGAGTTCCGTCTGCGAGTGTCTTGTTGGTCTCTGGTACCTCACCGCTCAGGATGGTGATAGCCATTGCGGCACCAGCCTCAGCCTGAATAGTGAATGGCTTGTAGACAGTTCCGTACTGCTTTCCAAGAAGCACATTCTGGAGACCTGCAATCGAAGCGTCCTGACCAGAAACTGGAACGGTCAGACCGTTCTTGTCCAGGATCGCGATGATTGAAGCAGCGTTGTTGTCGTTAGGTGCAAGCACCGCGTCAACGTTCCCGGATACGGCCGTGAAGGCCTGCTCAAACAGCGTGCCAGCCTTGGTTCCATCCCAAGTACCTTCCATGGTGAAGACTGGAGAGGCACCGGCAGCCTCAAGAACAGAAAGCGCACCATTTAGGAACATCGCTGCGTTGCCGTCAGCTGGGTCTCCCGAAGAGTAGATGATGCTGGCAGTGGTTACGTCCTTGCCGGCAGCCTCAAGACCATCGATGATCATCTGACCCTGCATAGCTCCAACAACCTCGTTGTCGAATGACAGGTAGTAGTCAGCGCCAGCAATTGGGCGGTCGTAAGCAATTACAGGTACACCTTGGGCCTTCGCCTTCTCTGCCACGGATACACCTGCACCCTGGTAGTCGACTAGAAGCATGACACCGCAGCCCTTCGTTAGCTGCTGGTCACCAATGGTTGCGTACTTGGCGGTGTCAGACTGTGCGTTCTGGATGTCTGCCTCGTATCCAGCAGCAGTCAGTGCCTTCTCCAAAGCTGGACGGTCACCCGGCTCCCAGCGAGTACCGCTGTCAGCGTCGGGGAGGATTACGCAAGCGCGACCTGCAGTCGCCTCGACGGTTTCTTCAGTTGACGAACCAGCGGTTGTCTGTGAAGGAGTTGTAGTTTCTGCCGCACAACCGGTTAGGGCTAGTGCTGCAGCCGCTGCAAGTGCCGAAAATGAAAACAATGAAGACTTCTTCATGATTTGCTCGGTCCTTTCATTAGATGTGAATACCCGAGAGTGATCCCCCGAATAGCTTTTTGAGTTGAACTCAAGAGTATGTTGTTGCAAACAACAAAATAATGCAACACGACAACGGAGATCTTCCCTAACAAAGACGTAACGTTACCTATTTGTTGTTTAAGACAACAAGTATCTTTGAGGTAGTGATTCGAAAGGGGTTGGCGCTAGATGGTCGCAAACGCCGGGGCAATGAGCAATCTCGGACAGAGCTCAGACAGTGTCCGTCAGCACAACCTGTCAACAGTGCTGAGACTGGTGCATTTGAACCGCAAAATCCTGCGCTCCCAACTCACTTCGATTACAGGGCTGAATCGATCAACCGTTTCGGCTCTTATTGCTGAGCTTGAGGAGCTTGGCCTTGTTGAAGAGAGTGAGTCAGAAGGTAGCTCTGGGGTTGGACGTCCGTCTCTTATGGTTACCCCAAATGAGAAAGTTGTCGCGTTTTCTGTTAATCCGGAAATTGATGCAACGACCGTCTCCGTAGTTACGCTCTCTGGTCAGGTTATGGACCGGCGCCGAAAGCTAATGGGATCCCACCCTTCCCCTGAAGATGCGATCCGCGTTTCGGCTGAAGAAATTTCTGACATGAGAAAGAAATTCCGGCCTGGAACCCAGATTGCCGGAGTCGGAGTTTCGGTTCCCGGTCAGGTGAGAACCTCTGATGGCGTGATTCGGTATGCCCCTCAGCTTGGCTGGGTGGAGTCTGCGTTTGCTACGGCGCTGAGTCAGGAAACAGGACTGAATGTCTTCCTTGGTAACGATGCAAGCCTTGGCTGTCTCGCGGAGGCGCGGTTTGGAACCGCAAAGAATGTCAACGACCTGGTTTTCCTTTTTGCAGGTTCGGGCGGTATCGGAGGCGGAGTCGTTAGCAACGGAAGGACAGTCGGCGGAGCAGCCGGTTATGCCGGGGAGCTTGGCCACATGAAAGTTTCTAGCTCTGGACGACTTGATTACTCAGGCCTTCCCGGAACCTTGGAGTCTCTAGTTCGCCGTGAGGATCTGCTGGATTTCTTCAAGCTCTATGTGGCAACCGATGAAGAGCTGGATGCAGAAATTAAGTCCATCGAGTCATCGCGAGCGAAGCGACTAATGCATGACCAACTTGACAGCCTTGCTGAGGGTCTTAGCAACCTCGTAAACATTTTCAACCCCGAAGTAATTGTGCTCGCTGGGTTCCTCACATCTCTTTTTGAATTTGATCCGGATTACCTATTGGCTCGGGTCAAAAAGGGTTCACTTGCAGCCGCGGCAGAGCGAGTGGTTATACGCAATGGCGCACTTGGCGCTGATCTTCTTGTTCTAGGAGCGGCAGAGCTTCCTTTTGATGCACTAATTTCTTCGCCGTCGAGCTACAACCTGCAGTCTGCTTATGCGACAAGAGTCGAATCAGGAGAGGGTGATTCTCTTTGAGCTATGGCTCAGAACGTTTGGCGGAGAATGGGGGATTCGAACAGCACCCTCTTGCCCGCCTAAATACTGGGGGTTGGGGATTAAGTAATTGCTTTGTACGCCATCTATCTACGCCATCTGTGCAGCACCAGCCGTTAACTCGTGACAGTGGCTCTCAGAGTAAAATTGACTCAGATCGAAATTCATTGAAATTTTTACCTAAGTGTCGAGAAAGGGGTTGTGTCTTGGCTTTCTCAGACCTAACCACTGAACAACAAATTCAAAGCTTGCTTGCTCCAGCCAACTCTGTACTGCTTGATTACGGAATCATTCCTGTTGGACTCGAAAGTATCAACCACGAATACAACTCAACGTTTTCGGTAACTGCGGCTGATGGGAGCAGGTTTGCCCTTCGAATTAACGTAAATTCAACTCGAACAAAAGAGAACGTTGCCGCTGAGATGTCGTTTG
Organism: Aquiluna sp.; assembly: GCA_028144365.1. Taxonomy (GTDB): domain Bacteria; phylum Actinomycetota; class Actinomycetes; order Actinomycetales; family Microbacteriaceae; genus Aquiluna. The sequence goes on from JAOGAX010000005.1 coordinate 50,270, forward strand.
TAAACACCTTGGCTGAGCTTGGAACATTCGGGCTTGCCACTCCACTGCGAAATCTTTCTGGAGACTTTGTTA
>JAOGAX010000006.1 GCA_028144365.1 Aquiluna sp.
GCTCATCGTGAATGACGATGAGGTGGGTCGCATCCAGCGAATAGAACTGCAGGAGTTTTGAAACAGGATTGCCAGAGAGATTCATGAATGAGGTGCTTTTGGCAAGCACGATCTTGCTGCCGCCAACCATTTTGTATTCGGCGATCAGTGACCCTGATTTGTGGGAGCGAAAGCCAACGCCAAATTTCTTTGCGAGTTCATCGACAACCGTCTGGCCGATGTTGTGGCGATTGTTTTGGTAGCCGGGCCCAGGATTACCGAGCCCGACGACCAACCAAATTTCGTTACTCTGCAGACTCTGATTCTTCTGCGGCTGCTGCTGGCTCTTCGCCCTCAGCGGCTTCAGTCTCTGCAGCAGGCTCTTCATCAGCAACTCCGGCTCTGGTCTCAACAACCGAAGCTACCAGCTCATCGCTTGCAAGCTCCATAATGACGCCGTCTGGGACGTTGAGGTCACTAACTGTGTAGTGGTGGCCTGCTGGGTTTTCCTTCGAGATCTCAAGCTCAATGAACTGCGGAATGTGAGTGGCCTCTGCCTCAACCTTGACGGTCTTGTGCTCGAGGTCAACAACGGTTCCACCCATAGGCTCACCGATGACGTGAACCGGCACCTCGACGTGAACCTTCTCACCCTTCTTAACCTCTACTAGGTCAACGTGCTCAATGACCTGAGTCACTGGGTCCTTGGCAGCGCTCTTTACGAGCACTAGCTCTTCCTTGCCCGCAATCTTTAGCTCAAGCAGCGCGTTCTTAACACGCAGCGCCAGAGCAACCTCGTGGGCTGGCATGTGGATGTGGCGGGTGGCATTACCGTGTCCGTAAATAACGGCTGGGGTGCGGTGAGCGGCACGAAGCTTACGAGCTGCGCCTTTACCAAAGCTCTCGCGAACTTCTGCTTCAATCTTGGTCTCTGACATCTTTTCCTCTAATCACGTGGCGAGGAAAAGGACCCCGTCGATTACGGACACTTGTGTATCCCTCGCCGCTGAACAGCTTGAAGACTAACCGATTAGCGCAGCGCTCTCAAGCCCCAGCGCAATATCAGTGCCACGGTCAAAACCGTTGCGCCAACCAGCAATCCCCCAAACGGCACGCTTAGCCCCAACAGCACACACAACCCCAGGCCAACGAGGTTGAGCCACTTAGCCCTTTGAGTCTCGCTTCTAGGCTGGCGATAGGCCGCTAGATTCGCAATCGCGTAGTAACTCAAAATGGCAAAAGATGACAGCCCGATTGTCAAAAGGATGCTCCCGGAGACCACAAGCAGAATCACGAGCAGAGAAATTATGACCTCGGCGAGCACTGGAGATCCGTTTTTGAGCTTTTTGGAGAGCACTTTGGGAAGCTCAGCATCGCTTGCCATCTCCGACGCGGTCCTACTCATACCTGCAAGCAGCGCTAGCAAGGAGCCCAGGGTGGCGACCGCGGCAAAGACAGCAACAACACTGCCCTCGATGCCGAGCGCAACACCTGCAAGGTCGGCAATTGGAGTTAGAGAACCCGCAAAGCTACGACCGAGTTTCAGCATCAGCACCAGCGCTAGCGCAAGGTATGTCACAAGCACGATTGCCAGAGAGATCCGGATTGCCGAGGGAACGGATTTCTCTGAGTCCCTAACCTCACCTCCGAGGGTCGCAACCCTGGCATAACCGGCGAACGCGAAAAAGAAAAGTGAAGCTGCCGTGAGGACTCCGGGGAAACCTCCGGCAGTCATGGTTCCTTCAGCCGGCTCGACAACCAGTCCCGCCAAGATCAAAACAGTGAGGAAGCTGAGGGTAATGGTCGCCAAGACCTTGGATCCAGATGCGGTTCGGTTGATGCCGGCAATGTTTATCGCTGCCATCACGACTACCGCCAACACCGCGGTCAATATCTCGAATCCAGGGGTTAGGTAGGTGGCGAAAACGAGCGCTATTGCTGCAGCTGACCCAATCTTCCCGACTAGGAAACTCATGCCGGCAAGAAAACCCCAGGCATTGCCTAGGTAATGCCTGCCATAGGCATACGCACCTCCGGAACGCGTCACAACGGCCGCTAACTGAGCGATGCTCGCCGCATTGAGATACGCGACCAAAGCAGCAAGAAGAATCGAAACTAGAAGCAGAGACCCCGCAAGCTCACTCGCAGGGCCAAACACGACAAAGACTCCAGCGCCGAGCATTGCGGCAAGACCGATAAACACCGCATCGAGGCGGCTCAGAAGCTTCACGGGGTGATATTAGGCGTGGCCAGGAAACAGCGAGTTAACTGAGTCGTCATAGAAGACGGCTGCAATCGCCTTGGCAATCAGCGGGGCAATCGAGAGCACGTGTAGCGTCTCAAATTCCTTGTCAGGTGTGATCGGCAGGGTGTTGGTAACTACTACCGCATCGATTACCGGATCGTTAAGTCTCTCTGAGGCTGGGGGAGAAAATACGGCGTGGGTGGCAGCCACGATTACCCTTGCAGCGCCGTTTTCCTTCAGAGCCTTGGCGGCAGCGAGAATGGTGCCGCCGGTGTCGATCATGTCATCGACAATGAGGCAGTCTCTGCCCTCGACCTGTCCAACAATTTCGTTGACCTGAACCTGGTTTGGCTTGTCTGGGTCTCGGCGCTTGTGAACAATGGCCAGCGGGGTCGCAAGCCTGTCTGCCCAGATGTCCGCAACTCGCACACGTCCAGAGTCTGGAGAGACCACGGTGAGTTTGTCGGTTCCAAACTTTTCTCCGACATAGTCCGCGAGTATTGGCAGTGCCCAGAGGTGGTCTACGGGCCCGTCGAAGAAGCCCTGAATCTGTGGTGAGTGCAGGTCAACCGACATCAGCCTGTCGGCGCCGGCGGTGCGGTATAGGTCGGTTACCAACCTCGCAGAGATTGGCTCGCGTCCCTTGTGCTTCTTGTCCTGGCGGGCGTAGGGGAAAAATGGTGCGACCACGGTTATGCGCTTGGCACTGGCCCGCTTCATGGCGTCAACCATGAGCAGGTGCTCCATGACCCAGTGGTTGATTGGGTTTGGGTGAGCCTGAATTATGAAGGCATCAACCCCACGAACGCTTCTTTCGTACCTAACGAAGGTTTCACCGTTTGCAAAGTCGTAGGCAGTGACCGGAACCAGTTCGGTCTTGAGGATTTCGGCAACCTCTTGGGCCAGTGATTGGTGTGCTCTTCCTGAAGCGATCACCATTTGCTTACTCGCTGGCTTCTCAATTGCCATTGACTACTCCGTCTCCTCGCTCGCGGCTTTAGCCGAGTCGGAACCCGGCCTCTTTTCTAGTACCCACCCCGCCAGGTTTTTTTGCGGTGTCGTATTTAATGCTAGTGCCCCTGGCTCGACATCTCTGCGGATAGTTGAACCTGCTGCCGTATACGCGCCGGCACCAATGTTTACCGGCGCCACAAAGACGTTGCCGCTGCCTGTCTTGGCATGCTTGCCAACGGTGCTGCGGTGCTTCTTTTCGCCGTCGTAGTTGGCAAAGATGGTGCCTGCGCCAATGTTTGCACCCTCGCCAATTTCGGCATCCCCGACATAGGAAAGATGCGGAACCTTGGCACCAGCATGAATCTTGGCATTCTTAGTCTCAACAAAAGCCCCGATCTTTGCGCCAGCGCCAAGCTCTGTTCCGGGTCTGAGGTAGGAGAAGGGTCCCACGGTTGCTCCATCGTGAACCCTTGCGCCTTCCGCGTGGGTTCTCACAATGTTGGCACCACTGCCAACCTCCGTGTCCCGAAGGGTGGTGTCTGGTCCCACAACACTTCCAGGCCCGACGCGGGTAAGGCCGTGCAGCCTTGTTGAGGGCTTCAGCAGAACGTCCTGGCCCAGCTGGACAGTGACATCGATCAAGGTGCTGTTGGGTTCAAGGACGGTCACTCCAGCGAGCTGCCAAGCCCGGACAATCCTGCGGTTTAGCTCTGCGGCAACCTCGCTGAGCTGAACCCTGTCGTTAATACCGGCAACTAACCAGTGATCTGAAATCACGTGGGCCTGAACACCCTTGCCGGCTTCCAGCATGATGGCTGCCACATCCGTTAGGTATTTCTCTTTTTGGGCATTGTCGGTGGTAACTCTTGCCAGAGCTTCCTTCAAAGCAGGCCCATCAAAGCAGTAGACCCCGGCATTTACCTCAGTGACTGCGAGCTGCTCAGCGTCTGCATCCTTCTGCTCGACAATCTCCTTGAGCGCGCCTCCAGAGCGAACAATCCTGCCGTAACCATTCGGGTCATCCAGCTCGCAGCTGACCAGGGTCGCGGCGTTGTTGGCCTCGCGGTGTCTCGCGACTAGCTCGCCAATGGACTGGGTGTCAAGCAGCGGGACGTCGCCAGAGAGCACCACTAGATCTCCATCAAAGCCCTTCGGAAGCGCATCAATTGCCGCTTCAACCGCCCTGCCGGTGCCAGGAATATCATCCTGCTCAGCAATTAACGTCTGTGGAAAGTGCTCGGCGATGTATCCCTCGATGTCGGACTTTTTGTGCCTGAGAACTGCGACCACGTGATTGGCAGACAGTGAGTGTGCAGTTGCAAGCACGTGGCCAATAAGCGGCAAACCGGCGATCTCGTGAAGCACCTTTGGGATCTCGCTTTTCATGCGGGTGCCTTCGCCGGCGGCAAGCACCACCACAGCTAGTTGTCGCACTCAGCCTCCCAATCGCTTCCTGCTCCGCCCCTAGGATTCGAACCTAGACCGGACGCCTCCAAAGGGCGCCGTGCTGCCATTACACCAGAGCGGAACGAGGTAACCCTCGAAACCAAGTCTGCCAGAGAATTGCTACTGCTGTAGTTTCTGAGCCACCTCTAGCCAGCTTTGCTCCGATTGTTCTATCTCACTCCTGATCAAACTCTCTTTGGCAGCCAACTCACTCAGCACCTCGTAGTCGCTTTGGTCAGCCGCCGCCAATTCGAGGTGAACCGCTGTGAGCTGAGACTCCAACTTGGCAATTAGGCGCTCTAATCGAGCAGATTCCTTTTCAAGGTTTCTACGCTCTCCCCCAGAAAGTTCCTGAGATTGCACCTTTTTTGTCTCCGCGACCTTCTTGGGTCTCTTGAGCTGAAGGTACTGATCTACTCCCCCTGGTAGGTGGCGGACTTTGCCGTCTCCCAGGAGTCCATATTGGTTGTCGGTGACACGCTCCAGTAGGTAGCGGTCGTGAGAGACAACGATGAGAGTGCCGGGCCAGATGTCCAGAAGGTCTTCAATAGCGGCGAGCATGTCGGTGTCTAGGTCATTGGTGGGCTCATCCAGGATCAAAACGTTGGGTTCAGTGAACATTAGCCGCAGCAGCTGAAAGCGTCTGCGCTGCCCACCCGAGAGGTCTTTGATCGGGGTCTGGAGTTCTTCCGACTTGAATCCGAGCTGCTCCACAAGCTGGCCCGTCGGAATTTCCTTCTTACCAACCACGAACGTCGTCTTCTCGCGCTTGATCATGTTGAAAATGCGGTCCTCGGCGTGCTGGTCTAGCTCCACGACATCCTGCGAGAGCTGCGCAAACTTCACAGTCTTACCAATCTTGACCCTGCCACTGGTTGGTGCAATCGCACCGGTCAGCAGCTTGATAAGTGTGGTCTTTCCCGCACCATTTGAGCCCACTAGACCGATCCGGTCAGCGGGTCCGAGTCGCAGCGTAATGTCCTTGAAAATCTCTTTGCCATCCGGGGTCTGATAACTGACGTCCTCGAGGTCGACAACGTCCTTGCCAAGGCGAGCGGTTGCTAATTTCGAAAGCTCAATTGAATCTCTTGGAGGTGGTTCGTTGCCAATCAGTTCCAGTGCCGCATCAATGCGAAACTTTGGCTTGGCGGTTCTTGCAGGCGCCCCCCTTCCTAGCCAGGCAAGCTCCTTGCGCAACAGGTTCCGCCTTCGCGCATCGATGGCAGCCTGTTGCCGAGAGCGCTCTGCCCGCTGCTGAACATAGGCTGCATAGCCTCCACTAAATGGCTCGATGCGGCCTGAGACAACCTCCCAGGTTGTGTTGCAGACAGCGTCTAGGAACCAGCGGTCGTGGGTGATGACCAGCAGGCCACCACTCGAGGCGTTCCATCTGGTCTTCAGGTGATTAGCGAGCCAGTTCACGCCGTCGACATCTAGGTGGTTCGTTGGCTCATCCAGCATGATCACATCGTGGTCCCCAGCCAGCAGTCGGGCTAGTGCGACCCTGCGGATCTGGCCTCCGGAGAGAGTTCCAACACTCTGCTCCCAGTCAAGGTCGGCAACCAAGCCACCTAGCACGTCTCGAATCTTTGGGTCCGCGGCCCACTCATACTCAGGACCATCTCCGACCACGACCTTGGCAACGGAAAGCTCTGGGTCAAAGACATCGGTTTGGGTCAAGAACCCGACCCTTAGGTTTCCACGGTAGGTAACATTCCCCGAGTCAGGAACGAGCTGCCTGGAGAGAATCTTGATAAGCGTGGACTTTCCGTCACCGTTTCTTCCGACCACTCCAATTCGGTCTCCCTCGGCAATACCTATGGTTACCGAGTCAAAGACCTCGCGATTTGGAAAGCTGTGGGAGATGCTCTGAGCACCCAGTAGGTGAGCCACTAGTCGAGCCTCGCTCCGACCTGGTCGGTTTGAGTTGAGATAGTGAAGTGACCAAGATCCGAAAGCTTGGCAGCTACCTCATCCGCCTGCTCTTTGGTGTCGGTCAGGAAATAAAGGGTGGGTCCAGAGCCGGTCAAAAAGCCCTGCTGGCCACTAACAAGCCCTGCATACTGGGCAAGTTCGGGTCTGAGATCAACTGCCGGTCCCCAAAGTGCGTTCTTACCTATCGGCAGCGTCCCATTTGAAAGCGCAGCCTTTGCTTCCTCTGGACTTAGAGACATTTCCCCGTTCGGACTTAGTCGATCAAATTCTCCAAAGACCTCTTTGGTGCCAAGCCCGTGGGGGCTGACCAGCAGCACAATGTGCTTTGTTGGCATGTCAGAAAGTCGCTCAAGTTCTATGCCGGTGTCCACACCAAGCGCAGTGCCACCTAAAAGCGCGAACGGCACATCAGAGCCAACCTTGGCCGCGACCTCACTCAGCTCAGTCATTTCAACGCCGAGACTCCAGTGCTCATTTAGCGCCAGTAGCGCAGCTGCCGCATCAGCGCTGCCTCCTGCGAGTCCGGCAGCAACTGGGACCTGCTTTATGGTCTCGAAGCGCATGGGTTGAGCCTCTATGCCTGCGAACTCCGCAAGCTTTTTTGCTGCTATGACAACTAGGTTTTCCTCACCCTTGGGCACCAGGTTTAGCTGCTCAGTAGGCAGCTCGCCTGTGGTGGTAACCACCCAAGTCTCAGCCGGTGTCACGCCAACTCGTTGCCTGATCGCAAGTGACTGGTAAATGCTTGTCACGGAGTGAAAACCATCTGGGCGCAGCGGACCCACCTCAAAGAAGAGGTTTATCTTTCCAGGGGCTGAGGCGTAAATCACTTGCTAGAGGCTACCCTGATGAATTCGGCTATGCCCAGCTCCTCGCCACGAGCACTTGGCGAGATGCCAGCACGAAGCAAAATCTCCTCGGCCTGCTGAGCGCTTCCTGCCCAGCCGGCAAGCGCCTGCCTGAGGGTCTTTCTGCGTTGGGCAAAAGCTGCATCAATCACCTCAAAAACCTCTTTTCGTCCCTCTCTGGACTCTCCACGCTCGAAATAGACAAGCGCTGAATCAACCCCGGGGACTGGCCAAAATACGCTGCGGCCAATGTTTCCAGCCAACCGGGCTGTGCCAAACCACTCCAGCTTCACACTCGGTGACCCGTACTCTTTACCACCCGGTTTGGCAGCTAGCCGATGGGCGACCTCGGCCTGAACCATGACGAGAGCTCGTTCGATGGTAGGAAAGGTTTGAAGAAAGTGCAGCAGCACTGGAACTGAGATGTTGTAGGGAAGGTTTGCCACCAAAGCCGTTGGCGGAAGCGGAAGCTCGGTAACTCTTAGGGCGTCTGCCTCAACCAGTTCAAACGTCTTTCCTGAAAGAAATGGGTCAAGGGTTCTGGGAAGAATTGAGGCCAGCTTTGGATCCACCTCGACCGCAACCAACTTGTCGACCACCTCGAGAATGCCGAGTGTAAGCGAGCCGAGACCAGGACCTATCTCCACGACCGTGTCGGCCCGATTTAGCTGCGCGGCCGCGACAATCCTGCGGATGGTGTTTGGGTCAATTACAAAGTTCTGACCGAGCTTCTTGGTTGGCCTCAGGTCGAGCTCTGCAGCAAGGCGCCGAATATCGGCGGCCCCAAGCACTAGCTGTCCTCAGACCAAGACCCATAGACGGCCTCGGTGTTTTTGTTGATCTGGGTGGCGAGCTCTTCAGGGCTCTGGCCCAAAACCTCTGCCATGAATCTGAGGGTGTGGGGAACAAGATAGGGGGCGTTTGGTCTTCCCCGCATTGGCTCAGGGGTCAAAAACGGAGCGTCAGTCTCAATGAGGACCTGCCAAGGCTCGCAGGCCATAAGCGCATCTCGAAGGTACTGGTTCTTCTTGAACGAGATATTCCCCGCAAAGGAGATGTACCAACCGTTTTTCTTGGCAATCTCAACAAGCTCAACATCACCGGAAAAACAATGGAAGACCGTTTTTTCTGGCGCTCCAACTCGAAGCAGGGTCTTCACGACCTCCTCGTGCGCCTCACGGTCATGAATCTGCATGGCTATCGAGTTTTCTTTTGCTATTTCGATGTGCTGTTCGAACGAGTGCTGCTGAAGCTTTAGGGCCTCTTTCCCCTCGGTTCGGAAAAAGTCCAACCCCGTCTCTCCGATTGCCCTAACCCTTGGCTTTGTTGCCAAAAGCGCAATCTCCGCGATGGCCGCATCTAACTTCTCTTTGGTCTCATAAAGCGGTGCCTCATTTGGATGAAGGGCCACGGCTGCTAGGAGCATGGGCTCTTTCTCGGCCTGATCCGCAGACCACTTCGAGCTCTCCAGCGTTACCCCAACCTGCACCGCTCCCAGCATTCCTACCTGGCGCATGCGCTCCAGCTGTTCACCAACGCTCAAAGGAGAGTCGCTGTCCGCTATTTCGAGGTGAGTGTGGTTGTCGTAGGTGCCGACTGTGAGCGGCTCGGGAAGATCTGGGTAGCGCTGCGGACGATTTTCGTTACCGTCGTAACTGACCCGAGTTCTTATTGGCTCAGTCATTTCTCTTCGACGCGGGGAAAGAGCGCCTCAAGCTCGGAGATCTTGGTGCCGGCTGTGAGCTGCCCCCACACTCCAGCCTCGCTGATTGACTGGTTCGATAGTTCTCCCAGTGCGGACCCGATTGCGGCCCACAGCTTCTCGCAGGCTTTTGGCATCACTGGAGCCAGCAGCACAGCGAGCACTCTGAGGCCCTCGATGGATGTGTAGAGGACCGTTCCGAGGCGCTCGCGTGTGCTTTCTTCCTTGGCAAGCACCCAGGGCTCCTGGGTGGTGATGTAGTTATTTAGCTCATCAACCAGCTTCCAGGTGCTGGCAATAGCCTCGTGAATTGCAACCCTGTCCATGGCTGCCTCTGCGCCCGAGACCGCCTGAGCGGCTACTTCCTGGACCTGCTTATCAGCGGGCTGATATTCATTTGCTTGAGGAATGTCCGAGTCGAAGTAGCGAGCGACCATCGCCACAGTCCGCGATGCGAGATTGCCAAAGCCATTTGCAAGCTCAGCGGTGTAGCGAGCGGAGAGATCCTCCCAACTAAACGAGCCATCAGAGCCAAACCCAATCGCCTTCATGAAGTAATACCTGAAGGCATCGGAGCCAAAGACGTCTGTGATTTCGTTGGGAGCAATGCCTGTGAGCTTGGACTTTGACATCTTTTCGCCACCCACCAAGAGCCAGCCGTGACCAAAGACCTGCTTTGGCGGCTCCATGCCCGCTGCCATTAGCATTGCCGGCCAAATAACAGCGTGGAAGCGGAGGATGTCTTTTCCGACCACCTGAACATCGGCAGGCCATAGTGAGTGAAGCTTTTCCTCATCGGTTCCATAGCCAATTGCAGTGATGTAGTTCAGTAGCGCATCAAACCAGACGTAGGTGATGTGGGAGGTGTCCCAGGGAATATCAATTCCCCAGTCAAATCTCTCCTTGGACCTCGAGATGGAGAGGTCACTAAGTCCAGAGCGGACAAACGAGACCACCTCGTTTCTTGCCGACTCTGGTTGGACAAACGTCGGGTTTTTCTCGTAGTGCTCAAGCAGGCGGTCTTGAAAATGCGAGAGCTTGAAGAAGTAGTTGTTTTCATTGAGCTGTTCAACGGGCTTCGAGTGGATCGCGCAGACCCTCTGGCCCTCAAATTCTCCGCTGCCGTCTATGAGATCTGATTCGTTTTTGTACTCCTCACACCCCACGCAGTAGTTTCCCTCAAAAGAACCCTGGTAGATGTGACCGGCATCAAGTAGCTGTTTGAGAAACTTTTGGACTGCCACCTTGTGGCGCTCTTCGGTGGTTCGAATGAAGTCCTGATTGTCAACGTCGATGGTCTCAAGGAGCGGCAGCCAGGAGTCCTTGACGAGCCTGTCGGTCCAGGCTTTGGGGTCAGTGTTGTTTCCAAGCGCGGTTCGAAGCACCTTTTCGCCGTGCTCGTCGGTGCCCGTCAGAAGAAAAGAGGAATCACCGCGCTGACGATGCCAGCGGGTAATGACATCCGCTGCTACCTCGGTGTAGGCGTGCCCAATGTGAGGCGCATCATTCACGTAGAAGATGGGGGTTGTCACATAGAACGACTTGGGCACCGTGATATCTTAGGCTTTCAGCCGCAGCGCGTGCTCGTAGATTACGCTCTTTGACGCTCCGGTAACCCTCGCAAGCTCCGCCGCCGCGGCCTTCATGCCAACACCCTCAGCCGCGAGTTGCAGTGCCTTTTTTGCAAGCTCCTCGTAGTCGTGCTCCTCTGCCTGAGCACCTGCTATTACCAGCACCATCTCACCGCGCGGTTCAGTCTTCGCCCAATCAACAAGGTCCTTGAGAGTGCCTCGCTCGGCATGCTCAAACTTCTTAGTGAGCTCACGAACAACCGCTGCCTGGCGGTTATCGCCCAGGACCGAGCCGGCATCCTCAAGAGCCTCCAAGATGCGATGCGGGGCCTCAAAGAAAATCATCGTCCGCTGTTCTCGCGAGAGAGACTGAAAGAGCTTCTTTCGCTCTCCGCTCTTCCTGGGTAAGAAACCCTCGAAGGTAAAGCGGTCTGTTGCCAGCCCAGAGATGGCAAGCGCTGCGATCACAGCGGAGGGACCTGGAATCACACTCACCTCGATATCAGCCTCCGCGCAAGCCCTCACGAGGTTATAGCCGGGGTCAGAGATAGTCGGCATGCCAGCGTCGCTCACTAGAAGCACATCGGCATCTCTTGCAAGCTCAACAATCTTGGCCGCAGCATCGCGCTCGTTGTGGTCGTGGAGGCTGATAAGTCTCGCCTTGAGCGTGATGCCCAATGCCTTGGCAAGGTGAGAGAGATTTCGCGTGTCCTCACAGGCAATTACATCGCTGTCCGCGAGCGCCGCCAATAGTCTGGGAGAGGCGTCGGAAAGGTTTCCGATGGGGGTTGCAGCGAGAACAAGCACGCTTAGCAAACTAGCATCTAAGCGTGATTTCAGCGCTAAACCGGTTGGCTCTTCGGGTGCACTCCTCCCGCAGCCTCACACTGCTTGCCGGCTTTGCCATCACCGCCCTGGGGGCACTGCTGCGCTTTGGCAATAACGCCAATCCGGCGACGCTGGTTTTTGATGAGACCTACTACGTAAAGGACGCCTACACCCTCGGTCTTTTTGGTTCTGAGCGGACCTGGCCAGAAGATGCCAACCTCGATTTTGAAGCCGGCAATACAGACGTCTTTGAAAAGGTCGGCTCCTACGTAGTTCATCCCCCCTTTGGTAAGTGGATTATCTTCATGGGGCTTCAGCTATTCGGGGCAGATAGTCCATTTGGTTGGCGCTTCTCCACTGCACTGCTTGGGACCTTAGTAATTCCTCTTGTGATTTTCATCGCATGGCGCCTAATCGGGTCGAGGGTGTTTGCTCTTCTTGCGGGGCTGTTTATCGCGCTTGAGGGTCAGTCAATCGTGATGTCGAGAACCGCAATTCTGGACGGCATCCTCACCTTCATGGTCGTGCTTGGGCTAGCCATCTTGGTGCTCGCAGATAGCTGGTGGCGAGACAGGGTCTCGACCAAGGGCAGAGCGGCCCTAACGATTCAACCCTGGCTGATACTCCTTGGGGCTGTAATGGGGCTTGCAAGCTCAGTGAAGTGGTCAGGGCTCTATTTCCTAGCCTTTTTTGGCATCTACACCTTCCTGTCGGATCTCAGGCTCCGAAGAAAACTGAATCTTCCCCAATTGGGAGCATGGCTGCAAGGCTTTCTCAACGCGATAACTCTGCTGCTGTTTGGAATTGCTGCCTACGTAATCAGCTGGTCTGGATGGATTCTTGGAACCGACGGTTGGGGCAGACAAGCCGAGGGAAGTTGGTGGCAGTCGCTCTGGGCTTATCACCAAAATGCATTCTCGTTCCATACCAATTTGGACAGCGAGCACCCCTATGAGGCAAATGCATTCCAGTGGCTCTTGGCGCTGAGGCCAACAGCTTTCTTCTTTGAGCGCTTCGAGGATGCCGAGATCTGTGGCGCGCTCGGGGACTGCACCGTCGCGATTACGGCAATCCCGAACCTGGTGGTCTTTTTTGGTGGACTGCTAGCCCTACTTTGGCTACTGCCCAGGGTCTTCTCCGACCGCACCGCACTGGTGTTGGTTCTTGGTTTCCTTGCCGGCTGGCTCCCCTGGGTCATCTACCTCGACCGGACGGTCTTCCAGTTCTACACCGTTGTGCTGATGCCGTTTTTCGCAATTGCGCTGGCCTCTGTTCTCCACCGCTACTGGCGAATTGGCGTGATAAGGGGTTGGCAGCTCAAACGTGAGCGCAGAATCGGCTACTTGGTGCTAGCCACGGTCCTTGTGGCCCTTTACTTCGCAAGCATCTGGATGGGGCTTGCGACTCCAGACTGGGTTTGGCGAATTCAGATGCTGCTACCGATCTGGATCTAGCTCTTTTTCTCGCGGTTCTTAGAGGTAGCTGCCAGCGACCAAATGGTGGTGATCAGAAGCGTAATCAAAATGACAAAGAGTGAGAGGTCTGTGCGGATCTCAGGGATCAAGGTGAAACTTTCCCCGCCGTTAATAAACGGAAGTTCGTTTTTGTGGAGGGCGTGAATCACTAGCTTCAAACCAATCCAACCCAAGATCGCGCTTAGCCCAACACCTAAATACTTCAGTCTCTCCATCAGTCCCCCAAGGAGGAAGTAGAGCTGCCTGAGGCCTAGCAGGGCAAAGACATTCGCCACAAAGACGATGTAGGGAACATCGGTGAGGCCGTAGATGGCGGGAATACTGTCGAGGGCAAAGAGCAGGTCAGTGAAACCAATCGCAATCATCACCATCAGAAGTGGGGTCGCAAGGCGCTTTCCAGAAACCTTGATGACCATCTTGTTGCCGTGATATTCATCCGTTGATGGGATGAACTTCTGGATGGCGGCAATGATCTTCCCGCCGGAATACTCGCTGTGGCCGTTGTCTTTCAGCCCGTCGTAGGTGTCTTTGAGAATCTTCAGAGCTGTAAGCAGCAAGAAGGCCCCGAAGATGTAGAAAGCCCAGCTGAAGTTCTCAATGAATGCTGCGCCCAGCAGGATGAAGATAAACCTCAACACCAGCGCCAACCCCACACCTATCAATAGTGCCTGGCTTCGCAGCTCTCTCGGAACAGCGAACTGGCTAAAGATAACGAGGAATACAAAGACGTTATCGACCGAGAGCGACTTCTCGGTTATGTATCCCGCGAAGTACTCCTGGGCAAACTGTGGACCCCAGATACCACCGACGACGAAGGTGAACAGCAGCGCCAAAATGATATAGATAGCCGACTGAATAGCAGACTCTCTAAAAGTGGGCTCATGAGGGTTTCTGACCTGGTAAATAAAGTCAACTGCTAGGACGGTGACCAAAATCAAAAAGGTCGCGACCCAGACCCAAATATCTACGTTCATTACTCCCTAAGAATGAGGGTGGAATAAAACCTCTGCCACCATTGTAGATAGTGTTATCACCCCTATAGAGAGCGTTGATGAAAGTACTCGTATCAGGTTCCAGCGGTCTAATCGGCACGGAACTTCTAAAGCAGCTCAAGGCCGCCGGTCACCAACCCATTCGTCTTGTCAGGAAACCACCCAAGAGTGACAACGAGTTGCAGTGGTCACCTCAGGAGGGCAAGATCCCTGAGGGCATCATGGATGAGGTTGATGCCGTGGTGAACCTAAATGGCGCAACCACCTCCCGAATTCCTTGGACACCGGGCTACGTGAAGAAGCTAATCAGCTCCAGGCTTCTCTCCACAAGGCTGCTAGTAGAAGCGATAAACGCCGCAAAGACTCCGCCGAAGGTATTTGTTTCTGGCTCTGCGGAGGGCTACTACGGAAATGGCGGCGACAAGGTCCTCACCGAGGAAAGCCCGCTCGGGACAGGGTTCATGGCAGAGCTTACAAACGACTGGGAGCAGGAGGCCAAGAAGGCCAATATCCGCACTGTCCTAATCCGCACCACCCTCGCGATGAGTAAAAACGCGATAGCTCTCAAGCTCATCAAGCTGATGGTCAGCCTGCTGTTCGTCAAGTCGCTGGGAAACGGGAAGCAGTGGTGGGCATGGATCACAGTCGAGGATCACGCTAGGGCGATTGTTCACTTGATTGAGAACCCCAATGCAGAGGGACCATACAACCTCGTCGCTCCCGAGCCCGCAACCTGCGAACAGATTTTTGCCGCCCTTGGCAAGGAGCTCAAGAGGCCAAACCTCATAAGAATTCCAGCCTGGGCAATGAGGCTCGCTGCAGGTTCGGCAGCCGACCAGATTCTTCTTACCTCACACCGAATGAGCGCAGAAAAACTGCTGGCTACTGGTTTTGAGTTCAACCACCCAACTCTTAGTCAGGCGGCGAGCTACACCGTTAGCTAGTTACTTAGCTGCAGGTTTCTTAGCTGCTGGTTTCTTAGCTGCAGGCTTCTTGGCAGCTGGCTTAGTTGCTGTTTTGGCAGCGGTTGAGGTCTTCTTTGCAGCTGGCTTGGCAGCGGTCTTTGCAGGGGCCTTTTTTGCAACTGGCTTGGCTGCTGGCTTTTTGGCAACCGGCTTGGCTGCTGGCTTCTTAGCAGCAGGCTTAGCGGCAGGCTTTGCAGTTGTAGCCTTCTTGACCTTGCTTACCTCGCTGGCAACCTTCTGCGCGCCCTTTTCGACCTCAGTGAGAGCATCGCCGGCAAGATCCTTGGCTGCGACCTTTACCTCTGCAGCGGACTGGCCAACAGCTTTAGCTGTGCGGCCAAAAAACTTTCTAATTGAATCGCCTAGACCCATTTGTATTTATCTCCATTCGAACAAACGACTGAAGCTTATGTGAGGAATCTCTAGATGGCCCTGCGGCGTGCCAAGATCTCGTCGATGTCTTTACTCGCCAGCACTCGCCGCGGCTTCGAAATGTCGATCACATCGGCAACCGGCTTCTCTTCAAGCAGGTTGCTTCTCTTAGCAAGTGGTTCGGGCAGCGGGTTCGGGCTCCACTCCCGCGATCTGGCCCTCGCTCTTGCAGCGTTCGAGCGGACATCCTGCCGAGACTTGTGAAGCCTCTTTGCAATCGCTTGGGCCTGGCTAGCGGCTGCGCGGGAAACCAAGAGGCTCAAGGTTGAGAAAACGCCCGCTGCTGCGGCCAGAAACCAGAAGCTCGAGTCGACTGCGGCTGACATTGCTGCGGCTATGAGACCCAAAAGAAACAGCGCAAAGAGGACTGAAAATCCGCGCTGGGTTGCCAAGAGTCTTCCAAGTCGATCGTGGTCGGTCAGGACCCTGTTGCGGTTCACCTCTCGAGCTTCCTTGCGCATCAGGCTGGTTGTGGCCTTGAGCTGCGAACGCTGGGTGTAACCGGGAACGAAAATAATCAACCAGACGATTGCGGCGATAACGAGAGTTACGCCACCTAATCCAACTGGTAAGTCCATGGCTATAAAGATATGGGGCCAGCTGGCAATCGGGCGCTATTGCGAGTGCGTGTTCTCGAGTCTTGCCAGCATGGAGCCTTTTCGCTCCTCAGATGTGATGGCAAAAATGCGGTGATCGCGCCACTGGCCGTCGATGTGAATGAAGCGCTCCTTGAGCCCCTCTTCACGAAGCCCCAACTTCTCAACGACCCTCAGGCTCGCGCCGTTCTCAGGCCTGATGTCGATTTCTACCCTGTGAAGGTGTTTCTCGTCAAAGAGGTGGTCAATCGTGAGCGCGACCGCAATCGGCATAGCTCCGCGGCCGGCAAAGTCTTTGCCTATCCAATACCCGACGCTTGCCGATGAAACTGAGCCGTAAAGAATGTTTGCAACATTGATCTGGCCGGCCAGCTGGCCATCAACTTCGATTATGAATGCAAGGCCCGTGCCCTTGCGCTGTTGATATAGCAGATTGCTCACCAGGTCCCTTGCATCCACCGGATACCTAATCCCAGGGGTGGTTGCCTCCCAGGGAGATAGCCACGCCCGGTCCTTCACCAGTAGCGACTGCAACTTCCGAGCGTCACGCTTTTTGAGTTGCCTGAGTTCAACTGAACCAAATTTAAGCGCGCCGTTTCTCACGCTGGCAAGATTACCCCTATGGATTACCAAGGCAAGAAAGAGTTGAGAGCCCAGCTCTCTGGAGCAAGGCCTCACTCATCTGAGGGTCTCACCCAGCAACTTGCCGCCATCGTCTCTTCCTCTGGCGCAGAAACCATAGCTAGCTACGTGCCCCTTGCAAATGAACCAGATGTATCAGAGTTCAATCGACTTGCTGCGCAAAGAGCGAATCTGGTTCTACCGCGAATCATCGGAGACACCCTCGAGTTCGCATCAGGCGAGCAGGTTCGGGGGCCATTAGGCATCTTCGAACCCACGGGCAAAGCAGTCGCCATCTCGAGCATTGGGCTAATGATCGTGCCTGCCCTGGCAGTTGACGAGATGGGCAATCGGCTCGGCAAGGGCAAGGGCTTCTATGACAGGGTGCTTGGCTCATTTAGGGGCTTGAGCGTTGCTGTGGTTTTTGACAGCGAGGTTATCGAGGCTGTTCCCAGTGAATCTCACGACCAGCGGGTAGCAATGATTGCAACACCTCTTCGAACACTTGTTGTTGGCTAAACTTCTCAAGCTATGCCTACCTACGCCTACTCCTGCAAATCTTGCGAGCACGTGTTTGAGATGCAGTTGAGCTTCAGCGATAGCGACCCTGCGGGTTGCCCTAAGTGCGGCGGGGAGATTAGAAAAGTCTTTGGCAACCTGGGGGTTAGCTTCAAGGGTTCTGGCTTTTATAAGACTGACTCTTCGACCAAAGCACCGGAAAAGAGCGAGCCGGCTCCCTCTAGCGACTAGCCCCAGTGGGGCGGCTTATCGTCTCTGAGCCTGTCATCGTTTGAATCATCACCATCGCCCCAACCCTCTGGACGGTCCTCAGATGCGGGCTCGTCAAAAAGCGGCTCTACACGGCCGTTGAGGTCTAGGCCCAGCTTCATGGCAATCCTGTTTGCCACTTCCTGAGGTTGAGCAAATATCTCAAAAGCGTGAACCCTGGTGTATTGCCAGCCCATTGCCCTCAGTAGACCCGGGCGCAACCTGAGCTTTTCTTCCCAGCTCTCCCCTGCGAGCGACCAGTCTGCATCAATCACGATCGCACTCTTGCCCCTAGATGCCACAAGCGCAATCCGTCCGGCGAAGTTTAGGTTCACCTTCAAGCCCAGTTTCTCAAGTCGCTTCGCAAGATCGGAAAGAAGCGGATCAGGATCTCCATCCAGCACGTCTGAGAGGAAGCTTGGGGCGATAAGGTCCTTGAGCCACTTCTGGTTCTCGGGGAGCGAGCCACCGGCGAAGTCCTCGAAGTTGTAACAGGAGACCACGCTGAGGCGCTTTCTTGCGGAGACAATCTGATTCACCATCCAGCGGCCTGCGTTTGGAGAGTTGAAGTCGCCCAAAGTTCCGGAGATTCGACCCTCTGGAGTTCTGCCGAAGCCAACCGAGAAAATAACGCGGTCTGCGAGCCGGTGGGTTAGCTCGCTCATAGTTACAGACTCGAAGCGTTCCCTGCCGTGAGCATCAAAAAACTCAGCTATTGCGGGTTGCTCCCTGACAGCCTCAGAGACCTTCTGGTCAATTCGATCGGCGTGAGATTTCGAGGCTGTGACAACCATTAGGGACTCGTCTGGGTGCCAGCGAGCGTGAGAGATCACCAGTTCAACTACCTTTTCAACCTCCGAGTCCATGGACTCGGTGGCACCTTCAATTGTGGACTCGGCGTTAGCGCCCTCGGTGACTTCGAAGTGTTCGAAGTTGTGCTCTCCAAAGAGCTGACCAACGGTTGGCTCCAAAATGATTTCGTCGTCGTAGAAGTTTTGGTTCAGGTAGCGACCCAATACCTGGCCATTCATTCGGTAGCTTCGGCTGATTAGCTCGTGTCCAAATCTCGACTCCACCAGCTCATAGACCGACGGCCTATCCGACTCGTGACTGTCTTGGTTAGCCCTGGCCACAGTGTCAAAGTTCTCTGGGGCTGCAATTGCTGGGTCTCCGAAGGCAATTACCTGATCGGCTTTGGTGAGCGCAAAGATTGTCTCGGCCGCTCCGGCTGATGCAGCGTCGAGAACTAGCACGGTGTCAAAGCTGTCGCTTGCCGCTAGCTCCCAGATTCGATAGGGAGAAACCATCACGGCCGGCACCAGCTGCTGCCAAAGGGTGCCTCCCACCATTAGCCCCTCTTTTAGGGTGATACTTCGCTTCCTGAGTTGTTCGCGAAGCTTGTCGGCGGAAGCCGGCTGCTTTTGAATACCGGCCTTCCAACGCTCTGAGAGGGCTGCTCTGACGGTATTTCCACCCTCAGCGATGACTTTCTGACCTGAGGTCTCAAATGCTTCCTCGAGCTCTGCCAGGTGCATGGCGTCGTACTCAAGAATCTCGGGGTTCCGCTCCACAATCGCCTCAAGGGCTGATTGCCACCATGCCAGCTCAAACTCCAGCTGCACCTGGTGGCTCCCTGGATTCAAGCGAGACAACTCTTTGGCTAGGTGTCCGAGACCAGCTTCGCTAAGTTCCCTAACGATTGGTTTGCGATCTAGGTACTGGTCCAGATACTCGGTCTGAGTAGCTAGCTCTTCGAACTTGGAACCAAGCTCGTCGAAACTAAGTCTTGTCAGTAGCGGCCGATCCGGATCAGGATCAAGATGCTTGTACAGAAGCGCGATTACCTCGCTAATGGTCTCAAACTTTGCCTGGGTCTCCGCCAAACCCAAGGGAACGGTCGGCGGCGCCTGAGTCTTGTTGTGTTTTTCCCAGAGCTCGCGCTGCTCCTGGGCGTCTTTGAGTGCCTGGTGGAGATTGCCCACCGAGGTCCCGGGCCTAAGGAACTCTTTCGCCAACTTCTTGAATCTTCTTCGCTGAGCGGCCGAGAGCTCGGTGCGCTCCGAGCGACCGGCGGTCGCCTTGATCAGATCGTGCAATGGGCGATCGAAGATGCTGGGTAGGAACTTATCTAGGGTGTAGCGGACACCAAGGAGAAGCCTCAGCTGCTCGGCCCACTGCTCAACACTTTCGCACGGAGTTAGCTCCAGGTCTGTGAGATAGCGGTTGATCTGATAGCTAAGAGTCCGCCAGTTCTCTCCGGCGAGCTCTCGAACAGCACTAAGTGCCTTGGCAATTTCCTCTTGGCTTTCAAACCTTGCCCCGTACCAAGGCGAACTCTTTGGACCGTATTCAAAGACGCGAGCCTCTTGAGCTTTTGCCAGAAGCTCAGGCGCGGTTGATCGAATGGTTCCAAGTAGCTCGGGCTTAATCCTGGCGGCATTCACCGGTGGGTTGGCGCCTCCGGCCAGCTGCGCTAGCTCCTCAAGCGCCTCTATCAGTGAGATGCCTAGAAGAGAGTCGCTCGTGGCAACGGCATTGAAGTAGCGCTCGATGGCTGCTTGCGCTTTTCGGTGCTCGGCTTTTGCCTCTAGGAGCACGCCAGGAGTTGCTTTCTCGTTTCGAGATATGGCCGCCACCACGTCATTCCAGGCGTCGTTTGCTCTGATTGCCAGGCCTCCAAGCCCGTGGCTGCTGAGCCGCTCCGCAAGTTCATCGAGAGTCTGCTCCCTTGGAGCAACAACCAGAGTCCTGCGCCCATCGAGAGCATTGTTAGCAAGCAGATTAACAACAGTCTGAAGGTAGCCACATCCCGGCAGAGTTCTAACTGCAAAAGATTCGCCCTCGTGGGCTCTGCGGAGCACAAGCCGTTGCGAAGTATCGGCCTCGGCAACCAAGGTGACAGGAGAGTCTGAAACCACAGGTGCCTTGCCCTGGTCCCCAAGAAGCGTTGCAAGGGATCTCAAGTCTTCAGGCAGGTCTAGCTGCGAAAGCCTAATTAGGTCCGGCACGAAGTTACCGAGCACAAGCAGCTTCTCAATATCTGCCTCCGTGCTTTGTAGGTACTCAGAGACAAGTGCCAATGTGCTGACTGGAATTAGGTCAGACTGTCCCGTTGCAACTGCGATCAGATCTGACTCTTTGAAGTCTGGGCGATGCTGAGCAATTAGCTCGGTGACAGCCGGGTTTAGCACCGGCAGCTCCGAAATCCGCAGCTCATAATCATCCCCGCGAACCAATAGGTGTGCCCGCCAGAGCAGGATGGGAAGCTTTTTATCCTCGATACTCACAAGCCCACCGGCGACAAAGAGAGCCTCGGCGCCAAAGGTCTGCTCGATGCGCTGGGCTTTCCTCAGGATGCGTTTTGTGGCGCTCAGCGCTCTCGCGAGCGCGACTCCATCACGCACAAGGTTGCTGATGGTGGTACTTCGTGCAGAGACCAGCTGGGCAAGACCGCCAGGATGGGCTCTTGCCAGGTCGACCTGACCAAAGCTGGAGGGTTCAAACCTAATGAGTGGATTAGTTCCGCCAATGCCTGCAAACTGCTCTTGCCAGAGCTGCAGCTGCTGCGAATGGTCCACTGCCCAAGCCTAAATCTTGATGGTCCCTTCTCCCCTTAGCCTTGGCCGAGGAGAATCAGATCAAACTCCGCTAATCTAGAACCTCTTTTGGCCTCGTAGCTCAGTGGATAGAGCAACGGTTTCCTAAACCGTGTGTCGGAAGTTCGATTCTTCTCGGGGCCACCAGGACACATCAACTAACCAATGGGTTAGGTTTGATTTGTCCAAGGCTCACAGTCGTGCCAACTCATCCCCAATTAAATCCGGCATGGAGCCACTTTGCTTTTATCTAAGATACGTTCGATTTTTTCCACTTCAGACCCCCGATACAAGCCAAGACCATCGGTTCGTGAAGCGCTCACCAACCCCAAGCTGCTACTGAGAGAGACTCTGGCCGGACTGGTCGTCGCAATCGCCCTCATACCTGAGGCAATCGCCTTCTCCATCCTCGCTGGTGTCGACCCGAGGGTGGGGCTTTTCGCAAGCTTTGTCATGGCGATCACAACCGCGGTCCTGGGAGGGCGGCCCGCGATGATTTCTGCGGCAACAGGTGCAGTTGCTCTCGTAATCGCCCCGGTAGCCAGGGACTACGGCATTGACTACTTCTTGGCGACCGTAATTCTCGCGGGTGTTTTCCAGGTTGTGCTGGGTGTTGCTGGAGCTGCGAAGTTGATGAGGTTTATCCCACGCAGCGTGATGATTGGGTTTGTAAACTCCCTGGCAATTTTGATCTTTATGGCTCAGCTGCCACATCTCATTGATGTGCCGTTCGCGGTTTACCCTTTGGTAGCGCTGGGACTGGTTGTGATGGTTGTGCTTCCCCGTTTCACCAAAGTCATACCCGCTCCGCTGGTAGCCATCGTGCTCGTAATGGGAACAGTTGTTGTCACGGGATTGAGTGTCCCGACAGTTGGCGACGAGGGTGAACTGCCCCAGTCTCTCCCTGAATTGCTAACTCCTAACGTCCCACTAACCATGGAGACTTTCAACATAATCGCGCCGTTTGCTCTCGCGATGGCCTTGGTTGGTCTGCTGGAGTCACTTCTGACTGCAAAGTTGGTTGATGAGATAACTGACACCCACTCCCAGAAGACACGTGAGTCGCTCGCTCAGGGTGTTGGCAACATCATCAGCGGCTTCTTCGGTGGCATGGGCGGTTGCGCAATGATTGGCCAAACGATGATCAACGTCAAAGCCAGCGGTGCCAGGACAAGAATCTCAACCTTTCTCGCTGGTGTCTTTTTGCTGGTTTTGGTTGTTGCACTGGGCGACTTTGTCCAAGCAATTCCAATGGCCGCGCTTGTCGCAGTCATGATCATGGTCAGCGTCGGCACCTTCAACTTCCATTCAGTAGCTCCGGCGACTTTGAAGCGAATGCCCAAGAGCGAGACCGTGGTTATGGTCGCGACAGCAGCCGTAGTGGTCTGGACCCACAACTTGGCAATCGGAGTTATCGCGGGCGTCTTGGTTGCAATGGTTGCCTTTGCAAGGCGAGTGGCTCACTTCGCCAACGTGAAGCGCTCGGTGGGTGGAGACGATGAAATTCAGGCAGCCCTCTACACAGTCGAGGGGGAACTCTTTTTCGCCAGCAGCAACGACCTAACCACTTTGTTTGAATACACCGACGATCCCCACTACGTGGTCATCGACGTTTCTGCCTCTCATATTTGGGATGCATCTACCGTGGCAGCGCTCGATTCAATCGTTACGAAGTACGAATCGCTTGGTAAAGAGGTCTACATTAAGGGCATGAACGAGGCCAGCGAAACTCTCCACACCAGGCTTGCTGGAAACTTTGGCGGAGATATCTAGGCTGCTTGCTGATGCTGCAGAGCCAAAAACTCTTGCCACTGTGGCATCGGCTTCTCAGCTCCCCGCACACTCCAAACCAGACCGGTTGGCATCTTTGGGGTGACCCTAAGCTCCCAGCCCATCTCCTGAGGGGTCTTGTCGCTCTTGGCGTTATTGCACCTCAGGCAGCAGGCGACTAGGTTCTCCCAGCTGTCCTGACCGCCACGCGACTTTGGAATCACGTGATCGATGGTGTTCGCACTCTTGCCGCAGTAGCCGCAGCGGTGTGCATCTCTGCGCAGCACGCCTCTTCTAGAGACTGGCACCCTGCGGGAGTTGGGAATACGAACATAGCGCTGGAGCAGAATTACCGCCGGCATGTCAAACTCCTGCTTTGCGCTGCGCACAACCTCACCACCAATCCCGGCAAGCACGGTTGCTTTTTGGTTGAGCACTAAGACCAGTGCTCTCTTGAAGGAAACGACCGCTAGCGGTTCGTAGCCTGCATTCAGTACGAGTGTGCGCAAGATGTTCTCCTATCGAATTCGCCCACACGGCTTGTGAGTATTCGTTACTGACTCCGGAAACAAAAAACGCGCCGCAAAAATGCGACGCGCAGGTTTTTCCGGCATGGGTATGCAGGGGTGTTGGTGGAGATGGATCCAGTTGCCATGCCTGGATTGCATGTCTAGTGGCACTTCACCGCCCCTTCCCAGCTAAGTCAATACTTGCAAAGAAGATTAAGTCTGCGAGGGGAAATCTCGCGTTAGAAACGCTGAAGCTTTGAGTGAACTTTTGGGATCAGTTTTGGATGTCCGCGAGGCGAACGATGTGGAATCTATCGGTGAAGATTGGTGCCAGCTTCACGCGGTCTCCCGGCTGAGGCGCGTGGTAGAAGTTACCGTTACCGGCGTAGACCCCGTTGTGGCTGTAGTCATTGAAGACCACGATGTCTCCGGGAACGGCCTCCTCGATAGGAACCCGCTCTGCGTATCTAGCCTGCTGATAGACGCTGTGCGGAAGCTCGATTCCAAACTGCGCGTAGACAAAAAGCACAAGGCCAGAGCAGTCAATACCGTTGGGGGTTTGACCACCAAAGACATATGGCGTTCCAACAACCTCGGCGGTTGCCTTCATGATGTTGGCGCTAGTGATTTCGGTGAATCTAGGTTCTGCTAAGTAGTCGGCAGCCAAAGGGCCACGGTAGCGCTGAGAAGATCGCTTGACCTCAAACTCCGATGCGTCAGCTGGTTGGTACTCGCCTCTGGTAAAAGAAACCGCCCTCACCGTTGCGACTGATAGTCCTTGGGATGGGGCGGAGAGCTGAACCATTTCGTTAGAGGTAGTTAGGCCCGATACGGCAGTTGCCTCAGGAGAAAAACCATAAGAAGGCAAAGCGAAGGTCGCCATCAGGCCGGTGGCCGACGCCATCGTCCAGAATGAGCGCATGCCGCTGCGAGCGGCTACCATCTTCTTGGCCCGCTCTGCTTTTCTTAGCTCTTTGCGCGATGGCCTAGCATCAGCTGAACTCAAAAGGAATCCTCCGAGAAGTCTTTGGAACTTCTAACTGCCCAAGTATAACTAGTTAGCCATCTGTTCACATAAAAACAGGTGCTGCCCTATCGAGTCGTCAATCAGCAGACCCTCTTGATAGCCCGATGCGGTTAGCAGCTTCTCACCCGATTGAACTGTCAACACAGTCGAGGCCCCAGGCACCAGCCCCAACTGCCGAAGCTGAGTGAGGAAGCTGGTGTCTAACTGCAGCGGCTCTCCAATCCTGCAAAGCTCATATTCGCCTCCAGCTAGTTCACTAAGTGGCTGACAGCTTTTTACCTCTGGAGAGGGAAGCCCCAATAGCTCAAGTCCCGGTATTGGCATCCCAAATGGTGAGTGAGTGGGGTTATTGAGAAGCTCAATGAGCCTTCGCTCGACGGCCTCGCTCATCACGTGCTCCCAGCGACAGGCTTCGTCATGGACGCTCTCCCAGTCAAGGCCAATCACCTCGACCAGTAATAGCTCAGCTAGCCGATGTTTACGCATCACCTCAACTGCCGTCAGCCTGCCCTCGTCGGTGAAGAGAAGCTTGCGATCTTCCTCAACCCGAAGCAGCCCATCGCGCTCCATGCGGGCAACGGTCTGGGAGACGGTAGGGCCGGAGTGGTCCAGTCGCTCTGCAATCCGGGCACGCATGGGCGCGATGCCCTCCTCCTCAAGCTCCAAAATCGCCTTGAGGTACATCTCCGTGGTGTCAATTAGGTCAGTCATGTATTTTCCTGTGGCTATGCAAGAAGACTAATAAAGCCGGAGGCTAAACTTACCGCCATGGCCCAGATTGTGATTCCCGAAAACCTCAAGCCCAAGGACGGCAGGTTTGGTTGCGGGCCATCAAAGATGCGTCCCGAGCAGATCACAAGCTTTGTTCAGTTCGCGCAGGAGCACATGGGCACCTCACACCGCCAGATGCCGATTAGGAATCTTGTCGGAGAAATGAAGCAGGGCCTTAGCGAGCTGTTCAGGGCTCCGGAGGGCTACGAGGTGATTCTGGGTAACGGTGGCGCATCAGCGTTTTGGGATGCCGCAACTTTTTCCCTTGCAACCAGAAAAGGACAGGCCCTAGTTCACGGAGAGTTCGGCAGCAAGTTTGCCAAGATCCTTGGTGCACCGTGGCTTGAGAGTCCGACCGTAATCTCTGCAGAACCGGGCACTAGAGGTGAATTGGTAGCTGAGGCAGGGGTTGACATCTACGCCTACCCCCACAACGAGACCTCAGCGGGAGTTGTCACAAGCGTCAAGAGAGCATCCGGAGCTGACGGTGACGCTCTCATGCTCACCGATGCCACCAGTGCCGCGGGCGGTATCGACTTCGAACTCAGTGAGACCGATGCCTACTACTTCGCACCACAGAAGAACTTTGCCTCGGACGGTGGCCTCTGGATAGCGATGGTCTCGCCCAAGGCCATCGAGCGCATCGAGAGCGTTGCAGCGTCGGAGCGCTATATCCCAAACATTCTCAGCCTCAAGCTCGCCCTGGATAACTCGCGCGACAACTACACGTTGAATACTCCCGCCCTGGCAACCATCTTCTTTATGAATGAGCAGGTTAAGTGGATTAATCGAAACGGCGGACTGAGATGGGCGGATGCAAGAACCAAGCAAAGCTCCAAGCTCCTTTTTGATTGGGCAGAGCGGACCGAGGTCACTCATGCCTTTGTAGAAAACCCCGAGCACCGCTCTCAGGTGGTCGCAACAATTAACTTCGCCGACCACATCGATGCTCTTGAGGTTGCCCAGATACTTCGCGAAAACGGAATCGTCGACACCGAGCCATATCGAAAGCTTGGAAAGAATCAGCTCAGGATTGCAACGTTTGTTTCTATCGAGCCTTCAGACATTGAAGCGCTCATCGAGTGCATCGACTACGTTCTGGAGCGAATGTGAAGTTATTTGTCCGTCACGTTGAGCGCAAGCCCGATCCCGAGCCGATGAAGGTCAACCAGAAGCTAGTTGTCTTCGTCGGCACCGGCGTCTGGGTCATTGTCCTCATTGTTCTGCTCGCGTTTTACCAGTCGCTTGCGGACGCGGGACTTCTTTGGTGGCTCCACACCGCCATCGTTGGAATTCTGCTCGGTGGCGTCGCCTACCTCATGGTCAGAAACAACTGACCCCATTTCGTTTATCAGCGCGTCTGCCTCGGCATCGGTCTTTGCCCGACCCTCTTCCCTTAGCTGGCGCCTGAACTCTTTAAGCCTCTCTGACCAGGGCACCCACTCCGGGGCGAGCTGAGCATCGGGCCCTGCAAGCATGTTTATCTCTGCCACTGTTGCGGCCTTGCGCTTATCGGGCTGAGTCAAAGTAACAACCCACTGCCAACCGGTGTAGCCCTTGGCTGTTGATTCGAAGCGGACCTCTACCACTCCCTTGGTCTCCTCGACCTCAGAGATGAGTTTGCCAAAGGAGCCCTCGGAGAACTCCTCCAGGGCGCTGGTTGCCTGATCGACGAGCTTGCTAGCCTTCGAGCTCATCCGCCACCCGTCTCAGTAGCTGCGCTACCTTGCGTCCGTGGGCTGCCTCTGGATACTTACCACGCTTCAGGTTTCCACCCATCTGGTCCAAAAGCCCAATTAGATCTTCTGTGATGACCGCTAGGTCTTCGGCCGGCTTACGACCAACCGGAGAGAGGGTCGGAACCTCCAAAATTCGAAGCGAGAGAGCCTGGGCGCCTTTGCGGCCGTCGGCGATGCCGTATTCGACCCGAGTTCCGGGCCGGATGGTGGCGCTACCTTGAGGGAGCGCAGAGGCGTGCAGGAACACTTCAGAACCATCGTCGCCTGCGATGAACCCAAAGCCCTTGTCGTCGTCAAAAAACTTGACCTTGCCTGTTGGCATCTTTCCCACTTTCAACTGAACGGAGGCAAGTGTAGCCGAAAGGCTTAGGCTTGTCTGATGGCCAAAAACAACAATCCTCGAAGGCTCGAGCAGGTGCTCGGGGGCATGGCCGTCGGCGTCATAGGGCTTTCCATACTTTCTCTGCTCACCACGCTCCTGATGGTTTTTCTTGGAGTTGACAATCTCCCTGTGATTTTGGCTCAGCTGCCACTTATCGGCTTACCCGTGGGTTTTTTGATCATCATCTCGATGCTCGTTGCGGCAATCATCCGCCGCTCACGCGAGGCCAGGGACTAATTGAGCTCAATACTTAGCCTCGCCGGTGTCCTCCGGGAGCACTCAACGAGTCAGCTTCAAGTAGTTCTCTCGCAGATGGTCGGTAACTCAGCCGGCTGTAAGGATCTCTTTGATTTGAGCAGGCTGCTACTAACCGGAAGAGAAATCGAGTCTCGCATCCGAAAGCTTCCTGCAAAAGACCTCGAAATGCTTGCAGCTGGAAAGAGCTCCAGGCAATTGCAGGCGAGCTTTCTCGCTGACAGTAAGCCCTACCCAGAGGCTATAGAGACCCTCGAGAGAATCGAGCCGGGTAAGAGGCCGAGGTTGGATACCGAAGGCGGAAACCTCTCCGCCTACGAGACCATGCTCTGCCTCACGGAAATTCACTTCGCGCTTGAGCAGCACTGGTTTGATGTCATGAAGACAGGACTTAGGGCGCAGGATGCAAAGCTGATTGGCGAAAAGCTCAAGTGGCAAAGCAAGGATGTGCAGCTAAGGTTCCGACTTGCCATGCTGGCGGGCCATGTTGCCGAACACCACGGTCGCTGGGTCACCACTGAGCTTGGACAAAAGTGGCTTGGGATGACTCGTGAGCAGGCACTTGGTCAGCTAATCGACCGCATCTGGGACTTACCCAAGCTGAAGCTGACTGAAGGTGCGATTCTCGAGCAGCTCCTGGAGGCGTTTCCGCTCATGATCACAGTCAACCTCAAGGCCTTGGAGTTCGGCGCAACGCTGGGTCTGATGAATCAGGGTCTTGCCATGAAGCCAATAACTCTGGGGCCAAGTGCCGCGGCAAAAGAGATCGCAAAGAACCTTCCCGCGGCAGAAGAGCGGCTAATTGTCCAGGGTGATCTTTCAATAGTGTGCCCATCACCGTTGACGACCAAGCTGCACAAACAACTCGACTCTTTTGCTGACAGCGAGGACCTAGGTCTTGCATCCAGGTTTCGGCTCAGTGCCCTATCCCTCTCCCACCACCTAGAAACAGGCGGCAGCCTGAAAGACGTCAGAAAGACGCTTGAGGGTCTTAGTGGCAACAAGCTGCCCCAACCGGTTGAGTACCTCTTGTCAACAGTTGAGCAGAAGTTTGGAAAGCTCAAAATCTCTCGATCGGGCGACAGCACGATAATCGCTGCTGCAGACGAGATTCTGCTGACCCAGATAAAGAACGAGCGTGCGCTCAATCACCTAAGTCTCACTGGCTCTACCGGGGCACTGAAGAGCCCCAGCTCAGTTGAGCTGAGCTACTTCTCCCTCAGGGACGCAGGATATGCAGCCGTAATGATCGACGATAAGGGCAAAGTCCTGTCACCACGGTTCACCGCAAGCCTTACTCTCGAAGTCCAGAGCGACGATGAGCTCGAGGCTCGGGCGAAAAACCTTCTCAGCGGAGAAAAGACAGCAGCGGACCCATCGGATGTGCTTAGGCAATTGGAGTTTGCGCTTAAGAACAAATTGAAGGTGCAGCTTTCGATTGAGCTTCCTAATGGCAGTGAGGAGAGTTTCTTGCTGACCCCATTGGGACTTGGTGCAGGAAGGCTCAGAGGACGCGATGAAGAGCGTCAGGCCGAGCGCACTCTCCCGGTCTCAAGAATCAAGTCCGTGGTGCTCAGTTAGGCTTAAACGATGTCTCCCGGCCCCCTAATTGTTCAGTCCGATAGGACTGTGCTGCTTGAGACTGGCCACCCAGATGCCTCAGATGCCCGGCATGAACTTGCAATCTTTGCGGAGCTAGAGCGAGCACCCGAACACATTCACACCTACCGCATTACCCGGCTCGGGCTTTGGAATGCTCGCGCTGCGGGTCACGATGCGGACTTCATCATTGACTCCCTGACTCGTTGGTCAAAATTCGAACTTCCCGGCTCAGTGGTCAGCGAGATTCGCTCGACAATTGACCGCTTCGGAAAGCTCGTTATCACCCGAGACGATGAGGGCCTAATTCTCGTTTCCGACTCAGATGCCGTTATGGCCGAGGTCTCTAGCAACAAGAAGGTGGCCGAGCTCCTAGAGGGCAGGGTCGACTCAGGTTTCCGAATTCAGCCTTGGGCCAGAGGCCAACTCAAGCAGCAGCTTCTGAAGCTGGGCTGGCCAGCTGAGGACAATGCAGGATTCACTCCAGGGACGCCTTTTGAAATCTCACTGGATAACTCCGATTGGGATCTGAGGGATTATCAAAAGCAGGCGGTAGCGAAGTTTCAAGCAGGTGGCTCGGGAGTGGTCGTGCTGCCATGTGGGGCGGGTAAGACCCTGGTGGGTGCAGCAACCATGGCAGAGCTGCAGCGCAACACCTTGATACTCGTCACCAACACAGTTGCAGCGAGGCAGTGGCGAGATGAGTTACTTGCCCGCACCTCACTCCAAGAGGAAGACATTGCCGAATACTCCGGGTCCTCCAAGGAGCTGGCTCCGGTAACGATCGCGACCTACCAAATACTCACCACTAAGCGAAAGGGCGAGTTCGCCCATCTAGCGCTGCTCGATGCCAGGGACTGGGGTCTGATCATCTACGACGAGGTTCACCTACTACCCGCACCTATTTTCAAGATGACAGCAGACCTTCAGGCCAGAAGAAGACTTGGGCTAACGGCGACCCTGGTTCGTGAGGACGGCAGGGAGTCGGATGTGTTCTCGCTCATCGGACCTAAGCGTTTCGATGCCCCCTGGAAAGACATCGAGGCCCAGGGCTACATAGCCCCTGCCGAGTGTTTTGAGGTGAGGGTTGAGCTTCCGGATGAGGAGCGCATGGAATACGCCATTGCCGATGGCGACGCCCGTTTTCGAATTGCCGCGACCGCAAAGGCAAAGATTCCGCTGATGAAGAAGATTCTGGCCAAGCATGCCGGTGAGCCGACCCTAATAATTGGTCAATACCTCGACCAGATTGACGAGGTGGCAGAACTACTCAACATTCCAAAGCTGACCGGTCAGACTCCAGTGGATGAGCGCGAGCAGCTCTACAAAGACTTCCGGAGCGGGAAGCTAACCGCGCTGGTGGTGAGCAAGGTTGCAAACTTCTCGGTTGATCTGCCGGAGGCATCTGTTGCAATCCAGATTTCTGGTGCTTTTGGTTCGAGACAGGAGGAGGCTCAGCGACTCGGCAGACTGCTTAGGCCTAAGCAGGATGGCCGCACCGCTCAGTTCTACACCCTCATTGCCCGAGACACTCTTGAGCAGGACTTTGCCCAAAACCGTCAGCGGTTTTTGGCGGAGCAGGGCTACTCCTACGAGATTCTCGACAGCGACTCGATTTAGTCCAGCTAACTCCCAGAAAACTTCCAGAAAACCAGAGCACAATTCTCAGTATGGAAACTCTCAGGGTATTAGTTGTAGATGATGAACCAAACATTCGTGACCTGCTCTCGGCAAGTTTGAGATTCGCCGGTCACCAGGTTGCGACCAGCCCAAATGGCACGGACGCGATCTCTAAGATTGTCGACACCCAGCCAGACATAGTCTTGCTCGACGTGATGCTGCCAGACATCTCTGGATTTGGAGTCACCAAGAAAATTCGCGGAATGGGTATTGATGTCCCGATTCTTTTTCTCACGGCGCGAGACGACACCGAAGACAAGATCGCTGGCCTAACAGTCGGCGGTGATGACTATGTCACCAAGCCGTTCAGTCTGGACGAGATCATGGCTCGCATCAGCGCAATTATGCGCAGGACCGGTAAGGACGGCTCAAGCCCATCGCACATCAAGGTCGGCGAGCTCGAGATTAATGAGGATGCTCACGAGGTGACAGTAAATGGCTCCGTAGTTGAGCTCTCCCCCACCGAATATCAGCTGCTTCGCTACCTGGCAAGCAATCCAAACCGAGTACTAACCAAGGCTCAGATCCTTGACCATGTTTGGGAGTATGACTTCAATGGAGAGATGGGCATCGTCGAAAGCTACGTCTCATACCTGCGGAAGAAGCTGGACCCAATTTCAACCGAGCCACTGATTATCACCAAGCGTGGTGTCGGCTACATGATCAAAAGCCCCAAGGCATAGCCCTTGAAAAACAGGGTCTTAGCAGCCTGGGAGCGAATCTCCCTTAGGGCAAAGCTCACCACGCTAAGTGTTGGGCTTATTGGCCTTCTGCTAAGCGTCTCGAGTGCTGGAACCGTCGCCCTGCTAAGTACCTATCTCCAGCAGAACACTGACAACCTCCTGGTTGCCACAGCAAACCAGCTGCGTGAAGAGAATCCGCTTCGCATAGAGATAAGGGTTGCAACCGGCGACCTCACCCTGCCCGCTCTTCCAAGCGACTACTACATCGCGATCTTGGATGCCGACGGCAATCAGTTCCTTGGGCTCGTCTCATCAACCGGCGGCAACAGAACTGTTCCGAACCTATCGAGCCTGGATATCGAGGCTGTAATGGAAACCGGTGGTGTTCCATTCGATGCAGAGGTAGAAGACCCCAATGGCCCAGACAGAGACTGGCGCATGATTGCCCAGCCGCTCCTGAGAGCCAATGGCTCGGTGGTTGTTGCGCTGCCGACTAACACAAACCGGCAGATCATTGCGGAGTATGGAGTAATCGGCGGCAGGTTTGGAATCTTTCTACTAGTTCTCTCTGGCCTGAGTATCTGGCTCACCATCACCGGAGCCCTGAGGCCGCTAAAAGAAGTTGAGCGCACGGCCGAGGCGGTGCAGAGCGGTAAGTTCTCCTCGAGACTTGTCCAGCGCCATGGCAAAACCGAGATTGGAAGGCTCAATAGAGCGCTGAACTCGATGCTTGACTCCATTGAGGGTGCTGTCAAGGGCAAGGACAAGACCCTGGCGCAAATGCGTAGGTTTGTTTCCGATGCCAGCCATGAGCTCCGCACTCCCCTGGTCACCGTCCGCGGCTATGCAGAGCTCTACCGCATGGGCGCAATCAAGAACAAAAAAGACCTAACAGAGGCGATGAGCCGCATCGAGAGCGAGGCGGTGAGAATGTCCGGCCTAGTTGAGTCGCTACTCACGCTGACCCGCATGGACGAGCTCGAAAATCTAAAGCGTCAAGACTGCGACCTAATTGAGATCGCTAGGCAAAGCATCAAGGATGTCGCTGTGACAAACCAGAAGGTCAGCTTTCGCCTGACGACCAAGGAGGAGAGCGTTGTTCTCTCCCTGGACGACGACCGCATAAAGCAGGTACTAACAAACCTCTTGGCAAACGCATCGCGCTTTGCCCCAGAGTCCAGTGAAGTCACGCTAGAGGTAAATACCGAGGACGACAAGGTCATCCTCAAGGCAGTAGATCGCGGCGAAGGTATTGACGACTCACTGAAGGAGAAGGTCTTTGACCGCTTCTACCGAGCTGATAACTCGCGCAACCGTGAGACTGGAGGCTCCGGTCTCGGGCTCGCAATTGCCAAGTCCATAGTCGATGCTCACGAGGGCAGGATTTGGGTCGAGGACACCTTAGGCGGCGGAGCAACCTTCGTAGTTGAGCTTGGTCGGTAGCTCGTTTAAATGAGAAACGGGGTGGCAATTGCCACCCCGAATCTCTTTGGGAACTTTTTTAGAAGTCCATACCCGCGCTTGGATCTGCAGGCATTGGAGCTGCTGGCTCTGGCTTCTCAGCTACAACAGCCTCAGTGGTTAGGAACAGACCTGCAATTGATGCCGCATTCTGCAGCGCACTGCGAGTCACCTTTACTGGGTCGTTGATGCCCTCCTTGAGCATGTTTACATACTCACCGGTTGCGGCGTTTAGGCCCTCACCGTCAGGAAGGTTTGCGACCTTCTCAGCAATTACGCCTGGCTCCAGACCGGCGTTGAACGCGATCTGCTTCAGCGGAGCGGAGATAGATGCTGCGACAATCTGAGCACCGGTTGCCTCGTCGCCCTTGAGCTTGAGACCTGCGAAGGCTACCTTGCCAGCCTGCAGCAGTGCTACACCACCACCGGCAACAATGCCCTCCTCAACAGCAGCCTTTGCGTTGCGGACAGCGTCCTCAATGCGGTGCTTACGCTCCTTGAGCTCGACCTCAGTCGCTGCACCAGCCTTGATAACTGCAACACCGCCGGCCAGCTTGGCTAGGCGCTCCTGCAGCTTCTCGCGGTCGTAGTCGCTGTCGGTGTTCTCGATCTCGCGACGAATCTGCTCAACACGGCCCTTGATCTGCTCACCGTCACCGGCGCCCTCAACGATGGTTGTCTCGTCCTTGGTGATTACTACCTTGCGAGCCTTACCCAGCATTGCTAGCTCGGTGTTCTCGAGCTTGAGGCCAACCTCTTCGGCGATTACCTGACCGCCGGTGAGGATTGCGATGTCCTGAAGCATTGCCTTGCGACGGTCACCAAATCCTGGAGCCTTCACGGCTACGGACTTGAAAATGCCGCGAATCTTGTTCACAACCAGAGTTGCAAGGGCCTCGCCCTCGATGTCCTCGGCAATGATAAGAAGTGGCTTGCCAGCCTGCATGACCTTGTCGACGATTGGCAGCAGATCCTTCATGTTGGAGATCTTGCTGTTTGCGATTAGAACGTAGGCGTCCTCGAGGACTGCTTCCTGACGGTCTGGGTCGGTGACCATGTAGGCGGAGACATAGCCCTTGTCGAAGCGCATACCCTCGGTCAGCTCTAGCTGAATACCAAAGGTGTTTGACTCCTCGACAGTTACTACGCCCTCTTTGCCAACCTTGTCGATTGCCTCGGCGATGATCTCACCGATTGCACTGTCGCCAGCAGAGATTGACGCGGTAGCAGCAATCTGCTCCTTGGTCTCAACTGGTACGGCCATCTTTAGAAGGGCCTGGATGACGGCGTCAGACGCCTTGTCGATGCCGCGCTTGAGGCTGATTGGGTCAGCACCTGCGGCTACGTTGCGGAGACCTTCTTTGACTAGCGCCTGGGCTAGGACGGTTGCGGTGGTGGTTCCATCACCAGCTACGTCGTCGGTCTTCTTTGCTACTTCCTTGACGAGCTCGGCACCAATCTTCTCGAATGGGTCGGAGAGCTCGATCTCCTTGGCGATGGAAACGCCGTCGTTGGTGATTGTGGGTGCGCCCCACTTCTTCTCGAGCACCACATTGCGACCGCGAGGTCCAAGGGTTACCTTGACGGTGTCGGCCAGAATGTTGAGGCCGCGCTCGAGGCCACGACGTGCCTCTTCATCGAAGTGAATAAGTTTTGCCATTTGGGTTTCTCCCGTTTGCACTAAGACTTGGATTAGCACTCACGATGTGAGAGTGCTAACTAAAGTTTTAGCACTCTCGGGCCCAGAGTGCAAGCGGAAGAAGGGCGTGTTTTTACACGCCCTTCAGCCAAATGGGTTTTAGAGGACTGTTACGTTCTCGGCCTGAAGGCCTTTGTCACCGGTCTTGACCTCGAATTCGACCCGCTGTTCCTCTTTGAGTTCGCGGTATCCGTCGGTCTGAATTGCTGAGAAGTGGACGAAGACGTCTGGGCCGTCGTCCTGAGTGATGAAACCAAAACCCTTCTCAGAGTTGAACCACTTAACGGTTCCTTGTGCCATTGTTGCTCCTGATGCTCATTCCACGTGTGTAAGTCACCCGTGCATCGGGCTCAACCTTGGTTAAAACTCGACATGTACAGCCTAACTGGGAAGTGCCTTGCAATGAAAGTAGTTATTCGAAGGTTACATAGAGCATGGACAGCGAAAAAATGAACTACGAAGTATTCAAAACCGACGAGCAGTGGCGTCAAGAGCTAAGTGATTTCGAGTATCACGTGCTGAGAATGGCCGGCACCGAGCGTGCCTACACCGGAGAGCTTCTGGAGGAGAAGCGTTCAGGGAGCTACCACTGCCGAGGCTGCGATGCGTTTTTATTTGAGTCAGACACCAAGTTTGACTCCCACTGCGGCTGGCCTAGCTTCTACAAGCCCCAGGGTAACGAGGCAATTGAGTATGTAGAGGACCGCGCTCACGGCATGCTGCGAACAGAGGTCCGATGCTCGAAGTGCGGCTCTCACCTAGGACATGTCTTTGATGATGCGCCCCAAACTCCAACCGGAGATCGCTACTGCATCAACTCGGTGAGCATCACCTTCAAGGCAAACTAACTGCCAAGACCTTTACGCCAGGCGGTAAAGCTGCGCACCGTCCCCGCCTGCGGAACTGCCAGCCACGGGTAGGGGTGAACCTGCGCTAGCTTCTGGAACTTTCTAAACGAGGGAACCGGTGCGTAGGTAACTGCAACCTCATTCGAATTTGCAAAGGCCACTGGATCACCGATGTAGACGCTTAGTTCCTTGCGCTGGGCCAGGTCTGCAAGGGTCTGCAAATAAAAGCCAATTCTTCGGGAACTTAGCTGCAGCTTCCCCAGGGCTTTCTCGTTGAAAACAAATACAGCTGGCAATTCTGGGTTTGCGCTCAGAGCTGGATCGGCATCTCCAAGGGAATCAATGGTCAACAAAACCACATTCGGTTCCCTCAGCTTCACGGGAGTCAAGGGGCCAGCGGTCCTCCTTGGGTCTGGATCGCGATTCAGAAGCGGATTGGGCTCTAACTGTCTAGGCTGCGTCTCTGTAGGAAACTCCTGAATGGGACAAGCGTTTTTGAGTTTGCAGCCTGAGCAAATACCGGGAGCGCGTTTTTCCACCTGCCAGCGCGCAAAGCCGTAGGGCTTGCCAGTCCCCGCTCCGACCGTCCATTGCCAGCCCAGCAGGTTAGCGGCTCTAGAGCCGTCAATGAGTTCGCGGTGCATGCGCTCCTGCCCGCTTAGCCAACCAACGCCGTTTCTCACCGTCCAAT
Source organism: Aquiluna sp. (assembly GCA_028144365.1). Taxonomy (GTDB): domain Bacteria; phylum Actinomycetota; class Actinomycetes; order Actinomycetales; family Microbacteriaceae; genus Aquiluna. Next base: position 36,068 of record JAOGAX010000006.1, read on the forward strand.
GAGATGCCAGCCACATCCTGGTTTGGTTGACCAGCCAACCATCCTGTTCAAGTTCTTCGACGACCTCATCAACACAGGCCATCTCCCTGTTCCAGCCATCTCCCTCAGATTGCCAATCAACTTCGAATCTCAAGTTCTGAAATAGTTCGGTTCCCACCCTCGCGTAGAGGTGCCTTGCATACTCCTGCCAATAAAGCTCGTCTCGAAACTTCTCGCGATCCTTGAAAGGTGCCTTTGAAACTGCATCAAAGGCCTGCCTAAGGGTGATTAGGTTGTGGCGAATGTATGGCGAGAGCACGGTCGCTCCACGCGCGCTATTAGGTAAAACCTCAGACCTGTTTGCGGCGTAGCCACTGATGTCTAGATCTTCGAGGGCCTTATCTGCCGCACTCTGACCGCCTGGAATACTGCTCAATCCAGGCTCACCCGAATAGAGCCCAGCGAACTCATTTTCAATGAGGTCAAGTGGATTGCGGCTGATATCTATTTGCTTCACAGGTTTCACAACCCTTAGCGGGGAAACAAGCTTCCTTAGAGAGCCGACTACGGGACTCGAACCCGTAACCCCCGCTTTACAAGAGCGGTGCGCTACCAATTGCGCCAAGTCGGCTGGCGGCATAAAGCCTACCGAATAGGCAGACCTAAGTCATGAACCCTGGAACTACTGAGCGGTTGCTACCTGAACAAACTGGGCAAAGCGCTCTGCTGAAACCAGCTCCTCACCGGTAGCCCAGGTGTACTGCAGACCGTTTACCAAGATGGTCGGAGTGCCAGTGACGCTTATGCCATCCTGTGGGTCGTTCAAGACATTTTGAGTGTGCTGGGCGACATAGTCTCCAAAACTCTTTGCCTGGATGCAGCCCTTGATTTCCTCGGTGCCGGCTCCAGCTTCTTCAGCGAATGCGAACAGAGCGTTGTCGTCGTGACCATCTCCACCCTCACTGGTCTGGTTGAACATCATGGTCTCGTGGAAGTCGTAGAACGCGTCCGGCTCAAAATTCGCCACGCAGAACGCGGCATTTGCCACCCTTGAGGAGTACTGGTTTAGAGAGGCCCTATCAAGAAATGAAATGGGCCTGATCTCAACGGTTGCCGCACCGGTGTCGACCCAAGAGCGAATCTGTGCCGTATTTGGAACATCGAAGGCCTGACAAATTGGGCACTGGTAGTCAACATAGACGACGATCTCTGGAACATCTCCAGCCGCATCAGCGGTAGGGGTTTTGGTGTCGGTGAAAGCCTGGAGTCCAACTCCGATCTTGACGCCGCCCAGTTCCGTCAGGTTGTTTGGAACCTCGTTCACAACCGGAGCATCGGCCCTGTTGGCAGCCTCAATCGCGATAACTCCTGCGACACCGCCGACGATGCCCAATGCAACCAGCACGACCGAAATTTGAATAACGAGCTTGTTGCGCTTTTCCTTCTTGACGCTTTGCTCTCTCAGCTCACGAGCTTTGTTTCTTGCTGCCTCGCGCTGCTCGGACCTAGATGGCTTGGGACTTGACAAGGTGGATTCCTTTTCATCTCAGTTAGATAAACCGACCCCCATTCTAGGTTGAAGATGCGATACTTATGAAGCCTCAAACGAGGCACTCATCACGAAGGATCGTCCGGCACGTACCTGCCGGTGAAGGAGTAGAAATGGCAACAGTATCTTTTAGAGGTGCAACCCGTCTTTATCCAGGGGGCACCAAGCCAGCGGTGGACAAGCTGGACCTCGAGGTAAAAGACGGAGAGTTCCTAGTTCTCGTAGGACCTTCCGGTTGCGGTAAGTCAACCTCACTCAGAATGCTCGCCGGCCTCGAAGAGGTCAACGAGGGTGGCATTTACATCGGCGACAGAGAAGTCACCGACGTGCCTCCAAAGGACAGGGACATCGCGATGGTGTTCCAGAACTACGCTCTCTACCCACACATGACCGTGGCCGAGAACATGGGCTTTGCTCTAAAGATTGCTGGCGTCAGCAAGGAAGAGCGTGCCGAGCGTGTACTTGAGGCTGCAAAGCTTCTTGACCTTGAGCCCTACCTAAACCGCAAGCCAAAGGCTCTATCAGGAGGTCAGCGTCAGCGTGTGGCCATGGGTCGCGCGATCGTGCGTAAGCCTCAGGTGTTCCTCATGGACGAGCCGCTATCAAACCTTGACGCGAAGCTTCGTGTTCAGACCCGTACCCAGATCGCCTCGCTACAGCGCAGGCTCGGTGTAACCACCGTCTATGTGACCCACGACCAGGTCGAGGCCATGACCATGGGTGACAGGGTTGCGGTCTTGAAGGACGGATTGCTTCAGCAGGTCGACTCACCTCGCAACCTCTACGACAAGCCTCAGAACGTCTTCGTTGCTGGCTTCATCGGATCTCCTGCCATGAACCTAGTTCAGCTTGAGATTGTTGAGGGTGGCGTGCAGTTTGGTGACGAGGTACTGCCAATCGACAAGTCAATTCTTTCGAAAGCATCTTCAAACAAGGTCACCGTAGGCGTTCGCCCAGAGAAGCTCAGCCCAGCCCCACACGGTCTGGTCTGCGACATTGATGTCGTTGAGGAGCTTGGAAGCGATGGCTACCTATACGGTCGCGTGCAGCTAGATGGCACCGAGCAGAACGTAGTTGTTCGTGTTGACCCCATCGACCACCCAAAGGCTGGCGACAAGATTCACCTGCACGCAGACAAGGACGCAGTCCACGTCTTCGATGCAGAGACTGGCGAGCGTCTGAACTAGTAGATGCCCTCCAGCCTCAGTATTACGGCTGCCACGGCAGAACCAGCACTCCTGGATCTGCCGTGGCATTTGCCATTAGAGGCATGGCCACAAGAGACGATTGCAGCTTTGCCAAAGGGCCTTTCCCGCCACACCGTTCGCTTCGCTCACCTCGGCGATCACGTGATCGCTATCAAGGAGACGCTGCTCGATCTGGCCAAGCGCGAGTATGAGGTTCTCAAGAAACTAGAAAAATTAGACGTTCCCTGCGTTGAGCCTTTTGCGATCATCTCTAATCGCAAGGACGAAGTTGGCAACGAGCTTCCTGCGGTGCTTATCACCAGACACCTCAAGTTTTCTCTTCCCTATCGTGCGATGTGGTCGCAGGGCCTCAGAGACCAGACGGCAAACAGGCTGGTGGACGCTCTCGCGCTGCTGCTTGTGCGGCTGCATCTAGCCGGTTTCTTCTGGGGCGATGTCTCACTCTCGAACACTCTGTTTAGACGCGATGCCGGACGCTTTGCGGCCTACCTAGTGGATGCGGAGACTGGGCAGCTTTTTGAGGGCAGGCTTTCCAATGGCCAGAGAGAGAACGATCTGGAGATCGCAAGAGTAAACATCGCCGGCGAGCTCATGGACCTTTTGGCCTCAGGCAAGGCTCAAGATATAGACCCGAATTCCGTAAGCCAGCGAATCGTCGACAAATACCACGAGCTCTGGAAAGAGCTCACCGCCACGGAAGTATTTGATGAAACAGAGCGCTGGAGAATCTCCAAGCGAGTCAAGAAACTCAATGAGCTCGGCTTTGACATTGAAGAGCTCTCCATTGTCAAAGACGATGAGGGCCACACCGTCAAAATCCAGCCAAAGGTGGTTGACGCAGGTCACCACGCCAGAAGGCTGCTGCTGCTAACAGGCCTCGACGTCGAGGAAAACCAGGCAAGAAGACTGTTAAACGACATCGATCAATACAAGCTCGCAAACGCCAGGCCCGGCGCCGATGAAGAAGTCATGGCTCACGAGTGGCTCTCTAATGTTTACGAGCCCGTAATTGGCTCAATACCGAGCGAGTTCACCGGCCGGCTTGAACCCGCGGAGCTTTTTCATGAGGTGTTAGAGCACCGCTGGTATGTGTCGGAAGACAAGGGAACGGATGTGCCGCTGGTCGAGGCCGTAAGGAGCTATGTCTCCGACGTGCTCTCAAAGCGTAGGGACGAGGCAACCTACCTCGGAACCACTACCTTGACCGAGGACCTAAACCTCATTGAGCCGGTGCCAACGGGACTCATAGTTGTTGCAGATGACGATGAAGAGGGTGACTGGCGCGACAAGGTTTAGCGGTTAGCCGCTATTTGGTAGAGAGCAACAGAGGCTGCAATCCCTGCGTTCAGCGACTCGGTGTCGCTTGAGATCGGGATACTGACAACCTGGTCGCAGTTCTCCTGAACCAACCTCGAGAGCCCCTTGCCCTCAGAGCCAACGATCACCAGAAGTGGCTTATCGTTTAGGTCGAAATCCGGGAGCATGACATCTCCATCGGCATCAAGCCCGACGACAAACAAACCCCTGCGCTGGTATTCCTTGATGACCTGGTTCAGATTTGATGCCAACGCAACCGGGATTCTTGCGGCAGCTCCCGCTGAGGTCTTCCAAGCCGAAGCGGTAACTCCCACGCTTCTGCGCTGCGGCAGCACAATGCCGTGAGCACCAAAGGCCGCCACCGAGCGGATGATTGCCCCAAGGTTTCTTGGGTCAGTGATGCCATCCAGAGCCACTAGCAGAGGCAGCGGGCTCTTGGAGAGGGCCCTATCTAGCAGCTCATTTGGGTCCACGTATTTGTAAGGGGGAACCTGGAGTGCGATGCCCTGGTGGACAAAGTCGCCGCCTGTCATCCGGTCTATCTCAGCCCGCGTGACCTCGCTTACGGGAATACCGCGATGGTTCGCGAGCGCAATTGACTCTCGCATCCGATCGTCCATCTCCACTCGCTGCGCTACAAAAAGGGAGGTTGCCGGAATCCTTGCCCGAAGAGCCTCAACTACAGCATTGCGACCAGACAAAACCTCGGGTCCTCCAGTCTTGGAGGTGCCTTTAGAGCTGGCAACGAACTTGCCTTTTTTGGGTTTGGTGGTCTTCTCCGCAGCCTTAGCTGCCCGATAAGCCTTGTGATAGGGCCGATCTTCCGCCTTAGGTGTTGGGCCTCTACCCTCAAGAGCCTTACGGCCATGGCCACCGGTCCCTTTCAGGGGGCCCTTCTTGCCTTTAGCGGCTCCAGGTCTTCCTTGTTTTGCCATTAGCTCAGGCTCCAATGCGTGCCGCTCGGGCCATCAGAGAGCTCGATGCCGGCTTTATCTAGCTGATCTCGAATCTCGTCGGCGGTGTCATAGTCCTTGTTTTCCCTTGCCTGGTCGCGGCGTGCAATTAGCGATGCGATCAACTTGTCGAGGGCAACGTGCTCCTCAGAGACTCCAAGCGACCATTGGCTTGGCGCTAGTCCGAGGATTTCAAGCATCTTTGAAACCTGATCGCGGTGCTGGGCAGCCTCGCGAAGCTGCTGCTCATCGAGCTCGGTGTTTCCGCTGGTGACAGCATCGTGAATGACAGCGAGCGCCGCCGGAATGTTCAGATCGTCGTTCATCTCGTCTATGAACTCACTCGGAAGCTCAGGGTTTTTATCAACTTGAGCAAATTGAGTCTCGCCAAGTTCCCGC
>JAOGAX010000007.1 GCA_028144365.1 Aquiluna sp.
ATCGGCTGCGTTCAGCGCATACTTCAGCATTCGAATCGCTGTCGGGCTCTTGCCGAGGATCTGCTCTGCGAACTCAAGTCCTGCGCTTTCAAGCTGCTCGTGGTCCACCACCTTGTTCACTGCGCCAATCTCAAGGGCCCGCTGGGCGTCATACTCCTGCCCCAAAAAGAAGATCTCACGAGCAAACTTCTGGCCAACCTGCCTAGCCAGCAGCATTGATCCATAGCCGGCATCAAAGGAACCAACGTCAGCATCTGTTTGCTTGAACTTGGCATGCTCCCTGGAGGCAATCGAGAGATCGCAGACCACATTAAGCGAGTGTCCACCGCCCGCCGTCCAACCTGACACCAGAGCGATTACAACCTTTGGCATGAAACGAATAAGTCTTTGGATCTCGAGAATATGAAGTCTGCCTGCTCCGCCTGGAGAGTACTCATAGCCGCTATCTCCCCTGACCCTCTGGTCACCACCGGAGCAAAAGGCCCAGACGCCATCCTTGGGTGAGGGACCATTGCCGGTTAGCAGCACGACCCCAACATCGGAGAGCATGCGCGCGTGATCTAAAGCTCTATAGAGCTCATCTACCGTCTGCGGCCTAAAGGCGTTTCTAACCTCGGGCCTTGAGAAGCCGACCCTAACTACTCCCAGGGAATTGTGGCGGTGATAGCTGATGTCTTCCAGGTCCTCAAATCCCGCAACATCGACCCACTGGGTGGGGTCAAACGGGGCTCCTGGAGAAAATTTCATATGCCTAGACTAATCAAATGGCAGCCGACGAGATAACCGATGTAGCGGTTGTAGCCCTCCCGCTGAGGACTAAGTTCCGCGGGATTGTGGTGCGTGAGGCGCTAATCTTCCGAGGCAGCCAGCGCTGGAGCGAGTTCAGCCCCTTCGTCGAATACGAGGACGATGAGGCCTCTCAGTGGCTAGCAGGTGCCATCAGTTGGGCCAATGACCCGCTTCCTAGCTCTTTTAGGCAGTCAATACCAGTGAATGCCACCCTGCCGGCGGTTGGTCCGGATGAGGTGGCCGATGTCCTCTCACCCTTTGGCCGCTTTAGCTCGGTAAAGATCAAGGTCGCCGAGAAGGGGCAAGATCTAGAAGACGACATTGCTAGAGCAAGAAGGGTAAGAGACCTCTACCCCGATACCAAGATTCGACTGGATGCCAATGCCGGCTACACCACCGAGCAAACCATGCAGATCGCAAGGGAGCTCAAGAGCCTTGAACTGGAATATATTGAGCAGCCGGTAAAAACCATCGCTGAGCTCAAGGAGCTCAGGAACTGGTTGGCCGAGGAACAGATACCGCTCAAGGTGGCAGTCGATGAATCCATTAGAAAGTCAACCGACCCGCTACTGGTTGCCAGGGAACAGGCGGCTGACATTGCGGTTATCAAGGTTCAACCGCTCGGAGGCATAAGGAGGGCTCTCGCGATCGCAAGTGAGAGCGGCCTGGAGATAGTCGTTAGCTCTGCCCTTGAGAGTTCTATCGGCATTGCCCACGGCCTACACCTTGCCGCTGCCATGCCAACGCTCAGCTATGACTGTGGTCTTGCAACCGCAAGACTTCTTGGCGGTGACGTTGTTGCCTCCCCGCTGGTTCCGGTAGCTGGCGAAATACAGCTTCGCGAGGTGACACCGAGTGAAGAGCTTTTAGAGAAATATGCCGCCGGCCCAGAGCGCACTCAGTGGTGGCTAAATAGATTAGAGCGTTGCAGGCAGCTATTAGAGACCTGAGTAGACGTGAAGGCCCTTGAAGAAAAGGTTCACGATGGTGAAGTTGAAAATCACCGCTCCAAACCCAATTAGACCGAGCACCGCCGCTCGCTTACCCGTCCAGCCTCTGGTTGCCATGGCGTGTAGGTATCCGGCGTAGACCACCCAGATGATGAAGGTCCAAACCTCCTTGGTGTCCCAGCCCCAGTAGCGGTGCCAGGCTCGCTCGGCCCAAATGGCTCCGGCAATCAAGGTAAAGCTCCAGGCCACAAACCCGACCATGTTGAAGCGGTAGGCGACTCTCTCTAGCTGCCTCAGATCGGGAAAGCGGTCCATCAAAGCACGCCCCACACCGGCCGCCTTGATGAGGTAGAAGATGTGGAAACCGGCGGCTATAGCAAAGAACCCGGTAGCCATAATGGCCACGACCACGTGGATTACCAACCAGTAGCTCTGCAGGGCAGGCATCAAGGTCTTGACCTCGACATAGAACAGGCTTACCGCGGCGAAGATAGTAACGAGCGCGAACCCGGTGACAAAGGTTGCAACGTAGCGCACGTCTTTGACCCTGAGCGAGATCAGGTAGATGGTCAAAATCATGAGTGCGCCCGAGATAGCAAACTCATACATGTTTGCCCATGGCACGCGCTGAGCCGCAACCCCACGCAGGAATACCCCAATACCCAAGACCAGGGTTCCCGCACCCAATACCCAGAAGCCATAGCGCTCGAAGCGAGACTCTGTGGGATCGTCTTTGAGTCTCGCTAGCTGGAACGCGAACATCAAAAGTGCAACGGCCAAGAGGCCCATCGCGGCAGAAACGAAAAGCAGCGAGATTTGCGACAGTGGCTCATTTAGGACAATGTTCAACTAGTCACCCTCAATCTCTTTGCGCAAATCAACAATTAGTTCTTCGAGGCCGTCGTCATCGCCCCTGGCAAGTGCTGCGTATTCAATTTTGCCAGCCAACTGCCGCACCCAAACCCGTCTTCTGCGAACACTCAGCGAAAACACAATTGCCACAAGAGCAATGAATGCAAACACCATGATCCACAAACCACCCGGGTTATAAGCGACATCCAAGGAGGCAAATCGCTTCAGCCCATCGAAGGAGATGAACCCCGCTCCGCCGGGAAGCTCGGCCGTCTCGCCGACCCGAAGCTCAATTGGCGGGTTGGGTCCGTCTCTCCCGGCAATCAAATCGAGGTCTGTGATGTCCAATGCATAAACGTTTCTCGGTATTCCAGCATCGAGCCCAAGATCACCCAAATAGACGTTCATGGTCAAAAGCGGATCAATCGGGTCCGGGTAGATAGACGCATAGGCTCCCGACTCGAGCTCCTGAGCGGTCGGATAGAAAAAGGCGATGATTCCAATCTGCTCGGGACTGGCATCAGGAGCTTTAATCACACCAAGCGATGTCATGTTGGAATCCTGGGGCAGAAAGACCACTGGCCCAGAAAAGGCGATGTTGCCCACACCGTCATAGAGGGTTATCACGGGTGCAAAACCGTTACCGGTCAAGAACACGTTTGCCCCGGGTGCCTCAAGCGGAAAGTTCACCCGAATGTCAGAGTTCGAGTTTGTAAGCCCATCATCGAGCGTGACGTTGGCAATAAAGTCAACGGGCTGGCCCAGATTTGCAGGGTTTCTTAGGTCATAGACAACCTCAAAGTCCTCCAAGGTCATTGAAAACGGCTGGAGCTCATTTTCAAAGAACAATGGCCCTGGGGAAAAGGCATCGTAGCTGGCGAGGTTGTTTACGAACGTATCGCCCTCAACCAAAACTCGCTGACCCGAGAAGCTGAAGCCACCGCCAAGCCCCACGGCAATCAACAGCAGCACCAGGGAGTAGTGAAAGACCAGGTTCCCAGTCTCTTTGAGGTAGCCCTTCTCTGCAGAGACTGAGTCGTCCAACCTGCGAACCCTAAAACCACGAGACCTAAGCACCTGTTCGGCCCGGTCAAGCTGATCGCCCTTGGCCGCTGCAGTTACGTATGCGGGCATTCGCTCAAGCTTTTGTGGGGTCTCAACAGGCTTGGCACGAAGTGCGTTTAGGTGGACCTGCGTCCTAGGTAAGACGCAACCAACCAGCGAGACAAAGAGCAGAATGTAGATAGCCGAGAACCAGATCGATGTATAGACATCGAACAGCTGCAATGAATCCAGCAGAGCTGCAATCTCAGGCTGCTGGTCAAAATAAAGCCTTACGCCATTTGGATCCGCACTTCGCTGCGGATAAAGCGAACCAGGGATTGCCGCTAGGGCGAGTAGCAACAGCAGAAACAACGCTGTACGCATTGAGGTGAGCTGCCGCCAGAACCAGCGACCCCAAAATATTGGACTAAAGCGGGAGGATGATGCCACTGTTCACCACCTGAAGCCAATTAGTAAATTGCAGCCAGAGCCCGGTTGCCATGAGCGTCCCCAAGACAATCAGTAGCACGCCGCCAAAGATATTTACCTTGCGAATGTTGCGCTTGATTAGCTCAACGCTCCTTGCGGCCCAACCAATTCCGGCGGCCAAAAGCAAGAACGGCACCCCGATGCCCAGTGAGTAGACCGTGGCAAGTATTCCTCCGCGTAACGGATCCCCGCTGTCACTTGCGAGAACCAATACCGCCGAGAGCGTGGGCCCAATGCAAGGCGTCCACCCCAGCGCAAACACAACCCCTAGAAGCGGAGCTCCAAGTAGCCCTGTCCTCGGTGTCACGGGCAACTTGATGGTCCTCTGGAAAATGCCCAGCTGCCCAATCATTGCTAGACCGAAGAGAATCACCAACACCCCAAGCACCGCCTGGACCCAGAGGTTTCGGGTGAAAAAGACGAAGGCCGCGGAACCCGCTAGAACCCCAAGCAAAACAAAGACGATGGTAAAACCCAGCACGAATAGTGCCGTTCCGAGAACTGCCCTTGACCTGACATTTGCGGACACGTAGCCGAGATAACCGGGGACCAACGGCAACACACACGGGCTTGCAAAGGTAACAATTCCGGCTAGAAGGGCTATTGGAATTGCCAGCAGCATCGAGCCGGATAGGGCAATCTCCGAGGGGCTCATTCGGCCACCGTCTCGATCAGCTCGCGCAGGATTGACTGATCTATGCGCCCAAGTATTCTGGCCGAGACTCTTCCCTCCCTGTCGATAACAAGAGTTGTCGGCACAGCCTGCGGGCTCACTACTCCCGAGAAAGCAAGCGAAACCGCTCCGCTCTTTGCATCCATGATGGAGGGGTAGGTGATGCCAAAGTTCCTATCGAAGGCGAGCGCCGTCTCTGCGGTGTCACGAACATTCACGCCAACAAACTGCACTCCCTGATCGGCAAATTCTTCACTCAGTGCAGCCATGTCTGGAGCCTCGGCTCGACACGGAGCACAGGCCGCATACCACCAGTTCATCACCACCACAAAGCCCTCCAGGGCCTCGGAGCTCAAAAAAGCTCCACTCTCCGTGGCTCCCTCCCAGTCATCAAAAGTTGGTCGTTGATCGACCGCAAACTCCGTGACTGTGCCATCACCTGCGATGTAGTTTTTGTTATCACCGGAGCGGAACTGCTCGGCTAGTGGGTCCTGAGCGCAACCAGTGAGGATCAAAGTCGCAAGTGCAATTGAAAGTAATCTCCGCACCTAAATCAGCCCCGCCAGCTTCATGCCGGGCTCACGATAGTCAACCGGCACTAACTTCCCATCCTGAACCTCGAAAGAGGTAATCGAAGAGAGTGAGCAGCGCCTGTTTCTTGGGTTATGCGGAAGTCTCAGCCCCATGGCGCTGCGATAGGTCATCCATATCGCTAACTGGTGAGAGACGAAGACAACATCTCCCGAATCAGTGCTCTCCCAGCCAGCGAGCGCCGCCTCGGTCATGCGATTCGCAATCTGGCTAAATGGCTCTCCCCAGCTGGGGCGTGAGGGGTTGTAAAGATTTAGTGCTAGGGATGGTTTTGCGAGTAGCGCCCTTGGCCCCATTGGATAGCCGCGAAGCAAGTTCCACGGCTCAATAATGCGCTCGTCGATCACCGGCTCAACACCAAACTGCTCTGCAACGGGATCCGCAGACTGCCTCGTTCTCTCAAGCGGGGAAACAATTAGCCTTGAGACTTCTCGCCCCATGCCCGCCAACTCCTTAGCGGCGGCCTCAGCCATCTTGTGGCCGCGCTCACTGAGCGGGTAGCCATCCAGACGCTCATAGAGCAGGCTTTTGGGATTAAACACCTCACCGTGTCTTACGAAGTGAAGGCGAGAGGCTGGCATAGAACAAGTTTACCTTCGCTAAACTTGGCTGAATTCCGCCAGCTAGCCCCAAAGGACCTAAGAACTATGCTCAATCGCTCAAAGATCGGCGAACTCGCAGGCCAGCAAGATGGTCCTGTAACAATCGGCGGCTGGGTTGAAACCCTCAGGGACCAAAAGCGAATCCAGTTCATCATCATTCGCGATGAGTCCGGCAGCGTTCAGGTCACCTACCCTCGCCCAAGCGAGGAGGATGCTCTTGCGGACCAGGTCTCAGCCCTCACCCACGGCAGCTTTGTTATCGTCAAGGGTCAGCTCAAGCACGATGAGCGTGTGAAGCTCGGCGGTATCGAGATCTTGCTCGAGGGCCTTGAGGTCGTCTCGGCATCACTACCAGATAGCCCAATCGCCGAAGACACCTCCATTGACAAGAGGCTCGACTGGCGTTTCATCGACTTTAGGCGCCCAGAGCTAAACCTGATGATGCAGGTTCAAACCACGATTGAGCAGGCCTGGAGAGAGCACTGGCTAGCCAATGACTTCGTAGAGATTCACTCCCCGAAGCTAATGGCTTCACCCTCGGAGTCCCATGCCGAACTGTTCAAGCTTGAATACTTTGAGGGTCACGCTTATCTTGCCCAGTCACCTCAGTTCTACAAGCAGATGGCCATGAGCGCAGGCCTCAACAGGGTCTTTGAAATCGGACCCGTGTTTAGGGCCGACCCCTCCTTCACTTCCCGCCATGCAACCGAGTTTGTCTCCATCGACATGGAGATGAGCTGGATTGACTCCCATGAGGATGTCATGGGCTTCCAGGAAGAACTGATGGTCAAGGCCATCACCGCCGTCAAGGAGAAGCACGGGGAGAGAATCAAGGAACTCTACGAGATCGACATCGAGATCCCGAGCACTCCTTTTCCCCGCATTCCGCTTGCCGAGGCGCACGAGATTATCGAGAAGCGCGGCTATAAAGTCCCGAGGACCGATGGCGATCTTGACCCAGAGGGCGAGCGCCAGATTTCTCAATACGCCAAAGAAGAACTCGGTCACGAGTTCGTCTTCCTAACCGACTACCCAAAGCACATCAGGCCCTTCTATCACATGCGCCACGAGGGCAATGATGCGCTAACCAAGAGCTACGACCTGATATGGAAGGGAACCGAAATCACCACCGGTGCCCAGCGCGAGCACAGGATTGAAGTTCTTGAGGCTCAGGCCAAGGACAAGGGTCTTGACCCCGAGGGCCTCGACTTCTACATGGACTTCTTCCGCTATGGCGTCCCTCCACACGGTGGTTTTGGTATGGGGCTAACGAGAGTCGTGATGCTAATGCTGGAGCTTCCCAACATTCGCGAGGCAAGCTTCCTATTCAGGGGACCAAACAGGCTTCAGCCCTAGTCGTTTTGTCCTAGCCAGGTATCAAATCCGCCGAACTCAACAAGCCAGAGAGTCAAGAACGCAAACGCTATCGCCCAAAGCACCATCGCAGTAGAGACAAGCAGAGTTACCTTCGCCGGCTTCACTCCTGCCGCAACCGAGGCAGCGGCAGCAAACTGAGTGCCTATGATGAGTGGGCCAAGTAGGGCCATTCCATAGATGCCGTATTTGTCAAAGGCCTTTTGGGCCTTAGTCCACCGGTCAGACTTAGGCTGCTTGCCTTTTTCCTCTCGTCGTTTGACAACCCAGGCCCTAATCTTGGCTCCGCCATAGGCAAACACGGCAATGGTAATCAGGTTTCCGGCTGCCGCGGCTATTACGGTGAGGGTGGGATTGAGGCCAAAGATGATTCCTGCGGGAACCACCCCAATTGCTTCGAACCATGGAATTGCACCGGCAAGAAAAACTCCAAAAAGCCCGAGCTGCTCGAGGTTCACGACTTCCTCACAAACAGCTTTGAGAACTTCGTCAGCGCCGTCTCCATGGGTCCTCTGGTGAAGAACCTGAGGTTTACCATCGCCAGCACGCTCAGCACCAACCAAGTAAGGAAGGCGGTTAGGGCGACGAGCCAGGCATCGAGCTGGGCAAACAAGCCAAGCCCCCAAGCGGAGAAGAGCACGGAGAAGATGACTGATTGGGATAGGTAGATGGTCAGCGAGTGCCTACCTGCGGCCGAGAGCAGCGCAATGCCACCCAACCTTTCGCTGATCAGCCACAGCACTCCCACATAACCCGCAGAGAGAATCGGGGCGGTGAGAAAGTTGATGGCCAAGGAGATAAGTGAAAGCCCGAGACTGTATTGATCCGCTAGCAGGTTGAAGATATAGATTGCTGCCGCGGCCAGCTGCAAAGGAAGTCCTATGGCAATACCCCAGATAGCCATGCGCCTCATCAGGGCGGGATTAGCTCCAGAGGCTAGACCGTTCTTTCTCGCAACCAAGACTCCGACCAAAAATGCGACCATAACCAAAGGCCCCTGCAACAGGAAGCCTTGAGGCGCGAAGGTGAGCCAGAGTTCAAACCTGGCAGCAGCGGCCTCCAAGAATCCACCCGAGGCAAGCGCCTGGTTTAGGCCCCCTAGGCCGGAAGTGTCATCTGGGAGGGTCTTGCCTTTGCTTGCGAGAAGTGCTTCACCAACTGCCACCAACAGGGCAAGCAGAGTGAACAAGACGGCGGAAAAAATGTAGATCCCCCTTGCCCAGCGCCTGACCGTCTTATCTGGTCGGAAGTAGAAGGCCAGAAGGACAAGTCCAAATACTCCGTAGAGGAACAGGATGTCGCCGTGGAAGAGGAAGACGAAGTGGACAACACCAAAGAGAATTAGCCCGACAGACCTGCCAACCCAACGCGAACGATTTGCCCGCTCACCCTTAATTACATAGTGAGCGGAGTAACCAAAGAGGAACGAAAACAGCAGGTAGAACTTTGACTGGAACAAGAGCATCACGATGAAGGCTGCAGCGGAGTTAGCACTGCCGGCGAGGTCAGCCGACTCAAAGCCGCTAACGGTATCGACTGCAAAGTATTGAACGTTCACCATCGCGATACCGAGCAAGGCAAAGCCGCGCAGGATGTCGGGGAAGCTATCTCTTGTCTGCATGTCTAGCTCTTCTTTCGTTCGCTCTTCAGTCCCAGAGAAATCAGGGCCATTGACGGCAACATCAACATGTAGGCAAAGTAGAGCCAAAAAACCGCCTGGACCTGAGGCCAAGTTGGGTTCAGAGCGTAATTGAAGCCATCAGAGCCAGGCTGGAAGTCGGAGATTACTGCGAAGATCATAAGAGCCGTCACACCGAGTGCGACCAAGGTTGTCAGCCAACGAAATGCGACAACGTAGCTGCGATTTCTCAGTTCAAGCATCATCTCGTCTAGGGCTTCCTCTGGCGCATCGGCGACAAGCCTGACCGACTGGCGAAGCAAGAACCAAAAAACGAAAATGAGCAAAATGTGAATAAGCCCATATGAGGCCCACTGATTGTCGCCAACTAGAACCAGGAATCCCGTTCCGAAAAGAATCATGATGTTTGAGCCCACCAGCAGAAATGTCTTTGCAGCCCGCGTCCGAAGGCCATCCCACCTTGTGTCATTGAGCTGTCTCTCTACGGACTCAACGGATGCCGAGGCCCATGCGGCATCGGGGGAGCCCTTCGGTGCAATCCTGAACATTGCCCAGTACTTTTCGCTAAGACCTCGGGCTCGGAGATAAAGAATAAAGATCGGAAGCTCAATTGCAAACATTGCAATCAGGGTGAAGAAGAACCAGTTGAGGTCGAAAAAAAGCAACCTGAGTGGTGGATTCGACTCCCAGAAAAGCAATGCGGAGATTGCTAGCGGGATGCCTGTAACAAGAATATCCATCCACGCCATGAGTTTGACATTTTCGCCGATGACCTTTGGATAAAACCAGAGGTAAGCGACCGCCAGCGTTGCAAGAATGTAAAAGATGACTAGAAGTTCGTTACTCATTGTTTTCCTCATCGAGCCAGAAGATCTCCTCGACGCTGGCTCCTAAGACCGAAGCGATACGCAACGCCAACACAAGGGATGGCGAGTACTCACCGCGCTCGATGTATCCGATGGTTTGGTAGTGAACACCAACCTGCTCGGCGAGTTCTTGCCGAGACAGGTTGTTTCTGGCTCGCAAGTCTTCGACGCGGTTAGCTACCCGCTCTTCTTCAGACTTTGGTTTGCGACCCATGGATGTAGCATAAATACTATGTAGTAATAATGCAACACTATTTGAACTTATTTATTTTGGCGTGGAAATCTGAGGCCCACTTATACCGCTTGCCGAGCTGTGCTAGAGCAAATACCAAAATTGGGAACCAGAAGTTCTTAAGCGCCCAAACGATGATTCTTCTCATACAAGCTCGCTTAGATACTCAAAGGCTCGCTTCTCGTCTATCCGCCAAAATGAAACCTGCTTTTTATTGATCAGTAAAACGGGAACCTCTTCACTGAACCGCTGCAACTCGTCGTATTCACTGATGTCTAATAGCTCTACCGAGTACTCGCGGTCTGCATGCTCGGCGGCGAAGCGGGCGATTACCCTTGCCAAATCTGATTCTGCGGCAACGCAGAGATGGCAACCCTGTCTGATAACCAATTGGATTTCGATTGGCTCTTTCATGGTTCAAGACTAGGCGATTCGCTCCGGCTCTAGACTTAGCGAGTGACCCCAGCAAGCAAACCTCAGAAGAAGGTTGCCGCATTCTTTGATGTGGACAACACCCTAGTTTGCGGCTCCACATCAATCCTCTTTGGCAAGGTCGCCTTCACAGGAGGCAGCATCAAGCGCCGCGATATTTGGCGGTTTATGTGGGAGCACGTCATGTACATGCGACGGGGCGAGAAGAACTCCAAAATGGCTGACTTCAAAGACCGGGCTCTGATGCTGACAAAAGGTCACTCGGTTGAAGAGCTTCAGGGCCTGATCGACCAGGTCTACCGAGATGAGATCAAGCCAAGGCTTTGGCCACGAAGCCTCGAGCGTCTCAAACATCACCTTGAGCAGGGACACGAAGTTTGGCTGGTGTCAGCAGCGCCTGTTGAACTGGCTCAAGCAATTGCAGATGACCTTGGCGCGACAGGTGCCCTGGGCACCATCGTTGGTCACGACGGAAACGTTCTCACTGGCGAGCTGGTTGGTGCCCCTCTGCACGGCAAGGCAAAGCGGAGAGCAATCAAAGCGCTCGCAAAGGAAAGAGGCATCAGCCTCAGGAAATCCTGGGCCTACTCCGACTCGGTGAACGACCTACCGATGCTCAGTGCGGTGGGGAATCAGGTGGCGGTGAACCCGGATCAGCAACTTAGACGCTATGCAGTTGCCGCGGGCTGGGAGATTCTCCGTCAGCGCAGGCGAGAGCTAAGGGCCCAAAAGTAAAAACCCGCCTTATTGGGCGGGTAGTTACTACTTCTTGTTGCGACGCTGGTGGCGCGTCTTGCGAAGAAGCTTGCGGTGCTTCTTCTTCGACATGCGCTTGCGGCGCTTTTTGATTACTGAACCCACAAAAACCTCGTCTATGTTCTTTTTGCCCTTGTGGGCAACCTGCCAAAGTCTAGCCCTTGCGCCTTAGGCGCTCAACCTCGGCATCGATTTGATCGTCGGTTATCGGCTTGCCGCCCAGGCGACCGTAGGCATCTAGGCCCACAAAAATCGCTGCGATACCCATCCCCAGGATTACCCATACTGGCCAGTAGGGTGCACTCGGCGAGGTGATAAACCAGACCCCGGAAGTCAATGCGACGACTGCCGCATAGACCCACATGTAGGTCCGAAAGTCCTGCTTTTTCTTCAGCTGCTTCTCTGCGAAATTGCGGAGTTCATCATTACGTTCAGCCATTACTTCTTGCCCACCTTTGCCCTAACTTCCTCTGCGAAGTGAGTAGCTTCACTTCGAACATCGTCAACAACCTCTTCAACTTTTTGCCTGGCTAGCTTCTCGAAGTCCTTTGCACCCTTTTCGGCATCGACCTTTGTCTCTGCGAGTTTCCGACCTAGTCTCTTACCAAGCTCCTTGGGGTCAACATCGACGTCTAGCTCATCTGCGCGAGCGCGGAGCTGCTCACCGAGCCAAGATGCCTTCTCGGTTATCCAGTGGCCCAACTTCTCGCCTGCCTCGCTGAGGTTCTTTGCAAGATCCTCTTCACCCTCCGCCTCGAAGCCGAGCGAGAGGAAGTTGATCATCCAGTCCTCGATTTCCTCAAGCGGCTCAGGGGTTACCGAGTAGAAACGCTTTTGGCCATCCTCGCGGGCGGCAACCAGGCCAACCTCACGGAGGGTCTTTAGGTGCTTTGACACTGTGGGCTGGCCCAAGCCGGTCTTCTGCACCAGCTCACTTACTGTTAGCTCTGAGCCAGCTACCTGTGCCGAGAGCAGAGTCTCCATAATATTGCGCCGTGTTGGGTCGGCGATTGCCTCAAATATGTCTGCCATAACTAAAGCCTAATCCTTTGCGGCGGCTATTTCATTTGCCCTATTGACTGCCGCATCTAGGGCACTGGAGAAAAGCTTCTCAAGATTCGCCTCGTCCAATGTTGCGATGATCCGCTCTGTTGTGCCGCCCGGTGATGTCACGTTTTTTCTAAGCACGCTTGGCTCTTCGCCACTGTCTGCCAACAGGGCCGCGGATCCGAAGAGCGTGGAGCGCACAAGCGTCTCTGCCTGCTCCTGGGTGAAGCCCTTCGAGATGGCGACCTTTTCCCACTGCTCGATGATGAAATAAATCCAGGCAGGGCCCGAGCCAGAGATTGCACTCAAAGCATTGATCTGCTGCTCTTCGACCTTGACAACCTCCCCAACCGAAGAGAAAAGCCACTGAGCCGCATCCAGGGCATCGGCGCTTGCGGTGGAGTGGGAAGCCAGCCCGGTTACCGCTTGACCAACCATTGCAGGAGTGTTTGGCATCGAGCGGATGAGGTTCTTGTGTTCAGGGAGGGCTGACGCCACAGTCTTTAGCTCAATGCCCCCGGCCATCGAGATCACCACAGAGTTCTTGGGGAGCTCCTCGGCAATCTCAGTGAGAACATCGACAATTTGGTAGGGCTTCACGCCCAGCACGACAACATCCGCATCCCCCGAAAGCAGGGCATTGGCGTCCGGCGACTGTTCAACGGAGAGCGCGCTAACGCCAATTGCTCTGAGGCTCACAGCACTCTCTTCGCTCTTAGTGGTTGCGGATATGAGTTCAACAGGATGCCCGGAGTCGATTAGGCCTCTCAGCACCGCCGAGCCCATAGAGCCGGTGCCCAAAAAACATACCCTGAGGTTATCCATGGCTAAATCCTAGATTGGTAGGTATGGGGCAACCAACGGATACCCAATAAACACGGCGGTATTCATGGTGGTGTGGGCGATCACCAGCGGAGCAACTCTGCCGCCACGAAGGAATAGGTAGGCAAAAACCAAGCCCATCAGGAAGTTGCCTATAAATGCCGAGAAGCCCTGGTAAAGGTGGTAGCTGGCTCTAAAGAGGCTCGAGATTAGAACCACTGCCGCAATAGTTAGCCCTGGTCTAATTAGCTCAAGCTTCTTGGCCAAAAACGCAACCGCAATCACCTCTTCCTGCAGTCCTGCTCGCAGTGCCGCCAAGAACAGAATCAGTGGCGTCCACCAGTAGTCACCGAGTGAGCTGGGTATTACCCGCGCGGTTAGGCCTAACTGAACCGCCAACACATAAAGGGCAATCCCCGGTATTCCAATTGCGATTGGCAGCCCAAGACCCCAAAGGAAATCCTTAGCTTTGGGCAAGAGCCCGATGCTGATGCGATCGAGCCTGAGAAAGTAGAGCGCCAACAAGACTGGGACCAGAGAGAGTGAAATCGAGGCAAGCTGAGCAATAAAATCCAGCCAGCCCTGCTGGGCGAGAGGACGATTGATGGTGGTTGTAGAACCGGCAAGTCCCTGGGTTGAATTCAGTATTCGCAGCAGGCTCAGCACGGCATAAATCGTGCTCGCGCCCAAAGAGACCATGAGGGTAAGCCAAAGCTCAAAGGAGTGCCTGCGCATAAACCTCGCTCCAAACCAAAAAACTGTTGAGAGAAGAAGTTTAGGTGGGGGTGGGTAGCGGTAGTTTGGTTTGATGGCCAAGACCAAGAGTGAATATCGCTGCAGCGAGTGTGGTTGGTCAACGGCCAAATGGGTTGGCCAATGCAGTAGCTGTCAGGCCTGGGGAACTGTTTCAGAGACCACCTCCGTCACCAAGGCAAAGCCTGCACAGATCAGTTCGGCTCGAGCAGCAAGGCCCATTACAGACATTGAAGTAAGCGGCGAGGGTCACTACCCGACAGGTGTTCAGGAGTTTGATCGCGTTCTCGGCGGAGGGCTTGTCCCAGGAGCGGTTGTGCTTCTCTCGGGTGAACCGGGAGTGGGTAAGAGCACTCTGCTTCTAGAGGTTGCCGCGAGGCTCGCAAAGGGCGGCAAGAAAGTTCTCTACGTCTCCGCCGAGGAGTCGGCTTCTCAGGTCAAACTGCGTGCCACCAGGACCTCAGCACTGTCCGAGAACCTTTTTCTTGCAACCGAGACGGACCTTTCGAGCGTCCTGGGTCAGATTGACCAGGTCGATCCGGAGCTCATAATCGTGGACTCGGTTCAGACCGTCTCAAGCCTGGACCTCGATGGAGTTGCTGGCATGCCGGCACAGGTAAGAGAGGTGGCAAGCAACCTCATTCGGGTTGCAAAAGAGAGCTCAACACCGCTGGTGTTGGTCGGACACGTCACCAAAGATGGCTCGATCGCAGGCCCGAGGACCCTCGAGCATCTGGTCGACGTCGTCTGCCACTTTGAAGGCGACCGGCAGACGTCTCTTAGGTTCATTCGCACCCTCAAGAATCGCTTTGGCCCAACCGATGAGGTTGGCTGCTTCGAAATGAGTGGCGAAGGCATCATCGAGGTGCCAGACCCGTCTGCCCTGTTTGTCTCGGAGCAGCAGACCAGCGTCTCTGGAACCTGCATCACAATCACCGTTGAGGGTCGCAGAGCCCTTCGGGCCGAGATACAGGCTCTGGTTGTGAAGAGTAGCTCTCCGCAACCCAGGCGCGTGACCAACGGTGTTGATTCTGCAAGGGTTGCAATGCTCCTTGCGGTTCTAGAGCGCCGAGCCGGACTGAGCCTCTCAGACCGAGATGTCTACGTCTCAACCGTTGGTGGAATGAAGATAACCGAGCCTGCCGCTGATTTGGCGATCGCGATTGCAATTGCGTCGGCGGTCAAGGACAAACCCGCCAAGCAGTCGCTCGCGGCATTTGGAGAAATCAGTCTCAGCGGAGAAATTCGTGGTGTAACTAACCCTGCACTTAGACAATCTGAGGCGAAGCGCCTGGGCCACACAAAAGTCATTGACTCTTCGAGTTCACAGCTTGCTGCCGCCATCGCTGCAGCCCTTAGTTGAGAATAAAGCGCTTTTCCTCGGAGATAACTCCGTTGACCTCAACCTTGATCTTGTAGGTGGCGCCTGCGGTTGGCACCAGGTCATTGCCACTTGGATTACAGCCGTTTTCTGAGGAGTAGGACTTCTCCCAAGGACTCGCGACTGCCTCCAATGGGGTATTTGACGCGAGGGTGACGTAACGGTCGGTGTCATTGCTGCGGTCACAGTCTCGTGAGGACCAGTAGGTCTGCTCACCTGAGGTAATAGTGAAGAACGTCACACGAGAACCAACGTTGAACTTGCAGTCGACCAGTCCGTTGTTGGTTATCTCGTACCAAATATCGGGGTTGGTGTTAGAGGCAAAGGAGTTGAAGGTCTCAACGACCTGATTATCGGCATCGCCGCTTATTAGCTTCCCGATCATTACCTCAACCGAAACCACGCCAGGGGCACAGTTTGTGATCTCAGCCGGGATGGCCTCCTCGGTCGCCGTTGCTTCCTCGGTCGGTAGGACCTCTTGGCCAGTATTTGCCAATAGCTGGGGAATCCCCCAGATACCTGCGATGAGGGCTGCCAGCACCACCAAAGCGCCGATTCTTCGTGTGCGATAGACGCTTTCGTCGTTAGCCATAAGGTAAATCTAGTTAGAGGTGCCTCAGCATTCGGCTGTTTCCAAGCGTGTTCTGCTTAACTCTTGCTAGATCCAGGAACTCCGCAACACCCTCGTCGTGAGAGCGAACCATTTCGGCGTAAGTTTCTGGGTCAACCGGGATATCGCTGATCTCCTCAAATCCGTGAGAGGCAAAAAAGTCCCTCTCGAAGGTCAGGCAAAACACCCTCTTGATGCCCAAGGCCTTAGCCCGCTGCAGGAGCTCGCTCAAAAGTGCTGTTCCGACGCCCTTTCGCTTCGCACTCTCAGAGACCGCAAGGGTTCTAACCTCACCTAGATCTCGCCACATCACGTGAAGGGCACCGAACCCAACAAGCTCCCCATCTAGTTCGGCAACCACAAACTCTTGAATGGACTCATAGAGCTCGACCAGTTCCTTACCCAGCAGGATGCGCTTTTCAACTAGCGGGTCGGCTAGTTTGCGAATGGCTGGAACGTCAGCAGTTACCGCGGAGCGAATCGAAAGCATCTGCCAATTATGGCGATAGCTAGGCCCTCAGCGCCACCAACACCTCGTTGCGACGAAGCGGTGCAGGCGTCCAAGGACCGTTATAGCGGGCGTAGCTGACCTCGCCAACAGGTTCATAGCCCGCATTCTTAAGCTCTTCGAGCAGCTTCTTAGCCTTGCGTTCGAAGAGCTCGTCCGATGCCAGCCCGGAAAAGCGCTTTGCCGCCATCAGGGCACCTTCGACCTTTTTGACCTGCATGCCCTCCCGAAGTGGAGCGGGGGCATCTTCCATGTGGTCGGGCATCACAAATGCGACCTCGTAACCAGTTGGCTGCTTGTGCTGAAGCACAGGAGCGGTCATGGCAATTTGCTGGCGGTCTTCGTTCTCACCGCCGATATAGCCAGCTAGGTAGCGGAACGCATTGGAACCGGCAGCCGAAAGACTTCCAGACACCGACTTGGTTACCAGCAAGTGAGGGGCATACTGCCTGATTTCAAAACCAGGCTTTTTGCCGACTACCTCGTAGCGCTGAACCTCAGTCAATTACTTCTTTACCGCCTCGGCCTCGCGGCTGGTTGTCTCGAAGGTGAAGGCCTCTGAAACGAAGTCGACCTTGATGTCCTGGGCGCTCTGGATGTCTCCGGTGAGGATGCGCTCTGAAATCTCGTCCTCGATTTCGCGCTGCACAGTCCTGCGAAGAGGCCTCGCTCCGAGGGAAGGTTCATAACCCAACTCGATGAGCCTCTCCTTGGCGGTTGTGGTGAGGACCAACTTCAGATCGCGCTCATCCAGGCGCTGCTGCAGACGACCGATAAACAGGTCGACGATCTGCATGAGCTCTTCACGGGTGAGCTGTGGGAAGACGATTACTTCATCAACACGGTTTAGGAACTCGGGCTTGAAGTTCTTCTTGAGCTCCTCGTTAACCCTTGACTTCATCTGATCGTAATCATTCGCGGCATCACCCTCGAGGGTGAAGCCCAGAGCACCACGGGAGATCTCGCGGGAACCAAGGTTCGTGGTCATGATGATGATGGTGTTCTTGAAGTCGACTACCCTTCCCTGACCGTCGGTGAGACGACCCTCCTCAAGAATCTGAAGCAGGGAGTTGAAGATGTCGGGGTGGGCCTTTTCAATCTCATCAAAGAGCACGACAGAGAATGGCTTGCGGCGGACCTTCTCGGTCAACTGACCACCCTCGTCGAACCCAACGAATCCCGGAGGGGCACCGAACAACCTAGAAACCGTGTGCTTCTCAGAGTACTCGCTCATGTCCAGAGCAATCAGGGCGTCCTCGTCGTCGAAAAGGAACTCGGCCAGAGCCTTAGCCAGCTCAGTCTTACCAACACCGGTGGGGCCGGCGAAGATGAAGGAGCCGGAGGGGCGCTTCGGGTCTTTGAGGCCAGCACGCTGACGACGAATGGTCTTTGAGAGCGCAGCTATCGCTGCCTCCTGGCCAATAACTCGCTTGTGAAGTTCCTGCTCCATGAAGATGAGCTTTGCGCCTTCTTCCTCACCGAGCTTGAACACGGGGATTCCAGTCGCCTGCGCGAGAACCTCAGCGATTAGGCCCTCGTCAACAAGACCTGTCTGGTCTACCTTGCCCTCGCGGAACTCTTTCTCCATCTTGATTTTCTCGGAGGTGAGCTTCTTCTCTTCATCACGCTTGGAGGCGGCCAGCTCAAAGTCCTGGTCCGCAATTGCCTGTTCCTTGGCGGCCTTGACAGCTGCAACCTTGTCTTCCATCTCCTTGAGCTCTGGAGGGGATGAGAGGAAACTGAGCCTGACTCTCGCTCCAGCCTCATCGATTAGGTCAATTGCCTTATCTGGCAAGAAGCGGTCGGTGACGTAGCGGTCGCTCATACCAACAGCTGCGACCAGTGCTCCGTCTGTGATCGAAACCTTGTGGTGAGCCTCGTAGCGGTCACGCAGGCCCTTGAGGATGTTGATCGCCATCGCAGGAGTCGGTTCTGAAACCATCACCGACTGGAAGCGCCTAACAAGAGCGGCGTCTTTTTCAAAGTGCTTGCGGTACTCGTCCAGGGTTGTCGCACCAATTGTCTGGAGCTCGCCACGAGCAAGCATTGGCTTCAAGATAGAGGCGGCGTCAATCGCACCCTCAGCCGCACCGGCACCAACTAAGGTGTGGATTTCGTCGATGAAGGTGATGATGTCGCCACGAGTTCTAATCTCCTTGGTCACCTTCTTCAGGCGCTCCTCGAAATCTCCGCGGTAGCGAGAGCCCGCGATGAGGCTTCCCATGTCTAGGGTGTAAAGCTGCTTGCCACGAAGGGTCTCTGGGACATTGCCAGAGACGATCGCCTGAGCCAGCCCCTCAACAATTGCCGTCTTACCAACACCTGGCTCTCCGATGAGAATCGGGTTGTTCTTGGTGCGGCGGGAAAGAATCTGCATGACGCGCTCAATTTCGCGCTCACGACCAACAACCGGGTCCAGCTTGCCTTCTGCAGCTGCCTGAGAAAGGTTGCGTCCGTACTGGTCTAGAACCTGGCTGCCCTTTTGGGGAGGGGCAACCTCGCCACCGACCGATACGGCCTCTTTACCCTGGTAGCCAGAGAGCAGCTGAATTACCTGCTGGCGAACCTTGTTGGTGTCTGCCCCCAACTTGGTAAGCACCTGAGCCGCTACTCCCTCACCCTCACGGATGAGTCCTAGAAGAAGGTGCTCGGTGCCGATGTAGCTGTGGCCCAGCTGCAGCGCCTCACGCAGGCTGAGCTCCAGGACCTTCTTGGCCCTAGGAGTAAAAGGAATGTGACCCGATGGTGACTGCTGGCCCTGACCAATGATGTCCTGGACCTGCTCGCGAACCTGCTCGAGGTTGATGCCGAGAGCCTCTAGCGCCTTGGCGGCGACTCCCTCACCCTCGTGAATTAGGCCGAGCAAAATGTGCTCGGTGCCGATGTAGTTGTGATTTAAAAGCTTTGCCTCTTCTTGGGCAAGCACGACAACCCTACGAGCCTTGTCGGTAAATTTCTCGAACAAGCTGGCACCTCCAAAATGTGTATCTTGATGTTAGGTGCCTAGTTGGGCGAAAACTAGGGCTGTTCGCCCAAGGCGTTAGCGCGCTTTGCACGCTCCTCTGCCTCGATCTCGCTGTAGGTGTCCCGCTCCTTCTGGTCAGCACGCAGAATCGAGCGCATCATTACCCAGAAGAGCACACCTACCAAGGCCGGTGGAATCAAGGAGATAAGTGCGTCCAGCACAACTTCAAAAAAGCCCATGGGTTACTTAACCAGAGGGAACAAAATGGTTTCCCGAATGCCCAAACCAGTTAGTGACATAAGCAGCCTGTCGATTCCCATGCCCATTCCACCTGAGGGTGGCATGCCGAACTCAAGCGCCTTCAAAAACTCCTCATCAAGCTTCATGGCCTCGGGATCGCCCTTTGCGGCAAGCTCTGCCTGCTTCACAAACCGCTCGCGCTGAATCACTGGATCGACTAGCTCGGAGTAACCGGTTGCCTGCTCAAAACCGTTGACATAGAGGTCCCACTTCTCAACAACCCCCGAGGTTTCGCGGTGGTCCCTGGTTAGCGGTGAGGTATCTACCGGGAAGTCCATAACAAACGTTGGCTTATCCAGGGTCGGCTTCACGTGGTGCTCCCAAAGCTCCTCGACATACTTTCCTGCCAGCGGGTGCTCAATCTCAATGTCGACTTTGTCGGCAAGCTTCTTCAATGCGGCGAGGTCAGTCTCTGGCGTGATCTCCTGCCCCACTGCCTCGGAGAGTGAGCCATAGAGAGAGATGCGCTTCCACTGTCCTCCCAAATCATTGACGCTGCCATCCTCAAGCACGACCTCGTGGGTGCCGAAGACGTCCTTGGCGGCATTCTGAATGAGCTCCTGGGTGAGCTGAGCCATTGAGTTGTAGTCGCCGTAGGCCTCATAGCTCTCGAGCATTGCAAACTCAGGCGAGTGGGTTCGGTCAGCACCCTCGTTTCTGAAGTTGCGGTTGATCTCGAAGACTCTTTCTAGGCCACCAACTACCGCTCGCTTTAGGAATAGCTCAGGGGCAATCCGCAAAAACAGCTCGGTGTCAAAGGCATTTGAGTGAGTCTTGAACGGTCTTGCCGATGCGCCACCATGCATTACCTGCAGCATCGGTGTCTCGATCTCGGTGAAGGCGTGGGAGGCAAAAGTGTTGCGCAAGGACTGCATCACCTGAGCGCGAATCTTGACTACCTCGCGGGCACGATCGCGAACAATAAGGTCGATGTAGCGATGGCGGACTCTGAACTCTTCCTCAAGGTCGTTGTGCAGGTTGGGCATGGGCCGCAAAGTCTTTGCGGCCATCTGCCACTCTTCTGCGAGGACGCTCAGCTCACCGCGCTTTGAGGTAATGACCTCGCCGCGAACAAACACGTGATCGCCGAGGTCAACAAGCTCTTTCCAGCTATCGAGCTCTTCCTGGCCAACCTTGTCCAAGGAAATCATTGCCTGGATACGCTCGCCGGAGCCGGACTGCAGCGTAGCGAAACAGAGCTTGCCAGTGTTGCGCAGGAACATGATTCTGCCCGCAAGCGCAACCTCATCGCCGGTGGCAATGTCGGCCTCAAGGTTTGGATAGTGGGCCTTGGTGGCCTCGATGGTGTGGGTTATCGGTAGCGAAACCGGGTAGGCGTCAGAGAGCTCATTGAGCCGCTCGCGCTTTTGCATACGAAAAGCAATCTGCTCCGGCAGATCTGCCTCGTACTCTTCACTCACTTGCTACCACCGATCAAAAGGTTATCAATTAGCCTCACGTCTCCCACCCAGGCAGCGATGATCAATCTCGCCCCACCAGCAGGAATACGCTCAACAATCTCAAAACTGCTCGCATCGACCAGCTCTAGGTACTCAAGTCTAATCGCGGGGCTAAGAGAGGCCTTTGCTGCCTCAACAATCTCAGCTCTTTGTTTACCTGCCTTGGATCCTGCGACCAAAGCACCATAGAGCTCAGTCGCGCTCTCTAACTCAGCACCGGAAAGCCTGAGGTTTCGGCTTGAGAGAGCGAGTCCCTGCTCTGAGCGAATAGTTGGACAAACCACCACGCTCATCGGCTCTCTGCGACCAGAGTGGACCTGGGCATCGACCATCTGCGTCACCAGTGCAACCTGCTGAGCATCCTTTTCGCCAAAATAAGCCTTGTCCGGGACAACGATGTCGAGCAGTCTGCTCACAACCTTGAGCATGCCGGCGAAATGGCCAGGCCGGAACTCACCCTCAAACCTCTCACCAACCACTCCCGGGTCTACCTCCGGGAAGCTCTGCTCTATGGGAAAGACCTCGGCTGCAGATGGAGCAAACAGCACGTCCACCGAAGCATCCGTTAGCAGCCTGGCATCGACACCCAGTGTTCGTGGGTAACCCTCGTAGTCCTCCTCTGAGGAAAACTGCAGAGGATTGACAAAGATCGAGACAACCGTGAAGTTGCCTTCTTGCTGGCAACGCTCAATCAGCGAGAGGTGGCCTTTGTGAAGGGCACCCATGGTCGGGACAAATCCAATTGACCGCTCGGTTCGAACCTCCGCAAGCACCTCCTTGAGCTCGCTGACGGTATGGACGAGCCTCACTTGGCCGCGTCCTCTGGGTCTATCGGCATAACCGGTTTGGCAAGTGCATCATCAACCGCACTCCTAACAACCGGAGCGATTAGCTTGGCGGGCTCCATTACCTCGGCCTCAGCCAAAATGCCCATTGCCTGCTGCACCACCAGCGAGGAAAACCCAGAGGCAACCTCAAAGGCCTCGGCATAGGCACCGCGTTGGTGCTCACTGAGCTCAAATGGCTCCGCGCCAAGCTCAATCACCAGGGCTTGTGCAATGGGTCTATAGGTGTCGGGAGTGGTCACGACCATGGTGGCGTTCTGCATCACGGCTAGGTCCATTGAGGTACCCGTGAAGTGCATGAGTGGGTGCATCGCAATTGGGATTGCTCCGTGCCTGGCGGCGTCGCCCAAAATCCCGTAGCCACGATGCGGAGATAGGTGAACCACTATTTTTCTCGGCCCGAATAGCCCCAGGTCCGCTAGTCCCGCGCAGGTTAGCTCAGCGTCATCGTTTGGAACGGCCAGAACAAGTAGCTCCGCATCCTCAGCAACGGCGGCCATCGGAGCAATCGGAATATCTGGCAAAAGAGCCTCAACCCGTTCAATTGCCGCCAGGGACTCAACATGGACGCCGATCACCTCGTGGCCAGCACCTGCCCAAGCTTTCGCCAGGACCGGGCCTGCCGGCTCGTCACCGATGATCCCTACTTTCACTCCGCCTCCTCGTTAGGCCCGCGCGGTGCACGGCAGTTGTATTCTCCCGCCAAGCCGCCGCCGAGCATAACCAGCGAACCGATAGCCCCAAAAACAGTTGGAGTCGTTAGTCCCGAGGGAGCAATGCTGAAGCTCACCAACCAAATAAGTCCGCCCAAATACCAACCGGCAAACAAAGCCGCGGTGAGGGCGATTGCCCGAGAGACAACCAATGCCCTAAATGCAAAGAATGGATTTGGCCGAGACGGCCTAGGACCACTTTCCCACTTCTCCAGACTCTTGCGATAGCGATAGATCGGCAGCGTCGCCAGATAAATCGCAACCCCAATTAGCGGCAGCATCAAGATCATCGTCCAAGGACTCAAGGGGAAGCTGTAGCCGAGGCCGGTAGCAAGCTGCGCGGCGCTCAGCCCTAGAACAGCACCTGCCGCCAAGAAGCTCGCCAGCCCTGCCGGCTGCAGTGGCCTCATGACTGCTTCACCACTCTGGCAGCTAGCTCTGAGACAAGCGCCGAGATTTTTCCCCTGCCTGGAATCACAGCATCTGGGTCAACCTCAAGCCACGGCACCAAGACAAAGGCTCGCTCAAAGGCTCTGGGGTGAGGGACAACTAGCTTCTTGGTCTCTATGAGCTCAGTGCCAAAGGTGATGATGTCAATATCTAAAGTTCTCGGTGCCCAGCGGGCAAGTCTCACCCTGCCAAATTCATTCTCGACATCGCAGGCTAGTTTGTGAAGCTTTGACGGCTTTAGCTCGGTATCGAATATGCCAACCGCATTCAGGTAGCTCGGCTGGCTCTCGTCCTCACCCTCTGCAGTAACGGCAACCGACTCATACATCGAAGAAAGGGCCAAAAGCTTTACTTTTTTGTGCTCCGCAAGCCGCTTAGCGGCGGCAACTATTGTTTCCTGACGTTCGCCAAGATTGCTCCCGAAGGCGAGAACGGCTTTAGTCACCCCTGGCTCCAGAGACCGATACCGAGACATCACCAAAGCTCTGAGTCAGCGGGGCGTTTGGTTTGTGGATCGTGATTGTGGCTCGCAGAATCTTCGGGTCCAGATCTAAAACTGCAGCCAAGCAGCGCTGGGCAAGAGTCTCAATTAGATCAAATCGCTGCTTGGTGGCAACCCTCTCGAGCTCATCGGCGACCAGAGCATAGGAAACGGTGGAGTCGATGCTGTCTTCACTGCCCGCTTCGACATCAAGATGGCAGTCAACCAGGAAGGTTTGACCAAAGTCCTTTTCGTGCTGCTGGACTCCGTGATAGCCAAAGAACTCGAGGGCATCAAGTCGAATCTTGTAGATCATTTGTCCTGAGCCTCCTTTAGCGCTGCTACCACGCTAATGGCATCGACAGTGTTACTGACATTGTGAACCCGGATGCCCCAGAGCTTTCGCTGCAGCAGAAGGGCAGTCAGTACTGCGGTCGCGACATCGCGTCTGCCGGTGTCTACCGATTGCGGGTTCTTGCTGTCAAGCGCATGGGCAATAAAGCGTTTTCTCGAGGCGCCAACCAGTATTGGAAGCTCAAGGTTCTCAAGCTCGTCCAGCCTCGCAACCAAGTCCCAGTTCTGTTTCATGTCCTTTGCAAAGCCGAGGCCCGGGTCAACGACGATGCGCTCTCTGGCTATGCCTGCGGCCACCGCCATCGAAACCTGCTCCGCGAGCTCCGCAACAACCTCCCTGGCAACATCGGAGTAGGTGGTCAGGGAGTCCATGATGTCGCTGTGGCCGCGCCAGTGACCCAGCACGTAGTTGCAATCGCTGTCCGCAACAGCGGCAAAGATCTGCGGGTCTGCTAGACCACCCGAGACGTCGTTAACGATGTCCGCCCCCGCCGCAATGGCCTTTGCGGCGGTATCGGCGTTCATGGTGTCAATTGACACCTTTACCTTGAGCTCGTCCTTGATGGCTCGAATGACCGGCAGCACTCGCTGCTGCTCCTGATCAAGGCTGACCCGCATGCTTCCGGGTCTTGTTGACTCGCCACCAATGTCGATGATCTGAGCACCCTGCTCTGCCATCTCTCTGGCATGGGCTAGCGCCGAATCGAACTCTAGAAATTGACCGCCATCGCTAAAGGAGTCCGGGGTGACGTTTAGGACTCCCATGACAAGGGGTCTTTGCCAGCTAGGCATTGCCCATGGTGATTAGGCCCATGACCTCGGCTCTTAGCACCGGGTCTGAGAACTGACCCCTCGAGGCCATGGTCACGGTGTTCACCTCGGGCTGCCTTGCACCCCTCGATGCAACGCACTGGTGCCTTGCCTCAATAACCACGACAACGCCGCGAGCATCGAGTCCCTGCTCTATGGCATCGGCTATCTGAGCAGTCAGGTTCTCCTGCAGCTGCAACCTCGAAGCCAGAATCTCGACAACATTTGCGAGCCTTCCTAGCCCCGCAACCCTGTCCGAGGGAAGGTAGGCGATGTGGGCAACTCCGGTAAAGGGCAGAAGATGATGCTCGCAGATAGAGACCATCTCGATGTCTTTGAGGATCACGGCCTCGGAGCTCTCTGCCGGGAAGGTCTCGCTCAGTGCACTTAGGGGATCTTTGTTGATGCCGCTAAAAAAAGACGCGTAGGCGTCCGCGACCTTTTGCGGGGTCTGGGCTAGCTCTGGGCGCCCCGGGTCTTCTCCGATTGCCTCGAGAAGCTCAAGGACGGCCTTACGAATCCGTTCCGGCTGCATCTTTGGTCTTCTTAGTTCGCCGAGTGGGGGACTTCTTGAGCTCCTTGACCTTGCGCTCGGGAACTGCAATTGGCCCCTTGGTCGAAAGAGCACGCTTAGTCGACGATCGCCACGTGGTTCGCTTGGGAAGCTTCTTCACTGCCTTGAAGATTGTGGCTATCTCGTCCTGGTTCAAGGTCTCCTTCTCGAGGAGCTCTTTTGCAAGCTTGTCTAGAACCGCACGGTTAGTAGTAAGAGCCTTATGGGCCTCATCCATTGCGGTCTCCAGAATCACCTTTACCTCGGCATCAACCTGCTGAGCCATCTCGTCAGAGAAATCCCGGTGGGTGGCAAGCTCCCTGCCCAAGAAAGGTTCCGCGTTCCCACTTCCGAGAGAGATTGCTCCGATCTTGGAGCTCATCCCGTACTTGGTAACCATGGTTCTTGCGATGTTGGTTGCCTTCTCAAAGTCATTCGAGGCTCCGGTGGTGGGGTCCTTGAAGACGATTTCCTCTGCAATGCGGCCACCCATCGCATATGCGATCTGGTCCAGCAGCTGGTTGCGGCTAATTGAGTAGCGGTCCTCCATAGGCATCACCATGGTGTAGCCGAGGGCCCTGCCTCTTGGAAGAATAGTGATCTTGGTCACCGGGTCGGCGTAGTTGGCAGCTCCCGCAACCAGCGCGTGGCCCGCCTCGTGATAGGCGGTGACAAGTCGCTCGTGATCTTTCATGATCGCGCTCTTTCGCTGCGGACCACCGATAACCCTGTCGATGGCCTCGTCCAGCACCTCGTCATCGATCTCTTTGCGATTCAGCCGGGCAGCAAGCAGTGCCGCCTCGTTCAATACGTTTGCAAGATCGGCACCTGTGAACCCAGGGGTTCTCCTGGCAACTAGAGCTAGGTCAACCTTCTTGCCAAGTGGCTTGTTCTTCGAGTGAACCTTCAGAATCTGCTCTCTGCCCTTGAGATCTGGCGCGCTGACGCCGACCTGACGGTCAAATCTGCCCGGTCTAAGAAGAGCTGGATCTAGAACATCTGGTCGGTTAGTGGCGGCAATCAAAATGACGTTTGTTGAGGTGTCGAAGCCGTCCATCTCAACCAGCAGCTGGTTCAGCGTTTGCTCGCGCTCATCGTTTCCACCACCAATGCCGGTGCCGCGGTGGCGACCGACCGCATCAATCTCGTCGACAAAGATGATTGCTGGAGCTGCCTGCTTAGCCTGCTCGAACAGGTCCCTGACCCTAGACGCACCAACACCCACGAACATCTCTACGAAGTCAGATCCTGAGATAGAGAAGAACGGAACACCCGCCTCACCCGCAACCGCCTTGGCGATAAGGGTCTTTCCGGTTCCTGGAGGACCATAGAGCAAAACGCCGTGAGGAATCTTGGCGCCCATCTCCTCAAACTTCTTTGGGTTCTTCAAAAACTCCTTGAGCTCGTTGAGCTCTTCGTGAGCCTCTTCAATGCCGGCGACGTCATCAAAAGTGATCTTGGACATTTCCTTGCTCACGAGCTTGGCCTTGGACTTGCCAAACTGCATGACCCCACGACCGCCACCTGCCATCGAGCTCATCAGGAACCAGAACAGGGCCAAGATGATGATGAATGGCAGTAGCGATCCGAGCAGAGCAAGGATCCATGGCGTGGAGGGAACCTCGTCGGACCAACCCTCTGAAATTTGAGCTGATGCCACTGTCTCAGCGACAACCTCGGCACGGCCTGAAACAAAGTAGAACTGAACCTTGTCGCCAAACTCAGCATCGGGGTTGCGAAGCACAACGTCGACCCGCTGATCGCCATCGAAGATGGTCACCTTCTCAGCCGAGCCTGAGCTGATCATCTCCAGCCCGACCTGGGTGTCCACCTTGGCGTACTGCTCGGTGTTCATCAGGGTGCTGCCGATGAAGACCACGCTAAGCGCGATGGCAATCCAAAGCCAGGGACCCTTGAGAAACTTCTTGAGCCTGCTCTGTGGGTCGCTCTTCTTGTCTGCCTTTTCTGCCATCAAAAACCTTTACTCATAAACCGAGGGCGAAAGAATGCCAACGCCGTCTAGGGATCTGTAGTGCTCGTTGTAGTCGAGCCCGTAGCCAACAACAAAAGCATTTGGGATATCAAACCCCACCCATCTGACAGCTATTTTCACCTTTGCAGCTTCTGGTTTCCTGAGAAGAGTCACAATCTCAACCGAGGCGGCCCCTCTGGCCTTGAGGTTTGAGGTCAGCCAGGACAGTGTCAGACCGGAGTCAATGATGTCCTCGACTATCAGTACGTGACGGTCCTTGATGTCCGCATCCAGGTCCTTGAGAATCCTCACTACCCCGGAAGATACGGTTCCGGAACCGTAGGAGGACACCGCCATCCAGTCCTGCTGAACCGGAATTGAAAGCGCCCTGGAGATGTCTGCCATGAAGGGAACTGCGCCCTTGAGGATGCCCAGAAGCAGCACCTCTTTGTCTTTGTAGAACTCGGAGATTTCGGTCGCAAGCTCGGCGACTCTCTCCTGAATCTGGTCAGCGGTGACCAGCACCTCTTGAATGTCTGGGTGATTTAACTGCACTTGCAGGCTCCCGGGCTAATTGGCTGTTACTAGAAGGCGGTCGTTTACCCGCTCTACTGTAATGCCAGAAAGGGCGAGCTTTTTCTGTCCGTGCCAATTGATAACTAGCTGCTCTACCTCCAAAACCTGAGCCCGAGAAATGGTCGCTCCGCTGATGCTCTGCAGGTAAAGCTGAAGAGCTTTTCTCCTAAGTCCCGGATGCAGACTCTCAACGCCTGCGACATCGAGACCAGAATCACCGACTGAGTCTGCCAGAACGGCCTGCGCCTGCTGGGCGAGGAAGTCATCGGCCTCAAAAGCAAGGCCGGCAGTTCTGGCGAGCGCCGCCTGAAACCCCGCACCCAGTGTCTTCTCTAGCTCTCCTGCAAGCTTTCTGACTCGAACCCGCAAGAAACTCTCGTCCTGATTGTGTGGGTCGTCCCAAAACTCAAGACCCTGATCCAGGCAGGACTGCCTAAGTTCCTCTCTTGTGATGTCGATAAGCGGCCTGACAAGGCTTCGCTCCGTGTCAATTTTTGGCATTCCGCTAATTGATCTAAGCCCCGAGCCTCTTGCCAGGCCCAGCAAGACTGTCTCCGCCTGGTCATCCTGGTTGTGGCCAAGCAGCACATAACTCGCAGAGTGTCCCACTCTCGCCCTTTCAAGCGCTGCGTACCTAGCATCCCTAGCGGCAGCCTCGAGGCCCTCACCCTTGGGGTTGACTCTTACCTGCTCAATAAGTACTGGGGCCAAACCCAACTCACTGCATCTGTGTGCAGCCTGGTCGGCAACCTCTTGCGAATCGCTCTGTAGGCCATGGTCAACTACTACCGCACCAACCTTGTGACCAGCCTTGGGGACCTCAAACGCCGCCGCGGCGGCAAGTGCCATCGAGTCCGCTCCGCCCGAGCAGGCAACTAGGAGCATTGATCCAGGCTCTAGCTCGAGCTCTGCAAGTAGCTCCCTGACAGCGCGCCGAGCGTTTGCCATGGCGGGGGTGAGGCGAGGTCTAACTGGCATTGGCTCCGATTCGATAATGTTTACACTCAAAGCCTATTTAGGAGAACCGGTGTCATACGAAGTAGTTATTGAGATTCCTCGCGGCAGCAGAAACAAGTACGAGGTTGACCACGAGAGTGGAAAGGTCTGGTTGGACAGGGTGCTCTTCACTCCTTTTGTCTATCCAGTCGACTACGGTGCCTTCGAAAACACCCTAGGTGGCGATGGTGACCCGCTGGATGCGCTGGTTCTACTGGAGTATCCGGTCTACCCCGGAGTCCACATGAGCGTTCGCCCGGTAGGCATGCTGCTTATGGAGGATGACGGCGGTCAGGACGAAAAACTCCTTTGCGTTTTGGACAAAGATCCTCGCTTTGCTCACATCCAAGACATTCAAGATGTTCCGCAGCAGACCAAGAACGAGATCGAGCACTTCTTTGAGCACTACAAGGACCTAGAACCTGGCAAGTGGGTCAAGCTTGGTGGCTGGCAGAACAAGGCTGCGGCTGAGAAGGTCCTGGCTGACGGCTACGACAACTACAAGGGCTAGTTGCTAGTAGCGGTTGGCCTGCCGGCATAGGGCCAAAGCTCGCCATAGCGAACCGGAACAATTCTCACCGTTCGAGCTGGGTTTGGTGCCTCGAGCATCATTCCATCGCCTAGGTAAATTGCCACGTGGTACTTATCTCCCGAGAACGCACTCTCGGTTGACCACCAGATCAAATCTCCTCGCTGCGCATTCTGGAATGGCACCAGCTTCTTCTGTCCGGCAAGCACGTTGTATTGCGCTGTGGCTGAGTGCCAACCGATATAAACACCTGCTGCCGCATAGCTCTTCATCGTGATGCCGCTGCAGTCCCAAACATTTGGTCCAGCTCCCCCAAGAACATATCTTTCGCCAAGCTGCTCACTTGCGAAGGCAATTGCGGTTTCAACCTGAGCCCAGTCTGGCTCTCCCACTGAGTAGAGCTCGGGAGCGGTGGGAGCAGCCCTAATCGCCGCCTGCCTTCTCTCCCACTCAAGACCCTCTTGCCTTTGGCGCTCGACTTCCTCCGCGGTGTCTTTGAGCTCTGCGAGCTGCTCCATCATCGTGGCGCGCTCACGCTCCGACTGGGCAACCTTTGCAATGACCGCATCCGCGGCATCCTGGGCCTCTTGATAGAGCTGCTCTGCCTCGGCCTCTATGTCTTCGAGCTCGATACGGGATTGTTCAAGCTCAAGCGCTAGGGCCTCGGCTTGGGCTTGCTTGTCCAGTGCGGCTTGGTAGATAGCCTCGGTGCGCTGAGCAATTAGCTCCTCCATGCTCATCTGAAAGAGCAGATTCTCGGCATTGTCTGGGTTGAAAAGAAGTTCCAAAGTGGTGTCGGTTGCACTGCGATCGCGGAACATCTGGGCAACTATTCTCCCCAGCTGCAACCGAGCCTCCTCGGCCTCGGTGGAGGACTGCTCAACTCTGGCCTGGAGCGATTCAACCTTCGCAGCCATCTCGTTCTTGGCATCGATGGCCTGGTTGTATTCCTCGTTCTTCTTTAGCGCAATGGTCTCGAGAGCTCTCGCCTCTTCCTCGAGGGTGACAAGGATTCCCTCGATGCGCTCAATGAGCTTTTCCTTTTCCTGAACATCTCGTTTGGCTGCGGCAACCTCTGCGGCAGTTGGGTAATCAGGGTTTGCGTAGGCGGGGGTCAGTAGCAGCGTTCCGGCGACCAGGCCGATGCCGGAAAGGGCAGCAATAATCGCGTTTTTGCGCAGTGCCATTTCCACCTCCCTGCCAAAAATCTAAGCCAAAGCTTCAAGTATTGCCTGAGAGTTCCCTATGTGTTGCGCAACTTGCCGAAACACAAGTAGTCTTTACCGTCGGTGCTTTGAAGTTGCCAGCTTCTGGCCCCATCGTTTAGCGGCCTAGGACGCCGCCCTTTCACGGCGGTAGCACGGGTTCGAATCCCGTTGGGGTCACTAGGCGAATGAGAAGCATCTCTGGCCCTGTAGCGCAGTTGGTTAGCGCGCCGCCCTGTCACGGCGGAGGTCGCGGGTTCAAGTCCCGTCAGGGTCGCGTCGCGAAAGCGAATGGGGAGCGCAAGCTCCAAGGCTCTGTAGCTCAGTTGGTAGAGCGAACGACTGAAAATCGTTAGGTCACCGGATCGACGCCGGTCGGAGCCACCAGAAAGAGGCAGATAGTGACCATAATCTTCGGTTTACTATCTGCCTTTTCTTATGGTTACGCAGACTTTGTTGGGGCACTTGCCGCCAAGAAGGTAAGGGCTCTAGCCGTAACGACGGTTGCCTTCATATTTGGGCTATTCGTTGCCCTGTTTCTGTCATTGTTCTTCGGCGCAAGCTTTGAGCCGAATGTAATCCAAATTGGTATTTTCGCGGGCATCTGCTCGGCAGCTGCAATCACATTTCTCTACGCGGCGCTCGCGTTAGGTCCAATCTCGATCGTCAGCCCACTGACAGCCGTGCTGTCTGCAATGATTCCCGTGCTTTTTGATGTTGCAACGGGCCAGCAGCTGAGTTCCTTCGCACTGGTTGCAATAGTGCTGATTTTGATTGCGGTGGTACTGGTGGCCTTCATCCCAGGAGAAGATGTCAGGCTTCCAAGCTTGAGAGCAGGCCTCTACTCAGTTGGAGCGGGAGTGGGGTTCGCAGGCATCTTCCTGTTTTTGGACATGGCCCCTGAGGGCAGCGGCCTGGGCGTGCTAGTGGTGATGAGAGTGGTCGGCCTGATCCTCTTGGCCGCAGGCCTGATTGGACTGCTGCTGAGCGGCAAGTCCAAGGTGTTGGTGGAGCGGGAGCTTTTTAGCAAGGCAATTCTCCCGCTGGTGCTGCTGGCTGGCCTGGGCGATGTAACCGGCAATGTGTTTTTCATGATTGCCACCTCGAGCGGAGCTCTAGCGGTCGCCGCAGTGCTAACTTCGCTATACCCGGTGGGAACAATCCTGCTGGCAAGAATCTTCTTAAAGGAGCGGATTGCTCTGAGCCAAAACATCGGCATCGCACTTGCCATTGGGGCATGTGCCCTCTTGGCAGCCGGCTAACTAAGGAAACAGATTGAAAACAAAGAACCGCTGGGTGGGACTGGTCTTTATATCAATGGCCATCTCTCTGGTCATTATTGACGGCACAATCGTCAACACCATCTTCCCTAAGGTCATTGAAGACCTCTCCCTAACCTCCACGGAGGTGCAGTGGGTTCAAGAGAGCTACGTCCTAGTCTTTGCCTCGACCCTTTTGGTTTGGGGTTCGCTGGCAGACAAGATTGGCCGCAAGCGGCTGCTGCTGATCGGAATCTTCATCTTTATTGTCGCCTCGGTCTGGGCGGGGTCAACCGAATCGGCCGGCGACATGATTGCCGCAAGGGTCGTTCAGGGTTTTGGTGGCGCGATGGTGCTCCCCACCACGCTGTCTCTGGTGAACGCGAACTTCCAGGGTAAGGAGCGAGGCATCGCCTTCGCCGTCTGGGGAGCAACGATTGGCGGCATGGTTGCGGTTGGGCCCGTGCTGGGCGGCTGGCTCGCAACCGACTTCACGTGGCGCTGGGCATTTTTGATAAATCTTCCGCTGGGCATCCTGATTCTCGCCGGCCTTATCTACCTGATCCCAGAATCAAAGGCTGAGGGTGGCCGGAAGGGCATCGACTGGGTAGGGGCTGCGATCTCAATCGTCATGTTCGGCACCCTTGTCTTCGGACTTATCGAGGGTCGCGTCTATGGCTGGCTAACTCCTAACCCAAAGAGCCAATTCGCCTTGGGTGATTTCGTTTGGCCTGAGGACGGTATTTCCGTTATTCCGGTGGCGCTGGCAATAGCTGCCATCACCAGCGTGATGTTTGTGCTCTGGGAACGTAAACGTGAGCGCGAGGGTAAGAGCGTTTTGTTGGACCTTGGGCTATTTAGCATCGCCTCCTTCCGCAACGGCTCCCTCGCCGCCATGATCATCTCGCTAGGCGAATTCGGGCTGCTTTTTGCAATCCCGCTATGGCTGCAAAACGTTCTTGGTCTAAGCCCGATAAGTTCAGGGCTAGTGCTGTTGTGGCTTGCTGGTGGAGCCTTCATGGCTTCTGGAATAGGTGGGGCGCTTTCCGGAAAACTTCCACCGGCGCGAGCGGTCCAGATTGGCGTTGGGCTTGAGCTAATCGGTGTTGCAGGAATTGGTCTTGTGGCATCGGTTGATGCCGGTTGGGGAGTTATTGCTCCGCTGCTGTTTGTTTACGGCATCGGTATAGGTCTTGCAACCGCTCAGCTGACGGGTGTCATCATGGTGGATGTTCCAATGTCCCAGACCGGCCAGGCCTCAGGTTCTCAGTCCACCGTGAGGCAGATTGGTTCTGCGCTCGGTATTGCTGTTCTTGGCAGCATGCTCTTCACCGGCACCCAGGCCTCATTCGAAGATCGTCTTAATGAACTTGCGGTTCCCCAGAGTCAGCAGGTGATTCTCGTTGATGCGGTGGTCGAGTCGGCAGGCGGTGCTATCCCGCAGCTCTCTGAGGGTCTCGCCTCTCAGGGTGTATCTCAAGAACTAGCGCAGTCGATCGAGGAGGCTGCCGGTGATGCCTTCACAGACGGAGCTAAGTGGGCGGCATTCGCAGCTGCGATCTTCCTGCTGTTGGGCTTTGCCTCAACCTTCCGCCTGGGCGCTAGGTCGAAAGAAAAGGCCTAGAGGTTCTTATCTGCGAAGTGGGTTGCGGCCTGATAGATGTAGTTGCCTAGACCCTCACGCTGACCCTCATAGGTTTCGTTGTAGCCGGTAGGTAATGCGAAACTTAGCGCAAGGTTTTTGTAGCTCTCGCGATCTGGGGTCCAGAACCTCAGGCAAAACTCGTAGTGCTCCTTGACCGCATCCTGCATCTTCTGGTGCTCAGGCTCCAGTCCCTGATCAAGGCAGGAGATCATTTTCTCGGTAATGGCTGCGAACTCTTTGGTGAACTGCTGGTTCTCTTCGCTCGAATAATTGTTTTGGTAGTAGCTACCCACAACCAGGTTGTTCTTATCGTCAAAGTTCACTCCCACAAGTTAGCAAATTCGCTAGTGTTTGAAGGGTGTTAGCCAACTGGAGAATGGCTGGCATGGTGTTTGTCGGTGGCGCGATTGGAACCATGCTGCGTCACCTAATCGGGGAAGTGTTCGGCTCTTCCTATGAGTTCCCCACCTCTGACTTTCTCGCCCTTGTTTTTGTGAATCTTGTTGGAAGCTATTTTTTAGGCCTAACTGCAAGGCACCCGATTTTCGCAAGCGAGAAAAGAAAAGCATTCTTTGGTACCGGCCTCGCCGGGGGCTTCACCACCATGAGCGCGCTAACACTCTTCATAGACACCCAGGGGCTCTCGCCTGAGATTGCACTGCTGCTTTTTATCGGCCCTGCTACCTATGCCTTTGGTTGGCACCAGGGCAGAAGACGAGCGAAGAAGGTGGGGCATGAGTAACCCGATTCTTCTCACGCTTCTGATTGGCGCTGCCGGTGGAATTGGCGCTGTGCTGCGCTACGCCATCATCTCCTGGCACGGAGCGCTGCCCTTTGGGCTTTTTGCGGTCAACATTCTTGCCGGCGGTTTTGTCGGCTACATCTACTCCGGCTCGCTGACCCAGGACTGGTTGGTGATCGCATCGGTAGGGCTTGCGGGAGGTCTTTCAACTTTTGCGACAGTCTCGGCGGAGGGGTTTGACTACTACCACCGAGGACGCTTGGTGCAGATGCTACTCACTCTGGTAATCAACGCTCTGATGCCTCTTCTGGCAATGATGCTTGTCATGCAGTTCGTCTAGTTTTTGTTATCATTTCTCAAGGTTTTCCAAAGGTTTCCAAGGCAGTATGGCCAAGGACTATGAGAGATAAAGGGGGCTCGCCATGGGGCGTGGCCGTCAAAAAGCAAAGAACACCAAGGTCGCTCGCGAGCTGAAGTACTACAGCCCATCGACCGACTACTCAGCGCTTGAGGCCGAGCTAGGCCAAAAAGCCGGGGAAGAGAACGAAGACTTCGTGGACCGCTGGGCTGATGACTACGAGGCTCCGCTTGATGACGAGCGCGTGGTTGATCTCGACGACGAGCAGTAGAAGCAGATACTCCCATAACCCAATAGGTTTTGTACAAAACTTGACACTGTTTTGTACAATAATAACATGGCCAAATTTTCTGCCTCCGAGGCAAGAGCGAACTTCAACCGCGTCCTTGAGCTAGCTAAAACCGAGGCTGTGGAAATCCAAAAGCACGGCAAGCCCTTGGCAATTATTCTCAGCGCAATGGACTACGACAAGCTAATTGACTATATCGAGGACCTAGAGGACAGCCTCACGGTGATGGAATTTGAGGCAGATCCAAAAGCTTTTGGGAAATCTACGCCCCTGGAAGAAGTAGAGCGTGAGCTCGGCCTCAAACCGCTATGAAGTTGAGCTGAGCGAAGTTGCGAAAAAGGATCTCGCAAAGCTGGAGATCAAGATTCAAGAACGAATTCGCTTGGCCTTCAAGGTACTCAGTTTTCATCCAAGGCCACCACTTGCGAAAAAGCTAAAGGGGCGAGACGGCTACCGGATTCGGGTTGGAGACTACCGAATAATCTATGAGGTCTGTGACAGCCAGGTGCTCGTGCTAGTCATTCGCATAGGACATCGCAAAGAGATATACAAAAGTCGATAATTACCACGCGTTAGCGCCGACGACTAAGCCAACAAGAAGGTCTATATTTACTCGGTCGTCTCTATAGTCCTCGGTGAGAGCAAAATACTCTCCGTCTTCCGAGGCAATCCTCACGGTTCTACCCTCTGATTCGAGAAGGTCAACTGCAGCCTCTTTGGTCATGCCAACCACCTGGCAGGCCAGCACCTTGGTCTCGATGTGCAGCTCGGTGAACTGATCCGAAGAGGTGTCCTCATAGCAGTGCACATTAGGTGTGTCCCTCACCACGCTCACAGTTGCCGACTCTGCTCCGTAAACCAAGCCGAGCAGGAAGGCCCCGATGGCAACTGCGATGCCGACAACTCCAACGCCGACGGCAGCCTTATTGCGCATAGTCCCCAACTAAACGAACTGCTCCGCCCTGAACCCCCTTGGCGTTTGTGGTGTAGCCCTCAGCATCTGCATCGCATGCTGTCGACTCAATGACTCCGAGCTGCCAGGAGCGAATGCCAGCTGCCGTAATGAACTTCTCAATCTCCTGGGCTTTGGACTTTCTGACGACGAGGGCAAAGCCAAGTCCTAGGTTCCATGTGCTCTCGAGGTCCTTCAGATCATGCCCGGCCCAGCCGGCCAAAACCCTAAAGACATCATCTGGGCTCCAGGTGCTGCGGTCGACATCCAGAGAAACAGTCTCGGGCAGCACCCTCGAAAGATTCGCCGCGATGCCGCCTCCGGTGATGTGGCTCATGGTCGCAATCTGCCCATCAAACTTCTCAAGGACAGCGTTTAGGACACCGCTGTAAAGCCTGGTCGGCTCCAACAGCTTCTCACCCAAGGTGGTCGAAAACTCAGCAACGTGGTCTTTATAGCCAAGACCTTTGTCAGCAACAATTTTGCGGACCAGCGAGTAGCCATTTGAGTGCAAGCCGGATGCTGCAAGACCTAGAACCACATCGCCCACCTCGACCTTTTCGCTGGAGAGGATCTTGCTTTTTTCTACAACTCCCGTCGCAGCTCCCGCAACGTCGTATTCGTCCGCACCCAAAAGCCCTGGGTGCTCAGCAGTCTCGCCCCCAACAAGAGCAACATCAACTTCTTTGCAAGCCTCTGCAATGCCCCTAACGATGTCTGCAATTCGGCTGGGCACAAGCTTCCCGCAGGCGATGTAGTCGGTCATGAAGAGGCTCTTTGCCCCGGTTACGACGATGTCATCGACCACCATGCCAACAAGGTCCTGACCTATGGTGTCGTGCTTGTCAATGGCCTGGGCAATTGCGACTTTGGTGCCGACGCCATCTGTTGACGTCGCGAGAATCGGGTGCTCGTAGTTCTTTAGAAACCCTGCGTCAACCATCCCGGCGAAACCGCCGAAGCCGCCCAGAACCAGGTTGTTGTGAGTGGCCGAAACGGCCCTCTTCATGAGCTCTACGGCCTTGTCACCGGCCTCTGTGTCGACACCGGAAGAGGCGTATGGA
>JAOGAX010000008.1 GCA_028144365.1 Aquiluna sp.
AGAAGCGCGAGACCGACTGGGTTATCGGCGCAATGGTGGGCTACACATACGACTTCCCAGTCGACATACAGCTGCAGCTGGGTGACGTGGGTGGCCCCTCCGGCGGGCTGATGTTCACCCTGGGTATCCTCGACACCCTAAGTGATGGTTCTATGGCCGCCGATCGTCACGTGTCGGGAACTGGAACAATCAACGCAGCCGGCGAGGTCGGGCCGATTGGCGGGGTTGGATTGAAGATGATTGCCGCAAAAAACTCTGGCGCAGACCTGTTTTTGGTGCCCAAGGGCAACTGTGAAGAGGCAATCGGGCAGATTCCCGACGGCTTGAGTGTTGTAACAGTGAGAGACTTGAGTGACGCGCTCGATGCAATAGATGCGTTGAGAGAAGGAAAACAGCTACCAAGTGTTAGCTGCAACTAACTAGGAGAGATACATTGGCACAGAGCACCCCTCAACAGGGACGTAAGGTATCACCGGTATCAATCGCGTTCGGAATCCTGGCCGCGATTGTTTTTGCACTGGTGAGCGCAGCCGGCATCTACACCGATTGGCTGTGGTTCCGTCAGCTTGACTTTGAGGTTGTGTTCTTCACCCAAATAATCGCCCAGGTGGTTGCATTCCTGATCGGGTTTGTGATCATGACAGCCGTCATTGCGGTCGGTTTGATGCTTGCATGGCGAACACGTCCTATCTATTTAAAGATGCCAGATGAGTCTCCTTTTCAGGTCTACCAACAGCTCCTTGAGTCACTTCGCAAGGTCGTTATGTTCGGTGTTCCAGCCCTCATCGGTCTCGGTGGTGGACTGGTTGCAGCCAGAGAGTGGCAGAGTGCCCTGCTATTTCTGAACGGCTCCGAGTTTGGTGTTCAGGACGGTCACTTTGGCTTCGACGTTGGTTTCTTTGTCTTTGACCTACCGTTTCTCACCTTCGTGGTCGGCTTTTTGTCGGGTGCCGTCTTCCTAGCGGCGCTAATCAACCTTGCGGTTCACGTTGTCTATGGGGGCATTCGCTTCAGCGGTAGAGAGATCTCAGTATCCAAGCCCGCACGAGTTCAGCTTTCGATTTTGGTCGCCGTTTACCTCGTTATGCAGGGAGTTAGCCTCTGGTTCGACCAGTATTCAACGGTTGTAAACGACGGAGCTCTGTTTACCGGAGTCAACTACACCGACGCAAACGCTGTGATTCCAGGCCTTCAGATTCTTGCCTTTATCTCATTGGCTGTAGCAGTGACATTCTTGGTCACGGCTTTCTTGGCACAGTGGAGAATCTCAATCATCGCGACCGCTCTGATGGTCGTTAGCTCGCTTGTTGTTGGCGGGCTTTACCCGTGGATTGTTCAGACGTTTATCGTGGTTCCTAATGAGCGAACCCTTGAGGCTCCCTACCTCCAAAAGAACATTGAATCCACCAGAACCGCTTTCGGTATCGACAACGTTGAGGTAATCGAGTACGACGCCAAGGTTGTTGCTGAAGAGGGTGCTCTGCGCAACGATGCAAAGACCACAGCCTCAATCCGCATTATTGACCCAGCACTGGTGAGCGACGCGTTCCGCCAGCTGGAACAGTATCGTCAGTACTACTCATTCCCAAACCGCCTCCACGTCGGGCGCTACGAGATTGACGGCGAGACTCAGGACACCGTGGTCGCCGTTCGTGAGCTGAACCAAGCAGGACTTGGCGACTCTCAATCGTGGTACAACTCGACCATTGTGTTCACCCACGGCTTTGGATTTGTCGCCGCCTACGGAAACAAGCGTGACAGCGACGGAAAGCCCCTGTTCTTGCAAAGCGGTATTCCAACCGTCGGCCTACTTGGCGATTTCGAGCCGAGAATCTACTTTGGTCTGAACTCACCGGAGTACTCAATCGTTGGAGCGCCAGATGGAGCCGATCCCCTTGAGTTCGACTTCCCGGCCGGTGAAGATGGCGAAAGAGAGACCTACACCACATTCAACGCTGATGGCGGACCAATGATTGGTGATCTTTTCACTCGTCTTGCTTACGCACTTCGCTTCCAGAGCGAACAGATT
Organism: Aquiluna sp.; assembly: GCA_028144365.1. Lineage (GTDB taxonomy): Bacteria > Actinomycetota > Actinomycetes > Actinomycetales > Microbacteriaceae > Aquiluna. The sequence continues at coordinate 2,030 of JAOGAX010000008.1, forward strand.
CTGCTTTCCGACGCAATCAATGCAGAGTCCCAGATTCTCTACAACCGTGATCCAGCCGACAGGATCAAAGAGGTTGCTCCTTATCTGACCGTTGACACAGAGGTTTACCCGGCGATTGTCGACGGCAGAATCAAGTGGATAGTAGACGGATACACCACCTCTACCGACTTCCCCTACTCAAACCTCGAGCCATTCAACTTGGCAATTCTTGACACCGCGAGCGAGACCTTCAACCGCGATGTGTCTGAGGTGAACTACATCCGCAACTCGGTGAAGGCCACCGTTGATGCCTATGACGGCTCGGTCGATCTTTACCAGTGGGACGAGAACGACCCAATTCTGAATGCGTGGATGGGCATCTACCCAAATACGGTTCAGCCACTGAGCGCGATGAGTGAGGATCTGCTGAGCCACGTCCGCTACCCAGCTGACCTGTTCAAGATGCAGAGATCTGTTCTTGGTCGCTACCACGTAACCGAGGCTGGCGCTTTCTACTCTCAGCAGGACGCTTGGATGACGCCGAATGACCCAGTAGAGGGCACCGGGCTTGGCAGCCTGCAGCCTCCCTACTACCTAACCCTTCAGACTCCGGGTGATGATGAGAGTGCATTCTCGCTTTACTCAACCTTCATCCCTCAGTCCACCGGCGAGACCACTAGAAACGTGCTCACCGGTTACCTCATCGCAAACGCCGAGGCGGGCGGAGAGGCCGGCAAAGTCAACGACGAATACGGAAAGCTGACGCTGTTGAATTTGCCGAGAGAGACGATTGTCCCCGGCCCGGGCCAGGTGCAGAACAACTTCAACGCTGATAGCGATGTCTCATCGCTACTAAACATCCTGCGACAGGGTTCGACCAGGGTGCTGAACGGAAACCTCTTGACCCTTCCTGTTGGTGGAGGCCTGCTCTACGTCCAGCCTGTCTACATTGAGTCGACCGGTGAGACCAGCTACCCACTGCTTCAGAAGATTCTGGTGGCATTCGGTGATCAGATTGCCTTCGAGGACACTCTCGAGCTGGCACTTGACGACCTATTTGGTGGTGACTCTGGCGCGGATGTCGCTGATGGCGGCACCAGCACCGACACAGGTTCCGATACCGGTTCCGGCACCACGGACTCGGGTAACGCGGCTCTTGATAGGGCCCTCAACGCAGCAAAGCGCGCTCTCGATGACAAGGCTGCTGCGCTGCGGGCAGGCGACTGGACCGCCTTTGGTGAGGCCGATGAGCGGCTGCAGCGAGCCATTGAGGACGCTCTAGACGCACTAGAGAACTAGCGGGCAATCTGCTATCGTTACTACTTCGCCGCGGGGTGGAGCAGTTCGGTAGCTCGCCGGGCTCATAACCCGGAGGTCGTAGGTTCAAATCCTGCCCCCGCAACCAAGAAACCCCCGAAGTGAAAGCTTCGGGGGTTTTCACTTGTGGAAAACAAAAAGCGACCAATGCAGAATCTCTATATCTTGCTCAGATGAGATTTCTTCTGGCTCTACTTCCTCTTTCCCTGGTAATCGCATCTTGCGCTTCCCAAGAGACCGTGAGCGAAATCAACCCCTCACCTGATGAATTGACTCTGGCTCTGGAGCGCTATGCCGGTATGGGCACTGGCGAATCTGATTTTGTTGAGGCCCTCACCGGAAGCGCGCTGGTCTCGGCTCTCGAGACTCAGGAGCTTCTCGACTCAGTTGGCTACCGACGATTAGGCCGGCCGAGCTTCGAGGTAACAGGGCTTTCAAGTGAGTCATCGCGGGTTTGCATGGACCTGTCAGGGGTGGCAATTGTCAATGCGGAGGGCGAGCAGGTCGAAACCACCCGGGAGAGACTGCAGGTGAGCGTGGAGCTAGAGGACGGGCTGATAAAAACCTTTCAGGTCGGAGATAGCGGGTGCTAATCGAGATATTGCTAGCCGCTAGCTGCAGCATCGAAGCTGCAGCACTTGGGGTTTGCGAATGCAGCCAGGAGCAGACCGAGGGTTCGTTTGAGGTTTGTGCTACGGAGCGAATAACTGATCGCGAGGAAGTGAGTCGAGAGTCTCCAGCCACACCTCAGCCAAAGCCCCTCAGACTCTGCAGTTGGTATGCAAATGGCACCATCGACTCGCCTACCCTGAGCGTAATAACCGCTTGGGTTCCGATTGGTTCGCGCCTCTGCATTGGCGATGAGGTTCCCGAGGCGACAAGGCAGGTGGTGAGCATTGATGATGAGGTGTCGGATGTTTTTGGTGCGACATCACGAAGGCCCTTTGCCTACTCGAGTCCTGGTGGCGAGGTGGAGGTGGGTGTGCCAGCGAGCTTTTTCGTCGAGCTGGCAGCATTTGAGTTTGCAGGAAATCTCCTGGGCCGAAGCGCAAATATCAGGTTTGAACCGACTGCAGCTCGCTGGCAATTTTCGGACGGTGAAACAGGAAGTGGCTTCAGCGTGGACCGGATATTTGATTCGCCTGGCAGCCTCAGCGCGGTTGCCAAAGTGCGTGTCCGAGCGAGCTACCAGTTCGATGGTGGCTCCTGGCAACAGTCGGATGCCGAGATTTGGCTAAGTAGCAACGAGCTTGCGATCTCGGTGGTGGAAATTCCACGAAGGACACTCCTGGTTACTAGGTAACAGAATCTATTCAGCTGGGACTCATAGAATCCCCAGAGTTGTTGAACATAATGGCGGGGAGCGAAAGGGTTGAAATGAGTCAGTTCCAAAGAGGCGATAGCCAGTTCACTTTCAGCACGCCATACGCAGCTCCAATTGCGCCACAACCTCCGAAGCGCAGGGTTGGAGCGCTGGGCATTGCAGCACTTGCGATGTCGAGCGCACTTGTGGGCGGCATCATTGGTGCAAGTTCCATGGGCATCAGCTACGTTGCCTCAACACAGCCAGCTCCTGTGGTCGTCAACAGTGTTGAGCAGGTCAACTGGGTAACCGGTGCTGCATCGCAGGCGGGCCCATCCGTTGTAACGCTCTCGGTCAACTCTTCATCGAATTCAGGCTCTGGCTCAGGAGTGATTCTTACCGAGGACGGCTACATCCTGACCAATGCCCATGTCGTCACACTCGGCGGTGAAACCGATGGCGCATCGCTTGCGGTCCGGCTATTTGATGGCACCGTTGTTGCAGCGGAGCTGATTGGTTACGACTCGGTCTATGACCTGGCTGTAATCAAGGTTGAGGCCGAGGGGCTAAAGCCAATTGTCTTTGCCGACTCGAAGACTCTGAATGTTGGTCAGAACGTGGTCGCCATTGGAGCTCCGCTTGGTTTGACCTCTACCGTGACCGAGGGCATTGTTTCCGCACTGAACCGCACTATTCAGGTTGCCAGCTCGGAAGTTTCTGACGAGCCGGGACTTAGTTTTTGGACTGGAGTTGGCGAATCCATTTCAATTCAGGTGATTCAGACCGATGCCGCCATCAATCCTGGTAATTCGGGAGGCGCTCTGGTTGACGAAAACGGTCGTCTGATCGGAGTGAATGTCGCGATTGCCACTGCGGGTAACGGGGTTGCCGGCTCGATTGGCGTGGGTTTCGCCATTCCGTCAAACACCGCCGCTCGAATTGCCACCGAGATCATGGAGACCGGAGTAGCAACCCACGGGTTGCTCGGAGCGATGGTTCGCAACAGTTTCGCGGCTGACTCAAGCTTCTCAATTGGAGCCTATGTCGAACAGGTCACCGAGGATGGCGCTGCGAATGCTGCGGGTATTCGTTCCGGGGACATAGTTATTGAATTTGCGGGGGAGAGGGTTACCGGCTCCGCCGATCTCACCGCATTAGTCAGGGCCCAGCCGGCAGGTGCAGAGGTTGAGGTGGTTGTCCTTCGAGACGGCACCAACCGCACCTTCACAGTGACCCTTGGCGATGCCGCCGACCTAAACTAGGCACCATGTCAGATCGCGACACCGAGCTCCTCGAAAAAGAGGAGATTCTCGAAGACGGGGATCACGAGCGCTATTCGCACTACGTGAAAAAAGACAAGATTGTCTCCTCCGCCGTCATGGGAAACGCCGTTATTGCGCTGTGTGGCAAGGTTTGGGTTCCCTCACGCGCGCCTGAGAAGTTTCCAGTCTGCCCAACCTGCAAGGCGATCTACGAAAAGCTGAAGCCCTAACTGAAAATTGTCGGTATGGCTGGCTCGCCCTTTGAGAGCCTCAGTGCAGTTTTTGGGAGCTCTGCTTTCGCATCTAGGTGATGTGCCTTGGCGGCCAACACGCCCATCTGGCCCAGATACTGGTCGTCGGCTTGGCCCTCACTCATCAGATCAACTTGAAGCGGGCGACCGACATCGCTTCCAATGAGCTCCGCGGAGGCACTGCCGGACTCTATGAGCCTCGATGCCCTCTTCTCCCCACCACGATTGGTCTTTGACTTCGAGGTCTTGGCAACCTCAGTCCACTCAGTTCCATCGGTGTGTGCGACGAGCTTGTAGACGAATCCGGCAGTTGGGTGTCCGGATCCGGTTACCAAAGAAGTTCCAACTCCAAAGCGGTCCACGGGAGCTGCCGCAAGGGCCGCGATGGTGTACTCGTCGAGGTCGCTGGTGACAACTATCTTGGTTTGCTTTGCTCCGAGATCATCTAGCTGCCTTCTAACCTCAACGGCCGTGGAGCCGAGGTCTCCAGAGTCAATCCGAACTGCCGAGACCTTGCCGCCAGTGAGCTCAACTGCCATTTTCACGGCACTGGTGATGTCGTAGGTATCGACTAAAAGTGTCGTGTCTGGCCCCATCGAGGCGATTTGAGCCTCGAAGGCCTCTTTTTCGGAGTCATGCAGCAGGGTAAAGCTGTGAGCGCTGGTTCCCATGGTCGGGATTCCCCAGCTTCTTCCAGCCTCAAGGTTGCTGGTCGCGTCGAAGCCGGCAATAAATGCCGCTCTTGCGGCGGCAATAGCAGCTGACTCATGAGCTCGTCTCGCTCCCATTTCGGCGAGAAAGCGTCCTGAGGCGGCAGTATGCATGCGGGATGCCGCTGAGGCAACGGCAGAGTCGTAGTTGAGGATGGAGAGAATTACGGTTTCAAGCAGCACTGCCTCGGCAAACGTGCCGCGAACTGTCATCACCGGGGAATTTGCAAAGTAGATCTCTCCCTCGCGGTATCCGGTGATTGAGCCTGAAAACTTGTAGTTTTTCAGCCACTCGAGCGTCTTTTTGTCCACAACCTCCGCCTTGCGAAGGTAGTCCAGCTCGTCTTGGCCAAACCTGAAATCGGCAATGGCATCTAGAACCCTGCCCACACCTGCGAGAACGCCGTAGCGCCTGCCGGAGGGAAGTTGACGAGTGAAGACCTCGAAAACGCACTCTCTTTCACTCTTTCCAGAACGGAGCGCGGCCTGGAGCATGGTGAGCTCGTAGCGGTCAGTCATCAGGGCATAAGACACGGCAACAGCCTACTGACTGCTGATTGCGCACCCTAGACTTAGGGCGTGGATGCAAGGCCGATCGGGGTATTCGACTCTGGCGTTGGTGGACTTACTGTTGCCAGAGCCATCATTGACCAGCTCCCAAACGAATCGATCTCCTATGTGGGGGATACGCTCAACTCTCCCTACGGCCCGAAAAGCCTTTCTGAGGTGCGCAGGCTCGCACTCGAGGTTATGGATGAGCTTGTTGCATCGGGAGTCAAGCTCTTGGTGATTGCCTGTAATTCAGCATCTGCTGCGGTGCTGCGAGATGCCAGAGAGCGCTACACCGAGGGTCTAGGTGTTCCAGTTGTTGAGGTAATCCAACCTGCGGTGAGAACCGCGGTTGCTACCAGTAGCTCAAAGCGAGTCGGAGTCATTGGAACTTCTGCAACCATCTCCTCTAAGGCTTACGACGACGCATTTGCAGCAGCGGTCGACTTCGAGATCTTTAGCGCGGCATGCCCCGCTTTTGTTGACTTTGTGGAGCGCGGTGTCACTTCGGGGCCAGAGCTACTGAAGGTTGCATCCGACTACCTGGCGCCGCTGAAGGCGGCGCAAGTTGACACCTTGGTGTTGGGCTGCACTCACTATCCGCTTCTTCAGGCGGCGCTCGCCTACGTAATGGGGGATGGCGTGAATCTGGTCTCTTCCGCGGAGGAGACCGCAAAAGATGTTTTCCGAGTTCTCACCGAAGAGAACTTGAGCGCACCCGAGGGAAACAAGCCCACTCACAATTTCTTTGCCACCGGGGACGCCGCTTCGTTTCAGGCCCTGGCGGGTAGATTCCTCGGACCCGAGGTTTCGGCAGTGCAACACCTTAGGCGAAAGGACTTAGATGAGTAGAGCAGATGGCAGAGAGCTGCACGAAATGCGGGCAGTGAAGATTCAGCGCAGTCATACGATGCACGCGGAGGGCTCGGTCCTCATTTCCTTTGGCAACACCAAGGTGCTTTGCAACGCCTCCTTTACTCCTGGGGTTCCAAGGTTCAAGAAGGATTCTGGTGAGGGCTGGGTAACCGCGGAGTATGCGATGCTGCCAAGAGCCACGAACACCAGGTCTGACCGAGAGAGTGTTCGAGGAAAGATCGGCGGCCGGACCCACGAGATATCAAGACTTATCGGCAGGGCACTGCGCTCAGTAGTGAACTACAAAGAGCTCGGCGAGAACACGATCGTCATCGATTGCGATGTAATACAGGCTGATGGTGGAACGCGAACCGCTGCCATCACCGGCGCATTTGTAGCTCTCGCAGACGCCATTGCATGGGCAAAGGCAAATGGCCACATCGCAAAGAGCGCAAAGCCGCTGTATGACACAGTCTCCGCGGTATCTGTTGGGATTGTCGATGGGGTAGCCATGACTGACCTTGCTTACGTCGAGGACGTGGCAGCCGACACCGACATGAATGTGGTCATAACCGGCCGGGGGCTTTTTGTCGAGGTTCAGGGAACCGCAGAGGCCGAACCATTCGATCGCGATGAACTAAATCGGCTCCTTGAGCTCGCTCTGGAGTCAACTTCTCAGCTGGCTGCGGCGCAGCGAGAGGCTCTTGGCGAAACCTTAGAGATCAAGTAGGACCCAGGTGGAGCTAGTTTTTGCGACCGGCAATGCTCACAAGGCGGCCGAGGCCCAACAGATTCTGAGGGGCCGGATGCCAGGGGTGACCGTGCTGACCTTTGACGGTGAATCACCGGTCGAGTCCGGAACTAGCTTTTTGGAAAACGCACTCATTAAGGCTCGCGCGGCCCGCAAAGCAACGGGTAAACCAGCATTTGCAGACGACTCCGGCATCTCGGTGGAGGTAATGGGTGGAGCACCAGGCATATTTTCGGCAATCTGGTCTGGAACCAGAGCCGATCAAATAAACCGAGACCTTCTGCTCGCGCAACTTGAGGACATACCAATGGAGCATCGTGGTGCGGCTTTTGTCTGCACGGTGGCTCTGGTTTCGAACGATGCCGAGGTCAGCTTCACAGGCATTTGGAGTGGCAGCATTGCTCTCCAGGCCGCAGGTGATGGTGGTTTTGGTTACGACCCGGTATTTGTTCCGGAGGGGTTTTCCGAGACCGCAGCCGAACTGGATCCAGAAGTGAAGAACTCGATGTCACATAGGTTTTTGGCAATGCAGCAGATGGCAAGTTACCTGGAAGAGAACTCCTAGCGCCCCCAGCAGGATTCGAACCTGCGCACCCGCCTCCGGAGGGCGGTGCTCTATCCCCTGAGCTATGGGGGCGGTAGCGAAAGCCTATCAGCGTGGCCATCCGAGGACACCAGCACAAAGCGGCTGTTGTAGCCTAAGCCTCAGGTTTTTAACACTCTGGAGCTAAGTGAAAACAAATCAATTGCCCGGTCCCGCCAATTGGTGGCGAGACGCAGTCGTCTACCAGATCTACCCTCGAAGCTTTGCCGACGGTAATGGCGACGGGATTGGCGATCTAAAGGGCATTCTCTCTCGCGTTGACTACCTGGCCAGTCTCGGTATAGATGCTGTTTGGCTCTCTCCGTTTTTCCCGTCGCAGCTAGCAGATGGTGGCTATGACGTCGATGACTACCAGGCCATAGATGAGCGCATCGGGACCCTTGCAGAGTTTGATGAGCTGGTTTCAAAACTCCACCAAAACCAGATACGCGTGTTTGTCGACATCGTGCCTAACCACTCCTCAAACAGTCACGCCTGGTTCAAGGAGGCCCTTGAGACAGCACCGGGGTCACCAGCCAGAGATCGCTACATATTTAGAGACGGCAAGGGACCGGATGGTTCCCAGCCACCATCGAAGCTTGCCAGCCACTTCGGACCCGAGGGCTGGACCCAGGTCCCCGATGGTCAGTGGTACATGCACCTGTTTACCAAGGAGCAACCAGACTTCAACTGGGACAACGAGGAAGTCCACCAGTACTTTTTAGACACCCTTCGATTCTGGTCAGATCGAGGCGTGGATGGGTTCCGAATCGATGTTGCCCACGCACTCAAGAAAAATCTAGAGCCACTCCCTGACCGCGACTCCTATGCGCTATCGGTCATGAAGGATGACGGAACTGACCCAATCTTTGACCGTGATGAGGTTCACGAGGTTTACGCAGCTTGGCGTGAGGTGTTCAACGAGTATGACCCGCCCCGAGTTGCCGTCGCAGAGGCATGGGTCCATCCGAATCGGCGTCCCCCATACGCATCTGCAAATGGCTTGGGCCAGGCGTTTAACTTTGATCTTTTGGCCTCCAAATGGGATGCCGATAGTTTCCGGAAGATAATCACCGACAATCTAGAAATGAGCGCCAAGACCGGCTCTTCTTCCACCTGGGTGATGTCAAATCACGATGTGATTCGGCATGCGACCAGACTTGCAATCCCCGGCTATGGCGAGTCCGCCGATGGCTTTGGCGACGAACACCGCTGGTATGTAGAGAATCGGTTGAACCCCAATTTGGATCTTGATCTGGGGCTTGCAAGGGCTAAGGCTGCGACTCTGTTGATTCTGGCCCTGCCGGGCTCCACCTATATCTACCAGGGAGAAGAACTAGGACTCCACGAGGTGCTCGACATACCCGGAGAGAGCATGCAGGATCCGCAGTGGTTCAGAGGTGAAGGCAAGTTGAAATCCCGCGATGGCTGCAGGGTTCCGCTTCCTTGGACAAGTGCCGGAAGCTCCTATGGATTTGGAAAAGGTGGAGCGCATCTGCCGCAGCCTTCTTGGTTTGCGCAGGTAAATGTCGAGTCTCAGGAGGCTGGAGACTCAACTCTGAATCTCTACCGAGAGGCCATCGCGCTCCGCAAGGCAAGTTTTTCGACTGAGTCGCTCAAGTGGCTTAATCTCGGGCCAAATGCAACTGCCTTCGAGCGCGACGGAATCGTCTGCGTGACGAATTTTGGGAAGGAAGGTTTGGAACTTCCTAGTGGCAAAGTTCTGCTTTCCTCCGGTGCGATTTCAGATGGCAAGCTTCCGGGCAATGCAACAGCCTGGCTTTCCACGCTTTAGTCTCTTCGGGCGCAAGGGTATGATTTAGGCCTACCCTCAAGTGCCAGAGTCGGCATTTTTCGCCCCCAAGCCAGGAAATCCTTTGACGCCAGAACAGCTCAACGAGGCAATAGTCAGTGCCCTCAGGGCGCTGGCTAATTCGGGAGCGTTTGCCAAGGAGCAAGTCCCTAGCGAAGTGGTTGTCGAACGACCTAAAAATCGCGACCACGGAGACTGGGCAACCAATATTGCGATGCAGCTTGCAGGGAAGTTAGGGATAAACCCCAGGGAGCTTGCCGAGAAGCTAGCCAAAGAGCTTCGCGAGACCGAAGGGGTCGAGTCGGTATCAATTGCAGGACCAGGATTCATAAACTTCTTTGTCTCTGACGCTGCTGCTGGAGCTCTCGCAAAGGTGATAGTCGAGCAGGGCGATAGCTACGGCCTTTCAAACGAGTTTGCGGGACAAAAGCTCAATTTGGAGTTTGTCTCCGCAAACCCCACCGGACCCATCCACCTAGGCGGTACTCGCTGGGCTGCAGTCGGCGATTCCTTGGCTCGTATCCTGCAATCTCAGGGAGCTTCGGTCACGCGGGAGTACTACTTCAACGATCACGGTGCTCAGATTGATCGATTTGCAAGGTCCTTAGTTGCCGCCGCGCTTGGCCAAGAGGCCCCGGAGGATGGCTATGCGGGGGAGTACATCACCGAGATCAGCCAGCAGATTCTGACCAATCAGCCCGAGGTGCTCGAGCTAACGGGTGAAGAGCAGCAGGAGGCTTTCAGGGCCGCTGGTGTGCAGATGATGTTTGAGCAAATTAAGAAGTCTCTCGAGGACTTCGGTGTTCACTTCGACGTCTTTTTCCATGAGAACTCGCTCTACGAGTCAGGTGCTGTTGAGAAGTCAATTGCCAGGCTTCGTGAGTTAGGCCACCTCTTTGAAGAGGAAGGCGCTCTCTGGCTTCGTTCGAGCACCTTTGGCGATGACAGGGACCGGGTGGTCATCAAGTCAGATGGCGATGCCGCCTACATTGCCGGCGACATTGCCTACTACCTCGACAAGCGAGACCGCGGGTTTGATACCGCTATCTACATGCTCGGCGCTGACCACCACGGTTATGTGCCGCGGATGATGGCGCTTTGTGCCGCCTTTGGCGATGAGCCAGGTAAGCACATGGAAATTCTCATTGGCCAGCTGGTATCGCTTGTTCGCGATGGTCAGCCGGTGCGAATGTCTAAGCGCGCAGGAAACGTCGTGACGATGGAGGATCTCGTCGAGGCGGTTGGGGTTGATGCAGCTCGCTACGCACTATCGCGCTCGTCAATCAACTCCACTTTGGACATCGATATTGAGCTTCTTGCACGTAGGACGAACGATAACCCGGTCTTCTATGTGCAGTACGCGCATGCCCGCACCAAGCAGGTTGATCGCAATGCCCCGACCTTGGACGTTGACCGCAGCGAGTTCGACCCGGCTCTGCTTAGCGAGCCGAGCGAGTCGGAGCTGCTTGCAAAGCTCGCGGAGTTTCCAAGGGTAGTAACCCAGGCTGCGGAGTTTAGAGAGCCGCATCGGGTCGCTAGGTATTTGGAAGAGGTTGCAGGAAGCTATCACCGCTTCTACGACAGCTGCAGAATTCTGCCGCTTCCTGCTCGTGAGGTGGAAACCGTGCATCGCACCAGGCTCTGGCTGAATGACGCAGCTGGCGTAGTGCTCGCAAATGGCCTTGGTTTGCTCGGGGTCAGCGCACCGGAGAGGATGTAGTGGCTATGAAGAATCCTCTTGTGCCAAGTTGGCTGAGCGAAAACAAAGATCTAGAAGCTCTCGATGCGGCTATTTGGCCGGCGACGGCACAGAGAAACGATCGAGGAGAGCTTGAGATAGGCGGAGTAAGCGCGCCAGAGCTGGTCAGGCAGTACGGGTCGCCGCTCTATGTTGTAGACCAGAGTGATTTTGAATCGCGGCTAGCGGAGGTCCGCGATGCTTTTGAGAGTGCTGCGGCAAAGGCCGGCACATCGGTCAAGCTCTACTACGCGTCCAAGGCTCTTCTCACCACTGATGTTGCAAGGTGGGTGGTTTCCGCTGGCTATGCAATAGATGTTTCAACCGGTGGCGAGCTGGCTGTCGCCCTTGCCGGCGGAACCGAGGGCGAAAGACTTGGGCTCCACGGCAACAACAAGTCACTTGTTGAGATCGGCAGAGCGGTGAGTGCGGATGTATCCGCAATAGTCATTGACTCCGAAATAGAGATCGAGCGAATCGCCTCAATCGCGGGTGCTCAGGACAAGATTCAGCCCGTGAGGCTGAGGGTGAATTCAGGTGTTCATGCGAGCACGCACGAGTACCTTGCCACAGCTAGAGAAGACCAGAAGTTTGGCATCGCACTCGATGACGTTCCGCAGATGGTTGAGAAGATCCGCAGTCACTCGCACCTGCGTTTTTTGGGGCTTCACTCACACATCGGGTCGCAGATTTTTGCAGTGGAAGGTTTCGTTGCGGCTGCAGAGAAGTTGCTCGAGGTTCACGCCGGGTTGCTCGCGGGCGGGGAGGTGCCAGAGCTAAATCTTGGAGGCGGTTTCGGCATTCGCTACACGGCCGCCGATGAGCCCATGTCAATAGCTGAGCTTGCAAGCCAGATTGTGAGTGCGGTTAGTAAGAAGTGCGCAGCTCTTTCAATAGCGGTACCCAAGTTGGCTTTCGAGCCCGGACGAATCATCGCAGGGCCTGCCGGAGTGACCCTCTACTCAGTTGGAACAACGAAGGATGTTGTCATTGCAGAGTCTGGTGAAGGGGCAAGTCGCCGCTACGTAAGTGTGGACGGTGGCATGAGCGATAACATCCGCCCTGCCCTCTATGGCGCTGAATACTCGGCTGCGATTGCCTCTAGGACCACTAACTCCTCGGGAGTGCTCTCGCGAGTTGTGGGCAAGCACTGCGAGTCCGGTGACATTGTGGTGCGTCACGAAATGCTGCCTGACGATCTAGCAGTCAACGACCTCTTGGCGGTTCCAGCAACTGGTGCCTACTGCTATTCGCTATCTTCTAACTACAACTTTTTGCCAAGACCGGCTCTTGTTGCCGCGAAGGACGGCAAGGCGAGGGCTCTAGTCAGGGCAGAGTCCGAACAGGATCTACTGGAGAGAGACCTGGGTTACCAGCCCGGAGGAGGCGAGTGATGCAAGCTGCATACAGACCTATCCGGATTGGTTTACTGGGAGCCGGATCCGTCGGTTCACAGGTAGCAAGACTCCTGATTGAAAATCGTGAGGAGCTTGCCAAGCGCGTCGGTGCAGAGCTAGAGCTCGTCGGCATTGCGGTGCGCAACAAGAATGCGAAGCGCGATGTTGACCTCCCAAAGGAGTTAGTTACCGAGGACGCGGAGTCGGTCATTCTTGGCTCCGACATCGTGATTGAGCTTGCAGGTGGCATTGAGCCGGCAAAAACCTGGATAAAAATGGCTTTGAATGCCGGTGCTGATGTCATTACCGCCAACAAGGCTTTGATAGCCGCTCATGGCTCTGAGCTAACCGCTCTGGCTCAGCAGTTTGGTGCTCAGCTCTACTATGAGGCCGCGGTCGGTGGGGCAATCCCAATTATTCGACCTCTTCGCGCTTCCCTTGCTGGAGACAAGATCAATCGGGTTATGGGCATCGTCAATGGCACCACCAACTACATCCTTGACCAGATGGAAACAACCGGCGCAAGCTTTGAGGATGCTCTAAATGAGGCCCAGGCGCTTGGTTATGCAGAAGCCGACCCAACGGCAGACGTTGAGGGCTTTGACGCTGCCAGCAAGGCTGCAATTCTTGCAGGGCTCGCATTTCATAGCGAGATGCCCGTCGACAAGGTCTATCGCGAGGGTATTACCTCAATAACCGCTCTTCAGATTGAAACCGCCAGGCAAGCCGGCTACACCGTAAAGCTCCTAGCTATTTGCGAGCGAGCGGGCGAGAACGGCGAGGGATTAGTGGCAAGGGTTCACCCCACGCTCATTCCTCTCGACCATCCACTAGCTGCGGTTCGAGGCGCCTACAACGCCGTGTTCGTTGAGGCGGAAAGTGCCGGAAGGCTGATGTTCTACGGAGCAGGTGCTGGTGGCAAGGAAACAGCCTCCGCGGTTCTAGGAGACTTGGTATCCGCTGCAAAACGTCACCTTGCGGGAGGACCGGGATTGGGAGATTCGACCCACGCCGACCTTGAGGTTTTGCCGGTTCAGGCAATATTCACTCGCTTCCAGATCACGCTGGAGGTAGTCGATCAGCCAGGTGTTCTTGCCTCGGTGGCAAAGCAGTTTGCAGACAACGATGTCAGCGTTGAGACCGTCGCCCAAAGCGCCGGCACCGACTCGGACCTGGCTCTTCTAACCGTTATGACCCACTCCGCATCTGAGGCTGCTCTTGAGCGGTTAGTTGCCGAGCTTGCGAAGAACTCTTCAGTGAAGAAGGTCAGCTCTGTCATCAGGGTGGAGGGCGTCTAATGGCTCATCAGTGGCGCGGTGTTATTCGCGAATATATGGACAGGCTCCCCTTTACTGCCTCCGATCCTGTTGTAACCCTGGGAGAGGGTGGAACGCCGCTTATCGAGGCGCCAGCGCTAGCCAAGCTGCTAGACGTTGGGTCAGTTCACCTCAAGTTTGAGGGCATGAACCCCACCGGAAGCTTCAAAGACCGAGGCATGACGACCGCCGTTTCCAAGGCATTGGGCGATGGCGCGAAGGCGGTAATCGCCGCCTCGACCGGAAACACTAGTGCCGCCGCCGCTGCCTATGCCGTTAAGGCGGGCATGCAATCGGTGGTGCTGGTGCCGGCCGGCAAGATCTCTTGGGGGAAGCTCTCGCAGGCAGTTGCTCACAAAGCGCAAATCTTGCAGGTAAGAGGAAACTTCGACGACTGCCTAAGACTCGCTCGAGAGCTCAGCGAAAACTACCCGGTGTTCTTGGTGAACTCGGTAAACCCAAACCGTCTCCAGGGTCAGAAGACAGCGGCATTTGAGGTCGTAGACGTCCTGGGTGACGCTCCTGATCTTCACGCTATGCCGCTGGGCAATGCGGGAAACATATCCGCATATCACCTTGGCTATCGCGAGGAGGTTGCGGATAAGCGAATCAAGAAGCAGCCAATGCTCTATGGCATTCAGGCAGCTGGTTCCGCCCCCTTCATTCAGGGCTCGCCGGTTGCCAAGCCAGAGACGATTGCGACCGCGATCCGAATCGGTAATCCGGCATCTTGGGATCTTGCCCAGGAGGCCAAGCGCGACAGTGGGGGAGCATTTGGCTCCGTAAGCGATAAAGAGATTCTCTGGATGCACCGCTTTTTATCCCAGGAGACCGGAGTGTTTGTTGAACCCTCGAGTGCGACAGGTGCCGCAGGACTTCACAAGTTGAGGCAGCTCGGAGAGCTTCCAAAGGTCAACAGCATCGTCGTTACCGTCACCGGCCACGGCCTGAAAGACCCCGACTGGGCGCTTAAGGACGAAAACGGCAGGAAGATTAAGCCGAAGAAGGTGCCAGCTGCCGCTTCCTCAGTGGCAGAGATTTTAGGTTTGGAGCGCAAATGAAGGTAGCGGTAAAGATTCCAGCGACCAGTGCCAACCTAGGTCCAGGCTTTGACACTTTGGGCATGGCTCTTGCTCACTATGACGAGTACTCGGCGGAGCCAACTGGCTCCAAGCTAGTAATTGAAATAGTTGGCGAGGGCGAAAAGGATGCTCCACGAGACGAGAGCAATCTGGTTTTTCGCGCAATCAAGGTCGTCTATGACTCGCTGGGTAAGAAGGTTCCAGCTCTAGAGCTTGTTTGCCACAACAACATCCCACACGGCAGAGGCATGGGCTCCTCGGGTGCAGCTGTGGCCGGTGGTGTGATGCTTGCCGCGGGTCTTTTGGCAAATGAGGTTGAGTTCTCCGAGCAGCAGCTGCTTGAGTTTGCTACCGAGCTTGAAGGTCATCCAGACAACGTTGCACCTGCGCTCTTTGGAGGGCTTACCGTTGCCTGGGTCGATGAAGATGGCCCCCACCACAAAAAGCTAACGACTCACCGTGGCCTTTCACCTCTCGTCTTGGTGCCTTCCAACCAGATGTCAACCTCGCTTGCGAGGTCGCTGCAGCCGCAGTCGGTGCCTCACACCGATGCGGTGTTCAACGTCTCACGCTCGGCGCTACTGGTTGCCGCGCTCACCCAGAGTCCTGAGCTATTGCTTGCGGCAACAGAGGACCGGCTCCACCAGAACTATCGAGCGAGCGCCATGCCAGAGACATCTGAGCTGATTGCCTCGCTCCGAGCAAAGGGACACCCTGCTGTTGTTTCGGGGGCCGGCCCATCGGTACTGGTGCTCGAGGACGACCCCCAAAAGCGGCTTTTGGCAATCGCGCACGTTGAGAAGAATTTCCCAAGCTGGCATGCCATGCCACTTGCGGTTGATGTCAAAGGTGCTAGTCTTATCCAGCAGCCAGGATCAGGCAGCTAACTAAGCCCCTCTGCATCTCCATTCAATTCTGAATCGCGGATTTGTGCCGCAAAGAAATGAGAACAACACACAATGGATGAAATCCAAGAAGACAAGCCGGTAAAGCGCACTAGACGTGTTAGCTCAACCGCAGCTTCAGCTAAGACTGAGGTAAAGACCGAGGCAAAGCCCGAGGATTCAAAGCCAGCCGAGGCCAAGGCCGACACCGGTGAGGCTAAGGCTCCAGCAGCCAGAGCCCGAAAGACCTCCAAGCCAGCCGCCGAAAAGGCTGAGGGTGAGAGTGCTCCTAGTGCCGACAAGGCAGAAGGTGCAGCCGAAGCCAAAGAGAAGACCTCTGACCGTCGCGAGGATCGTGAGACCCGCAGCTCCGACAGGGAGAACCAGCGTGACCGCGATGACGACCGCCGTGGTGGCGGACGTAATCGCCGTGGCCGCTATCGCGACCGCGACCGCAGACGCAATCAGGACGAGGTAGAGCCAGAGATCACTGAGGATGACGTGCTGCTTCCAGTGGCCGGCATCCTGGACGTACTGGACAACTACTCGTTCCTGCGCACTAGCGGCTACCTACCGGGACCCAACGACGTCTATGTTTCTCAGGGTCAGGTAAAGAAGTACGGACTTCGCAAGGGTGACGCCGTGGTCGGCTCCATCAAGCAGCCACGCGAGGGTGAAAACCAGCGTCAGAAGTTCAATGCACTCGTAAAGGTTGAGTCCATCAATGGTCAGAGTCCGGAGGAAGCCGCGACTCGCGTTGAGTTTGGCAAGCTAACTCCGCTCTACCCAGACACTCGCCTTCGCCTAGAGACCGACAGCAAGAAGCTCTCGACCAGGATTATCGATCTGGTTGCCCCGATTGGTAAGGGTCAGCGTGGTCTTATTGTTTCGCCTCCAAAGGCAGGAAAGACTTTGGTTCTGCAGGCAATTGCCAACGCGATCTCGACCAACAACCCCGAGGTTCACCTCATGGTGGTTTTGGTTGACGAGCGTCCCGAAGAAGTTACCGATATGCAGCGCACCGTCAAGGGTGAGGTAATTGCCTCCACCTTCGACCGTCCTGCCGATGATCACACCACTGTTGCTGAGCTTGCAATTGAGCGCGCAAAGCGTCTTGTTGAGATGGGTCACGACGTAGTTGTCCTGCTGGACTCGATCACGCGTCTAGGCCGCGCCTACAACCTAAGCGCACCGGCATCGGGTCGAATTCTCTCCGGTGGTGTTGACTCTTCAGCTCTCTACCCTCCAAAGCGTTTCTTTGGAGCAGCCAGAAACATCGAGGACGGCGGTTCGCTAACCATCTTGGCCACAGCGCTCGTCGAGACCGGCAGCAAGATGGACGAGGTCATCTTCGAGGAGTTCAAGGGCACCGGAAACATGGAGCTCAGGCTCTCCCGTCAGCTTGCTGACAAGAGAATCTTCCCTGCGGTCGACATCAACGCCTCCGGCACACGCCGCGAGGAGATGCTGATGAGCCCTCAGGAGACCAAGATCATCTGGAAGCTTCGCAGGGCACTTGCAGGTCTCGAGCAGCAGCAGGCTTTGGAGCTTGTTCTCTCAAGACTCAAGGACACCGCGAGCAATGTCGAGTTCCTTCTCAAGCTTGAGAAGTCGATGCCGGTTCCTACCGAGACTGATTCGGAATAACGTTGCAGGATTCGCTTGCTGGCCTGAGAGCCGAGCACGCGAGTTTGCAAGAGCAGCTCAGCGACTCGGCGGTTCACTCGAACCCTGCCCTGTCTAAAAAGCTGAACCGGCGTTATGCCGAGCTAAGCACCATCTTGGATGCTGATGCTCAGGCGAAGCTAATTGAGCAGGATTTGGCGGCAGCTAAAGAGCTTGCCACTGAAGACGCCAGCTTTGCCGAGGAACTTCCCAAACTCGAGGAGCAACTAGAGGCAGCCCAAGAGCGGCTGATGCGGCTTCTAATCCCAAGAGATCCTGATGATGGCAGAGATGCAATTCTGGAGATCAAGGCCGGCGAGGGTGGTGCCGAATCGGCACTATTCGCTGGTGATCTTTTGAGGATGTATCTCCACTACGCAGCTTCAAAGGGTTGGAAGGCGGAGGTCCTAGATAAGACCGAGTCTGACCTGGGCGGCATCAAGGACTGCCAGGTTGCGATCAAGTCATCTTCAACAGACCCCTCTCAGGGTGTCTGGGCTCACCTCAAATACGAAGGTGGTGTCCACAGAGTTCAGCGAGTTCCGGTGACCGAAACCCAGGGCCGCATTCACACCTCCGCTGCCGGAGTGTTGGTGTTCCCTGAGGTTGACGAGCCGGAAGAGGTCGAGATCGCTCAGAACGAGATCCGTGTCGATGTTTTTCGCTCATCCGGCCCTGGAGGACAGTCGGTCAACACCACTGACTCAGCGGTGAGGATTACTCACCTCGAGACCGGCATCGTGGTATCAATGCAGAACGAAAAGAGCCAGCTACAAAACCGTGAGGCTGCAATGCGTGTGCTCAGGGCAAGGCTCTTGGCCTTCAAGCAGGAGGCAATTGACGCCGAGCAGTCGGCCGCAAGAAAGAGCCAGGTTCGCACGGTGGACCGCTCGGAGCGAATTCGCACCTATAACTTTCCAGAGAACAGAATTGCCGATCACCGCACCGGCTACAAGGCCTACAACCTTGACCAGGTAATGGACGGTGCTCTGGATCCGATTGTGGAATCGGCTATCAAGATGGACGAAGAGGCAAGGCTCGCGGCCCTTGGCAATACCGAATCTGCTAACTGAGGCAATCGCTGAAATCTCGAGCCGGTTAGAGGCAGCCGGCATCGTCTCATTTGAGGCGGAGAGCGAAGTGCTTCTAGCTGACTTCTTGCAAGTCTCCCGAGGTGAACTACGCGCGCTGGCACTGACAGGTGAAGAGCGCGATCTTCTAGATCTAGAACCACTTGTTGAACGACGAGTGAGTCGAGAGCCACTCCAACACATAACTGGGAAGGCGCCGTTTCGTTCAATTGAGCTTAAGGTCGGCCCAGGAGTCTTCATACCTCGATTTGAAACGGAGCTGGTTACCCAAATAGCCATCGACTACCTACACGCTCTGCCAACACCTGGAAGGGCAGTCGATGTCGGGACAGGCTCTGGGGCTATCGCGATATCGCTCTCGCGAGAGAGTTCAGCCACGGTGTTTGCAATCGAGCAGTCCGAAGAGGCGGCCGTATATGCAAGAAAGAACATCCAAGAGCTAGCTCCTGAGGTGGAGCTCATTGTTGGTGACTTCGCTATTGAGCTTCCAAGGCTGCAGGACCTAGATGTTGTTATCAGCAATCCTCCCTACATACCCTCAAGTGCTGTCCCGATTGACCCAGAGGTTAGGGATTATGACCCAGAGCTCGCCTTGTATTCAGGGGAAGATGGCCTGAATGCCATCAGGGAGCTTGCGGCCTGTGCGCAGATTCCGCTTCGCTCCGGCGGACTGTTAGTAATTGAACACGCGGACGGGCAATCAGATGAAGTTCGTGAATTACTATTGTCAGAAGGCTGGCGCTCAGTGAGTGTTCACCCCGATAACACTGGAAGACTTCGCGCCGTGAGCGCCCTAAGAAAGTAGGAGAGCTTGCAGAAGGTTTATGACTGCTCGGTAGACACTGACCTACTAACAGGATTTCGGCTTGCAAAGGTTTCTCTCGACAGAAATGAGCTCGTAGTACTTCCTACGGACACTGTCTATGGCATTGCTGCCAACGCTTTCAGCCCAAGGGCAGTGGAGGCGCTACTCAATGCCAAGGGGCGCGACAGGACCATGCCACCACCAGTTTTGATTCCAAAGGTTGAGACCCTTTCGGCGCTCGCCTCTGATCTGCCTCTAGTTGCAAACCAGTTGGCGGCTGCTTTCTGGCCTGGTGCGCTGACTATGGTTCTAAAGGCGCAGCGCTCGCTTGAGTGGGACTTGGGTGAGACCCGGGGGACAGTTGCCCTGCGTGTGCCTGACCACAAAATAACCCTGGCCTTGCTAGAGGACGTCGGTCCTCTGGCGGTTTCGAGCGCGAACCTCACCGGCAAAGACGCCGCGGTCAATGTTCAGCAGGCAGTCGAGCACTTTGGTGACAACGTGGCCGTCTACCTAGACGGTGGAGCCTCTCCCAAGGGCGAAGCATCAACAATTCTTGACTTGACCCAGGTTCGCGATGGCGAACCCATTCGAGTCCTGAGAAAAGGGGCCATTTCCCTGGACCGGATCCGCTCCGTGATTGGCAACGTGGAGCTCGAGGTCGACTAGTGCGGGCCTACTTCCTGGTCGCACTGATCACGGCAATCGTGACATTTGTGGCGACCTGGGGAGTGCGATCTGTAGCTAAGCGCTACGACATAACTCCTGCGATCCGCGATCGCGACGTCCATAAGTCTCCAACCCCCAGAATCGGGGGATTGGGCATGCTTATCGGCCTTTTCGCTGGCTTTTATGCGGCCGGCAGCTTTGGCTGGTTTGAGCCGATTTTCACTGACCCAGGACCTATTTGGGCTCTAGTTGGAGCGGGAGGGCTGATTGTCGTAATCGGTTTGCTCGATGACCTGATTGAGCTTGACTGGACTGCCAAGATGGGCGGGCAAATGGCTGCCGCCTGGATCCTCGCTTCCTCAGGAGTTCAGATTGTTTCACTCCCAATCGGGGGCCTCACCGTTGGAAGCTTCGGTGTCTCACTAGCCATCACAGTCTTTGTAGTGGTGCTGGTGATGAATGCAGTGAACTTCATTGACGGGCTAGACGGCTTGGCTGCAGGGGTGGTTGCGATCGGCACCTTTGCCTTCTTCGTTTATACATACCTGCTAGCCCAGCAGACTTCGCCGACCAACTACTTCTCCACAGCCGGCTTGCTGTCTGCGATCATTCTTGGCTTGGTTTTCGGCTTCCTTCCCCACAACTGGCGTCCTGCCAAGATTTTTATGGGGGACTCGGGAGCAATGCTGCTGGGTCTACTAATGGCCGCGAGTGCAATTCAAGTAACGGGTTCAATCGACCCAGCAACGGTCACCCGCAATGATCTTCTTCCCGCCTTGATTCCCCTTGCGCTGCCCGTCTTCATCTTGGTTTTGCCACTATTGGACCTTTTGCTGGCAGTGGTCCGCAGGCTGCGAAGGGGCAAGTCTCCATTTGCCCCTGACAAGGAACACATCCATCACCAGCTGCAGGACATCGGCCACTCCCATGCGGGAGCAGTTCTGGTGTTCTATCACTGGACCGCACTTGTGTCGACAAGCCTGTTGCTGTTTTTCTGGCTCGAGCTAGGGCAGGTATTGATAATCTTTGGCTTCTGGCAGATTCTGGCGCTGGTTCACACCTACTGGCCAGTGTTTGCCCGTATTGCCAGGCGTAGGAGGCGTGATGCAGCGAAACAGCGCTGATCTGTTTAATGCGGCTTTGAGACTGTCGATTCTTCTGGCCGTGCTAATCGCACTGGTGGGATCGCTGTTGGGCTTTTTGATCTATGGATTGCCCGGGGTTTACTCTTCGCTCATTGCGGCAGCAGTTTCGGCAAGCTTTGGAGTGCTCACGATTCTCAGCATTCGCTTTGGCAGCAAGCTGCCGCTAAATGGTTTTTATGGGCTGGTCTTGGGCGGCTGGCTGCTAAAGATCTTGCTGTTTGCGGTGTTGCTGGGCAGCCTGCAGGGAGCCGAGTTTATTTCTGGCCCAATGTTCTTTTTTGCGGTGGTCGCGTCGGTTTTGGGAGGGCTCTCCATCGATTCCTATCTGGTACTGAGCTCAAAACTGCCGGCCGTGGAAAATTAGTCTGCCTTTTTCGGAATTGGGCCTGTTTGGGCCTTGTTGGTCTTGTAAACTCTTGGAGAAATCCAAACCATGCAAAGTGCGGCTTAGGTCGCCCTAACAGGGGAGAACTATCCTGTTCACTGCTCTAAAGTTGGCGGCCGAGGACGGCCAGTTCAGCCCGCCAACCATTTACGAGTTCTACCCCGAGGTCTTTCTTTTCGAGGGCACCCCTTTTGCAATAAACCGAATCATGATGATTCGTCTGATTGTCATGGTTTTGCTGATTGTTCTGTTCTGGCTGTGGGCTCGTAAGTTCAACCAGTCGGTCAAGGCTGGCCAGGTTGTTCCAGGTCGCTTCCAGCTGCTTGGGGAGATGGCGCTGAACTTCGTGCGAAAGTCCATTGCCCATGACCAGCTTGGTGAAAAGGACGGCGATCGCTTCTTACCACTTCTGACGACGATTTTCTTCATGGTGCTCGGCATGAACATCACGGGCATCATTCCGTTTGCGAACATCGCCGGAACGTCCGTGATTGGTATCCCGCTGGTCTTGGCGGCAGCTGCGTATGTAACGTTTATTTACGCGGGAGTCAAGCGCCACGGTATGGGCTTTTTCAAAAACGCCCTGTTTCCTTCCGGAGTTCCCGTTTACTTCTACACGCTCGTAACTCCAATTGAGTTCCTTTCGACTTTCATCCTGAGGCCTGTCACCTTGGCCCTGCGTCTATTGATGAACATGGTCGCCGGCCACTTGCTGCTGGTGCTGTGCTTCTCGGCAACGCACTTCTTCTTTTTCCAGGCCGAAGGTATCTTCCAGTTCTTCGGAGCAGGAACCCTGCTATTTGGCTTTGCCTTTACCCTCTTTGAGATTTTGGTGTCTGTTCTGCAGGCATACGTATTCACACTTCTGACCACTGTCTACATCCAGTTGGCATTGGCAGACGAACACTAATAACCACGGAAGGAAATAAAGTGGACGCAGTAAACATCGCCGAACTATCCGGCAACATCGCAGTCGTTGGCTATGGCCTCGCTGCAATCGGTCCAGGAATTGGTGTAGGTCTGGTGGTCTCTAAGACCATCGAGTCCATCGCCCGTCAGCCTGAGCTAGCTGGTCGCCTCCAGGTGACAATGTGGCTAGGTATCGCCTTTACCGAGGCGCTTGCACTGATTGGTCTAGCAACCCCATTCATCTTCGCCTAAGCATGATTACCAAGATTCTTGCAGCGACAGCGCCTGAGGGTGGTGAACAACCCAATCCGCTGATTCCGGCCGACTACGACATCATCTGGTCGTCCGTAATTTTCGTGATTCTGCTCACCTTCTTCTGGTTCAAAGTCCTGCCGGGGTTCAAGAACATGCTCGATGAGCGTGCCAAGGCTATTGAGGGTCGCCTAGCGGAGGCCGAGGAAGCCCAGAAGGCTGCCGAGCACCGCACGGCTCTTGTAATGGCCGAGCAGGAGAAGCTAAAGAGCGAAGCCTCAAGTATCCGCGAGGAGGCTCGCAGCGAGGGTGCGCAGATTCTTGCAGAGCTCAAAGATCAAGCCGCTCAGGATGCCGAGAGGCTCACCGAACTCACCAAGAACTCCCTGTCTGCAGAACGTGATTCTGCCGCGAGGGCTCTTCAGGGTGAGATTGGAGCACTGGCAATCGAGCTAGCCTCACGAATCGTTGGCGAGAAGCTCAAAGACGACAAGGTTGCAAACAAGGTCGTGGATGACTTCATCAGCGAGCTCGAGGGTAAGAAGGCGAGTAAGTAAATGGCCTCCTCGACCCGGCAGTCACGCCTAGCACTCCAGGAGAAACTGGACAAGCTAAGCGGAATCGACCTGAAGCTCGCAGGCGAGCTTTTCACCATCTCCAATGCCATTCAGCAGAGCGCTCAGCTGCGCTCAACGCTTTCGGATCCTTCCGCCGAGGCGGCAAGTAAGGAGAAGGTAGTCGATGCAGTATTTGCCGGGGCGATGGATGCCGCTAAGGATCTAGCCAAAGCAGCAGCCGGAATGCGCTGGAGCGCAACCCGGGACATCGCCGCAGCTCTTGAGCAGGTTGGCGTGCGCGCTGTTGCATCACAGAGCAAGGACCTCGACTCTTTACAGACTGAGCTGTTTGAAATCGGGCAGCTCAGCTCGCACGATGCCGAGTTGGAGCTAGCACTCTCATCAACCAGAGCTTCTAAAGAGGGCAAAGCCGATTTGGTCGGAAAGCTCTTGGGCAAGAAGGTTTCTGAGTCGGCCTTGGTCCTAGCGAGCCAAGCGGTTTACTCGCGAAGCTACAAAAGGTTTGCTGAAGTCATGGAGCAGTACGGGCTTTGGCTCGCAGAGTTTGCCGGGGAATCGGTTGCTCACATCACGGTTGCAAGGCAACTTTCCGAGGAGCAGTTGACACGCCTGGGCAACGCACTAGCTAAGGCGTTTGGCCGTGAGTTGCAGCTAAACGTAGAGGTAGACGAAGAGGTTATTGGTGGCGTTCACGTCACCGTGAATGGTGAGGTCATTGACGGCACCGTCCTAAAAAAGTTGGTAAACGCAAGATTGCAGCTCAGCTGAGCTGAAATAAGTAAAGGAATAAGAGGAAGCAATGTCAGAGCTCAAGATCAGCCCGAATGAGATTCGGGATGCCCTGAAGGACTTCGTTTCGTCCTACGAGCCAGGTAAGTCGGACAAGGCAGAGGTTGGCTACGTCACCGATGCGGCTGACGGTATCTGCCACGTCGAGGGACTACCAAGTGCAATGGCCAATGAGCTGCTGCGCTTTGCAGACGGCACCATTGGCCTGGCCCTAAACCTGGACGAGCGCGAAATCGGTGTCGTCATCCTCGGTGAGTTTGCCAGCATTGAAGAGGGCATGGAGGTCTACCGCACCGGTGAGGTGCTCTCCGTTCCCGTAGGCGATGGCTTTATGGGTCGCGTGGTCGACCCGCTGGGCCGCCCAATCGATGGCCTCGGCGACATCAAGGCAGAGGGCACACGCATCCTCGAGCTTCAGGCTCCTGGTGTTATGGACCGTAAGAGTGTTCACGAGCCACTGCAGACAGGCATCAAGGCCATTGACGCCATGATCCCAGTTGGTCGTGGTCAGCGTCAGCTCATCATCGGTGACCGCCAAACCGGAAAGACCGCGATTGCCGTCGATACCATCATCAACCAGCGTGAGAACTGGAAGAGCGGGGACGTCAACAAGCAGGTTCGCTGCATCTACGTCGCAATCGGTCAGAAGGGTTCCACCATTGCAGGTGTGAAGGCAGCCCTCGAGGAGGCCGGAGCAATGGAGTACACCACCATCGTGGCCTCTCCAGCTTCTGACCCTGCTGGCTTCAAGTATCTAGCCCCCTACACCGGCAGCTCGATTGGGCAGCACTGGATGTATGGCGGCAAGCATGTGCTAATTATTTTTGACGACCTCTCCAAGCAGGCTGAGGCCTACCGTGCGGTATCGCTGCTGCTTCGTCGCCCTCCAGGTCGTGAGGCTTACCCTGGCGACGTCTTCTACCTTCACTCCAGGCTGCTTGAGCGCTGTGCAAAGCTCTCGGATGGCCTAGGTGCTGGTTCGATGACCGGACTTCCAATCATCGAGACCAAGGCAAACGACGTTTCTGCCTTCATTCCAACCAACGTGATCTCCATCACCGACGGTCAGATCTTCCTGCAGTCCGACCTCTTCAACGCCAACCAGCGACCAGCTATTGACGTTGGTATCTCGGTTTCCCGTGTTGGTGGAGCTGCGCAGGTAAAGGGAATCAAGAAGGTTTCCGGAACTTTGAAGCTGGAGCTCGCTCAGTACCGCTCCCTAGAAGCCTTTGCGATGTTCGCATCCGACCTGGACGCAGCTTCGAGGAAGCAGCTAGAGCGTGGTGCAAGGCTGACCGAGCTTCTGAAGCAGCCCCAGTACTCGCCATACCCAGTCGAGGAGCAGACCGTATCCATCTGGGCCGGTACCACCGGCAAGCTAGACGATGTCCCGGTTGCGGACATCCTCAAGTTCGAGCGCGAGTTCCTAGACCACCTAGGTCGCAAGTCCAAGGTCCTGACCACCATCCGCGAGACCAACAACCTTGAGGACGACACCATCAAGGAGCTCGAGAAGCAAATCGAGAGCTTCAAGAAGTCCTTCCAGACTTCAAGCGGTGAGGGACTTCTAAAGCCTGATGAGACAAACGTTGAGGCGCTAGCCGAGGAAGATGTCGCTCAGGAAAAGATCGTCAAGTCGAAGAAAAAGAAGTAAGGCAGAGGACTAAAAGCAAATGGGAGCGCAACTTCGGGTCTATAGGCAGCGGATTAAATCTGCCACGACGACCAAGAAGATAACTCGTGCAATGGAGCTGATTTCGGCATCCCGAATTCAGAAGGCCCAGCAGCGAGTCGCAGCATCAAACCCGTTTGCCCGCGCTGTAACAAGGGCAGTCTCGGCTGTCTCCTCTCACGCAGACATTGACCACCCGCTTACTACTCAGGCAGAAAACCCGATACGTTCCGCGGTTGTCATCTTCACTTCCGATCGCGGTCTGGCTGGAGCATTCTCTTCGAGCGTGCTCAAGGAGTCCGAGCAGCTGACCAAGACCCTGATGGACCAGGGCCAGGAGGTCGTTTACTACCTCGTTGGTCGTAAGGCGGTTGGCTATTTCAAGTTCCGTCAAAGGGAGTCGGTTCGTCAGTGGCAGGGTTCCACCGATCAACCACAGTTTGAGACTGCGAGAGAGGTCGCGGCAGCTGTCCTAGAGCAGTTCAAGCAGTCAAGTGAAGACGGTGGAGTCGACGAGATCTATCTGGTCGGCAACAAGTTTGTCTCAATGATGGTTCAGGAGCCCTACTCAACCAGGTTGCTACCTCTTGAGGTTGTTGAGGCTGACGAGGAAGACAACAACGAAGTTTTCCCGCTGTTCGAGTTTGAGCCGGAGCCAGAGGCGGTTTTGGATTCGCTACTTCCTGTCTACATCGAGAACATCGTCTACAACACCATGCTGCAGTCGGCAGCAGCAGAGCACGCTGCAAGGCAGAAGGCCATGAAGAGTGCGACCGATAACGCCGACAAGTTGATTTTGAACTACACCAGACTGGCCAACCAGGCCCGTCAGGCAGAAATTACCCAGCAGATTTCGGAGATTGTGGGTGGTGCGGACGCACTTTCCACGGTATCCGAGGACTAAGAAAGAGAAAGCACAATGGCCGAGAGCACAAAGACAGCAACGGGTCGCATCGCGCGCGTTAACGGACCGGTGGTTGACATCGAGTTCCCGCACGATTCAATCCCGGAGATCTACAACGCCCTGACCACAGAGATTGTCCTGGGCAAGGAGAAGTCCACCCTGACCCTAGAGGTTGCCCAGCACCTCGGTGACGACCTGGTTCGTGCCATTGCGCTGAAGCCAACCGATGGTCTGGTCCGCGGCGGCATTGTTCATGACTCTGGAGCACCGATTTCGGTGCCAGTTGGCGATGTCACCAAGGGCAAGGTGTTCAACGTGATCGGTGATGTCCTCAATGGAGAGCCGGGTGACAAGCTAGAAATCAAGGAGCGCTGGCCAATTCACCGCACCCCACCAGCCTTCGACCAGCTTGAGTCCAAGACTCAGATGTTTGAGACCGGCATCAAGGTCATCGACCTGCTAACCCCTTATGTGCAGGGTGGAAAGATCGGACTCTTCGGTGGTGCCGGTGTTGGTAAGACCGTTTTGATTCAGGAAATGATCTACCGCGTCGCCGAGAACCACGATGGTGTGTCGGTATTCGCAGGTGTTGGTGAGCGTACCCGTGAGGGAAATGACCTCATCGAGGAGATGAAGGAGGCCGGCGTTCTCGAGAAGACCGCACTGGTCTTCGGCCAGATGGATGAGCCACCTGGAACCCGTCTTCGCGTAGCGCTTTCCGCGCTGACTATGGCGGAGTACTTCCGTGATGTGCAGGGCCAGGATGTGCTTTTGTTCATCGACAACATCTTCCGTTTCACCCAGGCAGGTTCTGAGGTTTCGACCCTTCTCGGTCGTATGCCATCTGCTGTTGGATACCAGCCAAACCTCGCGGATGAGATGGGTGTGCTCCAGGAGCGCATTACCTCAACGAGAGGCCACTCGATTACTTCGCTGCAGGCTATCTACGTGCCTGCCGATGACTACACAGACCCCGCACCGGCAACCACATTCGCCCACCTCGACGCAACCACCGAGCTAAGCCGTGAGATTGCTGCCAAGGGTCTGTACCCCGCTGTGGACCCACTTGCTTCGACCTCGCGTATCTTGAACCCTGCCTACATCGGCCAGGATCACTACGACACCGCGATTAGGGTCAAGGCAATCCTTCAGAAGAACAAGGAACTTCAGGAAATCATCGCCATCTTGGGTGTTGAGGAGCTCTCCGAGGAGGACAAGATCACCGTGTCTAGGGCACGTAGGATCCAGCAGTTCCTCTCCCAGAACACCTACATGGCAACCAAATTCACCGGCATCGAAGGTTCGACCGTTTCCCTCAAGGACACCGTCGAAGGCTTCCGCATGATCGCAGATGGCGAGCTGGACCACGTTCCAGAGCAGGCCTTCTTCAACTGCGGTGGCATCGATGACGTAATGAAGGCCTACGAGCGCATCAAGAAGGACCTCGGTTAGTGGCAAACCAAATCACCGTAAACGTCGTCTCGGCCGAGAAAGAAATCTGGTCGGGCAAGGCTGACATGCTTGTCGCCAAGACAGCTGTTGGTGAGATTGGCCTGCTGGCTGGTCACGAGCCCATGCTTGCGGTCCTGGTTGCCGGAGAGATTCGCATCTCCTCCGCATCGGGCAAGGTCGTAGCAAAGACCGAAGAGGGCGGCTTTTTGTCCATGGAGTCCGACGTGGTTACCGTCGTAGTTCGGGATGCCCAACTGGTCAGCTAGTAAATGCTTATCCTGCTTCCGCCGTCGGAGACCAAGCGTCCCGGCGGCGTTGGCGTTTCTATAGATCGCTCCGCAATCATTTGGTCAGCACTCGATGACACCAGAGACCTCGTAATAGGGAAGCTCGTCAAGCTGTGCGGAAACAAACAAGCAGCAGCCAAGGCCCTAAAGCTTGGTGCTCGAAATCTCGCAGATATTGATGCGAACCTGGAACTTTTGACGGCAGCAACCATGCCAGCCATTTCCCGCTACACAGGCGTATTGTTTGATGCCCTCGACTTCGAGTCACTGAGCGCGGAGGCGAGGAAGAGAGCCGCTGAGCAGGTTTTCATCCAGTCTGCGCTTTTTGGCCTGCTGCCTGCGACCGAGCAGATTCCCTACTATCGCTTCAGTGCCGGGTCCAAGCTTCCAGGGGTCAACCTAAAGCAGCTTTGGCCAACCGCCCATGAGGCAGTCTGGCCACGAATGATTGGCGAGGTTTTGGACATGCGCTCCAAGGCATATGTTGAGCTGAACCCCGTGCCAGAAGATCGCGACTCCTGGTTTGTTGAGGTGCTGGACGAAAAAAGCGGCAAAGCGCTGAACCACTTCAACAAAAAGGCCAAGGGGGCATTTGTTCGCGCTGCATTGCTTAGGGGCCTCAAAAGCATTTCAGACGTTGAGTCGGTTGCTGCCTCCGCTGGCCTGGGGGCAAGAATGAGTAAAGGAAAAGTGGAACTACTGGTTCCAGCCGGCTTCTAGTTCCCCTCTTCGGGCATGATCATTTCCTCGGTGTCGTTCAGGGGCATGATGTCGTAAGGCTCGGGGAGCTGAATCACCCCTTCTTCAACAGCAATGATCACATCGAACCACCCCTGGTCGTTGTGGAGAATGTAAGCGGGAACAAGCCACATGTTGCCGCTACCGTCATACGCGGCAGCCAGGGCTGTCTCGGAACGATTTACGAATACATCAACAATCTCGGGCTCAGTCGGCTGTTCTGGCTCAACTGGCATCGGCTCGTCGCTGCTGGCTGAATCTTCACCACCGCTAGCCGCTGCATCGCGCTCGATCGCGCTCTCTGCCACGGCAGTGGTTGCGTAGTACTGCTCGTAGTAGCTTGAGGCCACAGAGCCATACCAGCGCCAGTCGCTAATTCTCTCTACAGCGTCTGTGGCAGAAATGGTGTCGAAGTTACCCCTGGAGACGATTTCAACGCTGTAGCCGGAGGCATAGGAAACTTCACCGTCGGAGCCCCAGCCGATGTAGCTCTCAAGAGGGATTGCATTGCCATCAAGAATCATCGGCATGGATACTGAACCACCCCAGTCGTCCCTCCAAACCCTCGCAAGGGCACGGTCAAAGTCGATGCCGAGGGTGTTGAAGTGGCTCTCGGCTTGGGACAGCATTTCCTGTTCGGACGGAATCAGACCAGGCTCTGGCTTGATTTCTTCACAAAAGTAAGAGTCGTCCACTGTGGAGTCTGTCCCACCTTCACCCTCCAGGGGCTCCTCCATTACAGGCTCGGCGCAACTGCGGAAGTAGTCCTGGTTCCAGCGGCTGAAGTACCATCCACCTGGACCTGACCAGTAGATGGAAATTGAGAAGTCCTCTCCCGAGATGGAATAGCTGGGATATTCGGCTGTTGACCAGTCATCCTGCTTCGGCTCGCCCTCGATGCCAAAGACTGCCGCCACGTTTCTTAGGATCTGGGTGGGGTTGCCTTTTTTACGAACCTCGAAGATTTCCCCACTGCTACCTTCTGTGCTCAGGCCCTGGGCAATGTAGTTGTATTCAAACCAGCCAGGCCAAATCATGGCGCTGTCTGCTGCAACCG
>JAOGAX010000009.1 GCA_028144365.1 Aquiluna sp.
GGTATGGCATTCACCACAAACCCTTGCTCGGTGAGCGTGGCGGTCACATCACTGAGGTTCTGGTCGATGATGTCCGAGCGCAGTATCAGGATATTTTGCGGCTCATCTGAAGGCTCAGGCTCTGCTGTGGGTTCTGGGCTCGGCTCTTGCGTCTGAGTTTGGGTGGGCGAAGGAGTCTGAACAACGTCGTCGGCATTTGGGTCCGAGAGAATCGCAACAATCACCACAACAGCAGTCAGGCCAAGCAGTCCCAAGGTTGCAATCCAGGGCCAAACAATTGGTGCCCTAGGGAGTGGGGCGGTGTCGGTGGTGATCAGCTCGGTTACGGGATCGTCCTCCACCTCCTTGATGCTTCTGATAGTCGGCTTACCCTTTTTCTCACGAAGCAAGGCCTCTGCTCTAATTGCAAGCGAGGTGGCTGACTCGGGTCTCTGGTTGGGCTTCTTGGCCAGGCAGCTGAGCACAAGGTTCTGAACCCTGGGGTCTATTGACTCTGGCAGCGCGGGAGGCATCTCGTTGATGTGGGCCATGGCGATTGCCATTTGGTTCTCACCGGTGAATGGCCGCTTGCCGCTTAGCGCCTCATAGGCCACAACGCCTAGCGAGTAAAGATCGGTGGCTGGTGTCGACGGTTTACCTGTCGCCTGTTCCGGTGCCAGGTACTGAACAGTGCCCATAACCTGACCAGTCTTGGTCAGCGGCACCTGATCGCCAACCCTAGCTATGCCAAAGTCGGTGATCTTGACCTTGCCATCGGGTGTAATCAAAAGGTTGCCAGGCTTGATGTCTCTATGGACAAGTCCCCTGGCATGCGCAGCACCCAGGGCCCTTGCCGTCTGCGCCATGATGTCCAGAACTCTGGTGTCGGGAAGCTTCTTCTCTCTCTCAATCACCCGAGAAAGCGACTCTCCTGGAACCAGCTCCATGACTAGGTAGGCGGCATTTGTGTCCTCGCCATAGTCATAGACATTGGCAATGCCCTCGTGCTCAACCAGGGCCGCAGACTTGGCCTCAGTTCTAAACCTCTCAATGAATAGCGGGTCAGAGAGGTACTCCTCCTTAAGAATCTTGATGGCAACCTGGCGCAGGATTAGCTCATCCTCGGCCTGCCAAACCTCTCCCATGCCACCGATGGCGATGCGAAGCTGCAGGCGATAGCGATCGCCATAGAGCTGCCCTACCGCCGGCTTCACTCGAGCACCGCTTCCATCACAGCCTTGGCAATCGGAGCAGCCAGCTGGTTGCCC
Organism: Aquiluna sp.; assembly: GCA_028144365.1. Lineage (GTDB taxonomy): Bacteria > Actinomycetota > Actinomycetes > Actinomycetales > Microbacteriaceae > Aquiluna. The sequence continues at coordinate 1,248 of JAOGAX010000009.1, forward strand.
GTGCCGTTTTGGCCGATGCCGCCACCATCTTCGATGACCACCGTCACCACAACCTGAGGCTTCTCAGCGGGCGCGAAGCCGGTGAACCAGAGGGTGTAGGGCTCGGCGGGACCGTTCTCTGCGGTTCCGGTCTTTCCGGCAACGGCAACCTGAGAGATCCCTGCCCTGCCCGCAACGCCAATCTCCACCGAATCCACCATCATGCGGGTTAGAAAGCCTGCGGTTTCCCTCGAGATGGGTGAGGAGAATACGGTTGGTTGCGGCTGGGAGAGGATGTTTAGGTTGCTGGCTACTACGGACTTGATGAGTTGGGGGTTCATGATTACGCCCTGATTGGCGATGGCCGCGGTCACCAAAGCCATCTGCAGCGGAGTAACCCGAACATCAAACTGCCCAAAGCCGCTCAGCCCAGTCTGTGCCAGGTCCATACCCTCGGGATAGGTGCTCGGAGTAACTGCCATGGGAATCTCAAGTTCGTCGCCGAAGCCCATCAGCTCTGCCTGAGCCCGGATTCTGTCCTGTCCCAGCTCAACCGCAAGCATTGCGAAGGGGATATTGCAGGACCTGATCAGCGCAGTTTCGAGAGTGACTCTCTCTCCCGATCCACAAGTCGATCTTCCGGAATTGAATACTGGGGTTGTAGTTCCGGGCAGCACATACTCGCTTAGATTCTCGAAGCTGGATTGGGTTGTGTAGTTGCCTGACTCCAAAGCTGCTGCAGCAACCACCAGTTTGAACACCGAGCCGGGAGGGTAGAGGTCACCTCCGATAGCCCTGTTTACAAGTGGGTTGTCTTCGTTTTCCGAATAGTTTCGTGAGGCGTCGAGAACATCTCCATAGACGTGCGAGGCAAGGAGATTTGCATCAAAGGTTGGCTTCGAGACCAGCGCCAGGATTCTCCCGGTGGCAGGCTCAATCGCGACTACAGCTCCCTTGCGATTACCAAGCGCATCCCAGGCGGCTCGCTGGGCGTCCGGATCGATGGTGAGCTCAACTGCGGCACCTGTTACCGGAGTGCCATCGAGAAGCGCATTGATCTGCTCGAAGAACTGGGCTCCGGACTGGCCGGAGAGATAGTTGTTCATAGCTCGCTCTATGCCGGTGGTACCGGAGAAGACGGAGTAGTAGCCGGTGATGGGGCTGTAAATGACGCTCTCGTACTCTCTGAGAAAGCGGTAGTCATCGTTCACAGCAGTCGAGGTGACTATGGCCTCGCCCCCAACCAAAATTGCTCCGCGTTGAGTCTTATAGGTCTCATAGGAGGCCCTGACATTGCGGCTGTCGAGGTAGAGCTCTCCAGTCCTGACCACCTGGATCGAGCTGGCCATGGCGAAGAGAGCGATGAACATGATGGTCAGGATTAGCCCAACTCTTCTCACCTGCCGATTCACTTATTACTCCTCAGCGAGGAGTCACTGATAATCAAAAGCAGCGCGATTATCGACCAGTTGGCAAGCAGGGAGGATCCACCGGCAGCTAGGAATGGCGTGGTGAGTCCAGTGAGAGGCAAAAGCCCCATGACGCCCCCGGCAACAACAAACACCTGTAGTCCAATAACAAAGGCCAGGCCGAGAGCGAGCAGCTTCGAGAAGTCATCGGGGTGGCTGTTGGCAATCCTGAGGCCTCTGTAGACAAGTAGGAGGTAGACCGCGAGGACTACGAACACGCCAGCGAGCCCAAGCTCCTCACCCAGAGCTGCGAAGATGAAGTCGCTCTCTGCAAGTGGGATTAGCTGCGGAAACCCACCACCTAAACCGGTGCCGATGACATCGCCGTTGGCCATGCCGAACAGACCCTGAACCAGCTGATAGCTGCCGCCAATCGCGGTGTAGTTGGCACTGGAGAAAGGATCTAGCCAGACCTCGAAGCGCCGCTCCACATAGTCAAAGAACCTAGAGGCGACCAGAGCACCGGTGACCATCATCACCAGTCCCGCGCCTATATAAAACCCTCGGCCGGTTGCCGTGTAGACCATCACCAAAAACAGGCCAAAGTACAAAATCGACGTTCCCAAGTCCCGCTGCACAATCAGCACACCCAGGGAGGCAAACCAAAAGAGCAGAATCGGACCTAAGTCCTTGGCCCTTGGCACCTTAACCCCAAGCACTCGAGAGCCAATTTCAGCCAAAGACCCCTGACGGGAGACCAGGTAACCGGCAAAGAATATCGCGAGCAGGATCTTGGCAATTTCGCCAGGCTGGAAGCTCAGCTCGTCAGTGCCAACCCACAAGGTTGCGCCATTAACCGTTCTACCAATGACCGGTGCTGCTGGAAGTAGCAGCAGCACCACTGCGGCAAGGCCAGAGATAAAGGGGAACCTGCGAAGTGCCAGGTGGTTTGGGACCACCCGAATAACCGCAGCGGCAATCAGCATTGCAAAGCAGCTAAGCCAGACCTGGCGCTGGGCAAACAGATCGCTTCCGCCAGCGGCAAGCTCTGCCAAGTCCAGGCGATAGATCATTGCGATTCCAAGACCATTTAGCAAAAAGGCGAGCGGCAACATCAGCCCATCGGCCTTTACCGCACACTTTCTCAGCACCCAGTGGACGATCATTGCGCTGAGGGTGGGAGGGGCCCAGTAGAGAAGCATCTCCCAAGTCATGATCTGCAGGATTGAGAGCTGAATCTGGGCGAGGGCAAAGGCATGAATTCCGGATACCCAGAAAATCAGCATTGCCTCAAAGTTTCGAGAGCGCGGCACCGCTCGAATCAGGTTGGGTATTGCACTGGTGAGGCTGAGGTTACTCATCCATGCTCTCCTCCAGCTGACTCAAAATTCTGAGCGCGTCCTCGAGGGACTCTGCCGAGATTGACCTGTCAATCAGCTCCTGCTGGAAGGGAGAGAGGTCTTCGATGTCAATCTCGCTAACTTGATAGGGCTGCGAGAACTTCAGTGGCCCAAGCTGCTCGCGGATGCCCTGATAGATAGTTACCTGTCCCTCAAACTCAGCGACGTAATACCTGGTCTGGGTGTAGCTGTAGGCGAGCCAACCGATGCCAATCACGGCTGCGACCAGCAGGAGCCAGCCCAGAATCGTCCTTGCACCGCGCCAGCGAATCTTCCTTCTTGTCTCCAAGAGAATCTTCTCGAGGACCTCCTCTGATTCTGGGCGATACTCCGCAGGGTCCTCTGGGGTCTGCAGCAGTTCGAGGAGGCTTCTCGGGTTTAGCAGCTGAAGAATCTTGCCGCCGCGGCGCTCTTCTATAACTACCTCGTTGGAGGCACTACCTACGAACTGAGCACCGGGCTCAAAGTCCACCTGGGTACCCGAGCGCATTATGTCGGCAACGACCACGGTTACGTTATCGGGCGCTCCAAACTCGAGCGCCTCCCCAACCAACAACTCCGCTGCTTCCTCGGTCGGCACCTTGCTGGCAAGGATTCGCTCCATCACCTCTTCGGGGACGACTCCTGAGAGGCCATCGCTGCAGAGCATCCAGCGGTCACCGACCTGGGCATCAAACAGCGCAATGTCCAGTTCAGGGTCTCCCTGAACATCGCCCAGGACCCTCATCAGGACGCTGCGTCTGGGGTGGACGAGGGCTTCCTCTGGAGTGATGCGACCCAGCTCCACAAGCCTCTGCACGAAGGTGTGGTCCGTGGTTATCTGGCTAACCTCACCATCGCGAACCCGATAAATACGGGAGTCTCCGATATGTGCGGTGATGATTTGATCGCCGTGTATCAGCATCCCGGAGAAGGTGGTTCCCATGCCCTCAAGCTCGGGGTGCTCCTTTACGGTTTCGGAGAGCATGCCGTTTGCCTCGAGAATGCCCTGCTTCAGAGTCTCGATGGCCTCCTCGGCACTGTCGTACTTGTTGTCCGTTAGCGCAACCCGCTGGCTGGTGATAGCACTGGCGATATCACCACCGGCGTGGCCACCCATGCCATCGGCGACGAAGAACAGTTGATATCCGGCATAACCGGAATCCTGATTGGAGCTGCGGTGCTTTCCAATATCGGAGGCCGCATAGCTGACGGTTTTGATGGCCAAGGGACTAAGACCTCAAATCGAAGGTTGTGGTTCCGATTCTTATGGTTGCCCCGGCCGTCATGGTCACAGGCGTCGTGACGCGCTTGCCATCGATAAAAGTGCCATTAGTTGAGCTGAGATCCTGCAGCACCCACTCGTCACCAACTAAGACAAGCTTGGCGTGGGTATTGGATGCGAACTCATCTGAGATAACCAGGTCAGAACCTGGAGAGCGGCCGATGGTGACCTCTTTTTTCTCTCCCAGCTCCAGGCTGTTGCCAGCGCTGCGCCCGGTGAGCATCTGAATCTTGGTCGGTTCGAATGCGTCCCCGTCATCGATGTCCAGCTCCGCCACCGGAGCCTGGCTGAGTTGTGGCCCGCTCTGCTTGGCAAGTCGGCTCATTACCCTGCGGCCGTAGAGGTCGGCCCTGATTACCGAGAGCAGACTGAGCACAAAGATCCAGAGCACGGCAACAAAGCCAATGCGCACCAAAAAGAGTGCTAGCTCACTCACTAGCTTCACCCGCCAGCGCTAAGAGTTGAAAGTGAAACTCGGTTCGTCCCGCGGCAATGGTGCTACCCGAGATCAGGACCAGCTCGTTGACCCTGGCGCCGTCTAGGAAGGTCCCATTGGTTGACTGCAGGTCTCTGATTGCCGCCACCTCACCATTCCAGGCGATCTCAAAGTGGATTCGACTCAGGCCGCGGTCATCGATGCAGATGTCAGCCTTTTCGTCCCTACCAACAGTCGAGTTTCCAAGCTTTAGTTCGTAATTCTTCTCACCGACCGTGAGAACAGGTTTCCAAGCCACCGAGGTGTCAACCGGCTGTGAGCCTACCCGGATTCTGCCCTTACCAATCTTGTCGTCGGCGGACAGATTTAGATCAATCGAGTCAACCAGTCGGTACTGGCGCGAAGATGCATATTTTGAGACCTCGGCGCGGATGGCAGAGAGCATCGCGGGGGTAATTTTCTGGGCATCGGCGCTGTGCACCAGGAGCAGGTAGCGGTGGGGTACAACGGTCGAACCCACGGTGTCGGCTTTAGCGGCAAGATCCATCGCGGAGCGAATCGCCTGGGTGATTTCCACCGGCTGCAGCTCAGCCCTGGAGAGCTTGGAGAAAAGCGAGCTCACCGCACCTTCAATGCGCTGCTCTGCCTTATCCAACAGGCCCATTTCGCCTACTTTCGAGATGTCGCTGTGGGTTAGGTAAGTCTAATCCCGCCCCTTACTCGGGTGGGGGTTCTCTGCTAATCTCGAGAAGCTCAAACCACTAATCGCGCGAGTGGCGAAATGGCAGACGCGCTGGCTTCAGGTGCCAGTGTCCGCAAGGACGTGCGGGTTCAAGTCCCGCCTCGCGCACTTATAAGGAGAAAGTCATGAGCCTAGATAGCTTCCTGCTTTTCTTCGAGGCACTTGGAGTGATTGCTTTTGCTCTCTCGGGCATCATTGAGGCTGCTCGAAAGCAGTTCGATCTTGTTGGCGTCGTCATGATTGGTGCCATCGCGGCCTTTGGTGGCGGAACCCTAAGGGACGTGCTTTTAGACCGCAGGCCTTTCTTTTGGGTTGAGCAGGAGGCATGGGTCTGGGCGCTGATAGTTGCGGGTCTCTCACTGCCGTTTTTCTTCCGCGCCCGCCACATCGAGTTCACTGAGAAGGCGATGATGGTGCCGGATGCCTTTGGCCTGGGCATATTTGCAGCGGGTGGAACTCACATCGCACTTGTGACTGGGCAGAGTCCCATGATTGCAGTCCTTATGGGCGTCATCACAGCCGTTGTCGGCGGAATCCTTCGAGATGTCTTGGTCAACGAGGTGCCAAGGGCCTTTCATGATCACCAGCCCTACGCGGTGATCGCCTTCGCGGGAGGCTGGCTTGTAGTCCTTCTCTCCTACCTGCAAACCCCTGAATACGTTGATGTTCTTGTTGCCGCTATAGCGATGGTGGCAGTGCGGTTGGTGGCAGTGAGGTTCGGCTTGAAGCTCAGTCCCTGGAGACTTTTTTAGCCTGAGAGCTTCCTGCAAGCTTCATAGCAGGATGCTGATTTTGGCAACCTTCGCCTTCGCATTTCTCTAACTTGATTCGTATCCACGAAAGGATACGGATGAACAAAACAGCCAAGGTCGGCATCGCAGCTCTCGCTGTCGTTGCCACCGGCTCACTCGGGCTGGCTTTGCCGGCGCTCGCGCATGATCGAGGCGAGCGAGAGTTCTCCAGCGAGAGCCGCCAGGCTCACTCGATGGAAGAGCACAACCGAGCAACCCTGGATGCTGAAATTGTTGGCGTTCCAGAAGATGTAACTGAGGCAAGGGATGCCCACAAGGGCGCTTACTTCACTGTTTACCTCCTTGACAGCGATGTAACCTCAGTTCCTGACACGGAGCCAGCAGAGGATGGTAGGCGAATCGGCATTCGCCCAGTCACCATCGAAGCCGGCTCCCCAACGCGCACCGAAATTGAAGACGGGACTCTTTCTGGACTTCTTGGTTTTCGTGCACCAACTGAAGCTGGCGTAACCAAGCTGGCCCTCTACCCATCTGACGGCACCTCCCCCGTGCTAGTGACTATCACCGTCGATGAAGAGGGCAATGCAAGCGCTACTTCATCAGGCCCGCTCACCGTCAGCTTCAGCGCCGATGTTGCTGAAGAGCGCGGGGAGCGTGGTCACCCAGGTTTCCGCGGTGGTAAGCATCGCGGTCACATGGGACCTTCTTTAGATGGCGAGAGGCCTTTGCCTAACGCCTAGCAATCGGCAATAGAAAAGCCCCGGACCTTTATGGTCCGGGGCTTGTCTATTACCCAAGGAGGTTGGCCATTTGTTTATAGATCAAATTTGCCGCGGCCACAGGATTCAAACGTGAAAAACGGTCCATAAATTTCGCATCTGAACCAATTGTGATTCGAGGTTTATTTTTCTCGATTGCATCCACCATTTCTCTGGCGGCAACATCTGCTGCGGTTGTCTTGGTCTGAGAGCTCTCAGCAGCACCTGCTGGGATATCCAGCCCAGAATTCTCGGCAATGTTGGTGGCGATTGCGCCGGGGAACACAACAGTCACACCAACGGAAGTGCCCATTAGCTCGCTTCTAAGACCCTCGGTGAGCAGCTTGATTGCGGCCTTGGAGGCGCCATAAACACTTTGTCCAGGCACTGGAGCATAAGCACCCATCGAGGAGACGTTGAGCAGGTGGGCCTCGGGCCGCTCGATTAGTCCAGGCAGGAACGCTTTTATCAGCATCAGTGGCCCGTCAAAGTTCACACTCATTACCCGCATCGCGTTTTCCATGTCGAGATCGTTGACCTTTACAAACTTTTGAATGATGCCCGCGTTGTTAATGAGCGCATCTGCAGGACCCAGGTCTTTCTCCACCTTGCTGGGAAGGGCCGCAACGGCCTTACTGTCGGTGATGTCCATTGGGTAGCTGACAAACTTGCCCCCAAGAGCCTCAACGAGTTTCTCGGTCTCTTCCAGGGTCTCCTCACGGAGGTCTACCCCCGCAACAGTTGCCTTTCTTCTTGCGAGCTCAAGGCAAAGCTCTCTTCCCATTCCGGATCCGGCGCCGGTGACAACTATGGTCTTTCCTGCGACTAACATCGCTCCTCATTCCAAATCCAGGGATTATGAGACTGAATTCACTTTAAGGCTACTCATTTTCTAGGGTGGCTGAACGACTAGTTATTCACAGCCAATCTGGCGGGGCCCGCTAATTGCGGGATAGTTGGCCGAGGCGGCAGCCGCAGCCGGGCTGAGGGCGATTTCTCCATGTTTGTAATGTCGCCCCACCCATTTAGGCTAGAAGAAGCTCTAAGGGGGCGAAATGACATTTGTTTGGCTGGGCGTTTTAGCGGCACTGATCGTTATTGAACTTTTGACCTATGGCCTCTATTTTGCGGCGCTCGCGGTCGCGACTCTTGTGCCCCTTGTGCTCTCTCTGTTTGGAGCACCGATGTGGTTGCAAGGAGCTGGCTTCTTGGCGGCTGCCATAGTCGCCCTGGTTTATGTCAGGCCTCTTATTGCCAAGTGGCAGGGAAAGCACCCAGAGCGCATGACAAATGTCGCTTCCCTTGTCGGCAAGCAGGCAACCGTGACCCAGGATGTCACCGAAGACTCAGGACTTGTTAAGGTCTGGGGTGAAGACTGGAGCGCAAGAGTTAGAGAGGGTGTCCGCATGAAGGGCGCCAAAGTAACCATCGAAGAGATCGATGGCGCAACACTAATTGTGAGGTAGGCGGATGGACTTTCTAAGAGGTTTTGACTTTGGAGGAGTTGGCACAGCCATATTCCTGATTCTGGTAGCGGTCCTACTGATCCGTTCCATCCGCATCATCCCCCAGGCCACAGCGGGCGTGGTTGAGCGACTTGGTCGCTACCACAAGACCCTAGAGGCCGGTGTGAACCTGGTATTTCCCTTCATTGATGTGGTCAGAAGGACCGTTGACCTCAGAGAGCAGGTGGTTGACTTCCAACCTCAGTCGGTCATCACCGAGGACAACCTGGTAATCGAGATCGACACTGTCATTTATTACCAGGTCACCGACCCCAAGTCCGCCACCTACGAGATTGCAAACTTCGTCCTGGGTATTGAGCAGCTAACCGTCACCACCTTGCGTAACAAGGTTGGAAGCTTGGACCTAGAAGATGCCCTGACCTCAAGAGAAGAGATCAATGGAGCACTTCGCGCTGTGTTGGATGAAGCCACCGGCAAGTGGGGTGTCAGGGTCAACCGAGTTGAGATTCGTGACATCGTGCCACCGGAGTCAGTCCGTGAGTCCATGGAAAAGCAGATGAAGGCAGAGCGTGATAAGCGTGCTGCAATCCTGATTGCCGAGGGTGAGAAGCAGTCCGACATCCTTACCGCAGAGGGAAACAAGCAGGCCGAGATTCTAAGAGCCGAGGGTCAGGCCAAGGCCATCATCCTCAAGGCTGAGGCCGATGCCAAGGCAGAGGCACTGGTTGCCGATGGTGAGGCCAAAGCTATTCAGAAGGTCTTCGACGCACTTGCCGAGGCATCGGTCACCGACCAGGCACTCGCCTATAAATACATCGAGCAGCTCAAGGAGATGAGCCAGGGAGATGCCAACAAGGTTTGGTTCATTCCGAGCGAGTTCTCAGCCGCAGCCAGCGCACTAGGCAATATCTTTGGGCCCAAGAAATAGCAGTCAGACTAACTAGTCGAGGGCCGATTCAAAGAATTCAGTCAGTAGATTCGCGTAGCGCTCTGGCTCTGTGAGCATGCCTTCTGTGTGATCAGCTCCAACAAAGGTTTCGAGAGCTATGTCCGCACCCACTGACTGTCCGTACTCATAGAAGTCAACCGAGGATTGATAAACCAACCTTTGGTCACTGTCTCCGTGGAGAATAAGCATGGGCCTGTAGCCGGCAGCTTCGATACCCTCCATCGCGGAGGTCTCGGTGAGGTTTACACCGTGAAACAATTGCGCCGCTACCAAAACTAGTTGCCACAGAAAGCCCGGAAAGCCCTGGTATTCCACTTCTTGGGTTGCTGCCGCATTGAAGTCAAAAATCGTTCCCTCCATCGCAAAGGCCGAGATCAGGTCAGTTTTTGCTGGAAGTAGGCTCGTGGCTACTGCACCACCCGAAATACCCAACATGCCAAGTGAAGCCGGGACCACATCCTGCTGACTAACTAACCACTCTGCAACCGCTGCGAAGTCGGAAGACTCCTCTTGCCCGGCCGAGTGGCGACCATCGTCGCAGGTTGACTCTCCAGTGTCGCGGGAATCAACCAACAGGACATTGAAGCCGTTGTTCACGAGCATTCCTGCAGGCAGCAAAGTGTTGTAGTCACGTCTTGATGTGCCAATGCCGTGGGTGACAATTACGGTCTTGCCGTTATCTTCGATCGGCGTTATCCACCAGGCGGAGAGCTCAACACCTTCGGCGACAGGAATCATCACGGACTCGTAGGGGACACCAACCATCCACCACTGAGAGATGTCGTGTCCGACCCACTTCTCCCAACCAGGACCAGGGAAAGGGCCATTGCCGCTGCCTGGGACATAAAACTCTTCTGGCTTATTGGCTAGATCATCATCATTTATTGCACACGGAACAGCCGTTGCTGAGGTGTATACGTAGTTACCTACTGCCAAGGCACCGCCACCCAGAACCAGCACAAGTGCTGCGGCGGTAATGCCAATCCACCCTGATTTTTTCACTCGATGAGAGTAGCACCACCCTGTGGATGTTCACTAAGGCTATTTCTAAATCTGAGGTGGTCTGAGGATGTCAAGGTAGAGGTCATAACCCCCATGCACCAGGTTTGTTAGCTTTGCATCACATGCCACATCACCACTGAGTTCCTCTAGAAACTCGACCAGATACTCCTCATCCTCAAAGGGGATGTGGCCAAGTGTGGCCTGACCGCCATCAACTCTGACTGAGCCTTCCGCACCCTCTTGGTATTCCAGGACAACAGTGAAGTGGCGTTTCGTCTCGGCAGAACGCAACTAGCAATAATTTGGCGGCTTACCGGCTAGCGCACAAGGCTAAAGGGCGTCTGTACGCCTTTGCCTAAGCCGCCCTAAAGACATCATTTCTGTGGTGTTCCAGGAAGTAAGCCTGGTCCGTCCCGAACTTCCTGACCCGTTTGGTTGCATCGATGTGCCACAAGGAGAGAACTTCCTGATCAAGCTGTGGGGAAATCAGCACCTCCCCACTGTCTTCGAAAGACATGAAGCCAGAATCAAAAAGTTTGTCTATATGAGGAGACAGGAAGAGCCCATTCTGTCCACTAAGGCGCTCCTCGTTGGTTGAACTTGCCCAGGGCTTGATGTGGCTTGCGATCAGTAACTTCTCCGCAGATACGCCAGTGACTCTGCAATTCCGTTCGAAGTTCTTTACCCTCTCGCGAAACTTACCTTGACCTCGTCTTGCTAACACCAAAGTTGACTTGATGGTTTCCTCGATTGTCGCATCTCCGATTATTTCCTGCTCGAATTCATCAAACTTGAGCTCTTCCAAGGAGGCCACTTCCCAATTTAGCTCCTGGACACCTAAAAGGCTTAAGAGCAGCGAACCCAAATCAGCCGAAATGCTAAATAGATAGGCCTGATTGCCAGAGCCGTTACTCTGCAAAGGCGAGTAGCGGTCTGGAAGTAGGGGGCTGATAAGTGACCAGTGATTCTTAGGAGCTATGGGGTGGTCCACAACTTGAAAATCAACGTCTACCTTCCATCCCTCTGCCGACCACGATTCTCCTGCCTTCCCAAACTCTCGCGGTTTCACGGAGGTAAAGGCTTTGCTAGTTGCGACTCCGACAGCTAAGACTTGACTGTTCACATAAGAGAAGACCAAATCCCCGGGTTGAATCTCCGTCATAAAGTTGTAGAAAGGGCTGTTGCTGCCGTCAGAATTCTTTTTTGGTGACCAAAGGAAGCCGTTGCCGATCTCGTGGCGATGCGTCTGTTTTTGATTTACCCACCAGTAACGCATAGCCCTCCCTGCTTCAACAATAGGGAGCTTTTGTCTATCTAGTAAAGCCCCGGCAAAACCCCAGCCCAAGCACCCCTAATAGCTTCAAGCTCTAGCTTCGCTACACCCTGAATATCTACCGCCTGGTTTTCTTTGTCTGTGACACCAATTCTTAGAACCGGAACATCTCGTGCTTCACAAAGTGCCTGGAACTTAACGTCATCTTCTCTGCCAACAGAAACAATGACTCTTGACTGAGACTCAGAGAACAGCGCAGCCGTTAGATCAACTCCGTCTCTTTCCATCAGCTCAGTTAGCCAAATCCTTGCTCCAACATTGAACCTGAGGCTTGCCTCGAGGATGGCAATGCCTAGGCCACCCTCAGAGACATCGTGTGCGGCTTCAATGATGCCCTGCTGGGTTGCTCCATAGAGGAGGCTTGCAAGCTCCTTCTCTTTCTGGAGATCAACATTTGGAGGTCTTCCTCCAAGGTGGTTGTGGAGGTCCTTGGCCCAGGCTGAACCATCAAGTTCGTCATAGGTGGTTCCCAGGAGGTAGATGTTGTTGCCATCGTCCTGCCAACCAGAGGGGACTCTTCTTGCTACATCGTCAATCACACCTAGAACACCAACTACTGGGGTTGGGTAGATGGCAGTTTCTCCGGTCTGGTTATAAAAGCTCACGTTGCCACCAGTTACAGGAATGCCAAGTTCCTGGCAGGCATCTGCCAAACCGGCAGTTGCCTGCTTGAATTGCCACATCACTTCTGGGTTCTCCGGAGAACCAAAGTTGAGGCAGTTTGTTACCGCTCTTGGGGCTGCTCCCGTGACAGCGACGTTGCGATAGGACTCGGCAAGTGCTTGCCTGGCGCCTACGTAAGGGTCCAGGTAGCAGTACTTGCCATTGGCATCTGTTGCTAAGGCAACACCTAGGCCTGTCTCTTCGCTGATGCGGATCATGCCGCCATCGTCTGGCATGGCAAGTGCTGTGTTGCCCATGACGTATTTGTCGTATTGGTTTGTGATCCAGGACTTGTCTGCATGGTTTGGTGAGGAGATCAGCTCCATTAGCTGGGCTGCAGCCTCTGTTTCGTTTTCTGCTCGCTTTAGCTTGCTTGAACTGTCTGCGTTTAGAGCATCTTGGTATTTGGGGTATTCGACAGGGCGGTCATAGACAGGCCCGTCATGGGCAACTGTTCTTGGGGGGACATTGACGATTTCTTCGTGGCCCCAGTCAATGTAGAGCCTGTCCTCGTCGACTACCTCACCTAGAACTGAGTACTCGACCTCCCACTTGTTTACGATCTTCTCGAAGTCCTTGAGCTTCTTCTTTGGAACCACCGCACACATGCGCTCTTGGCTCTCGCTCATGAGGATCTCTTCCGGGGTGAGGCTCTCGTCCCTGAGAAGTACGTTCTTGAGCTGAATCTTCATGCCCTTGCCTCCGTTGGAGGCAAGCTCACTGGTTGCGCAGGAGATTCCTGCGCCACCTAGGTCTTGAATGCCAGCTACTACGCCTGCGTGGAAGAGCTCTAGGCAGCACTCAATGAGAACCTTCTCGGCAAATGGGTCTCCGACCTGAACCGCAGGTCTCTTTGTTGGGCCTTCGTCACCAAATGTTTCTGAGGCTAGGACGCTAACGCCACCAATGCCGTCGGCTCCGGTCCTGGCTCCAAAGAGAATTACCAGGTCGCCGGGATTAGTTGCCTTGGCTAGCTGGAGGTCTTCGTGCTTTAGAGCTCCAATGGAGAGAGCATTTACTAGTGGGTTGCCCTGGTATACCTTGTCAAAGACAGTCTCGCCACCAATGTTTGGAAGCCCTAGGCAGTTGCCATAGAAACTAATGCCGTCGACTACCCCGTGAACAACTCTTGCTGTGTCGGGGTCTTGAGGTGCTCCAAAGCGGAGTTGGTCCATGACCGCAACCGGCCTTGCACCCATTGACAGGATGTCTCTAACGATGCCGCCAACGCCGGTTGCCGCTCCCTGGAAGGGCTCGATGTAGCTGGGGTGGTTGTGGCTCTCTACCTTGAAGGTGACAGCAAGGCCTTCACCAATGTCTACGACACCGGCGTTCTCACCCATGCCGACCATGAGGTGTTTTTTCATGTCCGGGGTTACCTTCTCGCCAAACTGGCGAAGGTAGATCTTCGATGACTTATAGCTGCAGTGCTCTGACCACATGACCGAATACATCGCTAGCTCTGAGGAGGTTGGCCTGCGGTTAAGGATCTCCTTGATGCTCTCGTATTCGTCCTGTTTAAGCCCAAGCTCTTTCCAGGGTTGATCTTTGTCTGGTTCTGATTTTGCGTTTTCTACAGTGTCGACGCCTGAAGGCTGGTTTTTGTTTTTGAACATCAGCTGTTCACCAGCGCCTTCAGTGCGCTCTGGAAAAACTTGAGGCCGTCGATGCCGCTTCTTGTTGCTACCGCGGTGTCTGGGCCAAAGCCTGGCTCGACTGCGTGCTCGGGGTGGGGCATGAGGCCAACGACATTGCCTCGCTCATTGGTTAGCCCTGCTATGTCGTTCATGGAGCCGTTGGGGTTTAGTTCTAGGTAGCGGAAGACAACCCTGTTCTCTTCTTCGAGCATCTTGATGGTGTCATCGGTTGCTATGTAGCCACCCTCACCGTTTTTGAGCGGAATGATGATCTCTTCGTCTTTTTCAAAGAGGTTGGTCCAGGCGGTTTGGTTGTTTTCTACCCGCAGTTTTTGGTCGCGGCAAATGAAGTGCTGGTGTTCGTTTCTAATTAGTCCACCTGGGAGCAGGTGAGACTCAACTAGCACCTGGAAGCCATTGCAGATGCCCAGCACGGGCAGGCCCTGCTGGGCTTTCTTGATTACCTCTTTGGTGGCAGGGGCCTTTGCCGCAATTGCTCCGCAGCGGAGGTAGTCGCCATAGGAGAAGCCTCCAGGGAGGACGACAGCATCTACTTTTTTGAGGTCATCGTCCGCGTGCCAGAGCGGAACCGGGGTTCCGCCTGCTAGGCGGATGGCCCTTTGGGCATCGCGGTCATCTAGGGTGCCGGGGTAGGTAATGACGCCTATGCGCATTAGTTCTCTACCGTTACCGCTACCACGTCCTCGATGACGTCGTTAGATAGAAACTCTTTGGCCTGCTTCTTGGCCTCTTCAATGTCTTGTTCGGTTACTTCTCTGTCGAAGTGAAGCTCGATGCGCTTGCCAATGCGCACACCTGAGATGTCCTTGTTCCCGCCTCTTACCAGAGCATTGGCAACTGCCTTGCCCTGGGGGTCTAGTAGATCTTGCTTGGGCATGATCTCAACGATGATTTTTGGCACTTCTACCCTTCGGTTTGCTGGGTTTCCAGTTTCGGGATGGACGTTGGTTGCCGGCAGCGATGCTCGGAATGGCTTTAGTTTAGTTGGCCTTAGCCATCTTCTTTATTGCCACTCCTTGGCGAGACCTCATTTGAGGAAGCTGCGGAGATGATTCGCCTGCACATGGTTCCACTTAGCTAGCGAGCAAAACTCTCAATCGGTGGGCAGGTGCAGGTGAGGTTCCTATCACCAAATACCCCATCAATTCTTCGAACCGGTGGCCAGTACTTGCTTCTGCGCTGGCTGTCGGTTGGGAAGACAGCTTCTTCGCGGCTGTAGGGGTGGGTCCACTCGCCGGTTAGGTGGCTCGCAGTGTGAGGAGAGTTGACCAGAGGGTTGTCTTCCTGAGGCCAGATGCCGTCCTGAACCTTTTGAGCTTCGGCCCTGATTGCGAGCATGGCGCTTATAAACCTTTCGAGTTCCTCCATTGGCTCTGACTCCGTTGGCTCAATCATTAGGGTTCCCGCTACTGGGAAGCTCATGGTTGGGGCGTGGAAGCCGTAGTCAACAAGCCTCTTTGCAACATCGTCATTGGAGATGCCGGCCACTTTTTGCAGCGGGCGAATGTCAATCACTGCCTCGTGGGCGATCAGGCCGTTCTTGCCGGTGTAGAGAAGTGGGTAGGCGTCTGAGAGCTTCTTGGCAACATAGTTAGCGCTCAGCACAGCAACCGCTGTCGCATCCTGCAATCCACCTGAGCCCATCATCTGGATGTAGGCCCAGGAGATTGGCAGGATGCTAGGAGAACCAAACGGTGCTGCTGATACTGGACCATAGTTTGGAAGTTCAGCCTGAGCCATGGAGTGACCAGGCAGGAACTGGGCTAGGTGAGGCCTTGCAACCACTGGTCCTACACCTGGACCGCCACCACCGTGAGGGATGCAGAAGGTTTTGTGGAGGTTGAGGTGGCTTACGTCTCCACCAAACTCGCCAAACTTTGCGTAACCAACTACCGCGTTGGTGTTAGCTCCGTCGATGTAGACCTGACCACCGGCTGCGTGGACTAGGTCACAGATCTCAACTACGGCCTCTTCGTAAACGCCGTGGGTGGATGGGTAGGTGATCATGAGAGCTGAAAGGGTGTCCTCGAACTCCGCAATCTTTTGCTTCAAATCAAGAACGTCAACGTTTCCGTCGTTATCGCAACCAACAACCACTACCTCCATGCCTGCCAGCACGGCGCTCGCGGCATTGGTGCCGTGGGCAGAGGACGGGATTAGGCAAATGTTTCTCTGGAAGTCGCCTCTTGAACGGTGGTAGCCGCGAATGGCCATGAGGCCTGCAAGCTCTCCCTGGCTGCCCGCGTTTGGCTGCAGCGAAACTGCTTCGTAGCCGGTGATGTCGCTTAGCCAGCCAGTGAGCTCTGCGATTAGTTCGAGGTAGCCCTGGGTGTCTTCGGCTGGGGCAAAGGGGTGAAGTGAGGCAAACTCTGGCCAGGTGACGGCCTCCATCTCGGTTACCGAGTTGAGCTTCATGGTGCAGGAACCCAGCGGGATCATGCCCCGATCCAGCGCATAGTCAAAGTCTGCGAGCTTCTTTAGATACCTCAGCATCGCGGTCTCGGAGTGGTGGGTATTGAATACCGGGTGCTCGAGGTACCCACTCTCGCGGTGGTTTCTGAGCCTGTCCTGGGCATCCTCTGGCTTTGGAGCTCTTGCGCCAAATGCGCTAGCTAGCTCTGCGAGGTGCTGCCAGGTGGTGCTCTCGTCTACTGAGATTCCAAGAGTCTCTGAGTCCACCTTCAAAACTGTTAGGTCCTTAGCTCTTGCGGCCTCGAAGAACTTCTCGGCATCAGTGTTTATGAGCCTGATGGTGTCAAAGAAACTCTCGTGCTGGAGGGTGAAGCCAACCTCGCTTAGAACCCTTGCCAGGGCTGTTGCCTTGTCGTGAATCTCTTTGGCGATTGCCTTTAGGTCTTCTGGTCCGTGGTAGACGGCATACATTCCTGCCATCACCGCGAGCAATACCTGTGCGGTGCAGATGTTTGAGGTGGCGCGCTCGCGCCTGATGTGCTGCTCTCTGGTCTGGAGGGTGAGCCTGTAGGCAGGTGCCCCCTCAGCATCTACCGAGACGCCAACCAGCCTGCCCGGCATAGTTCGCTCGAGCTTGTCACGCACCGCCAGGTAGCCGGCGTGCGGGCCTCCAAAGCCCATCGGAACCCCAAAGCGCTGAGTGGTGCCGCAGACTACGTCTGCGCCCTTTTCGCCCGGAGGGGTGATCAGGGTCAGTGCCATGAGGTCTGCCGCTGCTATAGCAAGACCGCCAAACTCGTGGACCTTGGCAAATAGGTTGTCAAAGTCGATGATTCGTCCCGAGCCTCCTGGGTACTGAATGACCGCACCAAAGCACTCTTCGTCGAGCTCTTCTGGCTTTGCGGCATCGAAATACTTGATGACGATACCCATGGGCTCCGCCCTGTGCTCAAGCAGCTGCTTGGTCTGGGGGAACAGGTCGCTGTCAACAAAGAAAACATCGCTCTTGCTGTCGGCGCTGCGTCTTGCGACCAGCATCGCCTCTACAACGGCGGTGGACTCATCGAGCATTGAGGCGTTGGCAGTCTTCATTCCGGTCAGGTCGGTGACCATGGTCTGGAAGTTGATAATCGCCTCGAGCCGGCCCTGAGAGATCTCCGGCTGATATGGGGTGTACGCGGTGTACCAGCTTGGATTCTCCAAAACGTTGCGCTTGATGACTCCCGGGGTTCTGGTGCCGTAGTAGCCGAGGCCAATAAAGCTCTGTGTGATGCGGTTCTTGGAGCCTATTTCGCGCAGTCGCGCTAGTGCGTCATCCTCACTGATCGCATCCGGCAGCTTGCTGTCGCCCTCGAACTTGATGGCATCGGGCAGCGCCTTTTGCATTAGCTCGCTGAGGCTTGCAATCCCGAGGTAATCGAGCATGGCCTTTTGCTCAGTGGCATCGGGGCCGATGTGGCGGAAACGAAACTGATGATGGTCAGCTAGCAATTACTCTCCAATGAAGGCGTCGTACTCGGAGCTAGAAAGAAGATCCGGTAGTTGGGTAAAACGAATTTTAACCAGCCAGCCTTCCCCAAATGGGTCATCATTTATCGTTTCGGGAGATCCGCTTAGCGAATCGTTAGCTTCGACTACCTCGCCGTCCATTGGCGCATAGAGTTCGCCGACGCTCTTTGTCGACTCAATCTCGCCACAAATCTTCATGTGGGTGGTGGAGGAACCGACCTTTGGTAGGTCGACATAGACAATCTCACCCAGTGCATCGGCTGCGTACTTGGTGATGCCAATGGTTGCGACATCACCCTCGACCTTTACCCACTCGTGCTCTTTGGTGTAGTGCAGCTCTGCCGGATTTGCCATCTCTATCTCCTATAAAACGGAAGCTCAACCACTTCGTAGTCGATCCTCGTGCCCCTTACATCTGCCTCTAGTTTGCTACCAATTGCAAGCTCCAGCGAACCATCGAGGAACGCCATTGCCACCGGGTAGCCAAGAGTTGGCGAAAGCGCACCTGAGGTGACCTGGCCAATGGGGTTCTCACCACCTGGCAGGTAGATCTCATACTCGGCCCTGGCAGCTCGCTTGCCCTCGCCCTTGAGGCCGTATAGCTTCCAAGTCTTTTGGGTTTGCAGCTCTGTCAGTGCCACCTTGCCAACGAAGTCGTCCTTGTCCAGGGCCACGACCCTGCCAAGGTTTGCCTCAAACGGATTTACGTCAAGGGTTAGCTCGTGGCCATAGAGGGGCATGCCAGCCTCGAGTCTGAGGGTGTCTCTGGCTGCAAGGCCGCATACCCTCACCTCGTCTCTCACGGCAATGGCCCGGAAGATCTTTAGCGCCTCGGTGTCGGGGATGAAGATTTCAAAGCCGTCCTCGCCGGTGTAGCCGGTGCGAGCTAGCAGGACAGCCGTCTCGCCAATCTTGCCGCTTGCTATTGAGTAGTAGGGAAGTGGGTCAAGGTCGATGTCCACAAACTCGTTCAGCACCGCGGTGGCTTTGGGGCCCTGAAGCGCAAGGAGCACCCACTGTTCAGACTTGTCCGTTACCTCAACCTCAAAGTGCTCGGCAGCATTTAGAAGCTGAACCAGCACCGCATGACGATTGCCGGCGTTGGCAACGATGAGGTACTCGTCAGCCTCAATGCGATAGACGATTAGGTCATCGATGACCTTGCCGTCTGCGTTGCAGATCATCGTGTACTTGGCCTTGCCGTTCTTCATGCCGCTTAGCTTTGAGACCAAGGCGTAGTCGAGAAGTTCGGCGGCTTCGCCCTTGACCCTGATTTCGCCCATGTGACTGATGTCAAAGAGTCCAGCGGAGTTTCTAACGGCGTGGTGCTCGTCTAGATCTGAGCCATACCTAACCGGCATCTCCCAGCCGCCAAAGTCGGTGAAGGCAGCCCCCATGGCCTCATGTTCGTCAAACAGCGGTGTTCTAAGCACAGCACAACCCTAATTGTTATTGCTGGTTAGTTTCTCCGCGAGGAGGCCGTAGCGCTCTGCGGTGAGTGAGACGATGTCCTCTGGAAGCATTGGTGGCTCTGAGATTTTGTCCCAGTTTTGTTCGAGCCAATTGCGCACGATTTGCTTGTCAAAGCTCTGGTCTCGCTTTCCGCTTTCCCACTCGGACTTGTCCCAGTAGCGAGAGCTGTCTGGTGTGAGGACCTCGTCGCCAAGGGTAAGAACATTGGTTCGTGGGTCATTACCAAACTCAAACTTGGTGTCGGCGAGAATCAACCCGGCTTTTTCAGCCGCCTGAGAAGCACTGATAAAGATTTTTATGCTGTCGTCTCTGAGGCGTTCGGCAATATCAGCACCAACGAGCTCAGTGGCTCTTTCGAAGCTGATGTTCTCGTCCTTTTCTCCTTGGGGGGCTTTGTAGGCGGGGGTAAAAATCGGATGCGGCAGACGGTCGCCGTTTTCTAGCCCCTGTGGAAGTTCGATCCCGCAGACTTTGCCGGTATCTAGGTACTCCTTGTAACCGGAGCCAGCCAGGTAACCCCTTACCACGCACTCAACCGGATACATCTTCAGCTTCTTGGCAACAACTGCCCTGCCGCGAACAGCGTCCGGAATCTCAAGCTCATCGGAGAGGTGGTTTGGGTAGTCGAGCCTTTCAAACCACCAGGAGGTGACCTCGGTTAGGTTCTTTCCCTTGCCTGGGATATCTGGAGAGTGGATGT
Source organism: Aquiluna sp. (assembly GCA_028144365.1). Classification (GTDB taxonomy): domain Bacteria; phylum Actinomycetota; class Actinomycetes; order Actinomycetales; family Microbacteriaceae; genus Aquiluna. The sequence goes on from JAOGAX010000009.1 coordinate 21,153, forward strand.
AGTCAAAAGCACTTATGCGGTCGCTTGCGACAATGAGCACGAGGTGTGAGAACTGTGGGTCCTCTGGCTCATACAGCTCCCGCACCTTGCCCGAGTAAACATGCTTGAATCCTTCCAGCTCCATTTAGCTGACCCTTGCCGCGATGTCGTTGCGATAGTGGCCACCCTGAAGAGAGATGCGGCTCATCCCCTCATAGGCAAGGGTCCTGGCCTCTTGGAAACTATCTCCGCAGCCAACCACTGAGAGGACTCGCCCAACTCTTCCTGCCTTGCAGACCTCTACATCCTCAATGCTCTCGGCAGACTCGATGCCCACCACCTCGCGGTAGTCGGCGGTTGACGTTGGGTAGCCCTCAGAGGCAAGAACAACCGTGACAGCCTTGCGCTTTGAAAACTCAGCACTTGGTCCAACATCTAGTTTTCCGGTGGCCGCACGCATGAGAAGCTCCGCAAGGTTGCTAGTAAGTCTGCGAAGTACGACCTGGGTCTCCGGGTCTCCAAACCTTGCATTGAACTCGATGACTCTTAGCCCGCGATCGGTAACAATGAGCCCGCAGTAAAGAAGACCCACAAACTCGGTTCCTCGACGGGCGAGCTCGTTGATTACTGGCTGCGCTACCCGCTCTGTTACCTCTTCAACGAAGCCCTCAGGAAGCCAGGGGATGGGAGAGTAGGCGCCCATGCCGCCTGTATTTGGCCCCTCATCGCCCTCGAAGGCTCGTTTGTAGTCCTGGGCCGGAGATAAAGGCATGACGGTCTTGCCATCTGCCAAGAAGAAGAGGCTCACCTCTCTGCCGTCGAGGAACTCTTCGACTAGCACGCCGCCTGAAATGTAGACGCCGGCGTGCTCGAGGGCAGCTGATTTGTCACTGGTGACAATAACGCCCTTGCCAGCTGCCAGGCCATCTGCCTTTACGACGAAAGGGGCACCAAATTGGTCGAGTGCGTTCTCAACCTCTTCCATGGTCGTGCACTGGTGAGCCATGCCGGTTGGAACATCAGCGGCGGCCATGACTTCTTTGGCAAAATTCTTTGAACCCTCCAGCTGGGCAGCATCTTGATTGGGGCCGAAGACCCCAACCCCCTGCTCTCTTAGAGCGTCCGCTACGCCTTCAACCAAAGGCGCTTCCGGGCCGATGACCACAAGGTCAACACGCTCCTCAAGCGCCAGCTTGACAACGGCCAGGCGGTCAACCTGATCGACCTGTCTAGTTTCCACCTCACTAGCAATGCCCTCGTTGCCGGGCGCGCAGACAATGTCTTCCGCGCGGGTTCCAGTTCGAATGAGGGACTTTACGATGGCGTGCTCTCTTGCGCCAGAGCCAATGACGAGGATTCTCACCCTCGCGAGTTTACTGCCCTAGCTCCTTAGCACCTCGAGAGCGATTATGTAGACAACGCGCCCTTCTCTTTTGCCAACGGCAAGAAGCTCTGCACTGTCATCAAGGGGACGATAGACGATTCTCAGTCTTGAGTTGTGCCCCGTCCGAATTGACCGACACATTGAAAGATCCCCGCGGAGTGGCTTGCCAATGGCGACCGTAGCTTGCTCGATGCGCCGCATGGACCTGGCTACAATCTGCCCCTCCGATGGATCCAGTGACAGGAGCATCCTTCGATATTCAGGGCGCAGTATTAGCTTCAATCGAGGTCCTCCCTCGAAATGTTCATTTCTGCAAGCAACTCATCGAAGGTGTAGCGGGTGCCATCGTCGTTGGCATCTGCTCTCCTGACGGTTACAACCGTCTGTGCGTAGTCGATGATGTCTGTCCACTCGCCCTCGTCCAGGTCTTTGTGCCAGACGTTGGATAGCTCTGCAATCGCAAGGTAGAGCTCTACGTCCATTAGGACAGCGGCGGGCTTGTTGTGCTTTAGGACAATTTGAGTCTTACCCGCTTGCGCCTTTGCCACTATCTGTGATGCTTTGTTGGCCAAATCGGTTACTGAAACCATGTTGTCTAGCTGCTCTCTCTTCATTCTCACCTCCTTTCTTAGGTATTTGAATACACATAAAAATACCTAAGTTTGAGGCTTGTTAGCAACAGCCTGGCTCCAAATTGGATTGCTAAAGAGCCAGAATCCTTTGCTGTTTGAAATCCAAGGCATCTGGAGGGTGTGGATAATTGGCTAATGGGCAAGAAGCAGATAGGCGACGAGGTGGGAGCCTCGGCAATTGCCGATGGTGATGTGCCGATGAGTGTGAGGTACTTGCTCCAGCTGATCGAAAATCAGTTTCCAGGGGGAGCCGTAGAGCTTAGGGTTCCTCCGCATGGAGCTATCCAGTGCCTGGAGGGTCTTGATCACCGCAGGGGCTCACCGCCAAACGTCATCGAGATGGCCCCGGAGGTCTTTCTCGAGCTCTGCCTGGGAAGGCTCAGCTGGGAGTCTGCACACTCCACAGGTCAAGTTCTTGCCT